>JBBSFD010000038.1:0-28087 GCA_038239115.1 Candidatus Limnocylindrales bacterium | reverse complement strand
GGCAAGAAGTGGTGCAGCGCGCGCTGTTGTTACGCTGCGTACCGGAGCCGCAAGCGTGCCGACGCCGCGCGCCATGATCCAACGCCCGAAACGGCCCATGAGGTGCAGTCAGTTGCATAAGCCTTCGTCTTGGCCCGATACGGCCGGCAGGCTCGCGGTCTCGTGCCGAGGAGGGCCGCGGTGTCGACCCACTCGGGCGCATAGATCGGGCTGCCGTCGGCGCGACTGCCCGACATCAGCGCCGTGTCGCGGTCGGTCAGGAACTCGGCGCTGGCGCCGCCGAGGTCGTCGACGCAGCGGACGATCGCGCGCAGGGTCGTGGTCCTCGTCTTGTCGGTCACGAAGCGGACTGCTGGCATCCGTGAATCGCCGAGGATGGCCACGAAGGCGGACAGTTCGGCCGTGCCGTCGCCGAGCGGCCACGTTCCGCAATCGGTCCAGTCGCCCTGGGTCTGGATCCCGGGGCCGGTCTCGAACCGGATCTCGGGCTCGGCGGTCTGGCGTGGCCGGAGCACGACCACCCGCCGACGCAGGCTGGTGTACGACCTGGTGTACCCATAGTCGTCGACGAGCTCGCGGTGGAGGACCGTCGCGCGCAGGTCGGGGCAGGCGGTCAGGCGCCGCTCGACGTGGGCCAGACCGGCCGCGGTCAGCTCGGCTGGGCGGACCCGTGGCCGATAGCGCGGCGGTGCGGTCGCTGTGGCGTAGCGCTTCGCCGTCCGCCAGTCCAGTCCGAACTCGCGGGCGAGGCTGGCGATCGACCAGCCGTGGTGATGCAGCACGTGCAGTTCCATCCAGGTGTCCTCAGACTGCAAGTCGTCCCTCCTGTTCGTGGTTCGGAGCTCAGCAGCCCGAGCCTGACAGGGGGGACCTCGTTGTTGTCGACCCAAACGAAAGGCCCTCGGGTCACCCCGAGGGCCTCTGTACTTTTCGCGATCAACTCTCCGCGCAATTCATGCTCGCTCACACCGCCCCGTCGGTCTCGCATAGTGACGCGATGCGCGCGGCGGCCTCGGCCGCGAGGATCGGGTATGCCCCGATCGCCGTCTCGCCGCTGAGCACGAGGGCATCGGCCCCATCGAAGACCGCATTCGCGACGTAGCTCGCCTCGGCCTGCGTGGGACGCGGTGCGTTCGTCATCGACCCGATCGAGCGGCGGCGGACTAGCTGGTTCTGAACGATTGGGACCTGCTCCCAAGGCTGCCTCCTGTGCTGGACGGCAGCATGCTCCCAGCTATCCGACTCCACGGACTCGGGGCTACCAGCGTTCGCGCCACACCCGCGATGTCACCGTCCGTCTCGGCCCGATGGATCTGAAGCCACATACGAAGTCGCACGGTCCCGAGTAGCGGTGATGCCGACTCGCGCCAACCGCATCGCCTCCGCCGGACCCAGAGGGCGAGAGTCTAGTGACAGGTTTCTGGGCGAGGCGCGGCCAACCCTCGGCGAAGAACTTGGGACGGATGCGGCCACCCTACAGCCAGCCGCCGCGGAATCCCGCCCGCTGCAATCCAGTGACGATGGGTGTGCACCGTCGCATCAACTGCCACACGAGACCCGTTCGATAGTTCTCGATCATCAAGACGATGGGCCCTTGATTGAGCCCGTAGTGCCAAGGCGAGACCCAGCCGTACGGGGACTCGGACGTGGTCGGATAGGTTGGATTGAAGGTGGCTTTGAAGCCATACGGATCGTCCTTCCCCAACTGGACCTGATCGACGTAATAGTCGATCGCCGGCAGCACGATCTCGGGCGCGAACGGCAGCGACGCCACCACGGCCCACGGCGCGACCGTGCCGTCATCCGGCCCGTCCGGCACGCCGCGGCCCAGGTAATCGAAGAACTCGCGCTTCTTGCCATCGATCGTGATCGTGGACGGACCGGGGCCGTCACTGGCGGTAATCCCCCAGCACCCATCGCTGTAGCCGGCGAACTTCTGGGGGTTGTCGATCGCGTACGCCCGCTGGACATATGTCGCTCGTCGACTGTTCTCGAAATAGTCGATGCCGCGATGGCGCATGTAGGTGTCCTGGATACCGCGGAAATCGATCCACAGATGCGACAGCTGGTGAGTGAACAGGGGTCCTGCGTAGAGATACTCGTAGCCGTACGTCGTTCGCCACTCGTAGGACCGGGTCCACGCGACATAGCTGCTGTCGGGCAGCGGAAGGCTCGGTGAGCCGAGACCCAGGATGTACAGCAGCAGCGCCTCGTCATAGCCTTTCCAGCGGTACTTCAGAAAGCCAGACTCGGGTTTCCAGCCGTGAACGACGGTTTCCTCGCCGTTCTGAGCCCACTGCCAGTCGGCCCGGCGATAGAGCCGGTCGGCGAGGCCCCGAATCTCGCGCTCATCCCTCGAGTCCCCATCGAAGTAGTTCGCAGCCGTCAACGCGCCGGCCAGGAACAAGGCTGTATCCACCGTCGAAAGCTCGCACTCCCAGGCGCGTCGGCCGTGTTCAAGGTCGAGAAAGTGGTAATAGAAGCCGCGATACCCGGTCGCGTCGGCCTCGGGCCCGTGCGGGCTCGTCCAGAAGAAACGCAGGGTCGCCAGGGTCCGCTCCAACGCCGCACCTCGGGTCATGAATCCTCGCTCGACGCCCACCGGGTACGACGCCAGCGCCAGCCCGACGGCAGCAATGCTGGCGGGCCAGTCCGTCGCGGTCTTGTCGATGACCAGCCCATTGACGGGATTGGTTTCGTGCACGAAGTAGCTGAACGCGACACGCTGGAGCCGTTCCAGAACCGCATCATCGGAGCGCGGATCGGTCATCGCGGCTGACCCAGCACGACGTCGACGCGGTGCGATCCACCATCGTCTGCGAGCGGGATGGCGATCTCCTCGTCCGTCAGGGTTCGTCCGTCGAGCGAGATCGAGGCGACTCCGCGACTGACTCCCAGCGGGTTCGTCACGACGATGTGGTAGCGAGCAGAGTGGTAGCGGAAGTCGATCTCGTACCCGGGCCAGGCGCGCGGGATGCACGGCTCGACCAGGAGCGCGGCGCCTCGCACCTGAAAGCCGAGGATCGCCTCGACGCCGGCGTGGTACATCCACCCGGCGGAACCGGTGTACCAGGTCCAGCCGCCCCGACCGACATGGGCGGTCTCGGCGTAGACATCCGCCGCCATGACATAGGCCTCCACCTTGTAGCGTTGGACGCCGGCCCGCGTGCTGGCGTGGTTGATGGGGTTCAAGATGGAGAAGAGTTCGCTCGCCTTGTCGCCGTCACCGAGGGTTGCGAAGGCCATGACGGCCCAGATCGCTCCGTGGGTGTACTGGCCCCCATTCTCGCGTACGCCGGGCACATAGCCTTTGATATAGCCCGGGTCGAGGTCCGAGTGGTCGAACGGCGGCGTGAGGAGCAGCACGAGGCTGTCGCCCCGGCGCACGAGGTACTCATCGACCGCTGCCATCGCCCGTGCAGCGTGGGCCGGGTTCCCGGCACCCGACAGGACGCTCCACGACTGTGCGATCGAATCGATCCGGCACTCGGCATCGATCGCGGATCCGAGTGGCGAGCCATCGTCGAAAAAGGCCCGTCGGTACCAATCGCCGTCCCATCCATCGCGCTCGAGCGCCCGTCTGAGTTTCTTCATGTGAGCGCGCCAGCGTTCAGCGCGCTGATGCTCGCCACGGACTTCGGCGATCGGCGTGAGGGTCGTCAGGACGGAGTACAGGAACCAGGCGAGCCAGACGCTCTCGCCGCGACCCGCCTTGCCGACTCGGTTCATGCCGTCGTTCCAATCGCCCGATCCGATCAGGGGCAGTCCATGGGCACCCAGGGCCAGGCTGCGATCGACCGCTCGTGCACAATGCTCGAAGAGTGACGCCGACGTTTCGGAGCGTGCGGGCTGGAAGTACGCGTCCTCCTGGTCTGTCCTCAAGGCAGGTCCCTCGAGGAACGGGACGATCTCGTCGAACACGGCGGCATCACCGGTCGCCGCGACATAGCGATGGACGGCATACGGCAGCCAGAGGCGATCGTCCGAGATCCGCGTCCGCACGCCACGACCCGATGGAGGGTGCCACCAGTGCTGGACGTCCCCTTCGAGGAATTGACGCCCGGCCGCGCGCAGCAGGTGCTCGCGCGCAAGCATCGGCTGCGCCGTCGTGAGCGCGGCGACGTCCTGGAGTTGGTCCCGGAACCCGTAGGCCCCGCCCGCCTGGTAGAAGGCTGTCCTGGCCCATAGGCGGCAGGACAGCGTCTGGTACAGCAGCCAGCTGTTGACCATGACGTCCATCGAGCGGTCCGGTGTCCGAACCTGGAGACCGCCCAGGATGTCGTCCCATCGAGTGCGCACGTCCCGCAACGCCGCCTCGCGGTCGGCCAAGCGCCAGCGCCGGATCAGGTTGGCCGCAGCATCGTTGTCGTCCGCCTCGCCGAGCAACACCAGGACCTCGGTCTGCGCACCGTCGGCGAGCTCGAAGCTCGTCTGCAGGGCGGCACACGGATCCATCCCTGCGCCAACGGCTCCAAGGAGGCGTTGTCCTCGGTCGAGACCTGCCGGCCGGTCGAGCGCACCGTTGCGACCCAGGAACTCGGTCCGGTCGGCGGTCCAGGCCGTCTGGCGTCCACCGAGGTCGAAAAACGCGACCCTGCCGCCGAACTCCGTGTTCCACGGGTTACGGGCGAGCAGCGCCTGGGTCGCCGGCTCGAGGGTGCTGACGATGTGGGGCACAGTCGCACCGCGCGATGACCCGAGCACCCACTCCGCGTAAGCCGTCACCGACAGACGCCGCGAACGACCGGATCGGTTCTCGATGGTCAGGATCGAGATCTTCACGGGCTCGTCGAGTGGCACGAACTGCACGAGGTCGAGGCGGATCCCATGGTGCAGATGCTCGAAGCGGCTGTAGCCCGCCCCGTGCCGGGCTACATAGGTCGAGCCATCCTTGCGGATCGGCAGCGCCGTCGGACCCCACAGCTCCCCGTCATCATCGTCGCGGATGAAGAGCGCCTCACCCGCCGGATCGCCGACCGGGTCGTTGGACCACGGTGTCAACTGGTTCTCCCGGCTGTTCTCCGACCAGCTGTAGCCCGACCCGGATTCCGAGACCTGGAACCCGAATGACGGATTGGCGATCACGTTCAACCACGGAGCCGGGGTGGCTTGACTCGGGCCGAGGACGACCACATATTCCCGCCCGTCGTCGGCGAAGCCCCCGAGTCCGTTGAAGAACTCGAGGTCCCGGTGCGGCGTCGCGGCGTCTGCACGGGCTGGTCTCGTAGCTGACGGCGATGGAGGCGTCGGGACGAGCCGATACGCTCGTTCGCCGCGAATGACCTGGTCGGCGAGGCTACCCCGCCGGCTCAGGAGGACAGCCCGAGCGGCCACCTGGAGCAGCGTGCGCTCGTCAGCCGAGAGCTGGTCACCGCGCAGGATGAAGACGCTCCCGTGGGCTGCATGATCCTCGTGGACGAGTGTCGACCGCCTGGTTCGCACAAGCATCTCCAGCGCGTCCTGGAGATCCTGCGCGTACGAGGCACCGTGCTCGTTGACGATGACGAGATCGACATCGAGCAGTTTGAGTCGCCAGTATTCGTGCGCCCGTAACAGCTGGCGGACGATATCGATGTCCGCGCTGTCGTCGACTCGCACGACGACGATCGGGAGATCGCCGGATATGCCGTGGGGCCAGAGGCCGGGCGCTCCCTGCTCGTTGCGGGCGAGCAGGGTTGCCGACGGCCGGAGCGTCGGGTCCGAATAGATGATCCGATTGGCCAGGCGCTGAAACAGGTGCGCCTCGTCGGTATCGATGCCCAGATGGTGGAGCTGGACCTGCGCCTGCGTCCAAGCCAGCGTTGTCGCGCGCTCGAAGCTTGCGACGTCGCGGTGCTTGTCGGCCAGGTCCAGGACCGCCTCCCTCGACTCGGCCACGACGGTCGAGAAGAGCACGTGGGCCGTCGCGCCGGGGGCGAGCGATACACGACAGCGGAGGCTGAAGATGGGATCCAGAACCGCACCGACCGTGTTCGACAATGGACGGCCGTCGATCACCGAGACGGGGGCGCGGACCGATCGGCCGCGACCAACGAAGCGCGCGCGATCGGTCTCGTACTGGACGGCCCCACTGATCGGGTCGTCGACCGCCATCACGTGGGCGGCCCAGATCTGGCGTTCGTCGCTGGAGCGCGGCCGACGGGTAGCGAGGAGGGCGTCGATTTCGGGCACGAACTCGGTCTGCACGAACAGGTTCTGGAAGGCTGGATGCGCGATGTCCGCGGCCTGCGGCGCCAGCACGATCTCGGCGTACGACGTCAGTTCGACCTCGCGGTTGCGGGAACTGAGATTGGTCAGCGAGACCTGACGGATCTCGGCATCGTCCTCGGCCGACACCAGGATCGTCATGGCCGTCACGATCGATCCGTCGCGACGCGAGAATTCGGCGTGATCTTCCGCGTAGCTGACGTTGTAGCTGTCCGCCTCCACCCCGCTCGGCTGATGCCCGACTGACCACACCGCGCCGGACCGTGTGTCACGCAGGAAGAGGTAGCTGCCCCACGAGTCACGGGTCACGTCCTCCCGCCAGCGCGTCACCGCGACGTCACCCCACCGGCTGTAGCCGGATCCGGCAGCAGTCACCATGACGACGTAGCGTCCATTCGAGAGGAGGTGGGTCCGTGGTGTCGTGTCGTGGGGTGAGGTAAACCGACGCACGACCGGCGGCACGAGGTCGTGCACATCGGCCGGGCCTCTGACCTCCTCGGCGCGCGGCCGCGCCACGAGGACGTTGCGCGGCATCGGTTCCTGCAGCAGGAGTTCGGTCGCCTGGACGATCGGATCCGCATGGAAGCGCTCGACCATCGCACCACCATTGAGGACATTGTCGGTCGCAACCAGGGCCATCCCCTGATGGTGCGCCATGTGACTCATGACGACCGCTACCGACACGCCCTCCGGTAGCCGTCGTGCCGTGTAGTCAAGCGCCTCGCGAAAGCCGTATCGCCCGCCGGCACCGATATCGGCGAGCCGAGCGAAGTTCCGGACCGCCGCCTCGGGCTCGATCATCGCGGCGAGGGCGGTGGCATACGGGGCGACGACAACATCCTCGCTGAGACCGCGCTTGAGGCCCAGGCCAGGCACGCCGAAGCTGGAATACTGGTAGGTCCGGTCGAGGTCGCGCGCGTTGAACGCCGACTCGGACATACCCCACGGCACGCCACGTTCAGCTGCATAGGTCATCTGGCGCGCCACGACCAAGCGGTACGTCTGATCCAGCAGGCTCTGGGCCGGCGCGCGCATCAGCAGGGCCGGCATCAGGTATTCGAACATCGACCCCGACCATGAGACGAGGGCCGAGCCAGCACCCACCGGGGTCAATGCCCGACCGAGCCGGAACCAATGCTCCGGTGCGACGTCGCCTTTGGCGATCGCGAGGAAGCTCGCGAGGCGGGCCTCGGAGGCGAGCAGGTCGTAGTAGCTCGGGTCGAGCGCTCCATCGACCACTTGGAAGCCGATCGACAACAGCTTGCGCGTCGGATCGAACAGGAAACCAAAGTCCATCTCCCGGAAGAGTCGCTGGGCTCCGTCGGCGAGGGCCACGAGACGCCGGCCCAGCGTCTCGGGAGCCGGTTCGTCGCCGTCCGGTCGCGCGGACTGCCGGTGGCACAGCTCTGCGAGCGTGGGAAATGGCGGCACATGGGTGGCGAACCCGTCGCCCGTAGAGTTGGCACCGATGGATGGCCGGAGCGACTCGAGATCCCGGAGATGGCTGTCCACGGTGCGGCGCGCCGCTTCCGCCCAGAATACGAGGTCGCTGCCCGGGTCCTCGTCGCGTTCCGCAGTCAACGCGGCGGCGGTGTCCACGAGGGTTCGGGCGTGGATCGCGATCTCGGCCAGCTGAGCGGCCCACGCCGCGGGTGTCGCCGGGACCGCCCATGTCACGGCCAGTGGCTCGAGGGCTTCGGCAAGGTGCTGTCGAGAGGTCGTCTGCGTCCGTCGTTCGTTGCCGATCGCGTCGGCCGCCTCCTGCGTCAGATGAATCGCGTCGCCGAGGCCGGCCAGCGCGTGCTCGACCGGAAGGGGCCGGTCGAGCATCTCTCGACACGCACTCGACAGCGCAAGCAGCGCACCACACAGGTTGCCGCTGTCGACCGACGACACGTAGGCGGGCTCGAGCGGACGGAGGTCACGCGTGTCGTACCAGTTGTAGAGGTGCCCGTGAACGTGTTGGAGCTCGGCCATCGTCGCGAACGTCGCCTCGAGTCGTTCGACCATCTCGAGCGTGCCGATCCAGCCGAGATCGCGAGCCGCGATGGTGGCCAGCAGGTACAAGCCAACGTTCGTCGGCGATGTTCGGTGGGCGACGACGGGTTGTGGATCCTCCTGGAAGTTATCCGGGGGCAGTGCGTGGTCCTCGGGACCGACGAACGTCTCGAAATAGCGCCAGGTCCGGCGAGCGATGCGTCGGAGCGAGTCGCTGTCGGCGACCGAGAGCTGGCGTCTCGCCGGATCGACGGACGGCAGGCTCACCCATCGCGCGATGGCTGGCGAGAGCAACCACAGGATGACGAACGGAGCGGCGACTGGACCCGCCGCCGGCTTCAGACCGAGAACGAGGGCGCCAATGACGATCGCGATGGCGACACCGCCGGCCATCTGTCGGTAGACCGCGGCCAACTCCGGCTCGAGGCTGGCCTTGATCTGCGACGCCGTCGTCCACTCGAGGAGATCTCGTCGAGTGACCGACAGGCGAAACAGGGTGCGAAGGATGGCGTCGATCATGAGCGCCGCCTGGTGGGCGAGGAAGGTCAGGCCGAGGGCCACGCGGGCGGCGCCGAGGGCGATGTCAGCAGCCACGGCGTGGAGATGGGCGCGCTTCAAGATGCCCCGGCGACGGGGAGGCAGGCCCGCCATGACCGGCAGCGCGGCCGGGACGATGAGCACGGCAAGGACGAACCCGGTCCACACGCCGGCGGGTGCCGACGGTATCGTCCAGGCCGCAAGGAGGGTGGCCAGTGTCAGTGGCGCCGACAGCGTCCGGCGCAGGTTGTCGATCATCTTCCAGCGCGCGATGCCGGGCATCGGGCTTCGACTCGGTCGGCCGCTGGCGTCGCGTGCCCGACCGATGATCCACGGCAGCAGCTGCCAGTCTCCACGCGCCCAGCGGTGCTGGCGCGCGGCGGCTTCCCGGTAGCGCGATGGGAACTCATCGAACAGCGCGACGTCGGTCACCAGCCCCGCCCGGGCGAAGGTGCCTTCGAAGAGGTCGTGGCTCAGAAGCGTGTTGTCGGGCACCCGGCCGGCCAGCGCATGCTCGAATGCGTCGACGTCGTAGATGCCCTTGCCGGTGTAGCTCCCTTCGTTGAAGAGATCCTGGTAGACGTCGGACACTGCGGACGAGTAAGGATCGATCCCGGCAGGCCCGGAGAAAGTCCGCTGGAAGAACGATGCATCGCGTTTGGTGGGGAGGAGCGGGGTGATCCGTGGCTGGAGGATGCCGTAGCCGTCCGTGACCCGCCCCGTGCCCGGATCGAAGCTCGGCCGGTTGAGTGGGTGGGCGATCGTCCCAACCAGACGCGCCACGGCACCCGTGGGCAGCCGGGTATCGGCATCGAGGGTCAGGACGAAGCGCACGTCCGCCGGCGCGCTCGAGCCGGCCCGTGACGACGTCAGGATGTCCGTCGTCGTAGAGCCGCGCAGGAGCGCGTTCAGCTCGTGCAGCTTGCCGCGCTTGCGTTCCCAGCCCATCCAGCAGCCGCACGCCTCGTTCCAGCGACGTTTCCGGTGGAAGAGGAAGAAACGGGCCCCGCCGCCCGGTGCCTCGCCGTGGCGGGCATTGAGGCGGTCGATCGCGGTCTCGGCCGCCGAGAGCAGTTCGCGATCGCTCGCGACGCTCTCGGTCGACGCGTCGAGCCAATCGGACATGAGCGCGAACCGAAGATCGCCATCGGGGTTCGCGAGGTAGTGGACCTCGAGGCGGTTGACCTGCTCTTCGACGCCTGAAGGGTCTGCCAGGAGGGTGGGTACAACGACCAACGTCCGCAGACCGGATGGCACGCCATCGGCCAGCTCGAGCCGGGGCAGGCGTTTCGGGCCAAGTGCGTCTGTCACGATCCGGTTGACAAGCGTGATCGCCAGGTCCGAGGCCGGGACGATGGCCAGGATCCCGAGGAGGAGCAGGCCCGGGCCGGCCGGGCTGCCGCTGCCGGCCAGGAAGAGCGGCACCGCGAGGATCAACGCCGTGACCAAGGCCAGGGAACCGAGGTAGGCCGGGGTCGCGGAAGCGAGGGCTCGGCGCAGCCGGCCGGCCATGCGAACGCGGACGTGGAGCGCGCGCTCGAGATCGGGCCGGCCGTCGGAGATCAGGTAGTAGCCCGGGTCCGCTCGTCGATCTACCAGTTCGACGTCATCGAGGATAGCCTCGGTCGGATCCAGGTCGGTGCGAGCCTCACTGGCCATTGACTGCGCACGCCGGGCGACGGCGACCTCGGTCAGATGCGAATCCCGGGCAAGCTCCTCGATGGCTCGGCGATACTGATCGCGTGTGGCGAAGTCCATCGCCGCGTAGAGACTGCCGGAACGAAGAACGTCGTCGACAAGGCTGACGCTCTCGACGAACCCGGCCCAGTCGAACCAGGAGATCAGACGCATGCTGGTGATCACGTTCCGGACGGTCAACAGGATCGCCGCCTGACGCTGATGTTCGATGTGCACGATCCTTTCGCTCATCGCGCCCCGGGCCGTCACGGCGTTTTCCAGCAGGCCCAAGGCCGGCGTCACGGCTGGGTCCTGATCGCGCAGGCGCTGAAAGAGGCGGACCTGCTCGGCGACCGGCCGCGTGGTCGCGAGCAGGCGTCGGAGTGAGGCCATGGCGACCTCCGGGCTGTCCGCGCCAACGCCCAGGAGCGAATCGGCGAGATCGTCCGCTTTCTGCCGATCGGCCCGACTGCGCACGATCTCCTCGGACCTGCGGCGGAGATTCTCGACCAGGACGATGCGCAGACTGATCGGGATCGCCCAGAGCTCCCCGATGGTCAGCGGCTCGACTCGCTGGTAGGCCGCGACGAAGCGTCGGAGACTATCCGGGCCGACATGGCTGTCGGTATGCGCCACATACGCCCAGGCGATCCCGAAGACCCTTGGATATCCTTCAAGATGGCCCTCGGCAAGCTTTGGCAGCCCGCGGTAGTAGTTTGGGGGAAGATCGTCGCGGATCTCGCGCAGCTGGTCATCGACGATGTGAAAGTTGTCGACGAGCCATTCCGCCGCCGGTGTGATCGACCGATCCTGCTTGAGCGCACGGGCCAGCGCGCGATACGAATCGAGCAGGACACGGCCGTTGTCGGCCAGGCGCGGCCTGATCGGCCGACCGCGGCGGGGCTGGGTCGTGATGGACTGGGCTGTCGCGAGCGACGCAGCATGCTGCTCGAGGCGCTCCACGCTGAAGAGTTCGGCGAGGATCGGCTCCTCGACCGCCCATGGCTGCCCACGGCCAGGACGAAGACCGGTCAGGCGGTGTCGCAGCCGCCTCGAAGCGCCGCGATGATGCCGATCGTTCATCTGGGCAGGATATGCGGCGGCCGCACCTCGGGGTCCATACGCACGCTGAGAACGGCGACTGCCTGGGTCGGCATCTCGAACGAGAGGGTCAGCATCCCGTCCCGATAGTCGTGGCGCAGCGAGCGCTTCGCGACGGCCGACGCATCGTGCAGCCGATCCAGATGCACGTCGCTGAGGTACTCGGGCGCACCGATTCCCTGCCATGCCTTCTTTGGATTGGCATGAGTCTCGTCGATCCGCTCGATCGTGACCGCGGCGGGGTTCGTCGCACTCGCGAGACGGACTCGCACGCGCTCGGCGGTGATCGGATGTCTGGGCAGGGCCCAATTCGTGCAGACCACGGTCAGCGCACCGTCTCCCTTGACGACCCAGACATCGACCGTCGGGTGCGACCCGGTCGTCGGCAGCAACCCGGTCCCCAGGCCATGGAGCAGCTGGAAGGCTCGGTAGGCCGGCTTGGCGATGCCGTGAAGGTTGAGCAGGCCGAAGCCGCCATGGAAGGGTATCGACGGGAGATAGTTCTCTTCAAAGAGGTCCGAAAACGTCCAATAGCTGTAGCCCGCCACGAGACCGTTCGCTTCGAGCACGGTCTTGACGATGAAGGCTGCAGCGTAGGTTTCGTCATGCAACGGGTCGCGCGGATTGGATGACGAGCTCCATTCCGTGTAGTAGAGCGGAATGCCGTCGGCCTGCCGGTGGGCGACCGTTGCCTCTTCGCGCAAGACGCTGCGGCGGCTCTCCGACAGCTGGGTTTCGGTGTCGTCGCCCGGCTTGCCGAATGCGTCGGTCGGATAGTGATGCGTGCTGACGAAGTCGGCCGGAAGCCGATGGCTGCGACAAAAGTCGACAAACGGAGGGATCCAGGCGTTATCCGCCGAGGCGGGCCCACCAACCTTGAGTCCACCGTCGATCGCCTTGATGGCCACCACCGTGTGACGGTACAGCTCAAAGTACTCCGCCTGCGAGCCGGTCCAGAAGCTCTTGAGGTTGGGCTCGTTCCAGACCTCGAAGAACCAGCGCCGGACTTCGACCACGCCGTACCGATCCACCCAATGGCCGATGAGCCTGGTGATCAGCGCGGCCCATTGTCGGTAGTCCTTGGGAGGCGTGACGTTGCCGCGATACTTGAACACGGTCGTGTCACCGGATGACAGCGTCGTCGGCATGAACGAAAGTTCGACGAATGGGCGCACATCGATGGACAACAGGAAATCGACGATGCTGTCCGCGTTGAGGAACGAATACACCAGCTCGTCTTGTTCACATAGCAGCGTGCCCAATTCATCCGAGAGGATGCCGTGGAACCGAACGTGGCGAAAGCCGAGTTCGTCATGGGCACGACGCAGTTGATCTCGCCAATCGGCTCGGAGGGCCATCGGCGCGTGGTCGCTGCCGACGGTGTGTTCCCAGAAGTGTGGCAGGGAGCTCGGTTGTGCTCCCAGATCGCAGTCGAACCGGGCGCTCATCACAGGCTACTGCTGGTCTTGCTCATGCCGCCGTCGATCAGGTACGAGGCACCGGTCACATAGGACGCCGCCGGTGAGGCCAGGTACATGCACAGGTCGGCGACCTCTTCGGGGGTGCCCATCCGATGGAGCGGGATCTCGTCGAGGAGGATCTCGAACTCTTCGTCATCGGTTCTGGGACCGGCGTGCATCGTGGTGTCGATGGCGCCGGGGCAGATGTTGTTGACCGTGATGGCATGGGGCGCGAGCTCGATTGCCAGGGTCCGCATGAGCATCCGGACCCCGCCTTTGGCGGCGCAGTAGGGGGCGTTCGTGGGCATGGCCAGATCCTCGTGCACCGACGAGATGTTGATGATTCGCCCACCGCGCCCCTGGCTGACCATCTGTCGCGCGGCTCCCTGGGAGCACAACCAGACTGCCGTCAGATCGACCGCGATGACCTTGGTCCAGGTCTCGAGGGGCATGTCGAGAAAAGGATGCTGCTCCACCGTGCCGGCGTTGTTGACCATGATGTCGATACCGCCGAACGTCTCCACAGCGTGCGCGATGAGCTCGGCCACATGCGTCGGCTGCGCGACGTCCGCGCGAATGGCTGTGGCCGTTCCACCGGCGTCTTGGATCTGCGCGACGAGCGCCATGGCCGCGGTCTCGTCGCCTTCGTAGTCGATGACCACACGGGCGCCATCCCGAACCATTGCGAGGCTGATGGCCCTGCCGATCCCGGTGTCGCCGCCGGTGACAACCGCCGTCATGTCCTGCAACCGCATCGGCTCGTCTCCCATGTGCCCGGCATATCCGGCTCGCGATCTTGGTCGTGGGCCAGGTCGACAGCGCCGCATCGTCGCGAACGTACCGCTCCGGTGCATCTTGTTCCGTCGCCTATCAGACGAAACTCGAGCTCATCGGGGGCGCCCGCTTACGTCAGGGACATGACGGACCTTGGATCCGCTGGCAAATACATTGGGTGAGGGAGACCTATCGTCCGTCCTGTACTTCATGGAAGGATGTCCAGGGGATGAAGATCGCGTTTCGTGATTCTCATGCTGGCGGTTCACGCGGAGTGGCGCGCGCATGAACGGGCGAACATGACGCTGGGCTTTCCCGGTTGGATCATCGCCGCGCATTGGATCAACGCGTTGTTCATCGGCCTCCTGATCCGGGCCGGGATCCAGATCCTCGGCGCGTATCCGCGGCTGTACTGGAACGAGCACTCGACGCCGGGCACCGAGTGGATCAAGTTCACGAAAAAGCCCATTCCAACCGACCGGCCGTGGACGGCGCTCGAGCAGGAGCGCGACGTGTCACCGCTCCTGGGACAACCCGGCGGCAACAACCTCGGTCTTGGGCGCCACTGGCATTTCTTCGGAGCGATCTTCTGGTTCCTCAACGGCCTCGTGTATGTCGTCCTGCTGTTCGCCACGGGCGAGTGGCAGCGTCTCATCCCCACTTCCTGGTCGATCGTTCCAGACGCGTGGCATACGCTATTGACCTACGCCAGCCTCCAGCAACCCCCGCCGAGCGCCTTCCAACCGTACGACCCACTCCAGCAGCTCGCCTACGCCGCGGTCGTCTTTCTGCTGGCGCCGTTCCTCATCCTGACCGCGGCCGCGCAGTCCCCGGCGATCGAGGCCGCGTTCCCGCGCTACGCCCGCCTGTTCAGGGGCCGTCAGGGAGCGCGCAGCCTGCACTTCCTGGGTCTGGTCGCTTTCGTCGTCTTCATCGTCGTTCACACGTTCATGGTCGTTTATACCGGCTTCGCCAGGAACATGGGCGACATCATCCTGGGTCAGCACGACCACGATCAGGGCGTGGCGGTCGTGCTGGGTCTGGGACTGATCGCGGCCATCGTGGGGATCTACGCGGTCACATCCTGGGCTTCTCGGTTCGCGCCGCGCACCGTCCAGCACCTGCTGGGAAGCATGATCCGGCCGGCGATGCGGTCACTCGCGGTCCGAGCGCGATCGCACCAGTCGTATCGGCCCGACGAGATCTCGCCGTATTTCCCGATCAACGGCGTTCCACCCGAGACGGACGAGTACAAGCGGATCCAGGCCGACGGGTTTGCGGCCTGGCGGCTCGAGGTGATCGGCCTGGTCGAGGTGCCCCTGCGCCTGTCCATGGACGACATCCAGAGGCTGCCGGAGCAAACGCAGATCACGAGACACCACTGCATCCAGGGCTGGTCGGCCGTCGCCGCCTGGCGAGGGTTCCCGCTGGGCGCGATCCTGGACGCGTGCCGCCCGCTCCCCGGAGCGCGCTATCTCATCTTCCATTCCTATGGCCTCGACACCACCGGCCAGCACCACTTCTACGGATCCCTGGACATCCGCCAGGCGCGCCAGCCCCAGACGATCCTCGCCTACGAGATGAACTTCAAGGCACTCCCGGTCGCGTACGGCGCTCCGCTCCGATTGCGGGTGGAGACAGAACTGGGTTTCAAGATGGTCAAGTGGCTGCGCCGGATCGAGCTCGTCGCGGACTACCGCAGCATTGGCGAGGGCCAGGGCGGCTCACGCGAGGACAACATGTACTACGAGCAATCGGTGGGCATCTAGATGGCTCATCGGCCGACTGCGCTGGTCGCCCTTGCGCTCGTCGGATTCGCGATCTCCGCGTACCTCGCCGCGTTCGAGCTCGGTCTCGTGGCCGACCCATGGGACCCGTTCTTCGGCGACGGCAGCCGGCGGGTCCTGACCTCCGCGATCGCGGGATCGTTGCCCGTGCCGGATGCGGCCGTCGGAGCGGTCGCCTACCTGGTCGATGGGTTCCTTGGCGTCGTGCTTCTTGCTCGGCCGCGTGGGCGCCTGGTCGTCGCCAGTGCGCTCGCCTTGATCGCCTCGGCCGGGGCAGTGGTCGCTCTCGGGCTGGTGGTCATCCAGACGACGGTCGTCCACGCCTTTTGCACGCTGTGTCTGGCGTCGGCGGCGGTCTCCGTGGCCCTCGCGCTGGGCGCGCTCGCCGAGTGGCGAGCGCGGCGGCGCGACCAGGCGAATCACGATCATCCATCCAAGGAGGATTCATCGCCATGATCGTCGTAGTCACCGGAGCGTCGGCAGGGGTCGGCCGGGCAACCGCTCGGACATTCGCGGCCGCTGGTTGGGATGTCGCCTTGATCGCCCGTGGGGCTGCTGGCCTGGCGGCGGCTGCGGCGGAGGTGAGGGCTGTCGGCGGACGGGCGCTTGTCCTGCCGCTCGACGTCGCCGACGCGGACGCGGTCGAAGCTGCCGCAGAACGCATCGAACGGGAGCTCGGGCCGATCGACGTCTGGATCAATGACGCGATGGAATCGGTCTTTGCACCCGTCAGTGAGACGACGGCGGATGAGTATCGGCGGGTGACCGAGGTCAACTACCTCGGCTACGTCCACGGGACCCTGGCGGCCTTACGACGAATGACTCCACGAGACTCGGGGGTCATCGTCCAGATCGGGTCGGCCCTGGCCTACCGGTCGATCCCGCTCCAGTCGGCGTATTGCGCCACCAAACACGCGATCGTCGGCTTCACGGACTCCTTGCGCTGCGAACTCATCCACGACCGCAGTCACGTGCGCGTCACGGTCGTTCACATGCCGGCGCTCAACACGCCCCAGTTCGGATGGGTCCGGAGCCGTCTCCCAAATCGTGCACAACCGGTCCCTCCGATCTTCGAGCCCGAGGTCGCGGCGCGAGCGATCCTGTTTGCAGCCACGCATCCGCGACGAGAACTGTTCGTCGGCGGTCCGACGCTGCTCGCCGTCTGGGGCCAGAAGTTCGTGCCCGGCCTCCTGGACCGATACCTGGGGCGGACCGGATACGGCGCGCAGCAGACCGATGATCGACAGCTCGATCGGGCCGACAACCTCGATCGTCCGCTGGACCAGCTGGAGGATCATGGGGCCCACGGGCGCTTCGATCAGCGATCGCATCGATGGTCGCCTGTTCTCGAGCTGTCGATCCACCGCCGTGCCGTCGCGATCCTGGCTGCTGCGAGTCTGGGCGTGCTCGTCGCGATGCGCTCGGCGGCGGGCCAGCGCGATGGCCGATGATGCGCCCGACTCCGTCGCGACTGGCCCGGCGGAACGAGTAGCGTCTGCACTACGAAAACTTGGCCGGTCCAGTGAGCATCGGAGAGGCGTGGCATGACAACCGTCAGTGACTTCGTGATCCAGCGAGTGAGGCAATGGGGCGTGACCCGCGTGTTTGGCTTTCCCGGGGACGGGATCGGCGCTTTTGACGGAGCACTCGGCAAGGCTGAACGCGAGGGCCGCGGGCTGGCCTATGTGCGTCCCACGCATGAGGAGATCTGCGCGCTGATGGCCACGGCACATGCCAAGTTCACCGGCGAGGTTGGCGTGTGTATCGCGACATCGAGTCCAGGCGCGTTCCACATGATCAACGGCCTGTACGACGCCATGATGGATAACCAGCCTGTTGTCGCCATCGTTGGCCAACAGGGGTTGAACGCGCTGGGGACATTCTCTCAGCAGGAAAGCCATCTCGAACGCACCTTCGCCGATGTCGCCGTGTACGTGCAGACGATCGTGTCGCCTCAGCAGGCGCAGGCAGTGGTGGACACCGCCTTCCGAACAGCCCGCGTTCGGCTTCAACCTGCCGTGATCGTCATCCCCCACGATGTGCAGGCGATGGAGATGGTGGAGCCCAAGGTCGCCACCTGGGTCTCACGTTCGAGCGCCGTCGCGCCCTCGACCTCGGTCGTTCCCCCGGAGAGCGAGATCGTCAAGGCTGCCAGCATCATCAACGCTGGCACCCGGGTCACCTTCATCGTCGGCCACGGCGCCAACGGAGCCACCGATGAAGTCCTCGAAGCCGCACGCCTGGCCGGAGCTGGCCTGATCACGGCGCTTCGCGGAAAGCAGGTTGTGCCGTCGGACGTTGCTTACCACTCACAGCAGCTGGGGCTGCTCGGATCGCTGCCGAGCCTTCACCAGATGAAGGACTGTGACACGCTGGTCATGCTCGGCACCAACTACCCCTACAGTCAGTTTCTGCCCAAGAGCGGACAGGCGCGGGCGATCCAGGTGGATCTCAAGCCCGAGCTGATGGGCCTGCGCTACCCGACCGAACTGAATATCTGGGGCGATGTGAAGGCGACGCTCGCCGCGCTCATCCCGCATCTCGAGGCCAAGACCGACCTGTCATGGCAGAACACGGTTGTCGACGGGATGCGTGAGTGGGACGCCGAGATGGAAGCGCAGGCGATGTTGCACTATCCGGATGGGGTGAACCCCCGGCGCGTCTACCACGAGCTGAACAAGCGCCTTCCCGCACAGGCCATCGTCACTGCCGACGCCGGGACGACAGCTGACTGGTACGGTCATCACATCCGCCTTCGACGCGGCATGATGGGCGATCTTTCGGGACGACTCGCCACTATGCTCGCCGCGATGCCGTACGCGGTGGCGGCGAAATTCGCCTACTCAGATCGGTCGGTTATCTGCACGATCGGCGACGGCGCATTCCAGATGCTCGGGATGAACGAACTCATCACGATCAAGAAATACCTGAAGGAATGGATCGATCCACAGTTCATCATCCTGGTGCTGCACAACAACGATCTCGCACAGGTGTCGTGGGAGATGCGGACCGAAGACGCCAACCCCGTGTGGGGCACTTCGCAGGATGTCCAGTCCGTCGACTATGCGGGATGGGCCGAATTGCTCGGATTCACCGGCATCAGGGTGAAGTCCGACGATGAGGTCGAAGCGGCATGGGATGTAGCGTTCGCTAACCGGGGTGTCACCTTGATCGACGCATACACCAGCAAGAACGTCCCGCCGCTTCCGCCGCACATCACCCGCGAGTTCGCGCTGCATACAGCGGAGGCGCTGCTCAAAGGGGATCCTTCGGCCGCCGGCGTCATCCGCGATTCCGCAGAGGCGCTGCTGTCCGAGGGGATCGAACGGATCAAAGGAGCACTGCACATCGGCGAGGATCGCGACAAGCCCAGCGATTAGACCCGAGCGTCCGCGATCGAACGCTGCTGCCAGGCAGCTTCGGTGCTCGCCGGTCGGCGCCACGATCCGAGGATCCAGCGCAGCATCGCCGCGATCTCCGCGCGCCTGCCATGCACGTGTTCAGACCTCGACCGCGGCTGGACCTGCCGGCCGATGGGCGAGGGCGCCCGCCGGTACCGCGCGGCGCAGCCAGTCGGCTGTCCGCGCGGCCAGCGCTGAGATTGTCAGGGCCGGGTTGGCGGAACCCTGGGTGGGCAGCACGCTGCCATCGCAGACCAACAGATTCGGCACGTCCCAGGTTCGGCACCAACCATCGACGACCGAGTCGTCGGGCGTGAAGCCCATCCGGGCGGTCCCGACCAGGTGCGCGTAGCGGTCGACGGCATGCACTTCGATCGCCCCGGCCGCTTGGAGGACGGCCGTTGCACGCTCGATGCCGGCGTCCATCATCCGGCGGTCGTTGTCCCCTCGACTGAAACGGGCATATGGGGCCGGCAGGCCGAAGCGGTCCTTCTCGGTCGGGTGGAGCGTGATCGTGTTTGTTTCCGCGGGCAGGATCTCGCCGAGGACGCCGATGGCGGCGTAATGGTTGTACTCCTCCATGGCGCGCACCAGGTCCTCCCCGAAGCCGCCGTCCTCGCCGCTGATGAGGTGGGCCATGGCGATCGGTAGCGGGGAGACCGTCTGGAGGGCGTAGCCCCGCACAAAGTCGTTGGCCGGATCGGTTTCATAGAATTGCTCGGTCGTGGCGCACGCGGGAGGCGCCTTGTACTGGCGAATGGGTCCCGGGAAGCGTCCCCACACGACCGGGCCGGCCTGGGCCATCAGGAAGCGGCCGACGGTCCCGCTCGAATTCGCCAGGCCATCGGGGAAGCGCGCCGAGACCGATTCGAGCAGGAGCCGGGGCGTCTCGACAGCGTAGCCGGCCACGATCACGGCGCGGGCACGCTGGACCTCCTCGATACGGCGCCCGTCGGAGAGGGTCCGGTAGTAGCGCACGCCGGTGACTCGCCCAGCGGAATCGACCGGGATCTCGTGGGCCAGCGCGCCGGTTCTGATTTCCGCGCCATTGGCGACTGCGTCGGGTATATGACTGACGAGCGTTGAACTCTTCGCCCCGACCTTGCACCCGAGCAGACAGAAGCCCCGCATGATGCAATGCGGCCGTTTGCCGACGCGCCCGGCCGGGATCGCGACAGGGCCGCCCGCGACAACCGGGATGCCCAGGGCATCGCACCCTTTCAGGAGCATCTGGCCGGCGGTGCCCGCCTGGATGGGGGCGTATGGGTAGCCATGGGGTCGGCCCCATGGAAAGTGGGCCGGTCCGGAGACCGGGTACTCGCGTTCCATCCGTTCGTAGTACGGCTCGAGGTCGTCGTAGCTGATCGGCCAGTCCACGGCAACACCATCGGAGCTGCGGACGCGGAAATCGGAGGGGTGCAGGCGCGGGCAGAAGGCCGCATAGTGGACGGTGCTGCCGCCGACTCCACGACCGGAATTGTTGGCCCCGAAGTCGAGCGGGTCCGTACCGCCGGTGATCCGCAGTTCGTCCCAGAAGAGGCGACCGGATCCTGCCTCGTCCGAGACCATGTCGGTCTCGCTGTCGTGCCATGGCCCGGCCTCCAGGGCCACCACGGAGAAGCCGAAACTGGCCAAACGCTGAGCAAGGACCCCGCCGCCGGCGCCCGTGCCCACGATGCAGAAGTCGACTTCATCCGCCGGCCGATACTCGCGCATGTCCGTATCGAGCACCCAATTGGGCGAGAGGTGGACGTGCAGCTTCACCGCGACACTTCTTCGGCCTCCCACGGCTCAGGGGCGCCGAAGTTGAGGGCGGTGTAGCCGCGCGGGTAGGCCGGGCCACCAAAGCCGATCTCGTCCCAGGCCGTCGGGTGCGAATAGTAGATCCCGCTGATCGCCTGCAATGCGATATGGATCCACCACCGCTCCGCCGGCAACTCGGTCCAGATCTGGCCCGGAGGGTGCCCGCCTCGGACGGCCAGAAGCACCGAATCCTGACCGGCCGAGTCCAGCTCCACGAACGAAGCAGCGTGGAGGATGAGGGCCGTCTCGTCGAGACCTCGCAGGCCGAGGCCCCAGGCCGTCCGCTCATCGGGCATGTCGTCGAAGCGCGTGCCCCCGACCACGGTGCTGGCACAGCGCTCATCGATCCAGGGAGCGATCGGCACGCGGCGCTCCCGCGGTCGATGGTCCTGAGGGATGACGCGTGCGCACAATGCCTCGAGGGTGGCTCGGGCGTGGTCGTCGAAATGACGGAAGTCGGGGACGTTGTAGACCCGATCGAGGATGACCCGGCGGGTGGCGTCGTCCCAATGGCCGCGCTGGGCAAGCGCGTCGGCTGCGGGGTATCGGTCGCCGGTCATCGCCGATCGCCGCGTCGCATGAGCGTCGCCAGCAAGCCCAGGAGACCGACCGACGAGAAGAGGAGCGGCGCAAAGAGCGGTGGACCCATCGTCAGGTTGAAGCCAAGATTGCTGAAGCCACCCGGCATGTCCCGGATGCCCCGGAGGTGGAGGAGGAAGCCGGCCAGCCCATCGGCGAACGTGACCAGCGATGCGACAGGCAGGACCACGCGAGCCGCCTCGTCGCTGGCTGCCGCGGCGATGCCGGCGGCGACCATGGGCGGGGTGAGCCACACCGGCGTCCACATCAGGCGATCGTTGAAGCTGCCGCGGAGATGCTCAAAATAGGCTTCGCCGCCCGCCAGCACGGCCAGACTCGCGGCAGTCACGGCCATGCCGCGTTGGAACCGGCCATCCGCGATGTCCGCCGCAAGTCGGGTGAACGCACCCGGTTCATGGGTCCCGGCATTCGTCGCGAATCCGTCGTCGTCCAACACCGCGGGTCGCAGGGCGACTGCGATCAGACCCAGCACGCCGACGCTCGACATCAGCAGGGGAGCGAAGACCGGCGGCCCCATGACCACGTTGTATTGGCCGAGGCGGAAGCCGCCCGGCATGCGCCGGATGCCCCGAAGATGGAGAAGAAAGCCGATGGTCCCGTCGGCGATCGAGGCGACCGACAGGGCTGGCAACAGCAAGCGCGTGCCCCGATCGCTGACAACGACGGCCAGCGCACCGACCGCCGTTGGCGGCATGAGGACCACCGGGGTCCACATCAGCGGATCGGCGAAGGCGCCTCGGCGGTGCTGCGTATAGGCTTCGAAGCCGGACACGATCGCGGCGAAGGCAGCCATGAGGGCCATCGCCCGTCGGAAACGTCCGTCGCGAATCTCGCGCCGGACGAAGTGCAGGGCATCGATCGGGCTCACCGCGCCGCCACGTCGCGAACGTGTCGATGCCGCTCGCCGCTGACGGCCCCCGCGGCCGGCGGGGGCTCGGTGTGCGCTCGATCCCGGTTTGTGTTCCCGGAGCGGCGGCCGAGCGCGAGGACCGAGGCGCCGGCGACAAGCGTCGCGACGAAGGCAATGATGCAGATTTCGAGGATGGTCTCGGTCTGCGGCATCTGCGGCCTCATATCGAAACCTGCCATCGGGCGGCGTCGGCGCGCTTCAGCTCCAGTCCCAGGCCGGGCCGGGAGCGGTCGGGCCGCAGGCAGCCGTCGACCGGCCGGGGTGCTCCGTCGAAGACTAGCTGCTCGATTCGAACATGGTCGAAGAAGTATTCAAGGTGGCAGATGGCCGGCAGGGCGCAGCCCAACGCAACATGCAGCGATGGGGCGCAATGCGATGACAGGGGCATGGAGCGGGACCAGCACAGGGCGCCGACGCGCAGGAACTCGCTGATCCCGGCGCAACGGGTCGCGTCTGCCTGCAGGACATCGACCGCCCCAGCTTCGAGCATTCGCCGAAAATAGGGCAGGTCGTAGCCATATTCGCCGGCCGCCACGGCCACGCCGGGCGGCCCTGAGTCGCGGATGAGGCGGAGACCGTCGAGGTCGTCCGAGGAGACCGGCTCCTCGAACCAGGTCACGCCCAGATCGGCGAAGGCGCTGGCGAACTCGAGCGCCTGCTTGCGCTCGTAGGCTCCGTTGGCATCGACGAAGAGCGGCAGATCGGGACCGATCGCCGCGCGTGCCGCCCGGACCCGATCGACATCGGCGCTCGGATCCCGGCCGACTTTCATCTTGACCATGCCCAGGCCCTCGTCGACCCAGCCCGCGAGCTGGGTCTGCAGCTCCGTGATCGAGTACGACGTGAATCCGCCGCTCCCGTAGATGGGTACACCCTCACGAACCTGGCCGAGGAGCGTCGCGAGGGACACATCGAGGAGCTTCGCCTTGAGGTCCCACAGGGCGGTATCGACGGCACTGATCGCCATCGACACGATCCCCGGTCGACCGAGATTGCGGATCGCCTGAACCATGGCCAGCCAGGCGGCCGGGACGTCCATCGGATCGAGGCCGACGACCACGTCCGCCAGGAGGTCCTGGACGAGCCGGGCCGTCGCCGTGTCCGCGTAGCTATAGCCGAACCCCCGCGTTCCACCGGCCACCAGATCCACGACCACAAGCGTCGTCGCATCCCAGGCGAGCGTGCCGTCCGATTCGGGCGTGGCGGTCGGGATGCGGTAAGCATTGACGTCCAGCCGTTCGATCGGCGCGAAGATACCGCGCACCACCTCCTTGCGGGATCGGGGCTGGCGGTTGTGAGACGAAGGAGGCATGAGACCGAGGTTACATCAGGTCGAATTGTCGTTCTGTCAGGTGTCGGACAGTGCGTGAATTCGAGTCAGGTCAGGATATAGACCGGTACGTCATGGCGATGCGGCTGCTGTCCTTCACTCCCTGGCTACGTGGCTCGGCCTCGGTCGCCAGGTATTCGTCATGCATCACCCCGTAGCATTCGCAGGCGGCGCCCTCGAGAGCCGCTCGATTCGTGATCCAGATACGGCTGCGGCCTACGCCCACCACGCCCGCCGAGCGAAGTTCCCCGAGGGCCACGGTAAGCGAGGGTCGATGGACCCCGAGCAGGATGGCGAGTCGATCATGTGTCGTCCGCAGCAGGTCGCGTCCGCTTCGTTCGGCCAAGGTCAGCACGAGGCGAGCAAGGCGCTGATCGAGCGGATGGAGTCGGGCGCACGCGATCGACTGGCCGGAGTCGACCACTCGCATCGCCAGATGATGCATCAGAGCCTGCTCCAGCGGAGCGGAGCGCTCGACAGCTGCGCGAAAGTCTCTTTCGTGGATCGCGATAGCTTCGCCGGACGTCTCGCATGTGGCGTTGAGAGCGAGGTTCGGCGCGCCCAGGTAGGCCCACAGGCCGAGCATGCCTTCGCGACCGACGGTACTCACCCCGATCGCACTGCCGTCATGCAGGTAGCACATCAGCGAGGCAACGGCGGTTTCAAAGAAGAGGTACTCGGTGACAGCGCCCCTGGTCGGCATCAGCACCTGACCGAGATCGAGTCGGACCCGTCGCGATCTGGAGACAAGGCGACCGAGGCCCTCGGCGTCAAGCGCATTCAGGATGGTGTTCCCGGGGCCACGACTGTCCACCGCGGCGCTTGACATCGGCAGCCTCCGGTTCGCGACAGCGAGGCGCCCGATGTGCTCAGGAACGGGCACTCATCGGTACTTGTACGGACCACTGCGCAACCGTACGTCATCGTACATCTGACCCTTGATAGATGGATCGCAGCGGCGTTGTCGACCCATGGCGGGTGCCGCGAGCGATCAGATCGGCAGACGCGCGATCAGCAGCTTGAGTCGCTCGATCTCCTCTGGGTCGTCCTCGGCGGCGAGCAGAAATTGCAGGCCAGTCCTGACCAAGTTCAGCTCCGGGCCATTGAGAACAAGCGTGATGGGCGTGCCCGGCGTCGTATCGTCTGCCATGTTGAAGGGAACCTCACTGCGGCGATCTTCCTGCATAGTATCGGTGGACTCGGCCATCGGCCCTTGGAGCTCGGGCTGGTAGCCGCTCCGCCCGAGAACGCTCCCGAAGATGATCTCTTCATGGATGGGCTCGGCGGCTGCGAAGACCGCTGTATGCCTGGGGTCCCGAACGGACCTTCGATGCGGCCTGAAGCTCATTGTGCGTCTCCGTTGCCGGGGCCGCTATTTGATGGCCCGCGTTGACCGGAGCAACCCGGTCGAGATCGCGGCGATGATCAAGGCGCCGGTCACGGTCAGAGTGGCGGTGACGACGAGCGTGCCGCCCGCGACCAGGCCGTCGACTCGCAGCGGCAGACCGATTGCCAGGGCCGCGATCCCGACGTTGGCGGCGATCAGGCGGAAGCCCGAATAACGGCCGAGCGTCTGCCGCTGCCTTGCATGGGCGACTTGATCGCCGGGTCCGACGGCTGGCACGAGGTGGGTCGCGGCGGCCAGGATCGCCAGCCCGACCCAGCCAACGGCCAATGGCGCAAGGACGGCATCGATCGACCAGCTGGCGGGCGTCGCACCGAATACGACGAGCCGACCGACAGCGATCGCGAGCCCGACCTGGAACCAGGCAATCGCCGAGATCATGGCCACGGTCGCGAAGCGGTGCCAGCCTGGGTCCGTCGTCCACCGGCCCCTCGTCGGCCACACGGCCGAGGCGTAGACGGCCAGGGCTATGGCGCCCGTCTCGACAAGCGCCGCACCCGCCCATGCGACTGGATCGGACGCGAGGAGCAGGCCCACAGCTACTAGTGGTGTCCCGACGCCGATGCCCCGGATCGTCCACCGCGCACTCCGCCGGACGACGATTCGGGCGCCGACGATGGTCGGGAAGAAGTGGAGCAGCGTGGTGGCGATGACCAGCGAGACGAACCCGACGAGGTTGAGCCAGGCGTGGGCCGGCTTGGCTGACGCCCAGGCGTCAACGATCGGGGGCCAGCGGGCCTCGTACAGGGTGGCCAGGCTCGCCCCGATCCCGACCTGTGCCAGCGCGACGACATACCCATGGATGATGATCCCGCGGCTCGGTCCGAGCGCATCGTGGAGGGGCCGGACGGTGGCGATCCCGATCAGGACGATCCCGGTGATGAACGCCAGGCCGCCGGTACTGGCAACGACCGCTTCGCTGGTGACGACTCCCATCGAGACCCCGATGGCCCCGGCGGCACAGGCGAGGACTGCGGCCATCCGGAGGCGGGCGTCGGTCGGCGCCGCCGCCGCGAAGGCCGCGACGAAGAACGGCATGATCCCGGCGATCGCGACGGTCGCTCCTCCCGCGAGAGCCAGGTGGAGCGGCAGCCAGACGCCATGCCGCGTGGCGACCGGCAGGAACGTCGCGAGGACGGCGGCCGCCAGAAAGGCAATCGCGATGCCGATGGCCGAGACAGCCACCCGTCGATCCGACGAGCGGTCGATCGGTCGCGCTCGCCGGCGGAGCCCGGCCGGGTCGATCACGCCCCCGACCGCGGTGTCAGGCTTGACGATCCGATCCACTCCGCCGGGCTACGCGTCCTGGTATTCGGCTGGATGATCAGCACGATCTTTGTCGCTGGTCCGCGTGATCATGGCCAGCGATTCATCAACGGTCATGCCGTTGGCATCGGCAGCCCGCTTCACGTCCTCGTACGTGATGTTGACACCGGGCTTGGCCATGTCGTCATGCGCGCGCATGCAACCGCAATTGAGGCACATCCTGATCACCTGACCCTTTCAAAGCCTTCTCTGTCCGGCCCTCAAGTGGCCCGATCGCAACGCAGCATTGGCCTGGCTGTGGATCGAGGTGGGCCAACTCGCCAGCACCGAGGCCATCGAGCAGCCCGTCCGTCAGCGCCAGGTTCATACCGCAGACGAGTTCGCGATGGTCATCGACCAGCGCGTGGAATGGGCAGTTGCCGAAACGGATTTCTCCCGATGCGGTCTCCCGCGGCTCATAACCGCGTTCGCGCAACGTATCGAGCAGGGCCGCTCGCAATCGCTTCTTGCCGGGCCGTTTTCCGACTTGCTTCCGCGCTTCCGATCCGACCGCCTCGCCGACCCGGTGAGCCGAGCCACGAAGCACGTCGGGCGATAGCTGCTGGCCCAGCTGTTCAATGGTCTCCGCGAACACCTCCGCGGCGATCTCGTATCGGCGCTCGGGCATCGACACCCTGACTTCGCGCGGCCCGCGGCGATAGAGCTTCGCCGGCCTTCCCGCTCCTGGGCCCGTCCGACCAGACAAGCGCCGATATTCCGCGATGAGCAGGCCAGCTCGAACGAGGCGGTCGAGATGGAAGGCGGCCAGCGCGCGTGAGATGTCGGCGCCCGCCGCGGCCTCCTCGCGGCTGACCGCGTGGCCAGAGTCGGCGACCCATTCGTAGAGGGCGCGACGGATTGGCTCATCGAGAAGCGCTACCGCCTGGATGTCGGTCGGTGCGTTTGGCATGTTTCCATTCTAAAGCAAACAGTGCCTTGCGCAAGTGGTTGACACATCGTCACGGCTTCGTGTATCACTAGCATATGCTAGCGATGGAAAACGCTCAACCGAAAGTCGCGGTCTGCTCCGGGCGACAGCCGATGCCGTCCTGGCCGGGGCCCGTGTGGGAGCGAGCCGGATCGGCTGACATCGCGCCGCGGCCTGCGGCGAATGCGATCGCGGTCGAGCGGGTGGCCGAGGCGACCCGCCTGCGAGGGCTCTACCCGTGACCCGGCCGCGCTCGCACTCGGCAGGTCTTCACGCGACATTCATGTCGATTTGGTCGGCCCTCCAGGTCTTGCCGTCACGCTCAAACAAGGACGGAGCCGACCGCTCGAATCGCTGCTCGCCCACCTGCCAGAAAGGTAGAAGCCATGTTGGTCAGAGTTGGTGACGCAAATGATGTTGCCGTTGGGCAGATGCGCGTGTTCGACGTCGCAGGAACCAAGGTGAACGTCGTGAATACCGACCGGTCATCTGTACGCATTCGACGACACCTGCACCCATGCCGGGTGTTCGCTCGCCAGCGGCGAGCTCGAGGGAACGACGGTAACGTGTGCCTGCCACGGCAGCCAGTTCGACGTGACGTCCGGGGCCGTCCTCCGTGGTCCGGCCCAGCGGCCCGTTCGTTCCCGTCCCGTCCAGGTCGAGGGGGCGGACCTGCTCACCGAGGCCTGACTCGACCTCCCCATCAAGACATCTAGCCGCCCGGCCAGCACGAACCTCCACATACGGAGAACAGACAGGATCGACGATGAAGATCTTCCTCGACACAGCAGCGATCGATGACATCCGGACAGCCGCGAGATAGGGCGTCCTTGATGGCGTGACGACAAACCCGAGCCTCTTCGC
>JBBSFD010000037.1:0-28357 GCA_038239115.1 Candidatus Limnocylindrales bacterium | reverse complement strand
CGGGACCTGGTCGGGGTTCGGGCGAGTAGCCGGCTGGCCGGTCTGGGCGTGGGCGACCTGGGCGGCGGTGGCGGCGCTCGTGGCGCCGGCTGCGGCGCTGCCAGAACCGACGGGCGTAGCGCTTGTCGCGCTGGAGCTCGCCGGAGCTCCGCCGAATGCCGCCAGGGGAACGGCCCCAGCCAGGGCGAGAATGGCGCCCACGGCCAGCAGCCGGGAGCGGGCGCCCTTAATCGTGGAAGTGTTGCGTGTGTGCACCGAGGCGACATCCCCATGGTTGGGCGACGCGTCAACCCCCGTCTCGGAACGGCATGATCTGGCGTCGCGGGCGGTCGAAACGACCGAAATAAGTCATCCGGGACGAGCAGAAGAGGCTGTTCGAACCCGAGCCGGCATCGTCCCACGGGGTCCTGCAAGCGTCAACCGTTCGTACCCCCACCAGACCACCCAAAGGTCCTAGCCGGGGTGCTCCGCGACAACGACCAGGGCGTCGGCGGCCAGGACCCCGTGGGCCGCGGCGATGACCGGATTGAGGTCGATCTCGAGCAGGTCGGGACGCTCCCAGCCGAGCCGGCCAACGGCCACGATCAGCTCGACCAGGGCAGCTCGATCGACGGCCGGTCGACCGCGCAGCCCGGCCAGCAGGCGCGCCCCGCGCAGCCGGTCGAGCATCGCGCCGGCCGTGATCAGGTCGATGGGCGCCAGCTCGATGGCCACGTCGTCGAGCAGCTCGGCCAGGACCCCGCCCAGGCCGACCATGACGAGCGGGCCGAACTGGGGATCGCGTTTGAGGCCGACGATGAGCTCGAGCCCCGTGGGCAGCATCGGCTCGACCAGGAGCCCGCGCACTCCAGCGCCCGGGCCGAGTCGCTGGCTCACGACCAGCAGGTCGCTCGCTGCGGCGGTAACGGCGCCGGCGTCGGCCAGGCCCAGGCGGACGCCGTCGACGTCGCTCTTATGGGCGAGGTTGGTGGCGTCGAGCTTCAGGACCACCGGATAGCCGATGGCCGTCGCGGCCCGGACCGCTTCGGCCGCATCGCAGGCGGGGGTCGCCCTGACGACCGGCAGGCCCGCCGCGGCCAGCAGGGCCAGGCTCTCGAGCTCGGGCAGGGCGCCGCCCGGCCGAGCGCTCTGGTCGGGCTGAGGCTCGGCCTGAGCCGCCTCGGACGTCGGCGCTTCGAAGTCGTCGTCCCGGCCGAGCGGGGTCCGGTCCCCGGCCAGGACGGGCCAGCCCGGCCGGCGCGGTCCGGCCGCGAGGCGGGCGGTTCGGCGGGCTTCCCAGGTGGCCCGCCCGGCGATCGCCGCCAGCGTCTCGGTCGTGCCCCGCAGGGTCGGGATCCCGCCGGCCCCGGCGAGCAGCTCCAGGATCTCGGGCGTCGGCTCGCCCGACGTCAGCGACACGTACACGGGCAGCACGTCCGGCCGGTCCCGGGTTGCCGCGATGAGGTCCCGGGCCACCCCTTCGGCCACGGCCACCTCGCTGGGCAGCGATCGGTAGGGGAAGTCATGGACGATCGCCAGGACGTCGTAGCCGCCCGAGCCGGCGAAGGCGTCGAGGACCACCGGATAGGCGACGTGCTCGTCGATGGCGCCCCACGGATCGATCGGGTTGCCGATGTAGCCCAGGGTCGGCAGCTCGCGCAGGATCGCCTCCCGGGCGGCCGCCGGCACCGGCGGCAGGTCGGCGCCCACGACCTGGGCGATATCGGCGATCAGGGATGCTTCGCCGGTCGATACGGTCACGACGCCGGTCCGACCCCGGCGGGCGCTCCGGCCGAGCCGGTCGCAGCCGGCGTGCAGCTCGGCCGCCTCGAACAGGGCGTCGAGGTCGGCGCAACGGACCACCCCGGCCGCGGCCAGGGCGGTGTCGGTGGCTCGGGTCTCGCCGGCCAGGGACCCGGAATGGGCGACCGCGGCGGCCTGGGCCTGGGGGCTCCGGCCGACCTTGACGGCGAGGATCGGCTTGCCCATCGCCAGGGCCTGGTCAGCCAGGGCCAGGAAACGCTCCGGCCGCTTGAAGCCTTCGACGAACAGGATGATCGCGTGCGTCTCGGGGTCGTCCAGGCAGTAGCCCAGGTAGTCGCACACGTCGAGGACGACCTCGCTGCCCGCCCCGATGATCCGGCTGAAGCCGATCCGGGTGCCGAAGTGGATGAAGGCGTCGGTGACCGAGCCGCTCTGGGCGATCCCGGCAACGTGGCCGCGGGGTGCCCAGGGGTTCACGTCGCCGATGTAGACGGCGCTGTTCGATACCCGGTCGATCATGCCCATGCAGTTCGGGCCGAGGAGCGCCAGGCCGTGGGCCAGCGCGATCTCGCGCACCTCGCGCTGCATCCGGGCCGCCGCCGGCCCGCCCTCGACGACGCCACCGCCGGGAATGAGCACGCTCCGGGCCCCGGCCTGGGCCGCGTCCGCGGTCACCCCAGCGGCCCGCAGCGGGTTGACGGCCACCAGGACGCAGTCGGGCGGTTCCGGCAGCGCGGCCAGGTCGGGGTAGCAGGGCGAGCCCCACGCCTCCTCATACCTCGGGTTGACGAAGTAGCAAGCCGTGGCGCTGTCCATCTGGCGCAGGTTGTCGCGGACGGTCTGGGCGATGTCCGAGCGCGGCGACGCCCCGACCACGGCGACCGAGCGCGGCGCGAACAGGGCCCGGAGATCGATCTCGGGCGGGGTCGGGGGCGGGGTCACGCCTGGCCGACGACCCGCTCGACGCCGCGCTTCTCCAGCGCCCGGGCCACGATCAGCCGCTGGATCTCGGAGGTGCCCTCCCAGATTCGATCGACCCGCAGCTCGCGGAAGAAGCGCTCGGCCGGGTTCTCGCGCATGTAGCCCCGGCCACCGAAGACCTGGACCACCCGATCGGCGCAGCGGAAGGCCGCCTCCGAGGCGAACAGCTTGGCGATCGAGGCGCGGGCGTGGACCACCTTCGGGTCGGCGCCGCTGTCAGCCAGCCAGGCGCATTCGCGGGTCAGCAGCCGGGCCGCCGCGGCATCGGCCGCCGAGTCGGCCAGGGGGAAGCTGACCCCCTGGAAGTCGTAGATCCGCTGGCCGAACTGGACCCGCTCGGTCGCCCACTCGACGGCCAGGCTCAGCAGCCGCTCCATCGCGCCACTGCAGCGCGCGCCAATGTGGATGCGCTCCTCGACGAACCACTCGTTGGTCAGCTCGTCGGCCCGCCCGACGCCGCCCAGGACAGCGCTCGCCGGCACGTGCACGTCCTCCAGGATGAACTGGGGATGGCGGTCGGCGAACGTGTGCATGTAGTCCGGGTCGTGGCTGAGGCGCACGCCGGGCGTGTCGTAGTCGACCAGGAACAGGGTCGGCAGGCGACGCTCATCGGCGATCACGTTGGCGTGGAAGATCATGAAGTCGGTGTCGTCCGGCCCGGTCACGAACCATTTCTCGCCGTTGAGCACGTACCCGTCGGCTCCGGCGGTGGTCTCGCGAACGGCCGTGGCGGCGATCGTGCGGGCGTCCGAGCCGGCGCCTTTCTCGGTGATCGCGTAGCTGCCGTTGCGCTTGCCCCGGATCGAGGGATCAAGGTAGCGCCGGCGCTGCTCCGGGTCGCAATGGAGCAGCACGTTGTAGGCGCCCGGGATGTACGACCACAGGCCGCCCGTGACCTGGCCGAGCTGCTCGTGGACGATCACCTGCTCCATGACCGACCAGCCCTGGCCGCCGACGGCCCGGGGCAGCGAGCCGGCGTGGAGATTGGCTTCGATCGCGGCCCGCCGAATTACGTCGGTGATGGCCTTGGGCAGGACTCCGTGATCGCGCTCGAACTCGGCCTCGTGGGGCTGGAGGACGTCCTGGGTGTAGCGCCGGGCGCGCTCGCGCAGCTCGGCCAGCTCGGGCGTAAGGGCGAAGTCCATGGCCTCATGGTGGCCCGCTGCCCGCAACCCCGCGCGTCGCGTCGCGGGCGATGGGACGCCCGCTACAAGACCGGCGGCGGCTGAGGGCCCAGAGCCTCGTTGCGATATCACGACGATCGGTAGGAGACCCGCGGTTGGTCGCGGATTCGTCTGCCCGGCGTTCCTCGAGCGCCTCTACGGCGCGAATGACCAGTAGTCGTGATCGCTCGGGCGTTTTGAGGCTCATGTCGGCCGCCCACGGGCCCGAAACGTGTCCGCTACCAGTAGTCGTGATATTCGGACGCCAGAAGCGAGGCAGCCCTCTCGGCCTCAGCCGGGCTGGGCGAGGACCATGATCCGGACCTCGGTCATGTCCTCGATGGCCCAGCGCAGGCCCTCGCGGCCGAGGCCCGAGTCCTTGACCCCGCCGTAGGGCATGTGATCGATCCGGTAGGTCGGCACGTCGTTGACGATCACGCCGCCCACGTTGAGCTCGTTGAAGGCGGCCCACGAGTTGGCCAGGTCGTTGGTGAAGACGCCCGTCTGCAGCCCGAACGAGCTGTCATTGACCTGGCGGATGGCGTCGGCGAAGTCAGAGAACGGGAACGCAACTACGATCGGCGCGAACGCCTCGTTGGAACACACCGCGGCGGTCACCGGGGTGTTGGTCAGGATCGTCGGCGGGAACGCGGCGCCGTCAGCGCGGCCCCCGAGCCGGAGCACGCCGCCCAATTCCACGGCCTCGTCCACCCAGCGCTGGGTCCGCTCGGCCGCGTGCTGGTCGACCATCGGGCCGAGGTCCGTCTCGGGGTCGAGCGGGTCGCCCAGCTTGAGCCTGGCCGCACCGGCCACGAAGCGGTCCATGAACTCGTCCCAGATATCCTCGTGGATGACCATGCGCTGGACGCTGATGCAGACCTGGCCGGCGTAGCTGAACGCACCCACCAGGCAGCGCTTGATCGCCCAGTCGAGGTCGGCGCTCTTGTCGATGATCACGCCGGCGTTGCCGCCCAGCTCGAGCACGACCTTCTTCTTGCCCGCCCGGTCCTTCATCCGCCAGCCGACCGACGGGCTGCCGGTGAACGTGAGCAGCTTGAAGCGCTCGTCGGCGACCATCCGGTCGCCCAGCTCGCGGGTCATCGGCAGGATGCTGACCGCGCCCTCGGGCAGGCCGGCCTCGGCGATGATCTCGCCCACGGTCAGCATCGTGAGCGGGTCCTTGCTCGGCGGCTTGAGCACGACCGAGCAGCCCGCGGCGATCGCCGGGGCGAGCTTGTGGGCGGCCAGGTTGAGCGGGAAGTTGAATGGGCTGATCGCGGCCACCGGACCGATCGGGAACCGACGGGTGATGCCCAGCCGGCCCCGGGACGAGGCCATCAGGTCGAGCGGGATCACCTCGCCGACCATCCGCTCGGCCTCTTCGGCACCCAGCCGGAAGGTCAGCGTGGCCCGGTCCACCTCGATCAGGGCATCCCGAATCGGCTTGCCTGCCTCGAGCGCGATCAGCCGGCCGAGCTCCTCACGGCGGGCCTTGATCCCGGCACTGATTGCGCGCAGGATCGCGCCGCGCTCGAAGGCCGGCAGGTGGCGGGTCTGCTCGAAGGCCGCGACCGCGGCCTCGACGGCCGTCTCGTACTGCTCGGCGGTGGCGTGGTAGGTCTGGCCGGCGGGGTTGGCCGGATCGGCCGGGTTGATCACGGCCAGGAGGTCCGGCGACTCGACCCAGCGACCGGCCAGGAGGATCGGATGGGGCTGGGTGCCGATGGTCGTGGTCATGGCTGCTCCTGTCGGGTGGTCGATTCATTCTAGCGAGCCCCAATCTCCGAGCCGCATGTACGAGCCCCATGTACGATCCCCGAACCCGTCGGATTCGACGGACCCGAAGGAGCCCGCGATGCCCGAACGCCTGCGCGACCAGCTCCGGGTTGAGCCCGGCCGCAAGGTCCACCTGGACCGGATCGATCCGGCCAGTACCCACGGCTACAGCCGGGCCGGGGTCAACAAGAAGGTGGCCGACGACCTGGCCCGACTGAGGAGTCTCCAGGACCGGCTGTGGGCCGAGGCCAGGCACCCCGTGCTGGTCGTCCTCCAGGGGATCGACGCGGCCGGCAAGGACGGCACCGTCAGCCACGTGATGTCGTCCTTCAACCCGCAGGGCTGCCCGGTCGCCAACTTCAAGGTGCCCAGCCCGGTCGAGGCCGCCCACGACTACCTCTGGCGGGTCCATCAGCGCACCCCGGGTAAGGGTGAGATCGCGATCTTCAACCGCTCCCACTACGAGGATGTCCTCGTGGTCCGAGTCCACGACCTCGTGCCCAGGTCGACCTGGAAGCGCCGCTACGCCCAGATCAACGACTGGGAACGGACCCTCGTCGACGAGGGCACGACGATCGTGAAGTTCTTCCTGCTGATCGACCGCGATGAGCAGCGCCGGCGCTTCGAGGACCGCCTGCACGACCCGGCCAAGCGCTGGAAGTTCAAGATGGGCGACCTCGCCGACCGCGCCCGCTGGGACGACTACACGGCGGCCTTCGAGGAGGCCCTGAGCCGCTGCTCCACCGAAGCGGCGCCGTGGTACGTGATCCCGGCCAACAAGAACTGGTTCCGCAACCTGGCGGTGGCCGAGATCCTGGGCGACGTCCTGGAGGGCCTCAAGCCGGCCTACCCCGCGATCGACCCGAACGTGCCGGCCGACCTGGTGATCAGCTAGCCGGCGGCCGAGCGCTCGTAGGCGCCCAGGACCCGAACCATCGTGGTCAGTGGCCGGATCTCGTCCAGGGCCGAGGCCGCGTTGGTCGTCAGCAGGTCGCCGTCGATATCGGCCCAGAAGACGTATTCCCAGGCCACCTGGCGGCTGGGGCGCGACTCGAGCGTGCTCAGGTTGAGCCGCCGCTCGGCCAGCACCTGGAGGATTGCCAGGAGCGTGCCGGGCTGATTGCGGACGGCGAAGGCGAGCGTGGTCCGGGGTGCGGTCGGACCTTCGAACGGCCGCTGCCAGCCGGCCGGCAGGGGCTGGTCGGGCCGGGCGACGAGCAGGAAGCGGGTCCGGTTGGCCGGGTCGTTCTCGATCCCGTCGGCCAGGATCGGCAGGCCGAAGTGGGCAGCCGCGCGGGGCGACAGGACGGCGGCCGCGCCCGCCTCGCCCCCTTCGGCGATCAGCCGGCCGGCACCAGCCGTGTTGTAGGTCGTGAGCAGCGCCCACGGCCGGCTGCGCAGAAAGCGGTCGGCCTGGCCCAGGGCCTGGATGTGCGAGTACACCCGCTCGACCTGCTCGAGGCGGCTGCCGGGCAGGGCCGCCAGGCACAGCCGGACGGGCACCACCACCTCGCCCCGGATGACCAGGTCGTGCTCCAGGAGGAGGTCGTAGACCTCGCGGACCGTGCCGTTGACCACGTTCTCGATGGGCACGACCCCGATCTCCGCGGCGCCGTCGCGAACGGCCTCGAAGACTTCGCGGAAGCCGCCCACCGGCAGCGATGTCGGGGCTTCGAGCGCGGCCAGCAAGGCGTCCTCGGCGAAGGCGCCGGGCTCGCCCGAGAATGCCGCCCGGAGACGGCCGGGGGCAGCCGGGCCGATGTCGCGGGCGAGGCTCAGCGCTCGAACCAGGCGGTGGTGTCGTGGGCGGCGGCATCCTCGTCGATCTCGGCCCGGGGAGCTCGGCCGGCGGCCGCGGCCTTGGCCCGCTTGCGGTTGCCGGCCGCTTCGGTCGCGCCGGCCCAGTGGGCCTCCTCGAGGAGCAGGTTGAGGGCGTCAACATAGGCCTCGATCGAGGCCGCGATGATGTTCACGTTGCGGCTCGTGCCGGTGTAATGGCCGCTGGACCGGCGGCCGGCTGCCGACGAAGGCGGCGCGATCTTGATCGTGACCACGCCCTCGGAGTCGGGCCCCTCGGCCACGGCGTGGACGTCGTAGGCAATCAGCCGGGGCTGGCCGGTCAGGACGCCGGCCAGGGCCCGGTCGACCGAGCGCAGGAGCGCATCCACCGGCCCGTTGCCCTCGGCGGCGCCCTCCCACTGGTGATCGCCCGAGGCGATGACCACCGCTCCCCGGCTCTGGACCTGGCTGCCCGACGAGACCGACCAGCGGGCGAGGTGGAGGGCCGGCACCCGGTCTTCGCTTGTCATGAGATCACCTCCGGCGTGGCCGCGGCCGAGCGCGTCGGGACGCCGGCCGCGACCTGGGTCGTGAAATGGCGCTCGTCGCGGCGGCGCAGCTCGGCCCCCGACTTCCAGACGAGGTACTCGAGCGAATCAGCCAGGGCCGCCGCCGACGCCGCGATGATGTTCGTGTCGCTGCCCATCGTGGACCAGGTCCGGCTGCCGTCGGACGAGTCGATGACCACCCGGGTCCGGGCGCCGGTGGCGGCCGTGCCGTCGATGATCCGGACCTTGTAGTCGACCAGGTGGACGGAGTCGAGCTCCGGGTAGAACGCCCCGAGCGCCTTGCGCAGGGCACTGTCGAGGGCGTTGACCGGACCGTTGCCCTCGGCCGCGGTATGCAGGACCTCGCCGGCCACCTCCACCTTGACGGTGGCCTCGGACAGCAGCTCCCGGCCGTCGCGCTGCTCGACCAGGACGGTGAAATCGAGGATCCGGAAGGGGGCCTGGTAGTCGGTTGCGTGACGCCGGATCAGGAGCTCGAACGATGCCTCGGCGCCTTCGAAGGCCAGCCCGTCGGCCTCGAGCTGCTTGATCAGCTGGGACAGGGCCCTCGCATCGATCGTGCCGTCCAGCTGATGGCCGAGCTGCTCGGCCCGGATCTGGGTGTTGGCCCGGCCGCCGAGCTCGCTCACCACCAGCCGGCCGGCGTTGCCCACGAGGGCCGGTTCGACGTGCTGATAGCTCCGTTCGACTTTGGCCACGGCTGCGCCGTGAACCCCGCCCTTGTGGGCGAAGGCCGAGCGGCCGACGTAGGGCTGGTAGTCGTTGGGGGCGACGTTGGCGATCTCGGCCACGCCCCGCGACAGCTCGGTCAGGCCGGCCAGCCGGCCGCCCCCGGCCGGCACCAGCTCGAGCTCGGTCTTGAGGGCCAGGTTGGCCAGGATGCTGACCATGTTGGCGTTGCCGCAGCGCTCGCCGTAGCCGTTGATCGTGGCCTGGACGTGGCGCACGCCAGCCTGGACTGCGGCGATCGAGTTGGCCACGGCCAGCTCGGCGTCGTTATGGGTGTGGATGCCCCAGCTGACGGCTGGCGCGGCCGGGTCGCCGTCCAGGCTGGCCAGGGTGTCCTGCACGACCCGGACGAGCTCGTCGGTCAGGGTGCCCCCGTTCGTATCGCACAGGACGATCGAGCGTGCGCCGGCCTGGCGGGCCGCCCGCAGGGTGGCCAGGGCGTAATCGCGATCGGCCGCGTAGCCGTCGAAGAAGTGCTCGGCGTCGTACACGACTTCGCGACCACGCTCCGAGACGAAGGCGACTGACTCGGCCACCATGTCCAGGTTCTCGGCCGGGGTGGCGCCCAGGACCTCGATCACGTGGAGCAGCCAGCTCTTGCCGAAGATCGTCACGACCGGGGTTTCGGCCGCCACGAGCTCGTGCAGGTTGGGGTCCTGCCCGGGTCGATTCGAGCGGTGGCGGGTCGAGCCGAAGGCGGCCAGCCGGGCGTTCGACCAGGTCATCGTCCGGGCGGCCGCAAAGAACTCGATGTCCTTGGGATTGGAGCCGGGCCAGCCGCCTTCGATGTAGGGCATGCCGTACTCGTCGAGCATCCGGGCGACCCGGAGCTTGTCGGCCAGCGACAGGGTGATGTTCTCGCCCTGGGTGCCGTCGCGCAGGGTCGTGTCGTACAGGACGACCGGCTGGCTCATGACGGCCGCCCGATCCGATCCACGATTGCGCTGGTCATGCCGGCCGTGCCCAGCCGGGTCAGCCCAGCGGTGGGCTGGCCGTCCTCCGGCCACAGGTCGGCCGTTCGCAGGCCGTCATCGAGGGCGGCCCCGACCGCGGCCTCGACCGCATCGGCAGCGGCCACCTGGCCGAGCGACCAGCGCAAGAGCATCGCCCCGGACAGGATCGCACCGATCGGATTGGCCAGGTCGCGCCCGGCGATGTCGGGGGCCGAGCCGTGGATGGGCTCGTACAGGCCGTGCAGGCCGTGCTCCGTCCGGCGGCTGCCGAGCGAGGCGGAGGGCAGCATGCCCAGCGAGCCGGCCAGCACCGAGGCCTCGTCCGAGAGGATGTCCCCGAACAGGTTCTCGGTGACGAGCACATCGAAGGCAGCCGGCCACTTGACCAGCTGCATCGCGCACGAGTCGACGAGCTGGTGGTTGAGGGCAACGTCCGGGAACTCGGCCCCGACCTCGCTCGCCACCCGGCGCCACAGGCGGGAAGTGGCCAGCACGTTGGCCTTGTCGACGCTGGTCACGATCTGGCGTCGCTCACGGGCCAGCTCGAAGGCCAGCCGGACGACCCGTTCGATCTCGCCCTCGGTGTAGGGCAGGGTGTCGCTCGCACTGCGGGCACCGGCCGGACCCGAGGCTTCGGTGCGTGCCCCGAAGTACAGGCCGCCGGTCAGCTCGCGGATGATCAGCAGGTCGACCCCGGCCAGCAGCTCGGGCCGGAGCGGGGAGGCGCCCAGCAGGGCCGGGTGGATCGTGACCGGGCGCAGGTTGGCGAACAGGCCCAGCCCGCCGCGCAGGGCGAAGAGGGCCTGCTCGGGCCGGACGCTCGAGGTCGGATCGTCCCACTTGGGTCCGCCCACCGCGCCCAGGTAGACGGCGTCGGCCGCGGCGCAGGCGTCGATGTCGGCCGGCCGGATGGCCATGCCCCAGGCATCGATCCCGGCGCCCCCCACCGTCAGCTCCGTCCAGTCCAGGCCGAACCCGAACCTGACGGCGGCGGCCTCCAGGACGGTCCGGCCGGCCCCCAGGACATCAGGCCCGACGCCATCGCCGGGGATGGCCGCCAGCCGGTAGGTCGGCCCCGTCCACAGCGAGCCCTCGCTCACGGCAGGTCCTCCGACGGGCCCAGGCTGACGAAGGCCGGGTCGACCCCGTTGATGTCGGCGCCGTGGAGCTTGTTGACGGCGGCGAGGTAGGCCTCGAGGGAGGCTTCGATGATGTTCGTCGACAGGCCGTGGCCGCTGACCACGAGCGCCCCTGGCCCTTCGTCCGAGGAGCGCCGGCAGCGGACCAGGACCTGGCCCTGGGCATCCTCGCCGGCCGAGACCGCCTTGATCTCGTACTCGGCCAGGATCGGGTGCCAGCCCAGGACCGGCTGGAGGGCCTGGTCGACGGCCGAGTAGAGGGCATTGACCGGACCGTTGCCGGTCGACTCCGTGGCGTGGACCTGCCCCGCGATCGAGATCGAGACGGTGCCGCTGCCCTTGCCGCCGTGCGAGCTGGTCACGCTCCAGCCCTCGAGCTGGATGGAGGCCGGCTCGTCGCTCGCCCGCCGTTCGACGATCGCCAGGAGGTCGGCGTCGGTGACCTCCTTCTTGAGGTCGGCCAGGGCAATCGCCTGGCGGTAGACGGTGTCCAGGGCTTCGCCATCGAGGTCATGGCCGAGCTCATGGAGCTTGCCCTGGAGGCCCTTCCGGCCGGACAGCTTGCCAATCGTCAGCTGGCTGCCGGCCAGGCCCACCGACTGGGGGGTCATGATCTCGTAGGTCAGCGGGTTCTTGATTACGCCGTCCTGGTGGATGCCCGATTCGTGGGCGAAGGCGTTGCCTCCGACGACGGCCTTGTTGGGCTGGACGGCGAAGCCGGTGAGGTAGCTGACCAGCCGGCTGGCGGCCGTGATCTGCTCGGTCTGGACGCGCGATCCGAGCTCCGGGAACTGGGTCGGCCGGGTGCGCAGGGCCATGACCACCTCCTCCAGGGAGGCATTGCCGGCGCGCTCGCCCAGGCCGTTGATCGTGACCTCGACCTGGCGGGCGCCGGCCTGGACCGCGGCCAGGGTGTTGGCCGTGGCCATGCCCAGGTCGTTGTGGCAGTGGACCGAGACGGTGGCGTCCCGACCGACTCGCTCCACGACCCGTTCGACCAGCCGGCCGAACTCGGCCGGGATGGCGTAGCCGACCGTGTCCGGGATGTTGACCGTGCTGGCGCCGGCGGCCACGACGGCCTCGTAGATGTCGAGCAGGTAGGCCGGGTCCGTGCGCGAGGCATCCTCGGCCGAGAACTCGATTTCGGCGTCGGCGCCCAGCTCGCTCCGGCCATAGGTCACCCAGCGGACCGCCTGGCGGAGGGCCTCGTCCCGGTCGATCCGGAGCTTGTGCTTGAGGTGGATATCGGAGGTGGCGATGAACACGTGGAGATGGGGTCGCTCGGCGCCGCGAATCGCCTCGACGGCCCGCTGGGGATCGCCGTCCTTGCAGCGGGCTATGGCGGCCACGGCCACCCCGCGGGTCTCCTCGGCGATCCGGCGGACGGCCTCGAAGTCGCCGGGCGAGGCGGCCGGAAAGCCGGCCTCGATCACGTCGACATTGAGCCGGACGAGCTGGCGGGCAACCTCCAGCTTCTCGGCCGCGGTGAGCCCCGCGCCGGGTGCCTGCTCGCCGTCGCGCAGGGTCGTGTCGAAGATCCGGACCGAGCCGGGCTCGACCCCAACGCCCGAGCCGGCGGCGCTCATCGTGAGGCTCCGGCGGGCGTTCCAGCAGCACCCCCGACGGATGCCTGGGCCTGGCCGGCCTTGACCTCGATCGGGTCGAGGAAGGCCATCTGGCTGCGCAGCGAGGCGCCCACCCGCTCGATCAGGTGATCGTGGTCGGCCTGCCGTAGCCGGTCGAAGTTGGGCCGGCCGGCCTCGTTCTCGGCGATCCAGCGGTTGGCGAAGGTGCCGTCCTGGATGTCCGTGAGGACGGCCTTCATCGTCTCGCGGACATGGCCGTCGATGATCCGCGGGCCGCTCACGTAGTCGCCCCACTCGGCCGTGTCGCTGACGCTGAAGCGCATGAAGTTGAGCCCGCCGCGATACATCAGGTCGACGATCAGCTTGAGCTCGTGGAGCGTTTCGAAGTAGGCCAGCTCGGGCTGGTAGCCCGCCTCGACCAGGGTCTCGAAGGCCATCTTGACCAGGGCCGCCGTGCCCCCGCACAGGACCGACTGCTCGCCGAACAGGTCCGTCTCGGTCTCCTCGGCGAAGGTCGTCTCGAGCACGCCGGCCCGGGTGGCGCCGATCGCCCGGGCGTAGGCCAGGACCTTGGCCCGGGCCGTGCCGGTCTCGTCGCGGTAGACCGCGAACAGGGCAGGCACGCCGCCGCCGGCCTGGTAGACGCTTCGTAGCAGATGCCCGGGACCCTTGGGCGCGACCATCCCGATGTCGATGCCGGCCGGCGGGTCGATCCCGTTGAAGTGGATGTTGAAGCCGTGGGCGAACATGAGCAGGCTGCCCGGCCGCAGGTTCGGTCCGATCTCGGTGTCGTAGACCGCCTTCTGGCCGGTGTCCGGGACGAGGATCATGACCACGTCGGCAGCCCGCACGGCCTCGCCCACGTCGGCCACCCGGATGCCCGCATCCTCGACCAGGGCGCGGCTCCGGGAGGCCGGCGCCAGGCCGACGATCACGTCCACGCCCGACTCGTGGAGGTTGAGGGCATGGGCGTGGCCCTGGCTGCCGTAGCCGATGATCGCCACGGTCTTGCCGGCCAGGGCCGCCGGATCGGCGTCGTTGTCGTAGTACATCTTCGCGGTCATCGCTTGAGTGCCTCCTCGATGGATGCCGAGCCGCGCGCCATGACCACGGTCCCGGTTCGAACAAGTTCCTTGATCCCGTACGTGCGCAGGAGGGCCACGATCGCATCGACCTCGGACTCCGGGCCGGCCGCCTCGACGATCACCGAGCCCTCCGTGATGTCGACCAGGCGGGCCCGGTAGAGCTCGGCCACCTTGACGATCTCGGCCCGGTTCGAGTCGGTCGCCCGGACCTTGATCAGGGCCAGCTCGTGCTCGACCGTGGGCTCGCCCGAGAAATCCTGGACCTTGAGCACGTCGATCAGGCGGTAGAGCTGCTTGCTGACCTGCTCGACGGCCACGTCGTCGCCTAGGACGGTGATCGTCATCCGGCTCACGTCGGCCTGGTCGGTGTGGCTGACCGAGAGCGATTCGATGTTGAAGTTGCGGGCCCGCATCAGGCTGGCCACCCGGTTCAGGACGCCCGGCCGGTTGAGCACGATCGCCACCAGGACGTGGCGGTGGACCTCGCCCGATCCGGGCAGGGCCCGGGCGGGCGGTGCCGAGTGGGCCGGCGCGGCGTGATTCGAGTCGCTCACTCCTCCGGTCCGTCCCACTTCTCGATCAGGTCGGACAGGCCCTTGCCGGCGGGCATCATCGGGAAGATGTTCTGGGTCTCGGCGATCTCGAACCAGATCAGGGCGGGCCCGTCGACGGCCTGGGCGGCCGCGATGGCCGGATCGACCTCGTCTGGCGTGCGCGCCCGGAACGCCGGGATGCCGAAGGCGTCGGCGAGCTTGGCGAAGTCCGGCCCGAGCAGCGTGGCCGAGTGGTAGTTGCCGCCGTAGATGATCTCCTGCCACTGCCGGATCATGCCCAGCTTCTTGTTGTCGAACAGGGCGATCTTGACCGGGATCGCGTCCTGGACCAGGGTCATCAGCTCCTGCGAGGTCATCTGGAAGCCCCCGTCGCCGATGACCGCCCAGGTCTCGCGGTTGGGCCGGCCGAGGGCCGCGCCCATGGCCGCCGGCAGGGCGAAGCCCATCGTGCCCAGGCCGCCCGAGCTGACGTGGCTGTTGGGCAGGCGGAACCCGACGTAGCGGGCCAGCCACATCTGGTTCTGGCCGACGTCGGCGACGTAGGTCGCCTGGTGGTCGGTCAGGGCCCCGATCCGCTCGACCACGAAGTCGGCCGTCAGGACGCCCTCGCGCCAGGCGCCCGAGCCGTGCCAGCTGCTCGCCTCGGATTCGGTCCGCCACTCGGCCAGCTCGGCCAGGTAGGCAGCCCGGGCCTCGAGCGGGGTGGCCTCGACCATCGGCAGGAGCGCCCGCAGGACCCGGCCGGCGTCGCCCACGATGGGCACCTCGACAGCCACGTTCTTGCCGATCTCGGCTGGGTCGATGTCGACGTGAATGATCCGGGCGTAGGGCGCGTAGGTCCGGACGTTGCCGGTGACCCGATCGTCGAAGCGCATCCCGATCGCGATCAGCAGGTCGGCCGACTGGATCGCCCGGTTGACGTGCTTCCAGCCGTGCATGCCCATGAAGCCGAAGGCCAGCGGGTGATCCTCGGCGATCGCGCCGATCCCGAGCAGGGTCCAGGCGACCGGAATGCTGGTCTTCTCGGCGAAGGCGAGGAGGTCGTCCCAGGCCTCGGCGTGAAGCACTCCGTGGCCGGCCAGGATCACCGGCCGCTGGGCGCGGGCGATCTCGGCGGCGGCCACCTTGAGCTGGCGCGGATGGCCGTCCATGTTCGGCCGGAAGCCGGGCAGGCCGGCAATCACCTCGGCCTCGGTCGGGTGCTGAGCCGAGGTCTCCTGCTGCAGGGCGTCCTTGGTGATGTCGATGTGGACTGGTCCGGGCCGGCCGGTCCGGGCGATGTGGAATGCCTCGGCGAAGACCCGGGGCAGGTCGTCGGCGTTGCGGACCAGGTAGTTGTGCTTGGTCATCGGCAGGGTGATGCCGTTGATGTCGATCTCCTGGAAGGCGTCCTTGCCCAGCAGGGCGGCCGCCACGTTGCCCGTGATCGCGACGATCGGGATCGAGTCGAGCAGGGCGGTGCCTATCCCGGTGATCAGGTTGGTGGCACCCGGACCGGACGTGCCCAGGCAGACCCCCACCCGGCCGGTTACCCGGGCATAGCCGTCGGCGGCGTGGGCGCCGCCCTGTTCGTGGCGGACCAGGACATGGCGGAGCTCGGGGTAGTCGCCCAGGACGTCGTAGAGCGGCAGGACGACGCCGCCCGGGTAGCCGAAGAAGACGTCAACGCCCTGGCGGAGCAATGCCTCGCAGACGACGTCGGCGCCGATCCGGCTGCGCTTGAGCGGCTTGGCGTCGCGGAGCATCTCGTTGCGCGCCTTCTCGATCGCGGCCGCCCCGGCCGTGCCGTCGTTGGGCACGTGCCCGTGTCGGGCCGGTTCGCTCTTCGTGATCGTCATGCGATTCGTCTCCGTGGTCCTCGGGTCCTGTGGCCGTGTTCGGTGTGGTGGCCTGCTGGTCGGTCGGGAGAGGTTGGGGCCTCCCCGGCGGCGCTCCCTCGGCCATGAAAAAACCCCCGCCTCCCGGCGAGGGTCCCGTTGGTTGTCGGTGGTGGCCTGGGCTACCTCCGCGTTCCTCCGTTCTCCTGCCGGGAGCCGGTAATCAGGCCAAGGAGGCCGTCCAGCCCAAAAAGGATCGAGCGAAGAAGGGGCAGCAATACGACGTCGACGATGCCGGTCTCGTTCACGGGCACGTTCACGCGGCGGCCGTCACTGGTGATGACGATGGCGACGTGGCGACGATGCTGGCTGTGAAACAGGCCCACGTTCGACTCCGTGGCGTGTCGAGACGGCCAATGCCGTCGGTTCGGGCGAGTGTACGAGGCGTTGTTCGATTGCGCAACCCGTGAACCGGGCCCCGAAGGTACCGCCCCTCACCGCCGATCAGCGCGGGCCGGCCGGCCTGGCTGGGCTCGACCCGACGGCTGGCCGGACGGCTGGCCCGGCTGCCGGCCCGGCTGCTCGCGGGGCTGCTGCGGTGGCACCCGGCGCATCGCCGAGATGATCACCAGGGCGACGCCGATTCCGATGATCACGTCGCCCAGGCTGAACACGTTGGCCAGGGGCAGCCCGGCCGGCAGGGCGAAGATGTCGGTCAGCGGAGCCAGCACGGGATGGGCCAGCAGGGCGCTGTTGGAGTAGCCATCGCTCGGCCCAGCCCCGGCCGCGGCCAGGGCCCCAGCCCCGGCCGGCATGTAGCCGCCGTTGGCCACGATCGCGGCCAGGTTGAGGCTCGCCCCCAGGCCGATCACGAGCATGCCCGGGATCGCCCGGTTGCGGACCACGGCGACGATGCCCAGGGCTGTCGAGGCCACGTAGATCGGCGGGCCGAGCGGGCCGATCCGGTCCGCGACCGGGCCGGCGAACAGGACGAGCTGGACGAACAGGGCAGCCACGATCAGCCACGGCCAGGCGATCCGGAGCTCGGCCAGGCCGGTCAGGCGGCCGCCCATGAGCGTGCCCACGGCCAGGCCAACGATCAGGGCATACAGGATGAAGATGGCGACCTCCGCGGCTGGGGCCCCCGTTGTACTCCCGCCCGGGCCGGTTGGACCCGGGCGAGGTAGTACCGGCCGGGCAGGACGATCGGCGCCGGGCGAGCCTCCTGGCCGTGCCTTGGCACAGCCTCCCCCTGTTCGCCCCTGGCGAACAAAAGGGCGGCATCGGCACGCCGATCGGCCGATCCACGGGTGCTCGAGCGGGCTTGTGGTGGAAACGTTCGTCCCAGGCGACCAATTCGGCGCAATAGGCGTCCGATCCGACGGCCGGGCACGTCGACACCCGCATTCTGTTCGCCCATCGCGAACGCGAATCTTGGCTGGCCTCGGGCCTATCGCCAGGGGAGGTCCGGCCCGATCCGCGCTCGGAACGGACCCTGTGCTAGCCTCCAGACGTGCTCCCGACCGACTCCAGCCCGCCGCGCACCCTCGTCGACAAGATCTGGGACGACCACGTCGTCCACGACGAGCCGGGCGCGCCGAGCGTCCTGGGCATCGACCTCCACCTGGTCCACGAGGTCACCAGCCCGCAGGCCTTCACCGGCCTCCGCCAGCGCGGTCTCCAGGTGCGCCGGCCGGGCCAGACCGTGGCCACGGCCGACCATTCGATCCCGACCCATGATCGCTCGCTGCCCATCGCCGACCTGATTGCGGCGGCCCAGGTCCAGCAGCTGACCGACAACTGCGCCGAGTTCGGGATCCCGCTCCACGGCCTGGGCTCGCCCAACCAGGGCATCGTCCACATCATCGGCCCGGAGCTCGGCCTGACCCAGCCCGGCATGACCATCGTGTGCGGCGATTCGCACACGGCCACCCACGGCGCGTTCGGCGCGCTGGCCTTCGGGATCGGCACGAGCGAGGTCGAGATGGTCCTCGCCAGCCAATGCCTGCTCCAGCGCCGGCCGAAGACGTACGAGGTGCGGGTGGACGGGACACTCGCCGCCGGGGTCAGCGCCAAGGACATCATCCTGGCCCTGATCGCCCGGATTGGCGTGGGCGGCGGGACGGGCCACGTCTTCGAGTACACCGGCTCGGCCATCCGCGGCCTGACGATGGAGCAGCGGATGACGGTCTGCAACATGAGCATCGAGGGCGGCGCGCGGGCCGGCCTGATCGCACCCGATGAAACGACCTTCGCCTACGTCGCCGGCCGGCCACACGCCCCGGCGGGCCGCGCCTGGGACGAAGCCGTCGCTCGTTGGCGGATGCTGCCCAGCGATCCCGGTGCCGCCTACGACCGGACGATCACCATCGATGCCTCGAGCCTCGAGCCGATGGTGACCTACGGCACGAACCCGGGCATGGGCCTGCCCATCAGCGCCAGCCTGCCGGCGCCGTCCGACCAGGCCGATCCCTCGGCGCGTCGGGCGCTCGAGCACGCCCTCGAGTACATGGACCTGCAGGCCGGCCAGGCCATCCTGGGTCGGAAGATCGACGTCGTGTTCATCGGCTCGTGCACCAATGGCCGGATCAGCGACCTGCGCCTGGCGGCCTCCGTGCTCAAGGGCCGGCGGGTGGCCGAGGGCGTCCGGGTGATGGTCGTGCCCGGCTCCCAGGAAGTGAAGAAGGAGGCCGAGAACGAGGGTCTGGCCGAGATCTTCATGGCCGCCGGTGCGGAGTGGCGCGAGGCCGGCTGCTCGATGTGCATCGCCATGAACGGCGACCAGCTCGATCCGGGCCAGTACGCGATCAGCACCTCCAACCGCAACTTCGAGGGTCGCCAGGGCAAGGGTGGCCGGACCTTCCTGGCCTCGCCCCTGACGGCCGCCGCCTCGGCCCTGGCTGGCCGGATCAGCGATCCCCGGACGCTGCCCGGGATCGAGTCGACGGTCGGACTGGGCGGGCGCTGACGGCCATGCCTGATGTCTTCACCAGCTTCACCAGCGCGGTCATCCCGCTGCCGGCCGAGAACGTCGACACCGACCAGATCGTGCCCGCCCGCTATCTCAAGATGACCGACAAGGCGGGCCTGGCGGAGGCCCTCTTTCACGACTGGCGGTTCGACCCCGACGGCGGCGAGCACGAGCCCCTGTTCGTGATGGACCGGCTGTCGATGGCCGGCCGGCAGATCCTGCTGGCCGGGGACAACTTCGGGACCGGCTCATCGCGGGAGCACGCTCCCTGGGCGCTCGTCGCCTGGGGGATTCGAGCGATCCTGTCGACCAGCTTCGCCGACATCTTCCGGAGCAATGCCCTCAAGAACGGGCTGCTGCCGATCGTGGTCGAATCAGAGCGCCAGCGCCAGCTGTTCGAGCTGGTCAATGCCGACCCAGACGCCCAGCTGACCGTCGACCTGGAGGCCCAGGTGGTCCACCTGCCGGGCGACGAGGACCTGCCCTTCGAGGTCGATCCGTTCGCCAAGAAGATGCTCCTGGCGGGCACCGACGAGATCGGCTGGCTGCTCGGGCGGTCGTCGGCGATCGAGACGTACGAGGCGTCCCACCCGGCCCGGATCGACACGCGGGTCGGGGCCGCCTGAGACCGATCGGGCGAGGGCCGCGATACTGACCCGGTGAACCTCGTCGATGTCGTGATCATCGCGGTCCTGATCTTCGCCCTCGTCGCCGGGGTCGCGTCGGGCGCCTTCCCGCAGCTCGGTGGGCTGGCCGGCGCGATCGGCGGCGGGGCGCTGGCCATCCTGGTCCTGCTGCCCTTTGCCCAGACCTGGCTCGAGACCCTCGACCCGCCGATCCGGGCGGTCGTCGTCCTGGTCGGGATCGTGGGCATCGTCGGGCTGGGCGAGGCGTTCGGGTCGGGCATCGGCGGCCGGATCCGGGCGCGCCTGGTCAATCACAGCTTCCTGGGCAACATCGACCGGGCGGCCGGCGGCGTGCTCGGCCTGGCCCAGGGCGTGCTGGTGGTGTGGCTCGTCGGGGGCGCCCTGGCCGCCGGTCCCGTGCCCCAGCTCGCGGCGGCCGTCCAGCGCTCGGCGATCGTGCGCGGCCTGGCCGGCGTCCTGCCGCCACCGACCCAGATCGTGGGCGAGCTGGGCAAGTGGCTGGACTCGTCGGGCCTGCCCGATGTCTTCGTCGGCCTTGAGCCGTTCCCCGCGCCGAGCGTGGATCCGCCGACCGATCCGCAGGCAGCGGCGATCGCCCACAAGGCCATCGCCTCGACGGTCCTGGTCCGGGCCGACGCCTGCGGCTACGTCCTGAGCGGGACCGGCTTCGAGGTCCAGCTCGGCTACCTGGTGACCAATGCCCACGTCGTGGCCGGATCGCGCTCGATCGAGGTTGGTCATGACGGTGGCCCGCAGGTCGACGCCTCGGTGGTCCTGTTCGATCCCGAGCTGGACATCGCCCTGCTCTATGCGCCGCGGCTGGTGGCTCCGCCGCTGGCATTTGCCCCTGATGTTCCCGCCCGGGCCACCCTGGGTGCCGCCCTGGGCCATCCGGCCGGCGGCTCGCTGGCCGTGATCCCGGCCGCCGTCACCGCCACCTACCGGGCCCAGGGCCGGGACATCTACGGCGACCAGGTCGTGACCCGCCAGATCATCGAGCTCCAGGCTGGCATCCTGCAGGGCGACAGCGGCGGTCCGCTGGTGCTCAAGGACGGCAGCGTCGGAGGCGTGGTCTTCGCCCAGGCCCAGACCGACCCGAACGTCGGCTATGCCCTGTCGCCGGTCGACGTGGCCGCCCGGATCAAGCCGGGCCTGGGCCAGAAGGCGGCGGTCGATACGGGCGCCTGCACCCGCTGACTACACTCTGCGTGCGATTTCACGCGTGCCCGCCCAGCCCCAAGCGCCCGAGGAACCCGCGATGCCGACCGTCGAGAGCCGCCCCAGCCACCCCTACGAGACGCCGTCCGACCCGGCCAAGCGCCACTCCAAGGGGCTGACCGACGGGCCCGACCGGGCCGCCGCCCGGGCGATGCTCAAGGCGATCGGCTTCACCGACGAGGACCTGGCCAAGCCCCTGGTCGGGGTGGCCACGACCTGGATCGAGACGATGCCCTGCAACATCAACCAGCGCCGGCTGGCCGAGTTCGTCAAGGAGGGCATCCGGGCCGCCGGCGGCACGCCCATGGAGTTCAACACGATCGCGGTCAGCGACGGCGTGTCGATGGGCTCCGAGGGGATGAAGGCCAGCCTGGTCAGCCGCGAGGTGATCGCCGACTCGATCGAGCTGGTCGTCCGAGGCCATCTCCTGGATGGCCTGGTCTGCCTGGTCGGTTGCGACAAGACCCTGCCCGGGGCGGCGATGGCCCTTGGCCGGCTCGATGTGCCCGGTCTCATCCTCTACAACGGCACGATCTATCCGGGCACCTACAAGGGCAAGCGCAACGCCACGGTCGTGACCGTGTTCGAGGCGATCGGCGCCTACCGGGCCGGCAAGATCAGCCTGGATGACCTGTATGAGGTCGAGAACGCAGCCTGCCCCGGGGCGGGCGCCTGCGGCGGCCAGTTCACGGCCAACACGATGAGCTCGGTCCTGGAGTTCATGGGCCTGTCGCCGGCCGGCCTGAACGGGATCCCGGCCGAGGACCCGGCCAAGGATGAGGCTGCCCGGACCAGCGGCGAGCTGGCCATGGACCTGGTCCGGCGCGATGTCCGGCCGTCATCGATCGTCAACCGGGCGGCCCTCGAGAACGGCTTTGCCTCGGTGGCGGCGACCGGCGGCTCAACCAACGGGGTCCTCCACCTGCTGGCCATCGCCCACGAGTTCGGCATCCCGCTCGACATCGACGAGCTGGGCGCGATCGCCGACAGGACGCCCCTGATCGCCGACATGCAGCCGGGCGGCAAGTACACCGCCTCGGACATGTACGACGCCGGCGGGGTCGGCCTGGTCATGGCCGAGCTGCTCAAGCGCGACCTGCTCGACGGCAGCGCCCCGACCGTGGACGGACGGACCATCGCCCAGGTCGCCGCCGCCGCCCGGGCGACCCCGGGCCAGGAGGTCGTCGTCCCGATCGAGCGGCCGATCAAGGCCAACGGCGGGCTGGCCATCCTCCACGGCAGCCTTGCGCCGGACGGCTGCGTGGTCAAGCTGGCCGGCCACGAGCGCCGGCTGCACCGCGGCCCGGCCCGGGTGTTCGACTCGGAGACGGCCTGCTACGACGCGGTCCGCCGGCGGTTGATCGAGCCGGGCGACGTGGTCGTGATCCGCTACGAGGGGCCGGTCGGCGGCCCGGGCATGCAGGAGATGCTGAGCGTCACGGCCGCGCTCGTCGGCGAGGGCCTGGGCGAGACCGTGGCCCTGATCACCGACGGCCGCTTCTCGGGCGGGACCCATGGCCTGATGCTCGGCCACGTGGCGCCGGAGGCCGCCCTGGGCGGGCCGATCGGCCTGGTCCAGGAAGGCGACCAGATCGTCATCGATGTCGACCGCAAGGCGCTCGACCTGGAGGTGCCGCCCGACGAGCTCGAACGGCGCAGGGCAGCCTGGCAGCCGCCGGCGCCGCTCTACCGGGGCGGAGTGATGGCCAAGTACGCGGCCCTGGTCGGCTCGGCTTCGGAGGGTGCGGTCACGACTGGCGCCCGCCTGGCGGCCAGCCTCGCCCGCCGATGACCGGTCAATCGATCGGCGGAATGGATCCCCGGCGGCTCACCATCGGCTTCAAGACCTCACCCAACGAGGTCGGCTGGAGCACGATCGACGAGACCTGGGCGGCGGCCGGCGAGGAGCCGGCCTTCAGCGCCGGCTGGCTCAACGATCACCTGACCGACCCGAATCTCGACGTCGGTGGGTCGAGCCTCGAGGCACTGACCCTGCTCGCCGCGGTCGCCCACCACGTGCCGGGCAAGTGGCTCGGCCACGCGGTCCTGTCCAACACGTTCCGCCACCCGGCCGTGCTGGCCAAGGCCGTCACCTTGCTCGACCACGTGACGGGCGGCCGGTTCATCCTGGGCCTGGGCGCAGGCTGGCACGAGGATGAGCACGCGGCCTACGGGATCACCCTGCCGCCGATCGGCGAGCGGATCTCGCGGCTCGAGTCCGCCGTCAAGGTCGTGCAGGCCCTGGCCAGTCCCGCGGCCGGCGAACCCGGTGGGGTCAGCCTCGATGATCCGTACTATCCGCTCCGCGGGGCGGTCAACCTGCCCCGCCCGCTGACCCTCGGCGGGGTGCCGATCTGGCTCGGCGGACAGGGCCCACGCGGCCTGCGGATGGCCGCCCGGTATGCCTCGGGCTGGCTCCTGCCGGCCATCCCCGAGACGGACGTGGCGAGCTTCCGGGAGCGGCGCGAAGCGGTCGTGGCCGAGCTCGCTGTACAGGGCCGGGACCCGGCCGGGTTCAGCTTTGCCGCCCAGCTGCCCACCGGCCGGGACGCGGCCGGCCTGGCCCGGGCACGCGAGATGTGCCGGGCGTACCTGGACGTCGGCGCGACCCACCTGATCCTGGGTCTGGTGGCCGGTCTTGGGCCGGATCGGTTGCGGGTCGTGGCCCACGAGGTGGCCGAGCCGATCCTCGAGGAGTTCGGCTGATCCTTCCTTGTGGCCGGGTTGGCTTCGGCGGGTTCGGCGGGTTCGGGGCATGATGACCGGCATGACTTCCAGCCGGATGCCCAGCGAGCTCGACCCCGAGCGGCGGGGAATCGCCGCGCCACGGCCGGCCGGCGGCGAGGATCCCGACCCGGTGGCGACGACCCGCACCGAGCGGCGCTACCTGTGGCTGCTGATCCTGATGATCGCCTTGATCGTGGCCATCCCAACCCTGGTCGGGATCTTCGGCCTGATCGTGGTCGCCCTGGGCGGAAGCACCTAGTCCGACTCGAGCCGGTGGCCGAACCGAGGGGCCGCCGCGGCCGAAGCGCCGCCCGACGTCCGGGATATCACTGTCATTGCTAGCGGGAGCGTTTACGTGGTCGGAACGGCCGCCAGCTCGGCCGGGCAGCGCTTGGCAGCGACCTGCTGAGCGTGGAGACGGCGCTAACGGCGCTGCGGATCGCCGCCGGCCGCTCGTATTGGCGCATAAACCCGTCGCCTAATCATGGAGTTGATATCGGCAACGCCGGGCGCGCCGCCAAGCGACCCGAACCCAGAGGCCGCCACGGCCGCGGATCGCGGAGCCGAGCCTAGTCCCGCCGCGAGCGGATCAGGCGGCCGCGCCGGGAGATCGCGTGGGTAGCGAGGGCGGCGACGCCCATTGCGATCAGGGCTCGTTCGGCGGCCGGCAGCGGCCGCACGGCGGACAGGAACTGGTCGGCCCGGGCCCGGTCGACCATCCGGAGCAGGGCGTGTCCGCGCTGGGTCAGCTCGACGCTGCGCTGGCGGCGGTCCTCCGACTCGATCCGGCGCTCGACGAGGCGCCGCCGGACCAGGCCGTCGACCAGCCGGGACGTGGCTGAGGGCGAACGATTGATCGCATCGGCCAGGTCGGACACGGTGGTGGTGCCCGAGTCGGCCAGGACATACAGGGCCGCCAGCTGGGTGAAGCCCAGGCGCAACGTGCCCAGCTGGGAGGCAAAGCCGATGACGAGCTCGCGCCAGAGGGCCCGGCCCATCGCCACCCGCTCCGAGATCTCGCGCGGGTTCTGGGCCCGGATGCCGGCCGCCACCACCGGCGCCGACAGGTCGGCCTCGAAGATCCGGGCGATCGCCCGGCGTGGCGCGGTCGGCCGGGCGGAGCGCAACGGAGCTGGTCGGTCGGACATCGCACTGAGCGTACGATCCCGAACGAATCCGTGCAACCTTGCACCGGACCCGACCGTGCTCACGAGCGACCGGACTACGCTCGGAGCCGATGACTGCGATCGCCTTCACGTTCCCGGGCCAGGGGTCCCAGAGCGTCGGCATGGGCGCGGCCCTGGCGGCCGCCTCGCCGGCCGCTGCGGCCGTGTTTGCCGAGGCCGATGCGGCCCTGGCCGACTCGGGCCTGGGCGAGCCGCTCAGCCGGCTTGCCTGGGAGGGTCCGGCCGACCGGCTCAACCTGACCGAGAACGCCCAGCCGGCCCTCCTGGCGACGTCGATCGCCTACCTCGCCGCCTTGCGCGAGCGCTGGGCAGCTCGCCTGGCCGCGGGCGGGCTGGCCGGGCCCGAGCCGATCTTCGCCGCCGGCCACTCGATGGGCCAGTACAGCGCGTTCGTGGCGGCCGGCGCATTGAGCCTTGGCGACGGGCTCCGCCTGGTGCGTGCCCGGGGCCAGCTGATGCAGGCCTCGGGAGCCGGCCGCGAAGGGCGGATGGCGGCCCTGATCGGGTTGGACGACGCCCGCCTGCCGGAGCTCATCGCCGGGGCATCGGCCCACGGCGTCTTCGGAGTGGCCAATCGCAACGCGCCCGGCCAGGTGGTCGTGTCGGGCGAACGGTCCGCGATCGAAGCCGGCCTGGAGCTGGCTCGGTCCCTGGGTGCGCGCCGGGCGATCGAGCTACCGGTCAGCGTGGCCGCCCATTCGCCGCTGATGGCCGACGCGGCCGAGCGGATGGGTGCGATCCTGGCCGATGTCACCTTCAGTGACCCTCACCCGGCCGGCCTGGCCAACGCCGACGCCCGGCCGATCACGACCGGGGCCCAGGCCCGAGCCGAGCTGGTCGAGCACCTGACCGCCGGCGTCGACTGGATCCGGGCGGTCGAGGCGATGTCCGCTGCGGGGGTGACCAGGTTCATCGAGATTGGACCGGGTCGGGTCCTGACCGGATTGACCAGCCGGATCGCCGCCGATGCGACGGCACTCGCGACTGACGCTCCCAACAACCCCGACGGCCTGGCCGTCCCCTAGCCCAGCAACCCAGCACCCACCGAACCCAGCACCGACCGAACCCAGCACCGACCGAACCCAGCGCCCACCGAACCAAGCACCCAGCGAACCGGATCGAGATCAGAGGAGCCCAAACTCGTGCGCCAAGCCGACTACAACCGCCGCGTCGCCGTCACCGGCCTCGGTGTCATCAGCCCCGTGGGCAACGACAAGGAATCCGCCTGGGATGCCCTGGTCAACGGCCGGACGGGGCTGGCTGAGATCACCTACTTCGATGTGAGCCGCTACGAGGCCAAGGCCGCCGGCGAGGTCAAGAACTTCAATCCACTCGACTGGCTCGATGCCAAGCAGACCCGTCGAAGCGAATCGAGCACCCAGTTCGGTGTCGCCGCGGCCAAGCAAGCCGTGGCCGACTCCGGATTCGAGATCAACGACGAGAACCGGACCGAGGTCGGGGTCGTGTTCGGCTGCGGCGCAGGTGGCCAGCAGCTGATGATCGACAACCACCACCTGCTCGAGCGGAAGGGTCCGCGCGCGGTCACCCCCACGTTCATCGCCTACGGGCTGGTCGACTCAGCCTCGGGCCTGATCGCGATCGAGACCGGCGCGATCGGCCACAACGTGTGCATCGCCTCGGCCTGCGCCACCGGCACCCACAACGTGGCCGAGGGCGCCGAGGCCATTCGGCGGGGCGACTGCATCGCCGTGATCAGCGGCTCGACCGAGTCGCCCCTGCTCGAGGTGGCCCATGCCGGCTTCGGCAACATGCGCGGCCTGGGCATGCCCCGGCCGGGCGAGCCCCTGAGCACCGTCTCCCGGCCGTTCGACAGGACCCGCGATGGCTTCGTCCTGGGCGAGGGCGCCGGCTCGCTGTTCCTCGAGGACCTCGAGCTGGCCAAGGCACGCGGCGCCCATATCTACGCCGAGGTCGTGGGCTATGGCTCGGCGGCCGACGGCTGGGACATGATCCAGCCGGTGGCCAACGGTGGCGGCTCCGCCCGGGCCATGAAGATGGCCCTCGACCGGCGGGGCGTGCCGGCCGACGAGGTCGACCTGCTGAACCCGCATGGCACGTCGACGCCGCTGGGCGACGTGCGCGAGGCGGAGGCCATCTGGCACGTCTTCGGTGACCACACGCCGGACATCGCGATCAGCGCGACCAAGTCCCTGACCGGCCACATGATGGGCGCTGCCGGGGCCTTCGAGGCGTTCGCCACGGTCAAGTCGATCGAGGAGCAGGTGATCACCGCCACGCTCAACTACCGGGAGCCCGATCCGGAGTGCGAGCTGGCCGTGGCCACCGAGACCCGCGACGCCCGGATCCGCTATGGCCTGTCCAACAACATCGGTCTGGGCGGCCACAACGGAGCGGTGATCTTCAAGCGCTACGACGGCGACTGAGCCCACTGCGCAGGCGGCCCGCTCGATGACACCGGCCCTACAATCGGGCGACTGCGTCCATCCGTTCAAGAGGTAGTCGTGCCGCCCAGCTCCGACCCTGCCCAGCGTGCCGTGATCACCGGCCTGGGCGCGCTGATGCCCAACGGCAATGACTTCCCGACCTACTGGGCCAACCTCCTCGCCGGCGTCTCGGGCACGCGCCGGATCCAGTCGTTCGACCCGTCCGGCTTCGAGGTCCAGATCGCGGCCGAGGTCCTGGATTTCGACCCGAACACGGTGATGGACGCCAAGATGGCCCGCCGGATGAGCCGCTTCATCCAGTTCGCCATGGCCGCCGGCCGGGAAGCCGTGGCGTCCTCCGGGATCGACTTTGGGGCGATGAGCCAGGAAGAGCGCGACCGGGTCGGCGTGGTCATGAACACCGGCGGCGGCGGGATCGAGCAGATCATCGACGGCACCCACGTCTCGGACACCAAGGGCCCGCGCTTTGTCAGCCCGTTCGCGGTGCCCGCCCTGTCGGGCTCGATGGGCGCCTGCATGCTGTCCATGGAGTTCGGCCTGACCGGGCCGGTGATCACCCAGGTCGCCGCCTGCGCCAGCTCGGTCATCGCCTTCCACGATGCGCTGCGCCTGATCCGGGAGGGCGAGTGCGATGTCGTGATCACTGGCGGCGCCGAGGCTCCGGTCCTGCCCATGGCGATTGCCGCCCTGGGCAACATGGGCGCCCTCAGCAAGCGCAACGACGATCCCGGCCACGCCTCCCGGCCATTCGACGGCAGTCGCGACGGCTTCGTCCTGGGTGAGGGCGGCGGGGCGGTGATCGTCGAATCGCTGGCCCATGCCCTGGCCCGCGGTGCCCAGCCGATCGCCGAGATCCTGGGCGGCGCCCTGACCTCGGACGCCTTCCACATCAGCGCACCCGAGCCCACCGGGCGGGGTGCCAGCCGGGCGATGACGGGTGCCCTGCGGAACTCGGGCGTGGCCGCCGACGAGATCGACTACGTGGTGGCCCACGGCACGGCCACCCCGCTCAATGACGCAACGGAGACCCGGGCGATCAAGGCCGCCTTCGGCGACCAGGCCAGCAAGCTGGCGATCAGCTCGCCCAAGTCGATGATCGGACACCTGGTCGGCGCGGCCGGGATCGCCAGCGCGCTGGCGGGGCTGGGCGCCATCCGGGACCAGATGATCCCGCCCACGGCCAACCTCCACCAGCCCGATCCCGAGTGCGACCTGGACTACGTGCCCCTGACGGCCCGGCCGGCCCGGGTCGACACGGTCATGGTCAACGGCTTCGGCTTCGGGGGCCAGAACGCCGTGGCCATCTT
>JBBSFD010000036.1:0-28562 GCA_038239115.1 Candidatus Limnocylindrales bacterium | reverse complement strand
TCAACCTGGTCAACGCCGCGGCCCTGGCCAAGGCCCGCGGGATCGCGATCGTCGAGCGCAAGTCGCCCGACGCCGAGGCCTGGAGCTCGCTCCTGAGCCTGACCGCCGAGGGCGACGGGACGACGACCACGATCGCCGGCACGGTGGCCAACGGCGAGCCCCGCCTGACCCGGCTGGGCGAGCACCGGACCGACATGGCCTTCAGCCCGGTGATGCTCGTCACCCGCCACCACGACCGGCCGGGCACGATGGGCCGGATTGGCTCGATGCTGGGCACGGCCGACGTGAACATCAGCGCGATGCACCTGGCCCGCTCGGAACCACGGGCCGACGCGCTGATGATCCTGGCCCTCGACGAGGATGTGCCGGCCGGCGTCGCCCAGGCGATCCGGGCCGAGGACGCCGTCCTGGACCTGTGGCTGATCCACCTGGGGACCGATCATTGAGCCGGCTCGTGCCGGCTGGCCTGCATGCCACGATCGTGCTCCTTCGCCACGGCGAGTCGGTGGCGATCACGGAGGGCCGCTTCCAGGGCCGGCTGGACACCCCACTCAGCCCGCTGGGCGAGCGCCAGGCCGAGCTCGCCGGTGAGCGATTGGCCCACCCCGGCCGGCCGCCCCAGATCCCGGTGCCGAGCTCGGCCCCGGTCGAGGTTGCCCACTCCCCGCTCGATCGGACCCGGGCCACGGCCGCGGCGGCGGCCGCCGCCTTGCGCTCCGTCTATGGCCTCGAAACGCCGGCCCCCCGTCCCGAGCCCGGCCTGTTCGAGATCGGCCAGGGAGCCTGGGAAGGGCTCGAGCGACCGGAGGTCGAGGCGCGCTACGGGGCCGAGCTGCAGGCCTGGCGCGAGGCGCCCCATCTCAACAACGCCCCCGGCGGCGAGGCCCTGGTCGAGGCTGATCGACGGGTTCGCCTGGCCCTGCCTGCCATGGTGGCCCGCCTGGCCAACGCGAGCGCCCAGGCCGAGGCACCGCTGGGCTCCGCCTCCGGCTACCCGCCACCGGTGACCAGCCCGGCCTGGACCCTCCTGGTCGGCCACGACGGCGTGTTCAAGCTGGTCCTGCTGGCCCTCCTTGAGCTGCCCCTCGAGCGCTTCTGGACGTTCGCTTTCGGCCTGACCGGGATCACGATCCTGGCGATCCACGACGGCCAGGTCGTCGTGCGGGGCCACAACCTGCTCGACCACCTCGGCCCGCTCCAGGCCGAGACCGCCACGCCCGACGCTGCCGAGGCCGATGTCGCGGTCCAGCGCGAGGCGGCCGGCGCGCTCTGAACCGGGGCGAGCCAGGGCCTTCTTTTCGGCCCCCGCCGCGTTCGTGACAAATTCGCTCGGATCACCAAACCCGAGGGTCGACGGCTGGAATGAGCCAATCAGGCGGGCAGCTCGTGCTCAGCCAAGCTCGGGAAGGACCAGTGCCAGAGTCAGGGACCGCGGCGACCGACCATAACGTCCGCTATGGCGCGAATTTGTCACGACCTTGGTAGGCGATTGACGGCCGGCCCAGGACCGAGCACGATCGCCCGGAAGCAACTCATCGCGGTGGGGGTTCTCGACGATGATTCACCAGTTCGAGCCGTGCGCCTCATGTGGCGAAGACACCTCGGTCGGCACACCTTTCTTCTCGGATCGCGTGGTCGACCGAGCGCAGCGCCCGGCGAGCTACATGTGCTCGCTCCGTTTGCAGCTCGCCAAGGGCAGTCGCGAAGTTCACCCGATGACCGACGAACAGCGGCTCAAGCTCGAGAAGGCCGCCTTCGCGTTTGGTTCCTTCGCGCCGGGCGGCCACTGACCGAAACCGGCGGCGGGGCGCTTTGAGCGGCAGTTAGCCGCTGGCGTCCTTCTTTTCCGTGTCGGCGAGCTTCTTCCGGTTGGCCTCGCGAGTGCGCATGATCGAGGTGCCCGCCTTCATCGAGTCGACCGCCGGGCCGGGCTTGGCCGCGCGCTTCTGGCGTCCGGCCAGCCGGGCAGCCTGGCGAGCCTCGGCCCGGGCGGCCATCCGGCCCCCGATCGTGGCCTCGTAGCCCTGGTCGTTCGGCTCGTAGTAGTGGCGATCGGCGAGCTCCTCGGGCAGGTACAGCTGGTCAATATCCGAGCCCTCGAAATCGGGCGGGAAGCGATAGCCCACGCCGTGGCCGTAGTGCTTCATGGCGGGATGACCGGCGCTGCGCAGGTGGAGCGGGACGGGCAGGGCGCCGTGCTCGTCGAGGTCGGCGACCGCGGCAAAGTAGGCCGCACCAGAGCGATTCGACTTGGGTGCGCTGGCGATGTACGTGGTCGCCTGGGCCAGGGCATATTGGGCCTCGGGCAGGCCCACGTGGTCGAGCGCCTGGGCCGCGGCGACGGCTACCTGGAGGGCCCGCGGATCCGCGTTGCCGACGTCCTCGGAGGCGCTGATGATCAGGCGCCGGACGATGAACCGGGGGTCCTCGCCGGCGGCGACCATCGTGGCCAGCCAGTACAGGGCGCCGTCGGGGTCGTTGCCGCGCAGGCTCTTGATAAACGCCGAGGCGGTGTCGTAATGGCCGTCGCCGGCCCGGTCGTAGGCCAGCACCCGCTGCTGGGCGGCCGTCTCGACGTCGACCAGACGCGGCGCGACTCGGCCGTCGGCGTCGCGCACATCGGCCGAATCGCCCAGGGCGGTCGCCCCCTCGAGCACGTTGAGCGCCTGGCGGGCATCACCGCCGGCCAGGGAGACCAGGTGCTCGAAGGCATCGGCGGGCAGGGCCACCCCACCGGCCGGGCCGAGCGGCCCGGCGAGGCCTCGCTCGGGATCGTCGAGGGCCCGCTGGACGACGATCCGGACGTCGTCGTCCGAGAGCGGCTCGAGGCGCCAGACGCGCAGCCGGGACAGGAGGGCGCTGTTCAGCTCGAAGTACGGATTCTCGGTGGTCGCCCCGATGAGGATCACGGTCCCGTCTTCGACGTGGGGCAGCAGGCCGTCCTGCTGGGACTTGTTGAAGCGGTGGATCTCGTCGATGAACAGGACGCTCCGGGCGCCATCCAGGCTGAGCCGCTCGCGGGCGGCGGCCACGGTCGAGCGGATGTCGGCCACGCCACTCATGACTGCCGACAGGCTCATGAACTCGGCGCCGATGGCCTCCGCCAGGAGCCGGGCCAGGCTGGTCTTGCCGGTCCCCGGCGGGCCCCACAGCAGGATCGAGCCGAGGTAGCCACGCTCGACCGACCGGCGCAGGGGACCATGCTCGCCGACGAGGTGTTCCTGGCCGACGTACTCGGCCAGGTTGCGCGGCCGCATCCGGGCGGCCAGCGGCTGGGCGCCGGGTGGCGGCTGGAAGAGGGCGGTCTGCTGGTCGGGACTGGGTCGACGGCTCGGCACCCGGTCAGTCTACGACCGGGCCGATCGCCGCTAGGCGACGCTGCTCTCGAGGCTCATGCCCGGGGTCCAGATCCGGCGCAGCGGCCGGCCATCGCCGGGCAGCGGGGCGTTCTCGGCCGTCTCGATGCCCTGGACGAAGGCGGTCACGAGGGTCGGGTCGAGCTGGGTCCCGGCGGCATCCTCGAGGCGATGGAGGGCTTCCTTGATCGACATCGCCACCCGATAGGGCCGGGTCGTGGTCATCGCGCTGAAGGCGTCGCCCACGGCCAGGATCCGGGCAATCAGGGGGATCTCCTCGCCCGACAGCCGGTCGAGGTAGCCGTTGCCGTCCCAGCGCTCGTGGTGATGGCGGACGCCGGCCCGGACGAGGCCCACGTTGGGCACGATCCGGACAATCGAGTCGCCCAGGGCGACGTGCTGCTTGACGATCGAATACTCGTCGTCGGTGAGCGGGCCAGGCTTGCGCAGGATGCCGTCGGGGACCCCGATCTTGCCCACGTCGTGAAGGAGGCCGGCGATCTCGATCGTGCGTCGCAGCTCGATGTCCAGGCCCAGCCGGTCGGCCAGGAACAGGCCATAGCGGGCGACGTCCTCGGAGTGGCGCTTGGTGTAGCGATCCTTGGTATCGACGGCCAGGACCAGCCCAGCCAGGACGTCGAAGCTCGAGCGCTCGGCCGGTCCCAGATCGTTGGGCGCGGCATCGGCCACGCGCACCCCGTTGCCACCGCTGGCCTTGGCCTCGCCCAGGACGACGGCCGCGATCGCCAGCAGCTCGGTCGCGGCGTCGCCGTCGGCGGGGGAGTAGCAGATCCCGGCGCTGACCGTGACCGGCAGCCGTTCGGAGGCACCGAACTGCAGGCTGAGCTCGGCGATCCGGTCGCGCAGGCGGTCGATCGAGCGGACCAGGTTGGCGCTGTGGTCGGGCGGGGCCACGACCAGGAACTCGTCCGGCCCGTAGCGCCCGAGGACCGACGTCTCGTCGAACTCGGTGCGCATCAGGCGGGCCACCTCGAGCAGGGCCCGGTCGCCGGCCTGGTGGCCGTGGGTGTCGTTGAGGAGCCGGAAGTTGTCGATGTCGATGAGGGCCACCCCGACCGAGCCGCCGCTGGTCCGGTTCTGCTCGAGCAGGTCGGCCAGCCGGGCCACGGCGGTGCCGTGGTTGAGCAGGCCGGTCAGGGCATCCCGCCGGCCGGCATCGACCAGGGCCTGGGTCTGCCGGGTCAGCCGGCGCTGGGTGGCCTGGAAGATGAAGTAGAGCATCAGGCCGAGCACGATCGCCGCGGCCAGGACGACCAGGGCGACCTCCCGGGTGGTGTTGGCGACCGTGTCCAGGATGGGCTGGGCGTTGCGGTAGATCTCGAAGACGGCCGGGATGGAGTTGTTCGGGCCGGGGATCGGCACGTACTCCTCGAGCAGCTGGCCGTCGGGCGGGAAGCCAGAGGTAGCTGCGTCGGGGTCGTCCGCGCCGACGATCGAGGGCGCCACCTGGCCGGTGTCGAAGGCGGCCTCGAGGCCGTCGTCGGGGCCCAGGTTCTTACCGCGCAGCTTGGCCAGATTGCTGTACAGGACGGTCTGGTCGGGCGCGAAGATCTTGATGTGGACGATGCCGTCGTTCTGGATCAGCGAGCCGAGGCGCTGGTCGATCTGGCTGACTCGGCTGTCCGGGACGCCGGCCAGGGTCAGGTCAGAGGCCTGCAGGTCCGACTGGAACAGGCCCAACGCCAGAGACTTGTCGGCCGCGACAGAAGCGCTGATTGCGGCGTCCTGGACGTTGCCGCTGACCAGGCCGGCGAGGGCCACGCCGGTCCCGGCAACCAGCACCAGGCTGGCCCCGAGGACGCCGACCAGGAGCCGTGAGCGGCGCATTGGCCGCTCGGAAAGGATGCTCGACAAGGGTTGCTGCTCTCGTACGGGCTACACGAGTCCCGAACGTAGGGCCCTCGTCTGGACCTGTCGATAGGCCGTTCGGGGGATACAGGGCCATCCGACCCTGGCCATGCGACGCTCAGTGGCCGGCGCCGATGACCTCGAGGACGACGTACAGGACGGCCAGGATGACGAACATCGAGCCGCCGATCAGGCCGATCCGGCGGACGTCCCGGGCGACGTAGCGGTACTCATCGGCGGCCACCACGGCCAGCCGGCCGCTCCCGATCGGACGGCGTCGCGCAAGCGCGGCGTCTTCGCTGCCGACGGCTCGCTCGAGGTCGGCCCGCCGGGCGGCGCTGGTCTGTTCAGCCCGCTCCCCGGCCACGATCGACGCCTCCAGCTCGGCGGCCCGAGCCAGCTCGGCGTCCGACAGGCCGGCCGGCGGCGCGACCACCGGGGGTGGGCTGGCGGCCGGCCGAGTGGTTCGCTGGATCGGCGGGCGCTGGCCCGGCCGAGTTGTCCCGCGCGCACGCTTGGCCATCGCTCCGCTGGTTCCTCCACATCGTGTCCGACGGCGGTCCGCCGACGGCAGAGGATAGCACCCGGCCCCTGCTAGACTCGGCGACGTGCCCGATTCTGCGACGCTGACGCTCGCCCTGGCGATCGGACTGGTCATCTGCCTGGTCGCCCTGGCAGGCCTCTGGCGTCGGGTCAGCGGCCTGCGTGGCCGGCTCGATCGGCTGACCCGGGGCGAAGATGGTGACAGCCTCCAGGGCGTCCTCGAGACCCATTTGGGCCGGGTCGTGACGGCCCAGGCCGACATGGTCGATCTCGGCCGCCGGACCGAGCGGCTGGAGGTCGATGGCCGGCGCGCCTTCCAGCGAATCGGCCTGGTCCGGTTCAACCCGTTCGAGGACACCGGCGGCAACCAGAGCTTCGCCCTGGCCCTGCTGGACGCCGAGGAGGACGGGATCGTGCTGTCCAGCCTGCACTCGCGGGGCAACACCCGGATCTACGCCAAGGCGGTCGCCGCCGGCCGACCGGAGGCGGCCCTGTCCGACGAGGAAACCGAGGCGCTTGGCCTGGCCCGCGACGCGACCGGTGGCCGGGTGGCCATTCGCGGGCGGGCCGCCGCAGCGCCGGTGGGCAGCCGTCCGGAGCGGTGACGCCAGAGCTGTCACGACGATCGGCGATTCTTGGGCCATGCCCCCTTCAATCCTGACCCCGATCCGCCCAGCCGGACCAGCCCGACGGCGTGGCCCTCGCCCTCTCGAACAGGTGCCCCTCTGGAGCGCCCTGCCGTCGGTCCAGCCCGGCACGCGCCGGCGTCGACCCGGCCGGGTTGCGGAGCGGCCGGTCGAGGGCGTCGAGGCCCTCCTCGACGGCCTCAACCCGGACCAGCGCCGGGCCGTCGTCCACGGCACCGGTCCGCTCCTGGTCGTGGCCGGGGCGGGCACCGGCAAGACCCAGGTGATCACCCGCCGGATCGCCTGGTTGATCGCCTCGCGGGCTGCCCGGCCGTCCGAGATCCTGGCCCTGACCTTCACCGATAAGGCAGCCGCCGAGATGCAGGTCCGGGTCGACCAGCTCGTGCCCTATGGCTACACCGACACCACGATCGCCACCTTCCACGCGTTCGGCGACCGGCTGATCCGGGAGTACGCCCTGGAGCTGGGCCTGCCGCCCGATGTCCGGGTCCTCTCCCGGCCCGAGGTCGTGATCTTCCTGCGGGAGCACCTGTTCGAGTTCGAGCTGGATGCCTACCGCCCCCTGGGCGATCCGACCCGCTTCCTGGCCGCCCTGGCCGGCCATTTCAGCCGGTGCAAGGACGAGGACATCAGCCCGGACACATATCTGGCCTGCGCCGACCGCCTGGTGGGCAAAGCCGAGCGCCTGGCTGCGGCGTCGAGCGAATCTGACCAGGCCGGGCCGGCGGCCCGGCTGGCGGCCGCGACTGCCGAGGATGCCAAGCGTCAGCTCGAGCTCGCCCGCGCCTACGCCCGCTACCAGGCCCTCCTGGGCGAGGCCGGCCTGATCGACTTCGGTGACCAGGTCAGCCTGGCCCTGCGCCTCCTGCGCGAGTCGCCGGCCGCCCGACTGGAGCTGCAGCGGCGCTTCCGGTTCATCCTCGTCGACGAGTTCCAGGACACCAACCCGGCCCAGGCCGAGCTGGTCGCCCTGCTCGCCGAAGGCCATCGCAACGTGACCGTCGTGGGCGATGACGATCAGTCGATCTACCGCTTCCGGGGAGCGGCGATCAGCAACATCCTGGAGTTCCGAGAGCGCTACCAGCGGGCCCGGCTGGTCGTGCTGCGGCGCAACTACCGCTCGCGAGCGGAGATCCTCGACGCCAGCCGCCGGCTGGTCCGGTTCAACGACCCGGACCGGCTCGAGGTCCGGGCGGGCATCTCCAAGCACCTCCGGGCCGAGCGCCCCGAGCCGGCCGGGGCCGCCCCGGCCCTCCGCCACGAGTCGTTCGCCACGGCTGGCGAGGAGGCGGACTGGATCGCTGCCGATATCGCGGCCCGGGTCGCGGCGGGTGCTCGCCCACGCGACCATGCCGTGCTGGTCCGGGCCAATGCGGGCGCCGAACCGATCCTGCGCAGCCTGAATATCACGGGCCTGCCCTGGCGCTTCAGCGGAACGTCAGGGCTGTACGCTCGGCCGGAGGTCAGGTTGCTGCTGGCGTTCCTGCGGGCGATCGCGGACCTGTCGTCGAGCATCGACGTGTACAGCCTGGCCGCCAGCGACATCTACGGCCTCCACGGTCCCGACCTGACCTCGATCATGACCACCGCCCGGCGACGCAGCCGAAGCCTGTGGGAGATCCTCGAGGAGCTCGATCGCCAGCCGGGCCTCCTCCGCCTGAGCCCGGGCTCGCGGGTCACCGTCGGCCGGCTCGTCGCCGACTTGCGCAGCTACAGTGAGCTTGCCCACGAGCGTCCCGCCGGTGAGGTCCTGTACGCCTTCCTGAAGGGCTCCGGGTTGCTGGCGCGCTACGCCTCGGGGGGCACGCCCGGCGGCGAGGAGGCGCTCCAGAATGTCGCCCGGTTCTTCGAGATCGTGCGCGGCCAGTCGGCCCTGCTGGCCGACGACCGAGCCGTGTTCGTGGCCGCCCACCTCCAGACCCTGATCGAGGCGGGTGACGATCCGGCCACGGTCGAGCTCGACGGCGACGCCGACGCGGTCGCAGTCCTCACGGTCCACAAGGCCAAGGGCCTCGAATTCCCCACGGTCTACCTGGCCGGACTGGTCGATGGCCGCTTTCCGGCCACCGGCCGGCGTGAAGGGCTGCATATCCCGGATGAGCTCGTTGGGGTCGTGGCGCCGGCCGGCGATCACCAGCTCCAGGAGGAGCGCCGCCTGTTCTACGTGGCCATGACCCGGGCGCGCGACGAGCTGATCCTGAGCCACGCCGTGGACTACGGCGGGCGGCGCGTCCGGCGGATGTCGCCGTTCGTGCTCGAGGCGCTCGACCTGCCGGTCGCCTCGGATGGCCCATCGCCCGCCCCTGTCGCGAGCTCACCGCTCGAGCGACTGACCTCGTTCGAGGCGGTCCAGGCCCCGGCCAGTCCCTTGCGGCCGCCCACCGACGAGCCGCTGTCGCTCAGCTTCTACCAGGTTGACGACTACCTGACCTGCCCGCAGAAGTACAAGTACGTCCATATCCTGCGGGTGCCCATCGCCCCGCACCACTCGATCATCTATGGGGCAGCGCTTCACCGGGCCGTCCAGGAGTTCCATCGCCGCCACGCCCGCGGCGAGGTGATGTCCGAGGCGGACCTGCTGGCCTCGTTCGAGGCGGCCTGGATCAACGAGGGATTCCTCAACCGGGAGCACGAGTCGGCCCGGCTCGAGGCCGGCCGAGCGGCCCTCCGCCGGTTCCGCCTGGAACAGCTGGAGCCCGGTGCGGTCATCCCCGCCTACGTCGAGCGTGACTTCGCCTTCACCCTCAACGGGGATCGGATCCGTGGCCGCTGGGATCGGGTCGATGTCGAACCGGGCGACTCGGCCGATCCCGCCGGCGCTCAGGCGGCCGGCGCCGAGGACGGCAGCGTCCCGCTCGAGGCGGGCTTCCAGCCGGACGTCGTCGAGCCGACTCTGGCCCTGCTGCCGCCCGAGATCGTGACCATCACCGACTATAAGTCGAGTGATGTCCGCGACCCCGACAAGGCCCGCCAACGGGCCCGCGATTCGCTCCAGCTCACGATCTACGCGATGGGCTGGCAGGCGATGACCGGTCGCCTGCCGGATGCCGTCCAGCTCAGCTTCCTCGAGTCGGGCCTGGTTGGGGGGGCCCAGGTGGACGAGCGCCGCCTGGCCAAGGGACGCGCCCAGATCGAGACGGCCGCGAGCGGCATCCGGGCGCGCGACTTCGAGCCCAGGCCGGATGCGCTTGCCTGCTCCTACTGCGCATTCCGGGAGATCTGCCCGGCCAGCGTTGCCCGGCGCTGAGCGGAGGACCTCGACGGACCTCAGTCGGATCTCCGCGATCACGTTCGATTTCGGCAACACCCTCGTGCCGGTCGGCCAGGCCGAGCTGGCGGCGGTCGTCGAGGAGATGACCCTGGCCGTCGTCGAGGCATGCGGCCCGTTCGACCTGGCTAGGTTCCGGGCGGCCTGGGCCGAGGAGCGTGACCGGCAGTTCGCCGAGGACGTGCCCGAGGGCCGCGAGGTCGAGCTCGACCGGCGCACCGTACGCGTGCTTGCCCGGCTGCGGGGGATGCCGGTGCCAGCCGGGGACGAGCGGTGGGACGACCGCGCGGCCGCCGGCTGGTCGACCGTCGACGAGGTCGCCTTTGCCATCGATGCCTACAGCCGGGCGTTCGTCGCGATCCTGCCCCGCCCGACCGGGATCAAACCGATGCTCGCGCGGCTGGCCGACCGATACGAGCTGGGAGTCCTGTCGAACTGGCCGGTGGCGAGCACGATCGATGCCTACCTCGAGGCCGCCGGCTGGTCGCCATTCTTCCGGGCCGTGGTGGTCTCCCAGCGGGTCGGCTCGATCAAGCCGAACCGGCCGATCTTCGCGGCGGCCGAGGCCGCCCTCGGGCAATCGGGTCCGGCCATCCTCCATGTCGGCGACGACTGGGCGTCCGATGTCATTGGAGCGCGCCAGGCGGGCTGGCAGGTCGCCTATGTGCGCGGCCAGCAGGCCGGCTCGGCGTTGCCCGCGTCCGAGCCCGACGGCTCGGCCGTGGCCGACCTGGAGATCGACACGCTGGCCGAGCTCGAGCCGGCCCTCCGCGCAGGGAGGCGGGCCTGAGCCCGTCGCCGCCGGCAGGGCCTGCGGCTCGGCCGTCGCCCTTGCCGCCGCTAGACTCCCTGTCCATGGAGGCCCGCGACCGGCTGATCAACATCGCCACTCTGCTCGCGGCCGGCCTGGCCTGGATCGTCGTGATCTTCATCCTGACCACCCAGGATCCGCTCGAAAGCGGTCAGGTCGTCTTCGTCGGGGCGCTCGCGATCGGGGCCGCGATCGGGCTGACCACTGTCCCGTTGCTGTGGCTGGTCGTCTTCGGCCGCCATGCCCGGATCGCCTATCGCGGCGACTGGCGACGTGCCTTCCGGCGCGGGGCGTGGGTGGCGTTCGTGGTCGCCCTGTTCGTGCTCCTCAAGCTCGAGAATGCATTCAGCCTGCCGATCGCCTTGTTCGTGCTGGTGATCGTGGGCGTGGCCGAAGCCACCCTGTCAGTCGACCGCTGATCCCCGACCTGCGCATCCCACCCGACTCAGAGGAGAACCCAGCCATGTGCCAGCCACCGGATGTGACCAAGCCTCTCATCGGAACGACCCCGGCCGGCCCAGGCGACGCGATCAAGGCCCGGATCGCGGCCGCGGTCGAGGCCAGCCGGGCCGAGATCCTCGGCCTGAGCCATGACATCTGGGCTCACCCCGAGCCTGCCTTCGAGGAGGTCCAGGCCGCTGGCTGGGTCGCGGCGGCCCTGCGGGCTCACGGCTATGCCGTCGAGCAGCCTGCCGGCAGCCTGGTCACTGCCGTCCGGGGCCGCCTGCGGGGCGGCCAGAGCGCCGACGGTGAGGGGCCGCGAATCGGGATCCTGGCCGAGTATGACGCCCTGCCCGGCCTGGGCCACGGCTGCGGCCACAACACGATGGCCGCCTCGGGCATTGGCGCCGCCATCGCCCTGGCGGCGATCGCGCCCGAGCTGCCCGGCGAGATCGTCGTCCTGGGCACGCCGGCTGAGGAGCGCGGCTCGGGCAAGGGGATCATGCTCGCCGACGGCCTGTTCGACGGGCTCGACGCGGTCCTCCTGTTCCACCCTTCGGACGTGACCCACCTGACCTGCGGGCTCCTGGCAGCCGAGGACGTGGAGGTCACGTTCCGCGGGCTCCAGGCTCACGCCGCGTCGGATCCGTGGCTGGGCCGGAACGCCCTCGACGGCATCATCCTGCTGTTCAGCTCGGTCGGCCTGTGGCGCCAGCAGCTGCGGCCGGACGCCCGCGTCCACGGGGTGATCCTGGAGGGCGGCACGGCGGCCAACGTGATTCCCGATCGAACGGTGGCCTGGTTCATGATTCGCTCCGCGGACGAGGCCGAGCACGCGCGGATGCATGCCCGCTTCGAGGACCTCTGCCGGGCAGCCGCGCTGGCCGCCGAATGCCAGGTGGACGTCGTCTTCAGCGGCCGCTCCTCGACGATGCGCAACAACCTGACCCTGGCCAACCGCTTCGGGGTAAACCTGGCCGCGTACGGGATCGTCGCCGGGCCGCAGCCCGAAAACCTCGGCAGCTCGGACATGGGCGACGTCAGCCAGGTCCTGCCCACGATCCATCCCCAGGTCGCGATCTGCGAGGCCGGCGTGGCCGGCCATTCGACCGAGTTCCGCGATGCGGCCGGACTGCCCTACGCCGACGAGGTGATTATGGTCGTGGCGACCGTCGTAGCCCAGACGGCCTACGAGCTGTTCACCGATCCAGCCCTGGTCGAGGCGGCCTGGCAGGAGTTTCGCACCGGGTCCTGAGGCGGCAGGCTCGGGCCTGATGGCTGAGCCTGATGCTAGGATGGCCGCGGCTCGCCCCGCTGGACGCCCGATGCGAACCGGCGGCGTCCCCAGAAGACGTGTCCCGCGGCCCGCCCGACGGGCTCCCCGCGGCCGCGATCCGTCTCCCGGAGGTCCCGATGGCCAAGCGCCATGTCCCAGCCGCGACCGCAGGCTTCGCGGCCGCCAACGGCTGGGATCGCGACTACGAGGTCTTCTCCGACTTCGACCTGCCCACCTATGTCGGGCCGGCCACGTTCATGAACCTGCCCTGGATCACCGATCCCGAGGCCCTGCGCAGCCGGCGGACCGACGTGGCGATCGTGGGTGCCCCGTTTGACGATGGTGTCAGCCATCGCTCGGGCGCCCGCTTCGGCCCGCGGGCGATCCGCCAGGCCCAGTACACCTCGGGCTCGATCAACTCGCTCCAGCTAGGGGTGGAACCGTTCGAGGTCCTCGACGTCGTCGACACCGGCGACGCCAACATCGTGCCTGCCCTGCTCGAGCGCAGCCACGCCATGATCTACCGCAAGGTCTACGAGGTCGCCGCGACCGGCGCGATCCCGATCATCCTGGGCGGCGACCACTCGATCACCTGGCCGGCCGCGACGGCGATCGCCGAGATCCGCCGGCCGCGCTCGATCGGGATCGTCCACTTCGATGCCCATGCCGACACCGCCGACATCGATCGGGGGGTCATGGCCGGCCACGGCACGCCGATGCGCCGCCTGATCGAGTCTGGCGCGGTCGCCGGTCGCAACTTCGTGCAGGTCGGACTGCGCGGCTACTGGCCGCCGGTCGAGGTCTTCGAGTGGATGAAGGAGCAGGGCCTGCGCTACCACTTCATGACCGAGATCGAGGAGCGCGGCGCCGAGGCGGTCATCGCCGACGCGATCGCCGAGGCGCTCGACGGCCCGGACGCGGTCTACCTGAGCCTGGACATCGACGTCATCGACCCGGGCATGGCTCCCGGTACGGGCACGCCCGAGCCGGGCGGGATGCTCACCCGGGAGGTCCTCCGGGCGGTTCGCCAGATCGTCGGCGCGGTCGAGCTATGCGGCATGGACATCGTCGAGGTCTCGCCGCCGTACGATCAGGCCGAGACCACCTCCATGGCGGCAAATCGAGCGGCCCTCGAGGCGATCAGCGCGCTGGCGGTCAAGAAGCGGGCCGGGGCGACCGTTCGCTGGGAGCCCGCCGCGGGATGAGCGCTGGGCCCGGCACGACCGACGAGGCAGATACTGGCGCCACGGCCGCGGCGCTGGCCCGCCTGTATGACCTGGACCTGAGCCAGGATCCAGGCGACGACGTCGAGCTCTATCTGGCCCTTGCCGGGCGGACCGGCGGCCCGATCCTCGAGCTCGCCGCCGGCTCGGGCCGGATTGCCCGGCCGCTCGCGGCAGCCGGCCACGCGGTCACCGCCCTCGACCTCGATCCGGCCATGCTCGCCCGGCTGACGGCGGGCCGGCCGCAAGGCATCACGCAGGTCGAAGCCGACCTGATCACCTGGCGCCCCGCCAAGGCCTCCTTCCGGCTGGCGATCCTGGGCTTGAACTCGCTGTTCCTGCTGACCGAGCGCCACCAGCAGCGAGCCGCCTTCGCCAGTCTGGCCGCCGCCCTGGCGCCGGGCGGCCTGGCGGTCGTCGACTTGTGGCTGCCGGACGCGACCGACCTCGCCCGCTACGATCGGCGGCTGCTGCTCGACTACATCCGGCTCGATCCCGAGTCGGGCCTGACCGTGACCAAGACCGTATCGGCCGTCCACGAAGCCGCGACCGCGACGGTCCTGCTCGATGCGATCTACGACGAGGGCCTGCCCGGCCAGCCGACCCGGCGCTGGATTCGACGCGACACGCTGCGCCTGGTCAGCGCCGGCGAGCTGGTCGACTACGCCACGGCTGCTGGCCTCGAGATCGAGACGCTGGCCGGCGACTACGGGCTCGATCCGCTGGGACCCGGCGACGAGCGGGCGATCCTGGTGGCCCGGCGTCCATAGCCTCGATGGCGGCCGCTCGGATGGCCCGTTCGGCGGGCTAGGCGAGCGCGATCCGCATGGTATCGTCGGTCGATGGCCAAGGACCAGATCCGGCTGCTGATTGTCGAGGACGTCCCGCAGGTTGCCCAATACATCCGGGGGCTGCTCAATTCGCAGAGCGCGATCAAGCTCCTGGACGTCCTCACCGACGGTGCCAAGGCGGCCGGCCAGATCGGCCAGCTGCGGCCCGACGTGGTCGTCGTCGACGCCCTCCTCCAGGGCCGGGTCAAGGGCCTCCAGCTCGTGGACCAGCTCCACGAAGCGGGCATCGGCCTGCCGATGATCGTCCTGACCGTGCCCCAGCACCCGATCGAACCCGATCCCATCCGGGGAATCCAGGCCGTCCTGATGATGCCCTTCTCGGGCTTCGACCTGATGAACAAGGTGTCCGGTGTCCATCGGACCTTCCAGGCCAGCGAGCAGGCGGCCAGCTCGCGCGTCCTGACCGTGTTCGCACCCAAGGGCGGCGTGGGCAAGACCACGATCGCGTTTAACCTGGCGGTCGCCGCCGCCCAGATCGGCAAGCGCACCGCGCTGATCGACGGCAGCCTCCAGTTCGGCGACCTGCGCTCCCTGCTCAAGGTCCCACCGGACGCCCCGTCGATCCTCGACCTGCCCACCGACCGGGTCCAGGAGAGCGATTTGGCCGACGTCCTGTGGCGCGATCCGTCGGGCGTCGACATCCTGCTGGCGCCGCCCCGGATCGAGCAGGCCGAGATGGTCACCGTCCGGGACGTGGACAAGATCCTGTCGCTCCTGCGTCGGGTCTATGAGGTCGTGGTCATCGACACCCCGGCGGCCCTGACCGACACGACCCTGAGCTTCCTGGACGCCTGCGACACGATCATCGAGATCGTCACGTTCGACTCGACCACGATCCACAACACCCTGGCCATGGCCGACACGTTCCGCTCGATCGGCTACCCGCCGAGCAAGGTCCGCTACCTCGTCAACCGGGCCGACTCGTCGGGCGGCCTCGATGTCAACGAGCTGGCCCAGATGATCGGCCGAGTGCCCGAGCACTACGTGGTGTCCGACGGCCGGCTGGTGATCCAGGCCAACAACGGCGGCTTGCCGTTCGTGCTGGCCGAGCCGGGCGCGCAGGTCAGCCTCGACATCGCCCGGGTGCTCGAGGAGATCCTCGTCGGCCAGCCGGTCGCGGTCGGAGCGCGGCGCTAGGCCCGATGTCCGACCCGCGTCCGATCGGCGTCTTCGACTCGGGAGTCGGCGGCCTGACCGTTCTCCGCCAGATCCTGCGCCGGATGCCGGCCGAGTCGACGATCTACCTCGGCGACAACGCCCGGGCGCCCTATGGCCCGCGCTCCGACGAGGAGGTCCTGCTGTTCAGCCGGCAGGCGATCGACCGGCTGGCCGAGCGCGATGTCAAGGCGATCGTGATCGCCTGCAACACCTCGACCGCGATCGCCCTGGCCGACCTGCGCCGACGTCACGACCTGCCCATCCTGGGCGTGATCCGGCCGGGCGCCGTGACCGCGGCCCTCTCGACCCGGACCCGCCGGGTTGGGGTGATCGCCACAACGGCCACCGTCCGGTCGCACGCCTACTTCAACGCGATCAAGGAAGAAAATCCCGCGATCGAGGTCTACGAGCACGCCACGCCGGCCCTCGTGCCGCTGGTCGAGGCGGGCAAGCTCCACGGGCCTCTGGTCGAGGCGATCGTGCGCGACGAGCTGGCCGGCCTGCTCGGTGAGCGCGACACCGACGGCCTGCCGGTCGGGCCACAACCCGCCTCGGCCAGCATCGACACGCTCCTGCTCGGCTGCACCCACTACCCCCTGATCGAGGGCGCGATCCGGGCCGTCGCAGGCGAGCGGATCGCCATGGTCGATTCGGCCACGGCCACGGCCGGCGCCCTCGATGACCTCCTCGCGATCAACGGCCTAGAGGCGCCGGGCACGACCCGCGGCACGGCGGCCGACCCCGGTCACTTCGGCCACGATCGGCCGGCCGACGCCCTCCGCCCGGTGAGCCACCGCCAGCTGACCACCGGCTCGCTCGACGCCTTCCGCGATCTGGCCGGGCGCCTCTTCGGCGAAGGCTTCGTCGATGTCGAAGGCGTCGCCCTGGGGGTTCCAGTCGGATGACCGGTCCCCGCCGCGACGACCGGCTTTGGCAGGCCGGCTTCCTGGTGGGCTCCGCGATCGGGGCAGCGGTCACCGTCCTGGGGCGGCGGGCCGAGCAATCCGCCCGCAAGGGATTGGTCGACTGGAACCAGGCTGAACGGGTGGCCATCGGACGCCTGCGCAAGGCGCCGGGTGCCCTGGACCCGGCCGAGCTGCGCCGATCCGAGGCGGCCTACACCGCGGCCATGGCCGTCGTCGTGCCGCGCCTGGCCGAGGCGCTCGGGACGGAGCTGCCCGGGATCGTCGACCGGGTCGGGGTGGTCGACCGGGCGGGCTGGGTGCGCGCCAATTCGGCCAGCTTCGCCGACCTGATCGGGCGGCTCGAGGGCCATCTCCTCGACCAGGTCGTACCCAAGGGTGGCGGACTGGTGCCGGCCACGATGGCCATCGCCAACCGCTGGGTTACCACCCACCAGATCGGCTACCTGCTCGGCTTCATGGGCGGCCGTGTGCTCGGCCAGTACGACCTGGCCCTGCTGGCAGCCGAGACCACCCCGGGCCGGCTGCTGTTCGTGGAGGAGAACATCCGCCAGACGGCCAAGATGCTCGACGTCCCGGTCGACCCGTTCCGGACCTGGATCGCCCTCCACGAGACGACCCACGCCTTCGAGTTCGAGGCGCATCCCTGGCTGCGGCCCTACCTCGCCGACCGGCTCGAACGCCAGCTGACGGCCTTCTCGAACGGCGCGGCCTCGCTCAGCCGGGATGGGCTGAAGCGGCTCGGCCGATCGCTCCGGGGCGAGGGCGGCGCGGAGAACTGGATGGAACGCCTGATGGACAACGAACAGCGCAGGCTGTTCCGCGAGACCCAGGCCGTGATGAGCCTGCTCGAGGGCTTCAGCGACTACGTCATGGATGAGTACGGCAAGGACCTGGTGCCCGGCCTCGAGCAGATCAGCCAGCGCTTCCACGCCCGCCGCGACCAGAAGAAGACCGGGGTCGAGCGGGCGATGATGCGCCTCATCGGGATGGACCTGAAGATGGAGCAGTACCGCAAGGGTGAGCGCTTCGTCGCGGCGATCGCCCAGGCCGGCGGGCCGGCGGCCCTCAACCGGCTGTGGGAAGGCCCCGAGACCCTGCCGGTCCCGGGCGAGATCGAGGCCCCCGAACGCTGGCTGGCGAGGGTCATCGGCACGAGGCCGGACGCTTGACCGAGATCCGCCGGGTGGCTGGCCCGGGTCGCGGTCCGCACGGCGTGCCCGCCGCGATCGCCCTCAGTCCGATCCTGTCCGCCCGCTACCGAGCCCGCGACCTGGAACGGATCCGAGCGGCGGCACCTGGCTCGCGCCTGGTCACGATCTCGGTCGAGGGCCTGGCCGACGGCCCGGTCGAGGACGTCGAGGTGCTCCTGCGCGGCTTCCTCAGCGCCGACGCCTTCGAGCGACTCCTGGCCCGGACCCCGCGCCTGGCCTGGGTCCACTCGGCTACCGCTGGCGTCGAACGGGTGCTGACCCCGGGCAGCCTGGGCCGGGACCTGGTCATCACCAACGCCCGCGGTGTCTTTTCGGCCCCGATCGCCGAGTACGTGATGCTCATGGTCCTGGCCGTCAGCCGCCGCCTGCCGCAGTTGCTCGAGCTCCAGCGCGAGCGGACCTGGCAGCCGCTGGGCGGCGCGGAGATGGCCGACGTCACGGTCGGGATCGTCGGCCTCGGCTCGATCGGCCGGGCGGTCGCCGCCCTGGCGCGGTCGTTCGGCTGCCGGGTGATCGCCACTCGCCGGCGGACCGAGGCGGGCACCGGCCCGGCCCCGGAAGGGGAGTCGTCTGTGCCAGCTGGGGCCGATCCGTTGGTCCTTGACCGGGTCCTGGGCCCGGAGGGCCTGCCCGAGCTGCTGGCCGAGTCGGATTTCGTCGTCCTCGCCGCACCGCTTACGCCGGCGACCGAGAACCTGATCGATGCGGCCGCCCTCGAGTCGATGAAGCCGGGCGCCTGGTTGATCAACGTGGCCCGGGGCCGGCTGGTGGACGAGCGGGCCCTCATCCGCGCGCTGCGCGACGGCCAGCTCGGTGGAGCCGTGCTCGACACCTTCCGGGACGAGCCCCTGTCGTCGTCTTCGCCGTTTTACGACCTGGCCAACGTGATCGTCACGCCCCACACGTCGTGGTCGAGCGACCGCGTCCTCGATCGGTCGGTCGAGCTGTTCTGCGCCAACCTGCGGCGCTACGCCGTGGGCCAGCCGCTCCTCAACGTGGTGGATCCGGCCGCCGGCTACTGAGCGAACGGCGGCGGCCGCCATCGGCGACAATCGGGCGGCATGCAGATCGCCATCGTGGGCCTTGCCGGGTCGGGCAAGACCACCGTCTTCAATACCCTGACCCGCGGCCACGCCGAGACTGGTGGATTCGGCGGGATGCAGCTCAACGTCGGTGTGGTCAAGGTCCCCGACGAGCGACTCGACCGGCTGGCGGCGATCTTCAAGCCCAAGAAGATCGTCCAGGCCGACGTCACCTACGCCGACCTGCCGGCCCCGCCGGCGTCGTCCGACGGCCGGATTGGCACCGAGGAGCTGCCGGCCGAGCACCTCGCCCGCCTGCGCGACGCAGATGCACTGCTCCACGTCGTGCGCGCCTTCGAGGATGCATCGGCGCCCCATCCCGACGGTTCGGTCGATCCCTGGCGGGATATCGAGCGGCTCGACCTCGAATTCGTGCTGGCTGACCTTTCGATGGCCGAGCGACGCCTCGAGCGCCTGCGGGCCACCGGGCGGCACGGCACCTCCGCCGAGCGCGAGTCGAATGAGCGCGAGGAGGCGGTCCTGAGCCGGATCCATGCGGGACTGGTGACCGGCTCGCCGATCCGTGATGTCGAGCTCGACGACGACGAGGAGAAGGCCCTGCGCGGCTTTCGCTTCCTGAGCCAGAAGCCGGTCCTCGTCCTGCTCAACGTGGGTGAGGGCGACATCGCCCGCGAGGCCGAGATCGTGGCCGGGATCGCCGATCGCTATGAGCATCGCGAGGCTCTCGTGGATGCGCTCTCGGCCCGGATCGAGATGGAGCTTGGCGAGCTGCAGCCGGACGAGGCGGCCGCGTTCATGGACGAACTCGGAATCCACGGCTCGAGCCTTGACCGGGTGATCGCCCTGTCCTATCGCCTGCTCGGCCTGGTCAGCTTCCTGACTGCCGGACCGGACGAGGTCCGGGCCTGGCCGATCTCCAGCGGCTCAACGGCCGTTGATGCGGCCGGGGCGATCCATACGGACCTGGCCCGCGGCTTCATCCGGGCCGAGACGGTGTCCTACGAGGATCTCCTCGAGCTGGGCTCGATGGCCGAAGCGCACAAGCACGGCCGGCTCCGTTCCGAGGGCAAGACCTACATCGTCAAGGACGGCGACGTGCTTGAAGTGCTCTTCAGCAAGTAACGTCAGCGACTCTCGCCCAGCGAAGCCTGCCGCGCACGGCCTTCGTCCACGGCGAACAAAACACGAGTGCCGGTGGTCCCAGCCGGATCCGTTCGACGTCGTTTGGCTGATTCGTTCGGTGCTCGCGAACAACTGCCCCAGATCAGGCTGAGTCGGAGCGTGGACGAGGGGGATTCAGCCGATTTGTTCGCTTGCGGCGAACGGGCGAACCCGCGAACCGGCGAACCGGCGAACGGGCAGCCCTACGACCGGTCAGTTCAGGTTGGGGTCGCGGTTCGGGCGGAGCTCGGCGATGACCGCTCGGTAGTCCGGCAGGTCGTCCTCGTCGATGTCGTTCTCGTCGATATCCTCGTCGCCCCAGTCGGGTCCCTCATCGGCCGCCGCTTCGATCGGGGTCAGCTTGGTGTCCTCGGTGTTCGGGCTGACGAAGACCGAGGCGATCAGGCGGTCATCGGTGATCGGGGTGAAGCCCTGCTCCTCCTCGAGGATCCGGGCGACCGCGCCGATCAGGGTGTCGTCCTCGAAGGACTCCCGCACCCGCACGCTGGCGGCCTGGACGAGCTCGAAGAATTCGTCCGGTTCAAAGCGCTCTTCATGAACGAGAATGAGGTCCGAGAAGATGTCGCCCTCGCCCTCGTGGAGTTCGTAGAAGTACATGGCGTCACGATACCCCCAGCGCGGCGACTTCGACGTCGTCCATGTTGCCAGCGCGAGTCGCGATGTCGCCGCGGATGATCCACGCGGCTGGCGCCTGGGCGGCGGCGTCACCTACGCCGCCCTGACCACGGCCCGCCTCGGCCTGCGTACGGCGGCCCTGATCGGCGCCGACGCGCTGGCCAGCGAGGCCGTCGAGGTCGAGCTGCTGCGCGACGCGGGTGTCGTGGTCCGGATCGAAGGACTCGCCCACGGACCGGTCTTCGAGAACGTGGAGACGCCAACTGGGCGCGTCCAGACCTGCCTCGATCCGGGCGATCCGGTGCCGGTCGTGGGCCTGCCCGAGAGCTGGCTGGCTGCCCCGGTCTGGCTCGTCGTTCCGGTGGCCAACGAGACCCGGGCCGAGTGGGCGGCCGCGATCCCGCCAGCGGCCAAGCTCGGCCTGGGCTGGCAGGGCCTCCTCCGGGTGCTCGTCGCGGGCGAGCGGGTGCGTCGCCTGCCACCCACGTCGACGCCGCTTATCCGCCGAGCCAACCTGGTCAGCGTCAGCCGGAACGATCTCGAGCCCGGTACCGACGTCCACGACCTGGCCAGGATGCTCCAGCCCGGCGCGCAGCTGCTCGTGACCAACGGCCGGGCGGGCGGCCATCTCCTTGTTGCCCCGGACGCCGAGCGCGAGCCGCCGCAGGGCCGGCACTACCGGCCGCTGGACGCGACCGAGGTGGATCCGACCGGGGCCGGCGACATCTTCATGGCTGCCCTCGTGGCCGCCCTGTGGCTCCAGGGCCCGGCCGAACAGGGAGTCGATGAGGTCGCCGCCCTGCGCTGGGCCGCCGCGGCCGCGGCGTTGGCCGTGGAGCGGATTGGGTTGCCGGCCGTCCCCAATCGAGACGAAGTCCTGGAACGGATGGAGCTGGCGGCCCGCCCGTCCTGACCGGCGGCCGGATCTGCTTCAGATCGGCTTGAGCATCGTGACGTCGGTCTCGACGTAGCCGCTCGAGCGATACAGGTTGCGGGCCATCTCGTTCGAGCCGAAGACGTGCAGCCGGATCGAGCTGTAGCCGAGCTCCCGCGCGAACGGCTCAAGCGCCGCCATCGTGGCCCGGCCGTACCCCTCGCCGCGAAACTCGGCCTCGATGAGCAGGTCCCAGATGAACAACGACCCAAGCCCGATCTCGACGTCTGGCCCCACCCAGACCGAGCCGACCGTCTCCCCGTCGTCACGCAGGATCCACAGGAACGAATGACCGGGCGTGGCCCGGCCGGCCGGGAGCGGGCCTTCGAACTCCTTGGCCGAGCGGGCTTCCGCTCCTTCGACCGGCCAGCGGCCCAGCCCGACCATCTCCTCGACGTGGGCCGCATTCGCACGCTCGGCCCAAGCCTGCCAGGTCTCGGGCGACATCGGACGGAGGGTCACCATCGTCCGAGGATAGCGTTCAGCCGCGGCCAGAAGCCTTGACCCGGCGGTTCAGCCGGATTCGTCGCCGGCCGAGGTCGGCCTCGATGCCCCGGAGGGGTCGGCCGAGGAACCGCGAACGACGGGCCAGCTGGTCGGCGGCCGCGCAGGCACCGAGCGCGCCGGCCGGATCGCGCTCGCGATGCTCGAGGCACTTGGCCACCTCGATCCAGGCCAGGGCGGCATCGGGACTGCCCGAACGGGCCACCTCCTGCCAGGCCTCGAGCGCCTCGCGGTGACGTCCGAGGCGTCGCAGGAGGCGTGCCCGCTCGACGATGATGTCGAGACGCGGCGGTCCGAGTCGGCCGGTCTCGGCGGCATCCGCCCGGGTGGTGAGGATCGCGGTCCACGAGCGCCGAAGGGGCGCCGAGCCGCCTTCACGGCCGGGTTGGCCAGGAACGGCCGGAACGACGGGGCGGGGCGGGCCCTCGAGCGCGGCGTCGAGACAGTCCAGCGCGTCGTTGTCGCGTCCGGTCCGGCGAAAGGCGCGAGCCAGCCCGACCAGGTCGCCGGCCGGAGCCAGGCGGCGCTGGGAGATCGCCCCGAGTCGCTGCTCCATGTGGGCCAGCAGCCGGGCGAGCGACAGGACGTCCTCGTGGTTGTGGCGAACGATCTCGGCGATCGGCTCGACCGGACCGCCGCGGAGCATCTCGAGGTAGCGCCCCGGGATCTCCCAGCCATCGATGTCGTGGCCGCGACGCATGCCCAGCAGCTCTGTCTCGACCGTCTTCAGGCGGGCGTCGCTCATCCGGTGGCGGAAGATCCGGCGGACGAACGGGAGCAGGTCGAGGTGGCCGGCCAGCCGCGGTGGCGTTCGCCGGTTCATCCGGAAGCGGGCGACGAGCAGCGGCCAGTCGAAGCTTCGTCCGTTGTAGGTGACGAGCCAGGCGTCCGGCGGCAGGAAGCCGGCCAGGGCGTCGAGCAGGCCAGCCTCGCCAGCCTCGTCCGGGAGGAGGAGCTGGGCCTGCTGGAAGAGGTCACCTTCCCACCAGCCGAGGCCGACCAGGAAGGCCAGAGTGCCGGCACCGGTCGCCAGGCCGGTGGTCTCGGTATCGAGGCAGACGAGCTTGACCTCGGGTCCGGGGTGGCCCGGCAGGCTGGCGCTCCGGTCCCGGTCGATCGGCAGGGCTACCGGCGCCGGTTCGATCATGACGTGGCCGCCGCCCGGCCCGTCGATTCGGCTGCCGCCCAGGCCCTGGGCGAGGCGTTGCGCGCGCGTGTCGGCGGACCGGGCCAGGCCCGACCACGCTGGTTCGGCCGGCGCACGCGGACCGCCGGCAACCCGGCCTCGCTCGGCATCGCGGGCGATCCGGAATCGATCGAGCCGGCGTTCGAGAATCGCCGCGTCGCTCATCTCAGGCGGCGGCGACCGGTGAAGCGGCGGACAGGGTTCGAAGCAGGCGCAGGGCCAGGGCCCGCGCGTCGATCCCGGGCTCGAGGCGGGGACCGGTGCAGCTCGGGCAGCCGCTATCGCAGTCACAGCCCGCAATCAGGTCGGCGGCCCCGGCGATCAGCTCATCGGTCCGCTCGAACAGGCGCTCCGCCAGGCCGACCCCGCCGGGCACGGTCTCGTACAGGTAGATCGTGGGCGCCTCGTGATGGGGCGAACGGACCTGGCTGACCAGGCCGAGGTCGCGCGGATCGACCATGAGCAGGAAGCTGGCCACGGCCTGCAGGGCGCGGCCGGCCCCGACCAGGCCGATATCGAGCTCATTGCGGCGCCAGCTTCCGCCCGGGCCCGTGGTGACCTGGGCCGGGTCCAGGGTCAGCCAGGCCGCCGTGGTCTGCAGCTCGATCTCGGGCAGGTGGATCCGGCCCCAGCCCAGGTTCTCGTTGGTGATGAACTTGAGCTTCTTGTAGATCGTGGCGAGGCTGGCGACCATGACCTCGCCGTGCTCGCGGCGGCCGCCGGGCAGCCCAACCGAGGCGAAGACGTCGAGTGGCTTGAGGGTGACGGCCGTGTCCGCCTGGGTGTAGTGATCGACGTCGACCCGCCGGACATACGCCTTGCGCTCATTCCAGTCGAGCCGGTCGACGTGGAACTGGGTCGATTCGTGGAGGTAGATTGCATCCTCGTGGACGGCCGTCTGCGCCCCGAACAGGTCGATCTCGCCGATGACCCGGGGCCGGTCGGGAGTGGTGTCGATGATCACGACGTTCTCCGAGGCCGCCGTTCGGAGCGAGATCGCCGACGCCGGGAAGTTCTCGCTCGACCAGTACCAGCGACCGTCGCCGGCCTGCCGGACGTGGTGCTCCTCGGCCAGGAAGGCGAGCAAGTCGTCGGCCGGGCCCGGGCCAAAGACCTCGCCCGGCTCGAACGGCAGCTCGAACGTGGCCGCCTTCAGGTGGGCTAGCAGGATGTGCAGGTTATCGGGATCGATCCGGGCCTCTTCGGGCGCGCCGGCCAGCAAATACTCGGGGTGGTGGATGACGTATTGGTCAACCGGCGAGCCGCTGGCGATCACGACGACCACGCTCACCCCGCTGCGTCGGCCGGCCCGCCCGATCTGCTGCCAGGTACCGGCCACCGAGCCGGGATAGCCGGCGATCACGGCGGCATCGAGCCGGCCGATGTCGACACCCAGCTCCAGGGCATTGGTGGCGACGACGCCGAGGACCTCCCCGCTGCGCAGGCCCTGCTCGATCGAGCGCCGTTCGGTCGGCAGGTAGCCACCGCGATAGCCCCGCACCCGGGAGCGCGGTCCGGCATGCTCCCGGAGCGACTCCCGCAGGCCGGTCAGCAGGAGCTCGACAGACGTCCTCGAGCGGCCGAACACGATCGTCTGGCGGCCGGCGCGCAGGAACGGCAGGGCCCACCGATTGGCCAGGGTCAGGGCCGAGCCACGGGCGCCCGTGGCGGCGTCCAGCAGCGGGGGATCGACCAGCAACAGGTGGCGCTCGCCGGCTGGCGCGCCGTTCCGGTCGACCAGCCTGGGCGTCCGGCCGGTCAGGGTCGTGGCCAGCTCGAGCGGATTGCCGATCGTGGCCGAGCAGGACACGATCAGCGGCTTGGAGCCGTAGTGAGCACACAGCCGGAGCAGCCGGCGCAGGACATTGGCAACGTGGCTGCCGAACACGCCTCGATACGTGTGGAGCTCGTCGACCACGATGACCTGGAGCTGCTCGAACAGCTGGAACCACTTGGTGTGGTGGGGCAGGATCGCCGCGTGGAGCATGTCCGGGTTGGTCACGACGACCTGGCCAGCGGTCCGGATCGCCGAGCGGATGGGTGCCGGCGTATCGCCGTCGTAGGTAGCCGTCGAGATGTCCAGCTCAGACAAGGCGGCCAGCGCGCTGAACTCGGCAACCTGGTCCTGGCCCAGCGCCTTGGTCGGGAACAGGAACAGGGCCCGGGCCGAGCGGTCGTCGGCCAACGCCTGGAGGACGGGCAGGGTGTAGCACAGCGACTTGCCCGAGGCCGTCGGCGTGACGATCGCGACATCGTGGCCGGCATGGATCGCCTCGATCGCCTCGGCCTGGTGGGTATACAGGCTGGTGATCCCGCGCTGCTCGAGGCCGCGCTTGATCCGAGGGTCGAGCCACGGCGGCAACGGCGCAGTGCGGGCCGACCGGGCGGGGATGCGCTCGTGATGGACGACCCCCCGGGCCATCGACGGGTCGGCCAGCAGGTCGTCCAGGACCCGATCGACGGTGGCTGGAGCGTAGGTCCGCATCGGGTCCTCCATATCGAACGGATGTGCGAAACACGCGGAGTCTAGCAGGCACGATGACGCGTGGTTGCGACACCTTTGCTGTCACGCCACGAACGGAGCCAAGAGGCGTCAGCGTTTGACACGTCAGCTGCGGGTAGCTACGCTGCGCCGATGACCGGCCGGCCCGACGAACCGCGCGACCTGCCCGTCGACCCTCGGGACCCGGCTTCCTCGGACCAGGATCCAGGCGACGGCCTACTCGCCCGCGGTCGCGACCTGGCCGGCCTGTCGGTGGCCGGGATCACCCGGCGCCGGATCGCCATCCTCATGGCGGCCCTGCTGTGCGCCTGGATCGTGCTCGCCCTGTCCCGACAAGTGGGCGAGGCGGCCGATGCCACGAATCGGGCGCGCCAGCTCGGCGCGGCCAACCAGCAGCTGAACGCTCAGATCGAGACGCTGACCGAGGAGCGGACGCTGATCCAGCAGCAGACCTACATCGAGATCGAGGCCCGGGCCCATGGCCTGGGTGGCCGCACCGAGCATCCGTTCAGCCTGGCCGCCGACGCCCCTTCGCTGCCGCCCGACGCGCCGGGCAGCGCCTCGGCAGCGCTGGGTGCCGGCCCGACGGTGACCGGCCCGCTCGACGCCTGGCTCGACCTGCTCTTCGGTCCCGGCCACTAGCTCGTCCGGCTCCAGGCGCGCTCGCTCCCGACGGCGGAGCGGCCCGGATGGCACGATCAGCCGATGCACCGGCCCGTCCTGACCGCGGCCCAGCTGTCGCGGGCAACCCTGGCTCGGCAGCTGCTGCTCGAGCGCGCCCAGCTCGACCCTACCCTGGCCATCGAGCGTCTCGTGGCCCTGCAGGCCCAGGAGCCGGCATCGCCCCACATCGCCCTGTGGTCGAGGCTCGCTGGCTATCGAGCGGCTGACCTCAACGATGCGTTCGATGCGCGCCGGGTGGTCAAGGGCACGCTCCTGCGCGTCACCCTTCACGCCGTCAGTGCCCGGGACTACCTCAGCTTCTGGCCAGCCGTCCAGCCCAGTCTCCAGCAGTGGCGATCGCCGATCATCCGGCAGCTGGCCCTCGAGCCAGACCTCCAGGGACTGGCCGCCCAGGCAGCCGCCTTCGGCCGGCAGCCCAGGACCGGCAAGGAGATGCGCGAGCACCTGCCAAGCCTCGCGACGGGCATCGGGCCGGGCGGCCAAACGGACGCGTGGTGGGCCATCCGGCCACTGCTGCCGTTCCTGATGGCGCCCGGCGAACCGCCCTGGTCCTTCGGGCGCCGCCCCCGGTTCGTCGCGGCGCCGGCCTGGCTCGAGGCTGAGCTGGTGCCATCGAGCGAAGGCCTGGATCACCTCATCCGACGCTATCTGACCGGGTTCGGGCCGGCCGGCGTCGACGACCTCCACCAATTCACCCGGGTCGCCACTTCCGGCCTGCGGCTCGCCCTGGCCCGCCTGGCCGCCGAGCTCGTGTCCTTCGAGGACGAGCGCGGCCGGGTGTTGTACGACGTTCCCGGCGGACTCCTGCCGCCCGGCGACCTGCCGGCCCCCGTGCGATTCCTGCCGATGTGGGACAGCCTCCTGCTGGCCTATCGCGATCGGAGCCGGGTCCTGCCCGAGCCCTACCGCCGACGGGTGATCCAGCCGAACGGCGACTTCCTGCCATCGTTCATGGTCGACGGCCTGGTCGCCGGCCTGTGGCGGGCCGACGTCATTGGCGGCCGTACCCGGATCACGCCCCTGCCGTTCGAGCCCCTGGCGACGAAGGTCGACGCGGAGGTCGCCGCGGAGGCCAACCGGCTTGCGGAGTTCCTCGAGCCGCTCGATCCCGCGTCTACTCGCGCTATGCGACCACCTGGATGAAGGGAACCGAGCCGCGCGGCTGACGGGTTGGCGCTCCGACCGACGGTTGGGTACCATTCGCGACCGGGGCTGACCCGTGGCGGAGTAGCTCAGTGGTAGAGCAGGGGACTCATAAGCCCTGTGTCGCAAGTCCGATTCTTGCCTCCGCTACCAAATCTTCCAACCCCATCCAGCAAGCCGCCGGCGCCGCCTGCCGGGTGCCTCCGAAATTGCCAAATCGTTCTTGTTTCGCGGCTTAGGCGGCGAGGGTGAGGTTTGGCTGCGTCTGCGGCGGTCCCGGCAGCTTGATTCCACGCTCAGCCAGCTCGTCCGGATCCCGGTCGAACAGGGGATTGAGCCTGCCAAGTTGCCTAAGCGTCGGTCGATGAACGATGTGGCAGCCTCGCCTCGCAACCTGAACGCGGCAAAAGGGGGGCGCTGAGGCGAACAGTTCCGATCCGGCCGAGCGTTCTACCCGTACTACCAGTGTGCGCTGGATAACGACTGGTCAGCGGGCCAGAAAACTGGCCGAGGGTATACTCGGGCTGAGGTCGGCGCACGGTCGCCGGCTGAACGATTCGGAGGCTCCTTCTTGAACGCCAAATTTGCCCGCAACGGGATCGTCATGCTGGTCCTGGTCGCGGGGACGCTCGTGCTCCTGTGGCAGCTGCTCGGGCAGCCTACTCAACCCAACTCGGTTGGCTACTCGCAATTCCTGTCGAATGTCCAGGCCGGCAAGGTTGGCCAGGTCGTCCAGGAGCAGTCCAGCCTGACCGTTACCACCACCGACACGCCGGCCACGACCTACTCGGTCACCGTGCCCACGATCCTGATCGACGTCTACTCCCAGATGAGGGCCGCCGCGGCCGCCGGCAACGTGACCCTGGGCGCGACCGTCTTCCTGGCCAAGGACGCGCCCGACACGTCCTGGATCGGCCTGCTCGCCACGACCCTGCTGCCCCTGATCCTGATCGTGGGCTTCATCCTGTTCATGATGCGCCAGGCCCAGGGCACGAATAACCAGGCGCTCAGCTTCGGCAAGAGCCGGGCCCGGATGTTCCTGGGCAACAAGACCGTCGTCACCTTCGCCGACGTGGCCGGGGTGGACGAGGCCAAGATGGAGCTCCAGGAAGTCGTGGAGTTCCTGAAATATCCCGAGAAATTCAACTCGCTCGGCGCGCGCATTCCGCGCGGCGTGCTGCTCGTCGG
>JBBSFD010000035.1:0-31668 GCA_038239115.1 Candidatus Limnocylindrales bacterium | reverse complement strand
GCTGGACGGCCGGGCCGGCTGGGCGCCCGGCGGCCTTGAGCGCCGCCGCCGCTGCCCGGGAGCCGGTTGCCGCCCTGGGAGTCGTTGAGCGCGGCCGGGCCGGGCTGGAGCGCAGGACGCCGGTGCGGCGGGTGGGATCCGAGGTGGTCCGCCCGGAGGTGGATCGGCCGCTCGAGGTCCCGGAGGCCGCCGCCGCAGCCGCGGCCACGCGCTCGGCCTTGGTCACCGGCCGCTCCGGCTCATCGGGCAGGAGCGGACCCTTGATGCCGGTCTGGCGGCGCTCGTTGGTGACCGTCTGGAGATTGGCGAACGGCAGGACCACGCTGGCGTCGCGCAGGCCCGCCTTGGCCTCGGCCGAGACGGCCTGGGCGAAGGCTGAAAGGAGGGCATCTTCGTACTCTTCCGGGGCCGAGGTGGTGGCCCACCAGATCCGCAGCTCGGGCAGGACGCTCAGGGTCTTGAGCCAGTGGCCACCGGCGTGCGGGCGACGGTCGCCCAGGGCGGTATTGACCAGGGCGCCAACCCGCCCGCCGACCGACACGTTGGTCATGCCCACGTAAACCACGGTCTCATCCGGCAGCCAGAACGAGGCCAGCCGGGTGGCCAGCTCGCGGGCGGTAGGCCGGGCGCCTTCCAGGGTCAGCCCCGGGACATGCTCGATCCAATGGCCGACGACGACGTGATCGATGGGCGCCGATTTAAGCGGCTCGGCCAACTCGACGACATAGATCCCGGGGCCGGCCGCCCGGACGGGGCTGCCCCAACGAACGGGCCCGTCGGCCATCAGGCCAACGGACCGGAGCAATTCGGCCGCGCCGAGCGAGCGAGGTTCCGTCATTCAGCATCCCAGTGCGGGTTCCCAAGTGTAACCGGCCATTCCGTCAGCTCGGCTGTCACGTGACCCAATCCACCTAGCGTGAGGCGCCGGTTGGGCCCCGGAGCGGCTTGCGGTGGGCATGGCCGTGCTCCGGGGTGGCGGCCCCGGCCCCGAAGCCCGAGCTGCGACCGTTGCCGGAGCCGGCCCGGCCGCCCGGCCCGAAGCCGCGCAGGGGCCGCACCTCGACCGACCGGTCGGGCACGAAGCCTTCCACCACCCGATACGGGATCTGGCGCTTGAGCAGGCGCTGCACGCCCTTGAGCAGCTCGACCTCGTCCATGCACACCAGCGAGATCGCGATGCCGGTCGCGCCGGCCCGGCCGGTTCGGCCGATCCGGTGGATGTAGTCCTGGGGCTCGAACGGCAGCTCGAAGTTCACGACGTAGGGCAGCTCCTCAATGTCCAGGCCGCGCGAAGCCACGTCGGTCGCCACGAGGCAGGTCACCTCGCCGGTCTTGAAGCTCTCGAGGGCCCGGGTCCGCTCCGGCTGGCTGCGATCGCTGTGGATCGCGACGGCCGCCACGCCCCGACGGTCGAGGTACGAGGCCAGGCGACTGGCCGCCAACTTGGTCCGGGTGAAGACGAGGACCTGGGCCATGTGGTCGCGTCGGATCAGGTGGAGCAGGAGCTCCTCCTTGCGTTCGCGATCGACCGGGTAGAGGACCTGCTCGACCCCCTCGGCGGCCGTGTTCCGGCGGGCCACCTCGACGATCGCGGGGTTGGTCAGGAACTCGCTGGCAAGGCGCCGGATCTCGTCCGAGAACGTCGCCGAGAAGAGCATGGTCTGGCTGCGGGAGGGCAGCATCGCCACGATCTTGCGGATGTCCGGGATGAAGCCCATGTCCAGCATCCGGTCGCCTTCGTCCAGGACGAGGACCTCGACCTGGCTGAGATTGACCGTGCGCTGGCCCATGTGGTCCATCAGCCGGCCGGGGGTGGCCACCAGGATCTCGATCCCGCCGCGGAGCTCCTTGATCTGGGGGTCGATCGGCACGCCACCGTAGACCACGGCCGAGCGCAGGGGCACGTACTTGCCATAGGTGGCCACGCTCTCGGCGATCTGCATCGCCAGCTCCCGGGTGGGCGTCAGGACCAGGGCGCGGACCGGATGGCGAGCCGGCGAGAAGCTGGTGTTGGCCTGGACCTTGAGTCGTTCCAGGATCGGCAGGGTGAACGCGGCGGTCTTGCCGGTGCCGGTCTGGGCGGCGGCGAGCACGTCACGGCCCGCCAGTACCAGGGGGATCGCCTCGGCCTGGACGGGCGTTGGCTCGGTATAGCCCTCCTCGGCCACGGCCCGGAGGATGTCGGCCGAAAGGCCGAGGGTATTGAACGACAAGCGGGTGTGGGCTCCTGTTCGCCCCTCATGGACGGCGCCGGGATGAGGCGCCGGACGGGCGGGTCGTGCCCGAGTCTACGGGATTCGGCGTCCGGGCGAACGAATCCGGTCGGGCACGCCCATTCGCGGCCGATTACGATGGACCGATGAACCATCCCGATCGCCTCTTCTACACCGGCGACGAGGCCGCCGATCGGCTGATCGCAACCGACCCGCTGGCCCTCCTGATCGGCTTCACCCTGGACCAGCAGGTGACCGTCCAGAAGGCGTTCAGCGGCCCGCTCGAGCTGACCCGGCGAACGGGCCGGCCGCTCGATGCCCGGGCGATTGCCCAGATGGATCCGGCCGAGCTGGCGGGCATCTTCCAGGAGCGCCCTGCCCTGCATCGATTCCCGGGAGCGATGGCCGGCCGGGTCCAGGCGCTGTGCGCCGCGATTGCCACCGACTACGACGACGACCCGGCCTCGATCTGGACCGGTGCCAAGGATGCCCGCGACCTCCACAAGCGGTTGCTGGCCCTGCCCGGCATCGGCGAGATGAAGGCGCACACGATCACCGCCGTCCTGGCCCAGCGCTACGGCCTGGACCTGCCCGGCCTGGAGGAATCGCTGCCCAAGCACCCGACCCTGGGCGACGTCGACTCAGCCGAGTCGCTGGCCACCTACCAGGCGGGCAAGCGCGCCTTCAAGGCGTCGGCCCGAGCTGCGGCGGCCGCCAAGAGCTGATCCTGGGTCTCGCGGCCGTGCCAGGCCATGCCGCTGGCCGTGGCCGTGGCCCTGGGCCTGACCCTTCAGACCCTTCCCCTGGCCCTGGCCCTCACTCTTCAGACTGGGCGGCGTATGACCCCCATGCTTAGTCGACGCGGTTGTGGCCTGGGTTCGCGTCGATTCGTACCGATCTGATCGTCGCGACCACGCGTAGGGGCCAAATCATCGATGGCAGGAATAGTTTCGGGGCCGGGGCGCTTGGACAGTGCTCGCGGCCGGCCGCCGGGCCCGGTCTACGCGTCACCTAAGAATGGGAGTCATACCGAGCCTGGGCGGGTCCCTGCCCCACCGCCACTAAGCTTAGGTGGCGCGTTTTGAGAAGGCACGCCGTCGGTCAGGGGCCCGATTGCGCCCGATTCCTGCGCCCAGCGCCTTCGTATGTCGCCCAAGCGGCCGATCCAGGCGCCAGCTCTTGGCGCCGAGCATTTCCCGACCGGCACAGCTGGCTTCTAGCGTCCACTTAAGCTTAGTGGCGGTATCGGGCGGGCCGGGCCCCGCGACAGCGGCCGGCCTGGACCCCGCGACAGCGGCCGGCCTGGACCCCGCGACAGCGGCCGTCCCCGCCCCCGGCGCCGCCTCCAGTCACCGAGCTGTCACACAGCAGGGGTAAGATTTCGGCATGTGGTTCAGCAATTCTGCCAAGTCGTCCATGCCCGATCCCGCCAAGGCGCTGCCCGGTCGTGCCGAGGCGCTGAAGGTCCCCGAGCGTCATTTCGTGAACGGCGCGAAGCTCATGCCGCCGTACCCCGAAGGTAGCCAGGTCGCCACGTTCGGCATGGGCTGCTTCTGGGGCGACGAGAAGCTCTTCTGGGAGAAGCCGGGCGTGGTCGTCACGGCCGTCGGCTATGCCGGCGGGATCACCCCAAACCCGACCTACGAGGAGGTCTGTTCCGGCCGGACCGGGCAGGCCGAGGTCGTCCGGGTCGTGTTCGATCCGTCCATCGTCACGTATGAGCAGCTCCTGGCCACGTTCTGGGAGGACCATGACCCGACCCAGGGCATGCGTCAGGGCAACGACGCGGGGACCCAGTACCGCTCGGTGGTCTACACCGAGAACGACGAGCAGCTCCGGATCGCCGAGGCTTCGCGTGACGCCTACCAGCCTCGCCTGACTGCCGCCGGCTACGGTCCGATCACGACCGAGATCGCGCCGCTCAAGGCGTTCTACTTCGCCGAGGACTACCACCAGCAGTACCTGGCCAAGAATCCCCGGGGCTATTGCCCTGATCATCGGACGGGCGTGAAGCTGCCCGATGACTTCGTGGTCACGCCGCTCCAGTACGTCGACTGACGGCCAACCGTCAAACCGCCCGGCCTACCTCGACAAGCCTGGAATTCAGGTCCCGGCAATCGCGGCGAGGACCCGATTGAGTGCCTCAACGATGGCCGCCGGCTGGTCGGCAAACATCGCGTGACTGCTGTCCGCAACCATTGACCCGCGACTGCTCTCGTGGACATATGCCTGGTACCCGTCGGTAAAGACCCGCATCAGGGCCGCGCCGATGTCGGCCGGCAGGTCGGCGAAATCATCCGCGTCGCCGTCGGCTCCCAGCACCACCACCGGCTTGGCTCCGAACAGCATGGTCACCGGCTTCTCCACGGCCAGGGCCTGCGCGGCACTGGCCACGAGGTCGACGTGTTCCGGGTTTTGGCTTGGGTCACCTTCGAATGCCCTGAGGTCCTCCCGAAACGAGGTGACCGCCTCGGGTTCGCCAAGGGTGGAGGGACCCAGCGCCGACAGCCAGGCCGAGCTTGTCGCCGGGTTGCGCGGATCGACGTAGATCGCTCCGGCCACCTCGTTCGGATAGGTCGCGGCGAACAGGCTGACCTGCCAGGCTCCAGTCGAGTGTCCCACGAGGACGTACGGTGGCCGGATCGTGGCGGCCGTCAGCAGGGCATGAAGGTCCGCCACGAGCTCGGCACTCGTCCTGGAGGCCTCGCCGGTCGAGGCGCTCTGGCCGAGTCCGGCCCGGTCGTAGGCGCAGACACGAGTGGACGCCGACATCTCCGCCTGCGCATCGCGCCACTCGGTCGACACTCCGCCCAGGCCCGTTTCGATGATCACGGTCGGTGCGCCGACCGGTGCCTGCCCTTGGCACACGAGATGCAGGTGGCGACCGTTGCCAATCGCGACATCCGCGCCCATCGAGGGTGTCGCGATCGAGCTCGGGCCAGTCGTCGGCGCCGGGCTGACCGATCCCGCGGGAACGGCTCCGCCGCATCCGACGAGCACCACCAGGACGCTCGCCGCGAGCAAGTTCCGGACGGCTTGCCCTGCCAAGGTCCCTCCTCCTGCCAGCCGACTTTGGAGCTAGCTCGATCACTCGGTGGCACCGGGCCCAACTATAGGACGCGGGGAACTATCCTCCGAGCATGGCAAAACCGCCGCCGGCGTGGATGGTCCGACTGAACGTCGCCGTCCTTCGTCGCGGTCTCAAGCTCGGCTCGCAGCACCTGCTGACGGTTCGCGGCCGCAAGAGCGGGCTCGAGCGGGCGACGCCGGTCTCGCTGGTGATCGTCGAGGGGAGTCGCTACGTCGTCGCCGCCTTCGCCGAAGCCGATTGGGTCAAGAACGTGCGCGTCGCCGGTGTGGGTTGGCTCAGCCGCGGTCGCACTCGGGAGGCCGTCAGGCTCGTCGAGCTGCCCGACCGGGAACGAGGCCCGATCCTCAGAGCCTTCCTGACGCAGGTCCGCGGAGGGGTCCGGTTCTTCGACTCGCCTGACCCGGAAACGGTGGTTGCGTCGGCAGGCCGCTATCCGGTGTTTCGGGTCGACGCCGGCTGACCGTCCGGCCTACTTGGCGATCTCCCAGACGTGGCCGGCCGGGTCGGCGAAGCAGGCCGTTCGGACGCCCCATGGCCGATCCATCGGGCCGTTGATCAGGACGACGCCTCGACGGGCCAGCTCGGCACATGTCGCATCCACGTCATCAACGTCGATCGTGAGCTGGGCTCGCGCTCCCAGGCCGGGTCCGGCGACCGCGGCCGGCTCGATCAGCTCCGTCGCCGCGGTTGCCTTCAACAGGTTGATCAGGGTATTGCCGAAGTTGAAGACCGCCGAATCCGCGTCCTCGAAGAGGATCGGCAGGCCGAACACGTCGAGGTAGAACTGGCGAGTCGCGGCGAGATCCTCGGCGAACAGGCTGATGGCGCTGATCCGACCGGTCCAGGTGGTGTTGTCTGAAGCCATTGGATCCTCCAGCCCTGGGGGCGTCAACGCCACGCACTCGAAGCATCCCAGATCCGGCTGGGCCTCGGACGCGACCGCTCCGTCAGCGGGCGGTGAACCGGCACTTGGAGGGCCCGGCGCGCGCCGCTAGACTGGTCGCAGGTGATCGAAGCACGCCGACCCAAGCGTGCCGAGCCGAAGTGGAGGTTCAGCTTGGACACCCGGAAGCTGTTGGCGGAGCTCGTCGGCACGTTCGTCTTCTTCCTGACCGGCTTCATGTCGATCCTGGCTACGCAGGCGATCGGTACCACGGTGGACCTGGTGGTCATCGCCCTGGGCTTCGGGCTGGGCCTGTTCGCCGCGATCCAGATCGCGGGCGCCGTTTCGGGCGGCCATTTCAACCCGGCCGTGACGATCGGGGCCCTGCTCGACAAGCGGATCGACCCGGTCAATGCAGCCGGCTACATCATCGCCCAGCTGATCGGCGGCATCGGCGCTGCCGCCCTCGTCCTGGTCATGTCCAGCCAGGCCGCGGTGGCCGGGACGCGGACCCGGCCGGGCGCGGGCATCAGCGACGTCCAGGCGCTGGTCCTCGAGGTCGTCTTCACGGCGATCTTCGTGGCCGTGATCCTGACCGTCACCAAGCTCAACGCCGACAGGGCCTTCATCGTGATCCCGCTGACCCTCGTGGTCATCCACCTCGCCCTGGTCCCGATCACCGGTTCTTCGGTCAACCCGGCCCGGTCGATCGCCTCGGCCCTGATCGGCGGCGACCTGAGCTCGCTCTGGATCTACATCGTCGGCCCGGTCATCGGTGCGGTGGGCGGCTGGGCGGTCTACCGGGCGCTGCATGACGAGCCGGTCCAGGCATGACGGGTATGGCGTGAGGGACCTGGCCTGATGGACGAGGCGACGCGGGCTGCGCTTGGCCGTGGCCAGCTGATCGAGATGACCACGACCGGGGCCAAGACGGGCAAGCCCCGCCGGATCGAGATCGTCCTCCACAACTTCGACCAGCGCCTGTTCATCAGCGGCGTGCCCAATGCTGTCAAGAAGCGAGCCTGGCTGGCCAATCTCGAGGCTCACCCCGACTTCACGATCCGGCTGCTCAACGGGCCGGGGACCGAGCTGGCGGCCCGGGCCCGGGTGATCACCGACCTGGCCGAACGCAAGGCGGTCTTGCCCAAGGTCGCCGCGGTCTGGAACCGGACCGACATCGGCACGATGCTCGATTTCAGCCCCCTGGCCGAGGTCACGATCGAGAGCTATCCCGGCTGACCCCTGCTCACTCCGAGCTCAGGCGATTGGCGGCTCGGCCTCACGGCCGGGCGACTGGACCTCGACCCTGGACGAGTGTCGCGAAGAGGTGGGCGAGGGTCTCCGACGGGTCGCTCGTCAGCCCGGTATGGACGGCCGAGGCCTGGACCATGGTGCTGCTCGGCGAGACGAGCCAGTGGAAGCGCTCTGGCCGGCTGAGGGCCGCGATCGGGCCGGTCGACGGGTCGCCCGCGCAGATCCGCGGGAACGTCTCCAGCTGGGCCTGGACCACTGCCGGGTCGCAGTCCGGGGCGAGCGCCCGCAGGACGGCCCGGTCGAGCTCGACCATCGCCGCCAGGTAACGCCGGGCCCGCGAGTGGACCACGATCCCCGCGTTGAACGATTCGCCTCGATCCTCGCGCGGAACCACGCGCACGATGGCGTATTCGAACGGGCTACGGGTGGCGGGCACGGTCGGCATCCTCGACAAAGGGGCGGGGCGACTCGAGCCGGGCCAGCAGGTAGTCGACATAGGCCCGGCGATGGCGTTCTGGCCGGTCCATCGTTCCGGCGCCGCCGAGCAGCCAGGCATCTGGGACCGCGGCCACGATGCGCTCCAGCAGGTCGCGCGTCACCAGCGGGCTGAGCCGGGCATCGGCAGCCGCGATCGATGAGGCGTAGGGCAGCAGGACGTGGTCGGCGATCCCCGGGAACGGCCGGCGGGCGTGCTCGGCCGGATCGCGCCACGTGAAGTGGATGTAGAGCGATGCTCCGTGGTCGATCAGCCACAGCCGGCGGTGCCACACGAGCAGGTTGACGTTCTTGACCGTCCGGTCGATGTTGGTGATCAGGCCGTCGAACCAGACGACATTGGCCGCCAGGGCCGGGTCGAGCTCCGACATCGGCCGGAAGGACAGGGCGCCGGGCAGGAAGTCGAGGCCGAGATTGAGGCCCGGGCTGCGCTCCAGCAGGTCCTGGATCTCGCCGTCCGGCTCGGCCGGCGCGAGGGCGGGGTCGAGCTCGACCAGGACGATCTCGGGCACCGGCAGGCCCAGCGCCCGGCCAAGCTCGCCGGCGATCAGCTCGGCCACCAGGACTCGCGGACCCTGGCCCGCGCCGTGGAACTTGACGACGTACAGGCCGTCATCGTCGGCCTCGACCAGGCCGGGCAGCGAGCCGCCCTCGCGCAGCGCCGTGACGTAGCGGGTGGCGGTCACGGTCCGGAGCGGCAGGCTGAGCTGGGCAGTCAGGGCCATCGCGCTGGAGCGTAGCCGAGTCATCCGGGGTCGAGCCAGTGATCGAGTAAAATCGCGCTCGTGCGCCTCGCCCGAATCGTGATTGTCGGGATCATCTGCATCGCTGTGTCGGGTTGTATCGGCGGGGCGGTCGCTGGTCAGACGTCGGTCGTCAGCCCGTCCCCCACGCCGACCGACGACCCGGTCATCAATTCGGTCTCGTTCACCTCACTGAGCATCGCCCAGGCATGCGCCCTGCTCACCCAGGCCGAGGCCGGCCAGATCCTGGGCCGGCCCCTGGTTCACGGCCCGCAGGGCGTGTCCGACAAGGGCGACCGGGTCGAATGCCTGTACCAGGACGCGGCCACTGCCACCGTCGGCACCTTCATCAGGATCGCCACCAACCGGCTCGGCTTCGACGGCATGGCCGCCCAGGTCAACCTGCACCGGGATGCGCACACGCTCGTGGTCAATGGCTTCCAGGCAATCGGGGCGGACTTCGAGACGGATCCGATCAACGAAGAGGCGGTCCTGTGCGTGAAGATCGCCCATACCGGCCAGGATCCGGCGCTGTGGGTCGAGGCCCCGACCTCGGTCGCGGCCAAGGCCGCCGCCGAGCTCATCCTGCCTCGCCTAGCCGCCCTGCACTGACCGCCGGCCGGCTCAGGATCGCTGGCTGCCCCCGCCGCTCTCGCGCAGGAAGCGTTCGATCTCGGAGATCAGCTCGTCGCCCGCCGGCAGGCGCTCTTCATCGACCATCGATTCGAGCCGTTCGACGTACGCCCGGGTCGTCTCGTCGCCCTTGGCCAGCGAGTCCAGGTGGGAGCCGAGCTGGCGGGCCTCCTCCTCGAGGGCCTTTGATGGGACGCTGATCCCGGCATGCCGTTCGACGGCCCGGAGCAGGGCCAGGGCCGCCACCGGATACGGTCCCGAGACGTAGTGGGGGACCTGGGCGAAGTAGCCGACGGACGGGATCCCGGAGCGGGCCATCATGAGCTCCAGGACGGACAGGACCGCAGCCGGGACGCGGAGCAGGCCATCCGGTCCGGGTCGGACGCTACCGCGCAGCAGGCCGGCTTCGGATTCGGTGCCGATGATCGGCACCGAGCGGGTGTGGGGCACGGCCGCCGGGATCGCGCCCAGGCTCAGCCACTGGGCCACGCCCAGGCGGGTCGCGATGTCGAGGACGGCGTCGCAGAACTCGCGCCAGCGGAAGTCGGGTTCGACCCCGGTCAGGACGAGCAGGTCCCGTTCACCCAGCCGGACCCGGCGGATGGTCAGCTCGCGCCAGGTGATCGAGGTCATCCGGCCGTCGCGGATGTCGAGCGTCGGCCGGCGCGCGCGATAGTCGAACAGGAGGTCGCCCTCGAAGCTGGCCACCAGGTCGCCGCCTTCGGCCATCTGGGCTGCCGCGGTGGTGGCCGCGCTGCCCGCATCGACCCAGCCGTCGAACGCCGCGATCATCGTCGGAGCGATCAGGTCGGTCGGTTCGGTCAGGCGATAGAGGGCCATCGATACAGGATAGGGCACCGTCCGCTCGGGCCGAGCCGGACGGGCCGACCCTGCCGGAGGGTCCGGGCGTGCTGAGGGGCCCCGGTCGTCCGACCGCGGCCCCTCAAGCTGATCAACGTTTCCGCTCGAAGCGGGCGATCCTCAGCTGCAGCCCGACGTTGAGCCGCAATTGAGGCACTTGTAGCAGCTCCCGTTGCGAACCATGATCGAGCCGCACTCGGCGCAGGACGGCGAGTCCTCCTGGACCTTGAACGCGACCCTGGTCGCGCCAAGCGAGCCCGTCGCGACCGCGGCATGGCCGTTGCCGTTGGCGTGCCCGTTGCCATTGCCGTTCCCGGTATGGGCCACGGATTCGACGACCGGCAGGCTCATCGAGATGGGTGCGACCTCGAGCGCGACGGCTGTGGGCCGGCTGGTATCGCTCTCGTCAGATTCGTCGACGACCGCCGGAGCATCCGACTCGGGTGCGCTCGCCAGCGAAACGGCACCGAACGAGATTGGCGCCGAGTCGAGGACCGCGCCACGGTCGATCAGCCCGATCTGGGCCTTCTCGTCGGCCGGCAGGAACCGGCTGCCCATCCAGCGGAAGACGTAGTCGACGATCGACTTGGCGATCGGGATCTCCTGGTTGCCCGTGAAGCCACTCGGCTCGAACCGGACGTGGGCGAACTTGTTGACCAGGTCGCGCAACGGCACGCCGTACTGGAGGGCCAGGCTGACCGAGGTGGCCAGCGAGTCCATCAGCCCGGAGACCGTCGAGCCCTCCTTGGCCATCTTCAGGAAGATCTCGCCGGGCTGCCCATCGGGATACAGCCCGACCGTGATGTAGCCCTCGTGACCGGCGACATCGAACTTGTGGGTGACCGCTGCCCGCTCGACCGGCAGCCGCCGGCGATGGGGCTTCTTCGCCTCGGCCTGGGCCACGGCGAGCTGGGCCCGGAGCTCGGCGACGACACCGGTGTCGATCTCCTCGCCGGCGTCCTTCTTCTTGCCCGTGCTGAGCGGCTGGCTGCGCTTGCTGCCGTCGCGATAGATGGCGATGGCCTTGAGGCCCAGCTTCCAGCCCTGGAGGTAGACCTCCTGGATCTGCTCAGGGGTGGCGGCTTCGGGCATGTTGACCGTCTTGCTGATCGCGCCCGACAGGAACGGCTGGATCGCGCCCATCATCCGGACGTGGCCCATGTAGGCGATGGACCGCTCGCCGTTGACCGGCTTGAAGGCGCAGTCGAAGACGGACAGGTGCTCGGCCTTGAGGTGCGGCGCGCCCTCGATCGTCTCGCGCTCGTTGATGTAGGCCAGGATGTCCTCGACCTGCTCCGGCGCGTAGCCGAGCTTGCGCAGGGCGGCCGGGACCGTCTGGTTGACGATCTTGAGGAAGCCTTCGCCGACGAGCTTCTTGTACTTGATCAGGGCGATGTCGGGCTCGACCCCGGTGGTATCGCAATCCATCATGAACGCGATCGTGCCGGTCGGCGCCAGGACGGTGACCTGGGCGTTCCGGTAGCCGTACTCCTGGCCAAGGTCCAGGGCGTCATCGAAGACCGCCCGGGAGGCGGCGATCATGTCCGCCGGCACGGCCTGGTCGGATGGGATCCGGTAGGCCGCGTCGCGGTGCTTGCCGATCACCCGCAGGAACGGTTCCCGGTTGATCGCGTAGTCGTGGAACGGCCCGCCATGGTCGCGGGCGATCACCGCGCTCTGGCGATACGCCTCGCCGTGCATGATCGCGGTCAGGGCGGCCGCGTAGTTGCGGCCCTCGTCGCTGTCGTAGGCCAGGCCCCGGCTCATCAGCAGCGCGCCGAGGTTGGCGTAGCCCAGCCCGAGTGGCCGGAAGCGATGCGAGTTCTCCTCGATTCGAGGCGTGGGATAGCTGGCGTTGTCGACCAGGATCTCCTGGGCGGTGATCGTCAGGCGCGCCGCGTAGCGGTAGGCGTCGACGTCGAACTCGCCATCCTCGCGCACGAACTGCATCAGGTTGAGGCTGGCCAGGTTGCAGGCCGTGTCGTTGAGGAACATGTACTCGGAGCACGGGTTCGAGGCGTAGATCCGGGCCGAGTTGGCCGAGGTGTGCCAGTCGTTGATCGTCGTGTCGTACTGGATCCCCGGGTCGCCGCACAGGTGGGCGGCATCGGCCATCCGCTTGAAGATGTCGCGGGCCTTGTAGGTGCCCATCGGGACCCCGTCGACGACCGCGTGGGTGGTCCAGTCGCCGTCCGCCTCGACCGCGTTCATGAACTCGTCGGTGACCCGCACGGAGTGGTTGGCGTTCTGGAACGAGACGGAGCCGTAGGCCTCGCCGGTGAACGAGGGGTCGTAGCCCTCCTCGATCAGGGCCCAGGCCTTCTTCTCCTCGAGCATCTTCGAGTCGATGAAGTCGAGGACATCGGGATGGTCGACGTCGAGGATCACCATCTTGGCTGCCCGGCGGGTCTTGCCGCCCGACTTGACGACCCCGGCGAACGCGTCGTAGCCGCGCATGAAGCTGACCGGGCCGGAGGCCGTGCCACCGCCCGACATCCGCTCCCGCGACGACCGGATCGGGCTCAGGTTGGAGCCGGCCCCGGAGCCGAACTTGAACAGCATCGCCTCGGTCTTGGCCAGGTCCATGATGCTGCTCATCGAGTCCTGGACCGAGTTGATGAAGCAGGCCGAGCACTGCGGCCGGGCCTCGATGCCGACGTTGAACCAGACCGGCGAGTTGAAGCTCATCTTCTGGCGCACGAGCAGGTGGGTCAGCTCGGCCTGGAACGTGGCCAGGTCCTCGTCCGTGGCGAAGTAGTGCTGGGTCTCGGCCCAGGCGGCGATCGTGTTGACCACCCGGTCGATCAGCTGCCGGACGCTGGTCTCTCGCTCGGGCGTGCCGACGTGGCCGCGGAAGTACTTGCTGACGACGACGTTGGTGGCGAGCTGGCTCCAGAAGCTGGGGACCTCGACGTCCTTCTGCTCGAACACCAGCTTGCCCGACTCGTTGCCGATGGCGGCCGTCCGCGTCTCCCAGTCGATCTCGTCGTAGGGATGGATGCCCGGCGTGGTCCAGCGTCGCTCGAAGGTCAGGCCCTTGGCCGGCCGGCCATCTCCGCGCCGGCCGTCGAAGCTGGCTCCGTAGGGGCCGGCATGACGGCGCTGGGTCTTCAGCAGAACCTTGCCCGCGGCCTTCTCGGCCGCCCGGCCGCCGTGCCTGGCCGACCGGCCACCGGCGACGGCGTGCTCATCCGTGACTGACATCGAATCCGGGGCGACACGGGCCACTGGTTGCTCCTCTCCTCCAATCCGCTCATCGTCTGATCGATGGGACGGCTGGTTGTTCTTTGCCGCTTTGGTCTGGTCTGGCGACCGTCTGGCGGCCAATCGATCCGGAGCCGGCCGGACGACGGATCGGTCGGCGGCTGGATCCGGGCTGGTTCGGGGGCTCGGATGGCCTCGGGCTGGGGGTTCACCCGAGGCAGAACGAACGCGAATACGGTTACTGATATGGGCTACTGATCTGGGTTGCTGATCTGGGTTGCTGATCTGCGTGGCTGAGCGTTGGTCGGCCGCGCGTCTTCGCGGCTACGGACGCTGGTGTTGGGCGATGCCGGTCCTCGGTCCGGTAGCTGCGACGTCAATCCAACCTGGTCGCTCGATCCGGGCCGCTGATCGGCTTGGGTGAGGGCCCGAACCTGACTGGCCGGTAGCCTCCCGAGCGATCCTCCGGGGCGTCGCGAGCGACCCGTCAACGATACGCCTCGGGGGACGCGTCGTCAATGCCAAAACACAAGATGTAGTGGTGCGAATTTAGGCCGCACCGCTACATCGTGTGCCTGTGGACAATTCTGAGCGATTCGGTGCACAGCTCCGCCTGAGCCTGTGGAGAGGTCGCCGAGCGCTGTGGACGGGTTGTGGATGGACCGCCTCGAGGGCTGCCGCGGCTGGGTTGTCGAGCCTGGTTGAGCGCCAGTTCGGCGGCCGTGCTCGGCCTCGATCTGGTGTCCATATCGTACAGACGTGCTGTTTGTCGTGCAGTCCGGATCCGTATTCTTCGTGCCGCTCGAGCTGCTGTATCGGTCATCTAGCAGCGCCAGTGCTCTTAGGCCGAGATTCGGTCGGTCAGAAGGCGCTGAGCACACCCCGGCGTGGCTTGTCCGAGCGGGGCCACGCTCGAATCGGGGCGGTGGCGCCGGCGAGCGGGCCGTTCGCGGCCTCCGATCCCGCCTAGCAGCACGACCAGTGCCAAATGGACAATTCGGGCAGGCGGCGACGCGGGGCGGGGCGCCGGGCCGGGACGCAACCCCGGGACGCGGGGCGGGTGTCCGGCCGGGGCCCCGGAACTAGCGGCCGAAGCGGCGGGCGCGTTGCTGGTACGTGCGCAGCGCCCGCAGGAAGTCGATCTCCCGGAACGCCGGCCAGTAGGCCTCGCAGAACTGGAGCTCCGAGTAGACCGACTGCCAGGGCAGGAAACCCGACAGGCGGACCTCGCCCGACGTCCGGATGATCAGGTCAGGCTCGGACGATCCGCGGGTGTAGAGGTGGTCGGCGATCGACTCGGCCGTCACCGTCTCGGCCAGGCGCTCGGCCGGCACGCCCGTCGCGGCCGCTGCCCGGACCGAGGCCCGGAACGCCTCGAGCAGCTCATCCCGGCCGGAGTAGGCCAGGGCGATCGTGACGTCCATGGTGCCGTCTTCGCGCGACAGCTGGGCCGACGATTCGACCACGGCCCGCAGCCCCTCGGGCAGCAGGTCACGCCGGCCGATGACCCGCAGGTGGATCGGCCGGCGAGTCTTGCGCCGGCCCTCCAGCATCGCCCGGATCGCCTCCTCGGCGACGTCGGTGATCGTGCCGACTTCGTCCTCGGGCCGGCCCAGGTTCTCCAGCGATAGCGCCCACAGGGTGATCTCGTGAATGCCGGTCTGGGCGCACCAGTCGATCAGCTCGAGGGCTTTTTCGGCACCGGCCCGGTGGCCGGCGGCCGGATCGAGGAAACCCTCGGCCGTCGCCCAGCGCCGGTTGCCGTCCATGATCACGGCGATGTGGTCGGGCCGGGGCGCCGACATCACCCGTACCCGGAGGCGCTGGAGATAGAAGGCGTAGACCGGCGCGAGGGCCAGGTCGCGCACCCGCCGATAGGCCGGCCCAAGGCGCTCCCGGAGCGACCGCGCCCGGCGGGCTGGTGCGGCGACCGACGAATCAGCCGTCAGTTCAGGCCCGAGTAGGCATGCAGCCCGGAGAACCACAGGCTGCCCGAGTAGGTGACCAGGACCATGCCGAAGCCGACCACCAGCAGGAGCGCGGCCGGGCGACCCGCCCAGGCCCGCTGGTTGCGAGCGTGGAGGTAGACGGCGTAGGTCAGCCAGGTGACCAGGGCCGACGTCTCCTTGGGGTCCCAGCCCCAGTAGCGCGACCAGGCGATCGAGGCCCACACGCTGCCCAGGATGATCATCGTGGCGAAGATCGGGAAGCCGACGATGACCGAGCGGTAGGCCACCTCGTCGAGGACCTTGTGCGAGGGCAGCCAGGCGAACCGGTCGCGGTTGCCCTGGATCAGGTAGCCCACCCCGGCCGCGAAGCTGGTTGCGAAGATGCCGTAGGCGATCGTGGCCATCCCGACATGGATCGTCAGGAGCGGCGCGTTGTCCAGGGCCGGCACGAGCGGGATGATCTCGTTGGGCAGGGTCGTGCTGTACAGGAACAGGGTCAGGGCCACGCCGGTCGGGATGAACCCGATCGCCCGGATCGGGTAGCGCCGGCTGAGGATCAGGTAGCCGACCAGGATCGTGAACGTGAAGGCAACCGTGAACTCCTCCATGTTGCCCCACGGCCCCCGGCCGACGACCACCGCCCGCATCGCCATCGACAGGCCCAGGACGGTGGCCGCGATCACGGTCAGGCCCCAGGCGAACGGGCCGGCCGGCGACTGGGGCTCGACGCCGGCGGCGAAGGCGGCATCCCGGCTATCGACGAACGAGCCGGTGGCGACCCCGGCGAAGGCCGGCTGCCGGGCGGGCGCTAGGGCCGCCGCGATCCGCCGCCCCTGGGCGAGCAGGACGGCATGCACCACGTGGGCGCCGAAGGCCAGGACCAGCAGGATGCCGGCCACCGAGTAGAAGATCAATGAGCCGCTAGCCACGTTCCCACTCCTGACTTCGACCGATCACGACAATCGCTGCCACCGGGCTCAGGCGGCGGCAGCTCCACCCGGCGGCGGTCCGGCCGGCTGCAAGGTCCGGACGGCGACCCGCCGGTCGACTTTGAGCACGAGACCGCAGTTGGTGCAGGTGGTCACGGCAGCCAGGCGGGCAATGCCGCACATCGGACAGGTCACCGAGAGTGCCCCGCCGGCCTCGTTCTCGGCCGTGCCGGCCGGGTAGATCAGGCCGGACTGGGGATCGAACGGCTCGCCGACTGGGAACAGGGGCAGCCCGTCGGCGGCGATCAGGGCGAGCCGGGGACCTTCGAGGAAGCGAACCCTGGTCCGCGGCTTGCGCACGAAGTAGTAGAACCAGAGCAGGGCCAGCAACGTCAGGAGAGGCGCGATCACACCGAGGAACAGCAAGGTCGGCAGCAGGCCGATGACCGAACCCCAGTCCGGGCTGACCACCTTGGCCACCACGTCCAGGACCTGGCTCCAGATCTGGCTGATCTCGTCGGCGAGGCTCACCGGCGCATTCTAGCCCGTCGCTGTGGATTTCCGGTCTTGCGCGTGGCACCCCGACCGGGCTGCCAGCCGGGCCGCTCCGGGTCGTCGTCGGTGGTCAATGGGGCGGGCACCTGGGGCGGTCGCGGGCGCCCGGCCGCGGGCGACCCGAGGCGGGGCCGCTCGAGGCGGCCGATGAGCCAGGTCGCGCCGGCGACCCGGGCTCCGCGCCGCCGGATCCGGTTACCCAGCTCGCGATCGTCGGTGACCACGAGCAGGCTGTCGGCTGCGCGGGCCGCGGCCTCGGCGGTGCCGCCACTGCCGATCGCGTCGGCCACCAGCCGGTCGAGCAGGTGGTCGGCCGAGTCGCGGCCGCTGTGGCGCACGGTCAGGCCGTTGGCGATGCGCACACCGGCCAGCCCGTGTTCGGGCGCGCCGTCGAGGACGAGCTCGATCCGGGTGGCGGCCGGAATGGCGGCCCGCAACCGGCCGATCAGGGCCGCCGGCGGGCGCGGCCCAGCACCGGACTCGTCCCGGCTCATCCGGTAGAGCAGATTCGAGCCGTCGATCAGGAGCCGCCCGATGCCGGCCAGCGGATCGCGGCCGGTCGTGCTGGCGGGACGGGTCGAAGGCGGCTTCATGACGGCCATCGTGACACGGCCCGGCCGGCTCGTCGCCTGTAGGCTTCGACGATGCTCCTGCTGGTCGATCTCGATGGTGTCGTGTACCAGGGCAGCGACCCCATCCCGGGCGTCGCGGCCCTGCTCAGCCGGCGGGTGGCAGCCGGCGACATCGTGGTCTACGTGACCAACAACTCGATGTGGTACCGGGCCGACTACGTCGCCCGGCTCGAGGCGCTGGGCGCACCCGTCTCGGCCGACCGGGTGGTGAGCTCACCCCGGGCCACCGCCCTCTACCTGCGCGAAGTTGACCCCACCATCGAGCGCGTCCTGGTCCTGGGCGGGCCGGGCCTCGGCCGGGAGCTGAGCGAGGTCGGCTTCGCAGTGGTCATGGCCGGCGACGCCGTGGATCGGGCCGCCCGGGAGCGGATCGACTGGTTCGAGGCCGCCGGCCGGCCCGGCGCAGTGGTCGTCGGCCTGGATCCGGAGGTGAGCTGGGAGCGGCTGGCCGTCGCCGCCAGCTCGATTCGGGCCGGGGCCCGGTTCGTGGTGACCAATCGGGACCCGATCTACCCGACCGAGCGCGGCCTGATGCCCGGCGCCGGGGCCCTTGTCGCGGCCGTCGAGGCAGCCAGCGGGACGACGCCGGTGTCGATCGGCAAGCCTGCCCCGCTCCTGCTCGAGGAGGCGGCCCGGCTCGTCGGGGTGGATCGCCGGCAGGCGGTGATGATCGGCGACTCGATCCTGACCGACCTGGCCGCCGCCCGGGCCGTGGGCGCCCGCTGTGTCCTGATGCTGACCGGTGTCACCAGCCGGGCCGAGGTCGATGCGCTCGCCGGTGACCGCCGGCCGGACGCCGTGGCGGCCGACGCCGCGGAGCTCGAGGCGGCCCTGGACCGTCTCCGGGCGGGCTAGGAGGCCAGCTCGGGAATCGTCGCCCGCCACGCCTCGAAGCTCGCCTTCAGCCCGGCGCTGACTTCGGCCGGCGCGAACGCAGCGTCCAGGCCATGGAGGTTGATCGTCCACAGCTCCGGCAGGCTCAGGCCGACCTCCTCGACGACCCGGACGTATTCGTCGGACAGGAGCGTGTCCGAGACGGTCGCATCGTCGGTCGAGAGGCTGACCGGGACGCCCGCTCGGTAGAGCCGGGCCAGCGGGTGATCGCCGACGGAGGCCACGATGCCGGCCTGGACGTTGCTGGTCGGGCACAGGTCCAGGGTCACCCGGCGGCGAATCAGCTCGGCCACCAGCTCGGGATCGTCGATCGAGCCCGGTCCGTGGGCGATCCGCTCCGGATCGAGCGCGAGGGCACGCCGGACCTGGCTCGCCCCGCCCCATTCTCCGGCGTGGAGCGTGATCCGCAGGCCACCACCGCGGGCGATCTCGAAGGCGCGCCCGAAGGCCAGCGGATCGGGATAGGCGGCCTCCGCTCCGGCCAGGTCCCAGCCGGCCAGGCCGTCGTCCCGGAAGCGGATCGCGGCCTCGGCCAGCTCGGCGACGGCCGCCGGCTCGTGGATGCGGATGGCAGTGCAGATCAGGCGCACGGTGCAGCCGGTCCGGGCGGCCGCCTCGCGCGCGCCCCGGCATACGGCGGCGATGCCCTCGGCCAGGGACAGCCCGTCCCGCTGGTGGAGGCTCGGCCCCCAGCGGATCTCGACGTAGCGGACGCCTTCGGCGGCTTTCGTCTCGACCAGCTCGGCGGCCACCAGCTCGAGCGCCTCGGCGTCCTGAAGGAGGCTGATCGGCAGCTCGAACCGGGTCAGGAGCTCAGCCTGGGAGGCGCCTCTTGGGGGAGCCACCAGCGCCTCGAACATCGCCCCATAGGTCAGCGGCGCGTCGACCCGGCGGCTGCGAGCCAGGGCCAGGGCAGTCTCGATCCGGAGCGAGCCGTCGAGGTGGAGGTGGAGCTCCGACTTGGGCATCGCCCTGGCCAGGCTGCGCAATGCTGGGCCGTGGACAGGCCCGGCCGGCCGGTCCCGTTCGGACGATCGGATCACCGGGCGATGCTACCCTCCGGCCATGTCGACCGTGCTCGTGACCGGCGCCAGCGGCTTCGTTGGCAGCTACGTCGTGCCCGCCCTGCTCGCCGCCGGCCATCGGGTCCGGGCCCTGGTCCGGACCGACGCGGCCGGCCAGCTGGTGCTGGGCCGCCTGCCCGAGCCGGCCCGCTCGAGCGTCGAGCTGCGCACGGGCGACGTGACCGAACGGTCTTCGCTCGACGCGGCGCTGGCAGGCAGCGATGCGCTGATCCACCTCGTGGCGATCGCGCGTGACCGGGGCGACGGCCGGGAGATCGAGCGGGTCAACGTCGAGGGCACCCGGAACGTGATCCAGGCGGCCGAGGACGCCGGCGTGCGCCGCTATGTCCACCAGGGTGCGCTGGCCGTGGTCGACGATCCGCGCCTCCATTTCGCCAGCTCCAAGGCCCGCGCTGAGGCGCTGGTCCGGGCGAGCCAGCTCGACTGGACGATCCTCAAGCCATCGCTCCTGTGGGGCGAGCGGGACGGCTTCTTCAACGTGATCGCCGGCCTGGTTCGGACCGCACCGGGGCTGGTGCCGGTGCCGGGCAACGGCCAGGCGCGCTTCCAGCCGCTGGCGGCGACCGATGCGGCCGTGGCCCTGCGCCTGGCCGTCGAGCGCCCGGCCATGATCGGGGCGATCTACGAGCTGGGCGGGCCGCGCTACTGGACCTACCGCCAGATCACCCGCGAGGTCCTGCGGGGGATGGGCCGCAAGCGCCTGATCGTGCCCGTGCCGGTGACCCTGATCTCGCTGGTGGCGCGCACGGCCGAGGCCGTCCGCTTGCCCTTTCCCGTGGCCAGCGACCAGCTCCGCCAGCTCGGCATCGACAACGTCGGCCCGCTCGACGGCTTCCAGGGCGCCTTCGGGATCGCGCCCCGGGAGCTAGCCGGCAACCTGGGCTACCTTGCTCGCAGGCCGGCCGACCAGGAGCCGCGCCCGTGAGCCAGGCCCACCTGGCCCAGCCCCTCGCCGCGGGCTCGCCCCAGGCGTCGTCGCGCCTGGGTGGGCTTGCCGCCCGGGTCGGCTGGCTGGCCGCGGCCATCGTCATCAGCCTGGGATCGGCCGGGATCATCGGTGGGATGAGCCAGTCGCCATCGGCCGGCTCGCGGCCGGAGCTGACCTGGGCGGCCGATCAGGCGGTCGATCCGGGCCTGAGCGCGGCCGCATCGGCCCTGACCCTGCTCTCGGGCGAGGTGGACCAGCTGGGCGGGCTCGGTCGCGATGCGATCGCCGACCTGGTCAACAACGACACCACCCACCTCGGCTCGACGATTGCCAGCGGGACGGCCCTGACCAGCCAGATCGGACGGGATACCGCCGCGATCCGGCAGCGCCTGGCTGCCCTGCCCACGATGGGAACCGCCGACGACACGATGATCGGGGCCGACCTGCGCCGGCGCTTCGACGCGATCTCGGTTGCCCTGTCGACCACGGCCGGCCTGCAGCCCGCGTGGCTGACCTTGACCAGCGGCAGCGCCGGGGCCACAGCGCTGACCGGCCTGCTGGCCGACCACGACACCAGCGCGGCGCTGGCGGTCAAGCTGGGCAGCACGGGCCAGTACACCAAGGGCCTCGCCGCGATGGCCAAGGCCGAGGCTTCGCTGGCCGACGCGGCCAAGCGCCGGGACGCCCTGGCGACCACCGTCGACACCACGATCCTGACCCAGTGGATCGACCGCAACCAGGCCTTCGACACGGCTGCAACCACCCTCTACAAGCTGCTCGCGGCGTCGCCCCGCAAGGTCACCCCGGCGATCCGGGCGGCCTTCGCCGACCTGACCACCGCCCGCCAGAACCTGCCGCCCGACACCAAGGGCCTGGAGGTCATCCTGAGCGACCTGGCCCGGGGCGGCCTGAACCAGGCCGTTATCGCCATCGAGGACGCCAAGGGCGACCTGGCCAGGGCTGTGGCCCTGGTCGCCGGAGTGAGCCCGCCGCCCGGACCCTGACCGGACGGTACACTGCGCCGAGTTATCGCCCGACGCCGACGTCGGGCCATCCGACCCGGAGGTTCTCTCAGGCATGCAGCTTCGGATCGCCACTGACCAGCCCTGGGACTCGAATGCCGACGTCCTGGCCGTCCCGATCATCGACGAGCCGGCCTTCGAAGGACCGTTGGGCGAGATCAACCGGCGCTCGGGCGGGGAGCTGGCGGCCCTGGCCACCTTCGGCGAGCTGAGCGGCAAGCGCTATCACGCGGCGCTGGCCGCCTCGGGCGAGCTGCCCGCCGGGCGGCTGCTGGTCGTCGGCGCGGGCCAGGCCGATGGCCTCAGCCGCGAGACGATCCATCGCCTGGGCGCCGCCATCGAGCGCCGCCTGGCTGGTCGGGCGGTGCGCTCCCTGGCGATCTGGCTGGGCGACCTGGGCCAGGCCGTCGACGGCGGCGACGCGACGGTCGTGGAGCTCCTGACCCGGGGCGTCGTCGAAGGCAGCTACGAACCCAAGGCGATCTACCTGGCCAACGTCGAATCGGCCCCACCGACGCTCGACGAATTGATCCTGATCGTGCCCGGCGGGGACGGCCCGAGCCTGGCCAAGGCGGCCGAACGCGGCCGGATCATGGCCGAGGGCGCCAACGTCGCCCGCAACCTGGCCAACCGGGCCAGCAACGACGTCAGCCCGATCGTGCTGGCCGAGGCCGCCCAGGACATCGCCGCCCGCAACGGCCTGACGATCGACGTAATCGAGCCCGAACGGGCCGCCGAGCTGGGATGGGCATGTTCCTGGCGGTCGGCCGGGGCAGCGACAACCCGCCCCGGATGATCGTCCTGCGCTCGGGCGGTGCGGGCGAGCTCGACGGCCTGGGCCGCCACCTGGCGATCGTGGGCAAGGGCGTGTGCTTCGACTCGGGCGGCATCTCGATCAAGCCGGCCGACCGGATGGAAGAGATGAAGATGGACAAGACCGGCGCGGCCACGGTCATCGCCGCGATCGAGACGGTCGCCCGGCTGGCCCCGGGTACGCCCCTCCTGGCGATTGCGCCGGCGGTCGAGAACATGCCCGGCCCCCATTCGACCCGGCCGGGCGACATCGTCCGGGCCATGAATGGCAAGCAGGTCGACATCACCAACACCGATGCCGAGGGCCGGCTCATCCTGGGCGACGCCCTGACCTACGCCGAGCAGCTCGGGGCGACCCACCTGGTCGACGTGGCCACCCTGACCGGGGCCGTCTCGCGGGCGCTCGGCCACCTGATCACCGGGGCATTCGGGACGCCCCAGCCCTGGTATGACTCGGTCATGGCGGCCGGCGCGGCGGCCGGCGAGAGCTACTGGCAGATCCCCCTGTTCGATGATTACGTGCCGGACATGGACAGCTGGTACGGCGACCTCCAGAACGCCGGCCCGGCCGAGGGCTCGCTCGTCAAGAGCGGCCTGTTCCTGCGTGAGTTCCGGACCCGGCCCTGGGTCCACCTCGATATCGGCGGCACCGGCTACTTCCGCAAGGCGCTGCCGTTTGCCGCCCGAGGCTCGAACGGGGTGACCCACGCGACCCTGGTCGAGCTGGCGTTGGCCGGCGCACGCTGAACGGGCTGAACGCGCTCAGCTTGGGCCTGGCGATCGCCGGCCTGGGCTGGGGATTCGCGGCGGACCGCATCTCGGCCCGCTGGCCGAGCCATGAGGATGGCTCGATCCGGCCGATCGACTGGCGGACAGTCGTCGTCCCGATCATCGCCGCCATCGCCCAGGGCCTGCTCGGCCAGCGCTTTCCGGACACCGGCAGCACGATCATCTACGGCGCGATCTTTGCTGCCCTGATCCTGCTCCTGGCCACCGACTTGGACCAGCGGACGCTGCCCGACATCGTCACCCTGCCCCTGGCGGTCTTCGCCCTGGCCTATGGCCTGACCGGGTTGAACCCGCTCATCGGCCACGACGTGCCCGGGGCGATGGTGCCCGCGGTCATCGCCGGCGTGGCGATCCCGGCTGTCTTCTTCGTCCTGTCGATCCCGTTCGGGGCGGGCGCCTTCGGCCTGGGCGACGTCAAGCTGCTGCTCGGGGTGGGCCTGCTGGCCGGCCTGGGCCGGACCGTCCTGGGCGTGATCGGCGGCGTGCTCCTGTCGGGCGTGGTCATCCTGGTCCTGCTGGTCACTCGCCGGATCAGCCTGAAGAGCTTCATCCCCTATGGACCCTTCCTGATCATCGGCGCCTTCTGGGCGGTGCTCCTGAGCTCATAGCCCGAGGGTAGGGGGTCATCCGTCGGGGTAGGCAGGCGGACCGAATCTGGCTAGGGTGGACGACCGGGGTATCATGCCCCGGTGCCGGAGTCGTCCCGGACGGGGTCCGTTCGGACGGCGTTCAACCGGCGACGACATCCGCCATCCGCGTCGGGGACGCGTCAACGGAGATCGCTCGCTCGATGACGACCGCTCGACTGTTCCGCCCGCTGATCATCGCCGCGCTCCTGGCCTCGCTCTTTGGGGGCTCGTCCACGCCGGACCTGGTCCGGGGCGACGACCTGAGCCAGGCCCAGGCCCAGCAGCGGGCGATCGCCGCCCAGGTCGCGGCCCAGAAGGCCAAGATGGCCCAGCTGGCGGCCCTCCAGGCCGACCTCGCCACGGCCCTCTCCTCGACCAAGGTCAAGCTGGTCGGGATCAACTCCGACCTGGCCGACGTCAAGGCCACGATCTCGTCGACCCAGCTCAAGGTCAACGCGGTCCAGGCGGCCTACAACGGCCAGGTCCAGGACCTCGACAACCTCGACCTTGCCCTGATCGGCCTCGACCGCGAGGAGCAGGCCAAGGCGGCCGACCTGGCCGCCGCCAAGAACGAGCTGGCCAATCATATCCGGGCGGCCTACGACCAGGACCGGACCTCGGTCCTCGAGACCCTCCTCTCGGCGGCCTCGTTCACGGACGCCGTCGGCGAGATCGGCAACCTGATCGACTTCGGCAACCAGGACCACATCCTGGCCAACAAGATCGCCACCGACCAGGCCACCCTGTTCGCGCTCAACGAGACGACCACCGCCACCCGGTTCCAGACCCAGCAGCTGGCCGACCAGACGGCCGCCCAGAAGACCTTGCTGGATGCCAGCCTGAGCGCGCTGGCCGCAGCCAAGGCCCAGCTGGCCATCCTCCAGGCAGCCACGTCCAAGGCGCTGGCGATCCAGGAGGCCACCTACAAGAAGCTGTCGAGCAACGCGGCCGCGCTCAAGCGGGCGATCAACGCCGAGGCGGCCGCCGAGGCAAACATCTCGCGCAAGATCCAGCAGCTGCTCAACAAGACCGGCCAGGGCGGTGGGATCCCGTCCCAGTACAACGGCAAGCTGAACTGGCCGATCTCGGGCACGGTGACCCAGGAGTTCGGCTGCACAGGCTTCCCGTCCGAGCCGCCCCTCGGCAACTGCGCCCACTATCACAACGGAATCGACATCGCCGACCCGATGTACACGCCGATCCATGCCGCGGCGGCCGGGGTCGTGGAGTTTGCCGGACCGCTCTCGGATGGGGCGTGGGTCGTCATCATCGCCCACTCCAAGAACCTGCTGACCTGGTACGCCCACGTGGACGATGCCCGTCACCCGATCATCGTCCGGGTTGGCCAGCACGTCGTCGCCGGCCAGACCATCGCCTTCGTGGGCATGACCGGCAACACGACCGGGCCGCACCTCCACTGGATGGTCGAGCTGAACGGGACCTACGTCAATCCGCGCCTGTTCCTCTAACCGCTCGGTCGCCCAACGCTGAGGACTAGAATCCAGCCAAGGTCGCGACCGCGACCGAACCCGGCGACCCGACGGAGCGTGCCTTGAAGCCGACGATGGCGGTGATCCTGGCTGGTGGCGAGGGCGAGCGCCTGTCAATCCTGTCGTCGGTCCGGGCCAAGCCGGCCGTGCCCTTCGGGGGCAAGTACCGGATCATCGACTTCACCCTCAGCAACTGCGTCAACTCGGGCATCGACGACGTGGTCGTCCTGACCCAGTACAACCCCCGCTCGCTCAACGACCATATCGGCCTGGGCCGGCCGTGGGACCTGGACCGCAACAAGGGCGGCGTCCGGATGCTCCAGCCGTACATCGCCCGGGGCCGGGTGGCGGAGTGGTACCGGGGCACGGCCGATGCGGTCCTCCAGAACTGGAACGTGATCGAGCACGATCCGTGCGACACCGTGCTGGTCCTTGCCGGCGACCACATCTACAAGATGGACTACACCCCGTTCATCGCCGCCCACCGCCGGCGCCGCGCCGATGTGACCATCGCCGTCCGGCGGGTGCCCCTGGCCGACGCGACCCGGATGGGCATCCTGGCCATGGACGAGACCAACCGGATCACGGAGTTCCAGGAGAAGCCCAAGGCGCCCAAGAGCGACCTGGCCAGCATGGGCGTGTACGTGTTCAGCAAGCGCGCCCTGAAGCGCTGGCTGGCCGAGGATCGGCCCGACTTCGGGGGCAATGTGGTGCCGGCCATGATCGACGGCGGGGCGCGCGTCTTCGGCTATCGCTTCGAGGGCTACTGGCAGGACGTCGGCACGATCCAGTCCTACTGGGAAGCCAATATGGCCCTGGTCGTGGAGCAGCCCGAGCTGGACATGTACGACCGGAGCTGGCTCATCCACACCCGCTCCGAGGAGCGCGCGCCAGGCAAGATCGGGCAGACCGCCCAGGTCCACCGGAGCCTGGTCAGCCACGGCTGCATCATCAACGGGACGGTCGTCAACAGCGTCCTGTCGCCGGGCGTGCGGGTCGAGCTCGGGGCGGTGGTCCGCGACTCGATCGTCATGTTTGACACGGTCATCCGGCAGGGCGCGATCATCGACCGGGCCATCCTGGACAAGGAGGTCATCGTCGGCCCCGGGGCGGTGGTCGGGGACGGGCCGGACGGCCCGCCCAATCGCCAGGAACCCGGCCGGCTCAATACCGGGATCACCGTCGTCGGCAAGCGGGCCAGCATCCCGCGCGGCCAGCGGATCGGCCGGAACGTGCGGGTCGACGGCGACGCCCGGGCGGCCGACTTTTCCAGCCGCCACATCCGCAGCGGCGATTCGGTCGTGCATGTCGGCGTTCCCGGAAGCCCCCTGCCGGGCCGGGCCCGGGCCGCCGCACCCAGGCCCCGCTAGCGCGGGGAGCCGCCCGGGCAGACCGTTCCGGATCGTGGGCTAGACTCGGCCTCATGCCGTCAGCCGCCACGAGCCCGTCCGCCGCCACGATCGAGGCCTGGCTGGCCGAGCTCGGCATCGAACCGACCGCCCGGACCGATCGCGAGGCGGCGGTCGCCTGGGACCTCAAGCTCGATGGCCGGCGCCGCTTCGACATCCGGATCACCCTGATCCTGGAGCCGGCCATGGGCCTGATCAGCTGGGTCCATTTCGCCCCGCCGATCGGCGACGGCCTGCGCAAGTCGTATTACCGGCTGCTGCGCTGGAACGACGAGTTCCCGTTCGTCAAGTTCGCCCTGGCCGAGGATGGCCGGCCGATCCTGAGCACCGAGATACCGGCCCGCATCCTCGATCGGGACGAGCTCGGCGTGGCGCTCACCCGGTCGCTGGCCATCTGCGATGCGCTCCTCGAGGAATCGGCCGGCTGGCTGTGGATCGGCGGCCGGATCCCGGACCCGGGCGAGCGGGTCGGGCGCAATCCCGAGCTGTTCGAGCGCTTCGCCAGCCGCCTGCCGGAGCTGCTCGGGTCGTGATCCAGGTCCGCCGCACCGGAGCGCTGGTGAGGCTCCTGATCGTGATCATCGGTGTGCCCGGGCTGCTGGTTGGGACGACCCTGGTCGGGCCCGTCGCCCAGGTCGAGGCGGCCGGTCCGAGCCTGACCATGGTCGGGGCCGCCACCTACGACGTTCGCCCGGCCAGCCGGCTTGTCCACGTCACCGTCCAGCTGACGGCAACCAACCACCTGGCCGACAGCGTCATCCACCGCTACACGTTCGACCGGGTCCAGGTCTCCGTCCCACCGACCGCGACGCATCCCAGCGCGAGCGTCGGGACCCGGGCGGTGGCCCTGAGCACGGTCAGCCGGACCAGGGCCCAGCTGCTCCTGTCGGTCAGCCTGGGCGGCCCCCTCGGAGCAGGCCACTCGGCCACGGTCAGCCTGGGCTTCGACCTGGTCGACCCGGGTGGTGCGACGAGCCGGCCGATCCGGGTCGGTCCGTCGCTCGTGACCTTCCCGGTGTGGGCCTACGGCTCGGCCGGCCTGGCCGGCTCGAGCGTGCTCGTCCGGTTCCCCGCCGGCTTCGACGTGCGCCTGGTGTCCGGCCCGCTGGGCAAGCCCGTGACCGGACCGGACGGCACGATCACGCTGCGCTCCGGGGCGATCCCCGATCCGCTCGCGTTCAACGCCGTCGTGGCCGCCGATCAACCGGGCAGCTTCGTGAGCACCCCGCTCAACCTGGTGATCGCCGGGCAGCCGGCCAGCGTCACGGTCCGCTCGTGGCCGGACGATCCCGCCTGGGGTGTTCGGATGAGCAGCCTGGTGCGGCGGGCGTTGCCTCTCCTGGCGACCGAGATCGGCCTGCCCTTCGCGCCGGACAACCCCACGATCTCGATCGACGAGGCGCTGCCCCGCTCCATCGATGGCTACGCCGCCGACTACCTGCCCAGTGAGGGTCGGATCCAGGTGGCCTACACGGCCGGCGATGCCGTGGCGATCCACGAGCTGGCCCACCTGTGGTTCGACGGATCCCTGTTCAGCGACCGCTGGATCGACGATGGCTTCGCCGTCTTCTATGGCAATCGCGTCGCCCAGGAGCTGCAGCTCAAGCCGACCGACGAGGCGATCAATGCCACCCTGGTCGCGGCCGCCCAGCCCCTCAACGCCTGGTCGGGAGCCGTCCCGGGGACCGCCGCGGTGGGCGGCGGCGGCTCGACCGGCAGCGGCTCCATTGGCTCGTCCGCCTCGACCGACCTGGCCGACGAGTACGGGCGGGCCGCGGCGGTCACCGTGGCCGGCCAGCTGTACACCCTGGTCGGGGCCGATGGCCTGCAGGCGGTCTGGCGCGCCGCCTCGGGTCGGGAGGCGGCCTACCAGCCGTCCGGCCAGGCCGGGACGTCGGCGGTCAGCGGCGGGCCCGCCGACTGGCGGAGCTTGCTCGACCTGATTGCCGAGCGCACGGCGGTCGACGCGACCAGCCTGTGGCAGCGCTGGGTCGTGACACCCGGCGAAGATGCCCTGCTCAGCGCTCGTGCCAGCGCTCGCTCCGAGCTGGCTGCCACGACCAGCCGGGCCGGCTCGTGGCTGGTTCCGGCCGCCGTCACCAACACCCTCAATGCCTGGCAGTTCGACGCGGCGACGGCCGACCTGGCCAGCCTGAACCAGATCCTTGACGAGCGTGACCGGATCGCTGCGGCCGCCTCGGCGGCCGGCCTGACGCCACCCTCGACCCTGGCCGCCACGTTCGCCCAGGGCGCGACGTCGAGCGCGCTGACCGAGGCGTCCAACGAGCTCCAGGTCATCGACGCGATCACGACCGCGGCCGCCTCGCAGCCGACCTCGCCATCGATCGTCCAGGAGGCCGGCCTGATCGGCACGACTCCGGAGCTCGAGCTCAGTGCGGCCGGCACGGCCTTCAGCCAGGGCGACCTGGCCGCCGCGCGCGATCATGCCCTGGCGGCCGATACCGCCTGGACCCAGGCCGACGAGGACGGCAGCTTCCGGATCCGGCTGACCGTGGCCCTGGTCCTGGTAGCGGCTGTCGTGGGTGGCTACCTGATCCTGCAGCTGCGCCGGCTCGGCCGGGCCGGTCAACGCGCCCGGACGGCCGGTTCGGGCCAGCGCCAGCGCGGTACACTCGGCCACCAACCCGTGCGGATGGCCAGGCGCATCCGACCCGGACCGGACGAGGGAGACCAGTCGCCCTGATGGGATTCGCACGCAGCCGGCCGTCCAAGGAGATCCTGTCGGGCGACTCGGCCGACGTCTACTTCGCCCGGGCCGACAGCATCCTCGATCGCGAAGGCCTCGACCCGCTCGTCTCGATGGAGGTGTTCGCCCGGCAGGCAGCCGTGCTGTGCGGCATCGACGAGGCCAAGAACCTGCTGGCCCACGTCCTGGTCGAGGCCGATCCGTCCGAGACCGTGGTCGAGGCCCTCGACGATGGCGACTGGATCGAGCCCAAGGAGATCGTCCTTCGGATTCGTGCCCGCTACCGCCGTTTCGGGCTGTACGAGACCGCCTTCCTGGGGATGCTCGCCCAGTCGACCGGCTGGGCGACGGCGGCCCGCCAGGTGGTCGATGCGGCTGCGCCCCAGCCGGTGATCAGCTTCGGTGCGCGCCACGTCCACCCGGACATCACCGACGTGCTCGATTACGCAGCGATCGTCGGCGGCTGTGTCGGCGCGTCAACCCCGGCCGGCGCCCGCCTGGCCGGCCTCAGTCCGACCGGCACGATGCCCCACTCGCTGGTCCTGGTCTTCGGCGACACGGTCCGGGCGGCCGAGGCGTTCGACCGCGACCTCGGCCCGGACGTCTCCCGGATCGTCCTGGTCGATACGTTCAAGGACGAGGCCGAGGAGGCCCTCCGGGTGGCCCACGCCCTGGGCGACCGGCTCTACGGGATCCGCCTCGACACGCCCTCCGAGCGCGGCCGGGTGACGGCCGACCTGGTCAAGGAGGTTCGGGCGCGGCTGGACCTGGAGGGCTTCCAGCACGTCAAGATCGTGATCTCGGGCGGCCTGACCCCTGACCGCATTGGCTACTTCCGGGAGCAGGGCGCCCAGGTCGACTCGTACGCGGTCGGCAGCTACATCAGCGGGGCCACCCCGATCGACTTCACCGGCGACATCAAGGAGCTGGACGGGCGGCCGATCGCCAAGCGCGGCCGGATTCCGGGGCTGACCGACAGCCCTCGACTGCGTCCCGTGGACCTGGCCGCCTGGCGGGCTGGCGCGGGCTAGAGGCCGGCCTCGTTGGCTGCCTCGCCAGCGGCTTTGAGGCGGGCCACCCAGAACAGCCCCACGATCGACTTCGCGTCGCAGATCTCGCCGGCCTCGACGGCTGCCAGGGCCTCGTCGAAGGGCATCCGGATGAGGTCGAGCCGTTCGTCCTCGTCCGGACCGAGCCGATCGCTGTGGGCCGGTGCGAGATCGGTCGCCAGGTACAGGTGCATCAGCTCGCTGGCGAAGCCGGGCACGGTCCAGAAGGTGGCCAGCTTGCGCCAGCTACCGGCCCGGTAGCCGGTCTCCTCCTCCAGCTCGCGCGGCGCTGCCCGCTCGGGATCCTCGATCGTGCGGGCGACCGGATCGGTGATGTCCAGGGTCCCGGCCGGGATCTCGAGCATCAGCCGCTCGGCGACCGTCCGCCATTGCCGGACGAGGAGGACGTTGTCGTCAGGATCGAGGGCCACGATCGCGACCGCCCCCGGATGGCCCAGGATCTCGCGGGTCGACGTCCGCCCGTCGCTGAATCGGACGGTGTCGACCCGGAAATCACCCAGCCGGCCACGATGGACGATCTCCGAACCGATAACGGTCTCGCGCAGGTCCTCGTCAGCCACGCCGGCGGACCGCTCGGGGCGACGGCCTAGGCGGTCGCAGCCGCGACGACGGGCGGGGAGCTGACCGGCGCGGCGCTGGCCGGCTCGTCGCCCCGGATCACGTCGCCCGTCTCCGAGTCGAACAAGTGGAGCTTGTCGAGCGACATCTTCAGGCTCAGGGCGTCGCCCGGCCGGACAACGTTGGCCGAGCTGACCACCGCCACCAGGTCGTGGCCCTCAAGCGAGAGGTGGAGCAGCTCGTCGTTGCCGAGGTACTCGACCACGTCGGCCTGGGCCCGGAAGGCAGCTTCGTTCGGACCGACCTCGCCGATGTCGAGGTGCTCCGGCCGGAAGCCGGCGATCAGGGTCTTGCCCTGGACGGCATCGGCCGCGGCCCGCAGGCGGGGCGGCAGCGGGATCGACATGCCCGATCCGGTCAGGACCGCCGCGTCGCCGCTACCACTGGCCGTGACCGTCACGAAGTTCATGGCCGGGCTGCCGATGAAGCCGGCGACGAACCGGTTGACCGGGTGGTCGTACAGCACCTGGGGCGTGCCGACCTGCTGGAGGAGGCCGTCGCTCATCACCGCGATCCGGGTGCCCATCGTCATCGCCTCGACCTGGTCGTGGGTGACGTAGACCATGGTCGTGCCCAGGCGCTGATGGAGGCGGGCGATCTCGGCCCGGGTCTGGACGCGCAGCTTGGCGTCCAGGTTCGAGAGCGGCTCGTCCATCAGGAAGACGGCCGGCTCGCGGACGATGGCCCGGCCCAGGGCAACCCGCTGGCGCTGGCCGCCGGACAGTTCCTTGGGCTTTCGGTCGAGCAGGTTGGAGAGCTGGATCGTGTCGGC
>JBBSFD010000034.1:0-32032 GCA_038239115.1 Candidatus Limnocylindrales bacterium | reverse complement strand
GGCATCTTCGACGGGTTCTCGATGCGCAGGACCTCGCCGTTGTTCAGCGCTACCTCGTAGACGACGGAAGGGGCGGTCGTGATCAGATCCTGGTCGAACTCGCGCTCGAGCCGCTCCTGGACGATCTCCATGTGCAGCAGGCCGAGAAAGCCACAGCGAAATCCGAACCCCAGCGCCTGGCTCACTTCGGGCTCGTAGCGCAGCGACGAATCGTTTAGCTTGAGCTTTTCCAGGGCGTCGCGCAGCTGGTCGTACTCGCTCGCCTCGGTCGGATAGAGGCCGGCGAAGACCTGCGGCTGGATTTCCTTGAAGCCGGGCAGCGCTTCGGTGGCGACGCCCAGGTTGTTCGGCAGCTTCTTCTCGAGGGTGATGGTGTCGCCGACCTTGGCTGCCTGCAGCTCCTTGATGCCGGCGATGACAAAGCCGACCTCGCCGGCCGAGAGCTTGTCGCGCGGCACCGAGTTGGGGGTGAAGACGCCGAGCTGGTCGGCGCTGAAGACGGCATCGCTGGCCATCAGGCGGATCCGTTCGCCCCGACCGAGCGAGCCATCGACGACGCGGACCAGCATGACAACGCCGACGTAGTTGTCGAACCACGAGTCGACGACCATGGCGCGCAGCGGTGCGTCCGGGCGGCCGCGCGGCGCCGGCATGCGGTGCACGATCGCCTCGAGGATGTCGTCGATGCCCTCGCCGGTCTTGGCGCTGCACGGGATGGCATGCTCGGCGTCGATGCCGATGACGTCCTCAATTTCGGCGCGCGCGCGGTCCGGATCGGCCTGCGGCAGATCCATCTTGTTGAGGACCGGAACGACCTCGACGCCGAGGTCGAGAGCCGTGTAGCAGTTGGCCACGGTCTGCGCCTCGACGCCTTGGCTCGCGTCGACGACGAGGAGCGCCCCCTCGCAGGCCGAAAGCGACCGGCTCACCTCGTACGAGAAGTCGACGTGGCCGGGCGTGTCGATCAGGTTCAGCCCGTACGTCTGGCCATCCTTGGCCAGGTAATCGAGCCGGACGGCCCGGGCCTTGATCGTGATCCCCTTCTCGCGCTCAAGGTCCATTGAATCGAGGACCTGGCTGGTCATCAGCCTTGCCTCGATCGTGTGGGTTGCCTCGAGCAGCCGGTCGGCCAGGGTCGACTTGCCGTGATCGATATGGGCGATGATCGAAAAGTTGCGCAGCCGGTCCTGGGGGATCACCGGCCCGAGTGTATCGGCTTAGCTCTGGACGATGCCCAGGATCGTGACGCCAACGACGACGAGGGCGATGCCCACCACCTGCCGAGTCACCAGCCGCTCGTGGAACAGGAAGTAAGCCGCCACGGCCGAAAGCGGCGCGAAGAGGGTGGCCAGTACGGCCGAGATCGCGATTGCCTGCTGGGCGCCGATCACGAACGAGATGTAGCCGATGACCTCGGCCAGGCCGACGGCGACGACGTACGGCGCAGCGGCCCGGGTCAGGCGCAGCTGGCGCGTGAGGAGCAGGGGTAGAACGAGCACGAGGGTGCCGACCGCCCGCGGCGGCAGGATCGCCCACGGAATCGGCAGCAGGCTGCTGAGCCGGCCCGAGGCATACAGCCCGATCCCGAAGCAGACGGCCGAGCCGATCGCGAGGAGCACGGTGCGGAGCTCGCGCTCGCGGGAGATCGGGACCCCCTCGGCACCCGAGGTGGTGCCGGCGGCAGTGACCGCGACCCCGACCGCGATCAGGGCCAGGATCGGCGCCGCACCGGGCACGAGGATCTCGCCGGCGATGACGGCCAGGACCGCAGCGATGGCGCCTTCGGTCGAGGCGATCGTGACGATGACCGCCACGGCGCCGATCCGATAGGCCGCATAGGTCAGCAGCAGGCCGGCCACGTTGCCAACGCCCGACACGATGAACCAGGGCAGGCTGCCGTTGCCGAAGTCAGGGGCGGGCGGCACGACGAGGGCCACCGGCATCGTGACGATGAAGCCGACGGCCATGGCCCAGGCCACCGTCGACGAGGCGCCGATCAGCCGGCTGGCCCGGGCCGACGCCAGAACGGACACGGTGAACATGAGTGCGGCACCAAGGCCGCCGAGGACAGGGACCATCGGCCAAGTGTGAAGGACAGGGCAGGCCCGGCGTTCGGTCCGTGGCTTGGCGTCGGCCATGGCTCGGGCGCGGGCCGTGCCTCGGGCACTGGCAGCGGCGACGACTTGGGCGTTGGTGCGCGCAGCGTGACAACATCGACCCGGCGAGGGCGGGCTGCCCGTTGCGTGCGGCGCGACAAATGTGCCCGTTGCAGGGCGTCAGCGAGCTCAATGGCCAGGGCTCCGGCGTGATTGATCTCGGGCCACGCTCGACTCGGCACGAAATCCGGCCGGCACAGCCGGTCGCAAGGGCCCATGCGGGTCGAAGCGGTCCATTTGTCGCGTGGGCAGCAACGTTTGGCCCGACCGGCAGGATCGAGAGCTTCCGCCGCGCTGACTGTGGCCTGGGCTGTTGTCGCTGGATCTGGCTCTCCGGCGGGCCTTCTGGTAGCATTCGCCCTCCCCTGTCGGGTCGCGCGTTGGCGCGCCCGGCGCCCGTCCTCGCATTCATGAGGTCTCAACTTGGCCAGGAAGCCCCGCGGCTGGACCGGTGCACGAACTCCCTCCGCGCTCAAGCGCGTCCGCACCGCCGAACGGCGTGCAGCCGTCAATCAGCCCCGTCGAAGCGCCGCCAAGACGCTCGTCTCCAAGGCCGTCAAGGTCGCCGCGGGCGGTCAGCCGGGCGACGCGACCGAGGCCCTGCGCGACGCGCTGAGCGCCCTCGATCGAGCCGCCAAGGCCGGTGCAATCCATGCCAATGCGGCCGCCCGGCGCAAGTCCCGCCTGACTCGCAAGGTCAACGCCGCCGTCGGTGGCGAGCACGTCCAGACGGCGGCCAAGCTGACCAAGACGACCGGCAAGGCCGCCGCGGTCAAGGCTGCCAAGAGCCGCATCGCCCTAGCCAAGGCGGACAAGGCCAAGGGCGCCCAGACGGCCGCCGGCAAGGCCCGCGCTGCCCTGAGCAAGACGGCCCGGGCCGAAGCTGCGGCGGCGACGGCCGCGGCTGCTGCCAAGGCCGAGGCCAAGCCAGAGGCGATCACCAGGACGGCCCTCGCCGCGGCCAAGACCTCGAGCGCCAAGGCCGCCCCGAAGACGGTGGCCAAGTCCGCGACCAAGCCGGCTACGGCCAAGCCCAAGGCCACGGCCAAGCCCAAGACGACGGCCAAGCCCAAGACGACGGCCAAGGCGAAGCCCGCGACCAAGTAGCCCAGGCGAGCCGCGGCCCAGCGGCCGCGAAACGTCCGCCGCGGCGCATCGCCCGCGGCAGTCAGGCGATCAGGCGGCCGACGATTCGCCGGGTGCCACCGCGCGTGGGTCACGCGGCCGAGTGATCGCATAGGCCACCCCGCCCAGCAGCCCGCTCACGGTGGCGATCCCCAGCAGCAGGCCGGCCGTGGTCAGCTGCTGGTTCCAGTAGAAGCGTGAGAACGAGCTGATGTCGGTCACCCCGATGGCGGCCAGGTCCGGGCCCTTGCCCTGGGCCAGGTAGCGCTGGTAGACGCAGTCCGCCCCGGTGCTGCAGCTGATCGGGCCGCCGAGGTTGGCGTCGCGATAGCCGTCATCGGCGCTGAAGAAGAGCAGCTTGACCGCGAGCAGCAGGGCCGCCAGGGTCAGGCCGGTGACCAGGCCGGCGAACAGGCTGTTGGCAATCACCCGGCGCCACGCGCCCCGGGTCCTGTTGGAGCGCTGGTTGGCGTAGTAGCCGATCATCAGGCCGGCCAGTGGCGCGAGGAGCCAGTAGATCGGCTCGATCGGGATGACCAGCAGGAAGCTGACCCCGATCGTGACCGCCATGCCGATCCCGACGTAGGCCGCGGTGATTGCGCCCCGGTCGACGAATCGGGTCAATGCGCGGCCGACAGCGCGGCCCGGCCCAGGTAGCGCCCGCCCTTGCCCAGCTCACCCTCGATCCGGAGCAGCCGGTTGTACTTGGCAACCCGCTCCGAGCGCGACGGAGCCCCGGTCTTGATCTGGCCCGTGCCCATGGCCACGACCAGGTCCGCGATCGTGGTGTCCTCGGTCTCGCCCGAGCGATGGCTGATGATCGACGCCCAGCCGGCCCGCCGGGCGAGCTCGATCGCTTCGATCGTCTCGGTCAGCGTGCCGATCTGGTTGAGCTTGATCAGGACGGCGTTCATCGCGTGCTCATCGATGCCCCGGGCGATGAACCGGGGATTGGTCACCAGGATGTCGTCGCCGACGAGCTGGATTTTCGAGCCGAGCCGGGCCGACAGCTCGCGCCAGCCGTCCCAGTCGTCCTCGCCCAGGCCGTCTTCGAGCGAGACGATCGGATAGGTCGCGGCCCAGCGCTCCCACAGGTCGATCAGCTCGCCCGAGTCCAGCGTCCGCTGCTCGCTGGCCAGGTGGTAGCGGCCGGGGACGTCCTCGACGCCGGTGCCCTCGACCAGGATCGAGCTGGCCGCCGGGTCCAGGGCGATGGCCACGTCCTCGCCCGGCCGGTAGCCGGCCTTCTCGATCGCGCGCAGGATCAGCTCGACCGCGGCCTCGTTCGAGGGCAGCGATGGCGCGAAGCCACCTTCGTCGCCCTGGCCGGTGGCGTGGCCCTCGTGGTAGAGCAGGCCGCGCAGGGCGTGGAAGATCTCGGCGCCGGCGCGGAGCGCGTCCGAGAAGGAGTCCACGCCGACGGGCATGACCATGAACTCCTGGAAGTCGGTCGAGTCCTGGGCGTGCTTGCCGCCGTTGAGGATGTTGAACATGGGCACGGGCAGGATCCGCGCCCCGGCCCCGCCCAGGTAGCGGTACAGCGGCAGGCCGTACGACGCGGCGACGGCATGGGCGCAGGCCAGCGACACGCCCAGGGTGGCATTGGCCCCGAGGTTCGCCTTGTTGGGCGTGCCGTCCAGGGCGATGAGCATCGCGTCGATCCCGGCCTGGTCCTCGGCATCGGCTCCGATCAGGTCCGGCGCGATCGTCTCGATCACGTTCGCCACGGCCTTCAGGACACCCTTGCCGCCGTAGCGGGTCTCGTCGCCGTCGCGCAACTCGAGTGCCTCGTTGGCCCCGGTCGACGCGCCAGAGGGCACGGCCGCCCGACCGAGCGTCCCGTCGTCGAGGAACACGTCGACCTCGATCGTTGGGTTGCCCCGGGAATCGAGGATCTGGCGCGCGTCGACCGCCGAGATCGGACTGGTCACCGGCCGGCCCTGGCCGGCTCGGCCGGCGCCGAGGCATCGGCCGGCGGACGATCGAGCAGGACGGCGATCCCGGGCAGCTCGCGGCCCTCGAGGAACTCGAGCGAGGCGCCGCCACCGGTGGAGATATGGGTCATCCGGCCGGCCAGGCCCTGCTGGGTCACGGCGGCCACCGAATCGCCACCGCCGACCACGACCGTAGCGCCAGAATCGGCCCGGTCGGCCAGGTAGCGGGCAATCGCGTTCGTGCCGTGGGCGAACGATGGGATCTCGAACACGCCCAACGGGCCATTCCAGAAGACAGTCCGGGCGGGCTCCAGCGCCTCTTCCATGAGGGTCATCGTCTGGCGCCCGATGTCGACGATGTGCCAGGAGGCCGGGATCTTGTCGGCCGACAGGGTCTTGTACTCGGTGCCCTGGGTGACCTCCTTGGCCACGATCACGTCGACCGGCAGGACGATCCGGACGCCCTTGCCGTCGGCGGCCGCCAGGATCCGTCGGGCCTCCTCGACCCGATCCGGCTCGGCCAGGCTCTTGCCCACGCTCTTGCCCTGGGCCAGCAGGAACGTGTTGGCCATCCCGCCGCCAATGATGAAGCCATCGACCCGGTCCATCAGGTGCTCGAGCACCGGGATCTTGCCCGAGACCTTGGCCCCGCCGATGACCGCGAAGAACGGCCGGGCCGGGTCCTCGAGCAGGTTCGAGAGGGCCTTGATCTCGGCTTCCATGAGCAGGCCGGCATAGGCCGGCAGGAACTGGGTGATGCCCACGGTCGAGGCGTGGGCGCGGTGGGCGGTGCCGAAGGCGTCGTTGACGTACAGGTCGGCGTAGCCGGCCAGGGCCTGGGCGAAGACCGGGTCGTTGGCCTCCTCCTCGGCGTGGAAGCGCAGGTTCTCGAGGAGCAGCGCCTCGCCCGGCCGGAGGCGGCGGATCGCGTCCTCGGTGCCGATGCCGAGCGCGTCGCCCGTGCACGGGATGTTCATGCGCATGAGCTGGCTGAGGCGCTCGGACACGGGCCGCAGGCGCAGGCCGTCCTGGACCCGGCCATCTGGCCGGCCGAGGTGGCTGGCCAGGATGACCCGCGCGCCCTGGGCCAGGAGGGCCCGAATCGTGGGCACGGCCGCCCGGATGCGCGAGTCGTCGGTGACCTTGCCGTCCTGGAGCGGGACGTTGAAGTCGACACGGACGAAGACCCGCTTGCCGCTGGCGTCGACGTCCCGAATGGTCAGCTTGTCCATCGTGATGACCGCGCGCCTAGGCGACGCTGACCGGGAGTCGCTCGGCCACGAACCTGATCAGGTCGGCCACCCGGCAGCTGTAGCCCCACTCGTTGTCGTACCACGAGATCACCTTGACCATCGTGCCGCCCAGGACCATGGTCGAGTCGGCGTCGATGATCGATGAGCGGGCGTCGCCCCGGAAGTCGGTCGACACGAGCGGTTCGTCGGACACGCCCAGGATGCCCTTGAGCGGCCCGGCCGCGGCGACCCGGAAGGCGGCATTGACCTCCTCGACCGTGGTCGGTCGGGCGAGGTCCGCGGTGAAGTCGACGACGCTCACGGTGGGCGTCGGAACGCGCAGGCTGAAGCCGTCGAACTTGCCTTTGAGGTCGGGGATGACCAGGGCCAGGGCGCGTGCCGCGCCGGTCGTGGTCGGGATGATGTTCAGGGCGGCCGCGCGAGCCCGGCGAGGATCCTTGTGGGCCACGTCGAGGATGCGCTGGTCGTTGGTATACGAGTGGATCGTGTTCATCAAGCCGCGCTCGATCGTCCAGTTGTCGTGGACGACCTTGGCCGCCGGGGCGAGGCAGTTGGTGGTGCAGCTGGCATTGCTGATGACGTCGTGACTGGCCGGGTCGTAGCGATCCTGGTTCACGCCCAGCACGATCGTCACGTCCTCGTTGGTGGCCGGCGCACTGATGATCACCTTGCGCGCCCCGGCGGCCAGGTGGGCCCGGGCCTTCGTCGCGTCGGTGAACAGGCCGGTCGACTCAAGCACGACATCGACCCCCAGGCGGGCCCACGGCAGGGCGCCCGGGTCGCGCTCGGTCAGAACCTTGATCTCGCGGCCGTCGATGATCAGGGCATCGTCGGTGTGGTCGACCGTCCCGGCGTAGGCGCCGTACGTCGAATCATGCTTGAACAGGTGGGCGTTCATGGCCGTGTCGACCAGGTCGTTGACGGCCACGACCTCGATCTCCGGTGCGCGCTCGAGCAGCGCCTTGAGCGACTGTCGACCGATCCGGCCGAAGCCGTTGATCCCGACGCGAACCGTCATCGTGGGGTACCTCCTGGGGAGCGCCGGTCGAGAGCAGGGCCCGGACCGGGGCGGGGTTCATTCATGGCTGAAGGATGCGGCCCGGGGCGTCCCCGCGATGGCCGTCCTGGCCGATCGACGCAGGGAGCGTCCGGCGCGTGCATGCATCGTACGACGGGACGGGCCTCACGGGCGAATGGACCCGCCCGCCGGTTCGAGCCGGGCGCGCCCGGCACGCCATCGATCGTCGTCCAGGCGACCGTCCACGAGTGGCTGGCAGCCGGCCAGGCTGACGTCGCCCCCGAGCTCCGCCGGCACGATCCGGACCCGTGCGCCGGGGACCCTGAAGGCGGCTTTCTTGACCTCGTCTCGAGCCGGCCCCAGCAGGCGATCGCCCTGGTGCTCGGCGATCGAGCCGCCGACCACGATCAGGTCGGGATTGAACGCGTTGACGAAGCCGGCGCAGGCCAGCGCGAACGCCCGCCGGGCATGGAGCATCAGGGCGGCGCAGGCCGGATCGCCGGCTTCCTCACCCTCGGCCACCGCCCGGGCATCGAGCTGGTCCGGGCCGATCTGGCCACGGCCGCCTTGCGCAGCCCGCTCGGCTCGGGCGGCGAGGAAGGGCGAGCTGTCCCGGGCGACCGCCGCGCGGGCGTCGCGGGCCAGGGCGACCCCGCTCGAGATCGCCTCGAGATGACCGCTGCCGCCGCAGCCGCAGCGCGGTCCATCGAGCTCGATCGAGACGTGACCAAGCTCGCCGGCCATGCCGTCGGGGCCGTGGAGGAGCGCCCCGGCACTGAAGATCGCTCCCCCGATCCCCGTCGATACGGTCACGTACAGGAAGTCGTCGACGCCGCGGGCGGCGCCGAAGGCGCGCTCACCCAGCGCGGCCACGTTCGTGTCGCGGTCGAGATAGGCCGGCAGCCCCAGGGCGCCCTCCAGGTCCGCCGCGACCGGGATGTCGTGGAAATCCGGGCCGAGGTTGGGCGGGCTGACGATGACGCCCGACCAGGGATCGATCGGTCCCGGGGTCGAGATGCCGATCCCGCAGATCGTCGGCCGGACGTCGGCCGGCGCCGCGGCCAGGGCGGCCGAGAGCATCTCGACGCACGCTTTGACGATGGCCTGAGGTCCCTCCTCGATCGGGGTCAGGGTGGCCTGCCGGGCGATTCGGCTGCCATCGGTGAGGACCACGGCCGCCCGGACCTGGGTCCCGCCGAGGTCAAGGGCCAGAACCGGTCGGGTCACCTGGACAGTCCTCGTTACGAACGGATCGGCCGCTCCACTCTAGCAACGCGCGTGGCAACCCACGCTTGCGAGGCGGACAGCAAGAAGCCCCCGCCGGCAATCGGCGGGGGCTCCCATGTTCGCGCTCAGGACGCGGTGGTCAGCCGCCGATGCGGAAGACGTTTCCGCCGCAGATCGGGCAGGTGCCCTTGATCGCCGGCTTGCCGTTCTTCATCGTGATCTTCTGGGGATTCTGGACTTCGACCTTCTTCTTGTCCTTGACGCAATAGGCCTCGGCCATTCCAGGTCTCCTCTCCACGCTTACCCGGCGTTACGCAGCGCTTGCTCCGTATCCGCCCCTACGTTCTTGTCCACAACGACGGCCGCCAGCGGTCCGCCCCGACTGCCTGCTTCTGGCGATCCATCGCGGCGAGGTTCCGGAGCCCTTCGAGTCCGGTCTCGACGCAGGCCGCCTCCGCGCGGCTCCTGGCTTCGCCGGCTGCGAAGTCGCCCGACGGCCGATGCGCATAAACGGCGCATACGACCCCCGCTCGACAGTCAGCCAACCCGGCCAGGACCATCACTGCCGATGCCTCCATTTCGAAGTTGAGGACGCGCTGGCGCGCCATCTCCTCGGCGAGGTCAGGGTAGCGGATGGGCAACCGTGGGATCGGACGCCCTTGCGCGCCGTAAAACCCCGGAGCCGTAGCCGTTATCCCGACATGCGCCCGGTGCCCAAGCTCCGCCGCGGCCTCGACGAGCGCCGCGACTGCCTCGTAGTCGGCAACCGCGGGATACCCGTCGTGGACGAAGAAGCTTGTGGTCGCCTCGAGCCGGACGGATCCGGACGAGATGATCAGGTCGCCAACCGCGATCTCCGGCTGGAGCGCGCCGCACGACCCGACCCGGATGAAGGTCGGACGTTCCGTGATCGCCAGGATCTCTGCTATCACGATCTCGACGTTGTCGGTGCCGATCCCGGTCGAGACGACCGAGACCCGCTCGCCGCGATACGTGCCGGTTACCGAGGCGAATTCCCGGTGCTGTCGCAGGCCTTCGAGATTCTCGAGGCGGGCGGCAATCCGTTGGACTCGTTCGGGGTCGCCGGGGAGGAGGATGTACTCGGCCAAATCACCCGGGCCGAGTCCGATGTGGTACTGCCGTTCTCCGGTTGGGAGTGCGACGCGGTGATCCGCGTTCGGCAAAACCTCTTCCCTCGCTCGCGTAGCGCTTCGCTGGCGCGAAACTCGGCCGAGAATAGCCCCGCGCTCGAACGAGCGTCAACTCGGTCCAAGCGTGGGCCACGCTGGCACTGAGCGTGGCAGGCGTCCCGGGAGCGGATTCAGCCGCTCCCGGGACGGTCAGCCGGCGCCGAGCAGGCCTAGCCGGGCTCGCCGCCGGCGTCGGGCGCGGGCCGATTCGAGCCGCTCACGGCCGGCAGCGGGGCGGCCCGTCGGCCGCGCCGCACGATCAGCAGGACCAGGCCGAGGGTCAACCCCACAGCAAGTCCTGTCAGGGCGATCAGCACGCTGGGCTGGGTCCCGGAATCGCGGCTGACGGCCAGCCCCGTGGGAGGCCCGCCCGATGGCGCGTCCGAGCTGGGCGGGTCGGCCGCGGCGCCGGCGGCGGTCAGCGGCGATCCGGGCGAAGCGGTGGTCGCCGCCGTCGGGTCGCCCGTTGCGACGACGCCTTCCGGGTCGCTCACGAGAAGGTAGGGGCCGCCGGCATCGACCTCGACCAGGCCCTCGACCCGGATGGGGTCGCCGATCTCGACCAGATCGAGATAGGCTGCCGCCTCGCCGGCCAGGACGAGCCGGCCGCTCGCGGTCCCGTCGTCGATCGTGATGGCCGAGCCGAGCAGGGCAGTCACCAACCCGCCCACCTGGACCTGTTCGCCGCGGTGGGCCGGCAGGTCCCGCAGGTCGACCAGCGCCTGGCCGCCCGTTGCAGAGGGCAAGGTCGCGCTCGAGCTGACCGGAGCCACCCCAGGGCCGTAGCCAGCGTCTGGCGGGCCAGATCCCGCTCCGCCGGCACCTCCGGCGGGCGCCGGATGACTCGGTCCAGCCGGCTCGAAGGCGACGTCCGAAATGGAGCGTGGCTCGATCGCGAAGCGCTGGTCGATCGCGCTGGGGTAGGCGCGCCGAACGATCCCGATGATGGTCACGAGACGGCCGGCCAGGAGGCGTCCCACGCTGATCCTGGAGCCGGCCAGGCCGGCCACCGGGATGCGGACCTTGCCGACGATGATCTCGGCGCGCCAGCGATCGCCGAGCTTGTGGACAGTCACCAGCCGTCCGTTGACCTGGACGAGGCGCCACTCGAGGGCGGCGGTCGCTGCGACGCTGAGCCGGACGGGCAAGGGCGAGCTGGCCGCGCCCAGCCAGGTGACCAGGCTCGCGCTGAGTCGGGGAGCGCCGTAGGCACGGCCGACCGTGCCGGTGATGCGCAGGCCCGTGCCCGGGCCCGGCACGTGGCCGGCCAGACCCGCCGCCCCAGGGCTGCCGGCCACAGGCAGCCGGACCTCAATCGCGGCGGTCGCATCCTGGATCACGAGCAACCGTCCACTCGGGTCCAGCAGAGTCGTGCTCGTCGTGGCAACGGCTTCGACAGTGACCTTGCCACCCTGGCGGATCGCCTGGCTGATCGTGATCGAGCCGGGATTGGCCGTGGCAGTTGGGCTCGGCGTTGCCGTTGCGGTTGGGCTCGGCGTCGGAACGGGTGTCGGAGTTGGTGTGGGTATCGCGGTCGGGGTGGGGCTGGGTACCGGGGTCGGGCTCAGGCTCGTTGTTGGTTTCGGCGAGGGACTCGGCGATGCCGTCGGAATCGGCGTTGGAATCGGTGTCGCGCTTGGCGTTGCGCTCGGCGTGGGGCTGGGCGTGGGCCGCGCCGATGGGCTCGAGCTCGGTCCGGGCAAGGGCCGGGCCGGGGCGCCCAGGTTCTCCGGGTTGGGCGCGGAGTTGACCTGCCAATCCGACGTGTTCTGGTTCGTGTCTGTCACGTTGCCGGCAGGACCGCCTGGCCGGCGCTCGATGCTTGATCCGGCCGGCGGGGCCTCGACGGGGGTTCCCTCGACAAAGGCATTCGTCGCGTCACCCCAGCCGACCGCGTCGATCGGCGTCCCACCAACCGGTCGAACGACGATCGCGCCCCCGGTGGCGGCGATGCCGGCCGTATACGTGGCATCGGCGCCGGGAGCGTAGATCCCGGCCGAGTTGGCAATCAGGACGTGGCGGCCCGGACCGAGCGTCGTGGGGCTGGCCCAGCCGGCTCGCCGGGTGGCACTCGTCCCGGCCGATGAGGCATAGGCCACCTCGAATCCATTCAGATCGATCGGGCTCGAGCCAGCGTTGGTGAGCTCGATGTACTCATCTGAGGCCGATGTCCCGCCGGTCACGACCTCTGATACGAGCAACCCGGCCGACGGCGGCCAGGCCACAGCCGGCAGCAGCGGTCCGCTGCCTGGACTGATCGCGGGCGGCGGTGCGGCGGCCAGGGCGAGGGCAGCGGCAGACCACAGGAGAACGAATGCGGCCAGGGCCGCACGCCGGGCTCGAACCATCGACGACCTCCCAGCGGGGATTCGCGTAGCGGGTCCCCGTTGTAGTCAATCGCCCTCATCGCGTGCTTACCAGCGAATCACGCAGGTGTCACAGCACTTGTCCGATCGATCGGCCCGTCTTTCGACTAGGATGGCGGCCCGACCGGGGTCGGCCCATTCCGCCGCCCGGATCCGCAGTCGAGCACAGCCCACCAGGAGGAAGCGTGGTCCGCGCCAAGAGCACCGATCGATCCGAGGCCCGGCGTCGCTATCGCGCGGCCACGGCCGCAGCGGAGACCGAGGGCCCGGCCCTGGCCAGCCAGCCTGCCAGCTCGCGGCCAGTCTCGGGTGGCTCGACGCCGGCCATGCCGGCCCGGCCCGGCATCTTTGGCTCGTTCCGAACGGCCATCCGCCCGGTCAACCTCAAGGACGACCTGCGGGACCTGCCCCGCCTGGCCACCCACACCTACGCCCTGTGGGTACCGGCCCTGATCATGGTCGCGATCTTCGTGCTGTTCGAATCGTCAGGCGCCGCGATTGGCAACCAGAGCCTCGCGAGCGTCGCGTTCAACCTGTTCATCTTCCCGCCGCCGCTCGCCGCGGCCTTCCTGGCCGGCGTGCTGACCCAGCGCTCGAGCTACCTGGCCGGCGGAGTCATCGGCCTGCTGGCGGGCATCCTGTTCGCCTACTACGTCATGACCGCCGCAGGGGTGTCGGCAACGGGCGAGGCCGTGACCACTGATCAGCGGGTCCAGTTCGCCGGCTATGCCCTGGTGGTGTCGCCCGTGGCCGGCCTGGCGGTGGGCGGATTCGCCGGCTTCTACCGTCGCTTCCTGCGGCTGGCCAATCCCAATTCCGCGAGGCGGCCGCCGGCCAAGGGCTCCAAGCAGGCGGCCCGCAGGCGCTGAATCAAGCCGGCGCAATCCGGCAAGGCCCGGACGGCGAATGAACTTCAGGACGCGTCCTGGATGATCGGCGGCCGAGGTGTCGGACCCCGAACGGAGGCTCGGACCGAACGACGGTCTGTCGCCCACACCGTTGAGCTCCGGGTCGCGTCCTCATCAACTCCTGGCCTCCCCGGGGCGGTCAGCCGGTCCGTCTGCCGCCGGCATAGCCGAGCTGTCGAACACCGGCCGGGCGGCCGGGGCCGCCGACTCCGGCAGCCACCTCGGGCAATGCTTGGACCTGGCGGGCGATCACGTTGACGACCTCGCCCTCGCGCTGGAGCTGCCCGTCGACCAGGAGCAGGGCATGGCGCCGGACGACGCCCCGCAGGCGCTCCCAGGTATCCGGCCAGAGCGTGACGTTGACCATCCCGGTCTCATCCTCGAGGGCCAGGAAGACCGTCCCCTTGGCGGTCATCGGGTGCTGCCGGGTCACCACCAGGCCACCAATCCGGACCGGTCCCGGACGGCGCTCGTTGAGGGCCGAATTGGGGACAGCGCCCAGCCGGTCGAGGGCCGGCCGGAACAGCCCGATCACCTGGCCGCCGGCATCGAGCGACAGGACGGCGTACGAATCGCCCAGGCGCTCGACCTCGCCCAATGGCGGCAGGTCCGGAGCATCGGTCGCCGGCAGGCGCAGGTCAAGCGGCCGTCCGGCGGCCCGGGTCGACGGCCCGGCCGTCCGGCGCGCGGCCACTTCGCGCAACTGCCAGAGCAGCTCGCGCCGGGCCCGGCCGATCGAATCGAGGGCACCGGACCGGATCAGGCGCTCCAGCGTCTCCTCGGGCAGGCCGGTCCGCTCGACCACGTCGCCCAGGCTCCGATAGGGACCCCGAGCCAGCTCGGCATCGAGCAGGACCTGGTGCTCCTCGCCGATGCCCTTGACCAGGCCGAGGCCCAGCCGCACCCCCCAGCCCACCGCGCTCTCGGCCGACCAGCGTTCACGGGCCGGCGAGCTGGGCAGGACACAGGCCGGTGATCGGACCGGCTCGGGTCGCTCGCTGATCCCCAGGTCGCCTGGCAGCGGATCGGCCGCGCCGGTCACGGCCCAGCCCGGCCGGCCGACCCACTCGGTCGTGGTGCGATAGGACGACGCATTGAGATCGACCGGCAGGATGGCCACGCCATGGCGCTTCGCGTCATTGACCAGGACCTCGACCGGGTAGAAGCCCATCGGCTGGGCGTTGACCAGGCCGACCAGGAACTGGGCCGGATAGAACAGCTTGAGGAACGACGATTCGTAGGCGGTCCGGGCGAAGGCGGCGGCGTGGCTCTTGGCAAAGCCGAACGAGGCAAACCCGGCAACCCGCCGGAAGAGCTCCTCGGCATCGTCGCGGGGCATGCCCTGGATCGACACGCAACCCTCGACGAACTGGGCATGGAGCTTCTCCATCTCGGCGCTCGAGCGCCAGGTCCCCATCGCCCGCCGGAACCCGTCGGACTCGCCCGCGCTGAAGCCGGCCACGTCGATCGCGATCCGCATGACCTGTTCCTGGTACAGGATCACGCCCAGGCTGTCGGACAGGATCGGGGCCAGGCTCGGATGGAGGTAGGTGACCGGTTCGAGGCCCTGCTTGCGGCGCAGGTAGGGATGGACGGCGTTGCCCTGGATCGGACCCGGCCGGATGATCGCGACCTCGACCACCAGGTCATCGAGGCAGTTCGGGCGGGACTTGGGCAGGGTCTGCATCTGGGCCCGGCTCTCGACCTGGAAGACCCCCACGGTGTCCGCGGCCTGGAGCATCCCGAAGACTTCGTCGATGTCCTCGGGCAGGCGGTCGAGGTCGAGGCACACGGCGCAGTCGTGCTCGATCAGCTGGACCGTCTCGTCGATGGCCGCGAGCATGCCCAGACCGAGCAGGTCGAGCTTGATCAGCTTGATCGTCTCCACATCCCGCTTGTCGTACTGGACGACCACCCGGCCGGGCATCGTGGCCCGTTCGAGCGGGGCAATGTCGATCAGTGGGGCGGCCGTGATCAGCATCCCTCCGCTGTGAATGCTCAGGTGGCGTGGGAAGCCATCCAGCCGGGCACAGAGCTCGAGCCAGCGCTCCCAGTCCGACAGGCCAACGGTGCTCCCGGCCTGGGGCGTGGCCGGCTCGATCGGATGGCTGCCGCCCCAGTGGTTCGGCCGTCCGAGCTTGTCGGTCCGCCGTTCCGGGGGCAACAGGGCGCCGCTCTCCGGGTCGATCGCTCGGCCGTCGACTGTGCCGGTGCCTCGCCCGGCTTCGAGCCAGGCCACGCTGGCCGGGGAATCGCCCGGACCACCCTTGTCATTGGCGCTGCCGCCGGGCCGGATCGCGGGCTTGCCGGCCTGGATCGCAGGCTTGCCGGGCAGGTTGAGCCGGCCCATCCGGTCGGCCAGGCCGTGGGCCTCGGCGATCGGCTCGGCTGGGGCGGCCGGCCGTCGGAAGAACTCGGCGAAGCCCCCGTCGGCCTCGAGGTCGCGCCGGACCATGACCGAGTCGTAGGTCTCGAGCGCCTTGGCCACCCGGTCGACCAGCGGCCGAGGGAAGCCCAGGGCGACCCCGACCTCGCGCACGACCGAGCGCGCCCGGTAGGTCACGACGTTGCAGACCATGCCGGTGTGCTCGGGGCCGTATTTGTCGTAGACGTACTGGATGACCTCCTCACGCCGCTTCGACGAGAAGTCGATGTCGACGTCGGGATAGGTCGTCCGCCCTTCGTTGATGAACCGCTCGAACAGGAGGTTGTGGCGAATCGGGTCGACCCGGGTGATGCCCAGGACGTAGGCCACGATCGAATCGGCGGCGCTGCCCCGGCCCTGGGCCGGAATCCGCTCCTCCCGGGCGAAGCGCATCAGGTCCCAGCAGATCAGGAAGAACTCGGCCAGCCCGGTCCGTTCGATCACGGCCAGCTCATGGCTGAGCTGGCTCAGGACGGCTGGGGTGAGCGGGTGATAGCGGCGCCGGGCGCCGGCGTGGCACAGCTCGGCCAGGTGGCTGAACGGGGTCTCCCCGGCGGGCACGCCGAAGCCGGGGAATCGGTAGCGCTCGAAGCCGAGATCCACGCTGCAGGCGGCGGCGACCTCCGCAGCGTTGGCCAGGCCGGCCCGCCAGGCCCGGCCGGTCCGGGGATCGCCGTTGGCTTCGCTGCCCGGCCGATCGGCGCCCGGCGGGGGGTCCCGCGGCGACAGGTCCCCGGGCGGCAGGTCCAGCAGCTCGGCTTCCGATTTGAGGTAGGACTCGCCATCCGGACGGCGCAGGTCGGCCAGCGTGTCGAGGGTCCGGCCGTGGCGGATCGCGCCGATGACGTCCTGGAGCTCACGGCCCTCGGGTCGAGCGTAGTGGACGTCATTGCTGACCACGCAGGGCAGGCCCAGCTCGTCGGCCAGCTGGGCCGTCTCGGCGACCAGCCAGTCGTCCTCGGGCAGGAGGTGATGCTCGAGCTCGAGGATGAAGCCGGCCGCGGCCGCGCCGGCGGGTCGTGCGCCGGTTCGGGTGGCCCGTCCGGCCGATCCGGCTCGTCCGCCTGGAGTTCCGCCAAAGAGCGCCGCGTAGCCCTCGGCCACCTGCCGTGCTCCGGCTCGATCGCCCACCCGCAGCCGTCGGGCGAGCTCGCCATCGCGACAGCCCGACAGCGCGAGGAGGCCCTCGACATGATCGGCCAGGAGCGCCTGGCTGAAGCGGGGCACGCCCTTCGTCCCGGCCAGGTTCGCCCGACTGATCAGCCGGCACAGGCTGCGATAGCCGGTCGTGTCGCGGGCCAGCAGGACCAGGTGCGGACCGCGCGAGCCTTCCCCGATCCCGCGCAGGTCCTCCTTGACCGGCGCTCGCCGGCTGGGCAATCGCGCTCGTTCGGGCCGCGGCCGGTCGGGCACGCCCTCGCGCGGTGTCGTAGCCAGGTCCAGGCCCGGCCCGGGCCGCGGTCGGCCACCCCGGCGTACTGCTCGGCGGGCCGGAACCACGATCTGATCCGGGTCCGGAGCGAACGAGTCAAGCAGCTCGATCTCGACCCCGATCACCGGATGGAGGCCGGCTTCCCGGGCGGTCGAGGCGAACCGGACGACCCCGTACAGGCCGTTGTGATCGGTGACCGCCAGCCCGGTCAGGCCCAGGCCGAGAGCTTGTTCGACCAGCTCGTCGGCGGCCGAGGCACCGTCGAGGAACGAGAAATTGGTGTGGCAGTGAAGCTCGGCGTATGCCATGGCCAATGATCGAACATATGTTCTGTTCGTGTCAACCGCGAGGACCCGGATCACGCCCTGTGATCAGCCGAAAATCAGGGTCCGCGGCCCGCAACATTTCGGACGGCCCTGGCGTCATTGATGCAGGCCAGATCGGATGCGTGCCTGGGGGTTCGCGACCGCTCTTGGCGGCGACCGACCCGTCAGTCGGACCGCCGACCCGCCCTGCTGCTCGAGCACGAGCGCAGGAGCCAACGAGGCCCCGTCGCCAGCGCGCGACGGGGCCTCGTTCATTGGTCGCGACGCGGCTAGGGCTCGACGATCGTGGCCAGCCGGCAGGGGGGCCACGCTCGACAATCGTGGCCCCGCGGCCGTGGATTGGCCGGGAACTGGCGAATATCAATCCCCGTAGTGCTAGGCCGAGACTGACGCCGATTCATCGTCCGTTTGGTGGCCGCGGGCCTCGATTCGTGCACGAGCTGGCGCGCGGACCCTCTCATCAGGGCCCAAATCGGCCCAACTTTCCGACTACCACTACTCCGACTGATATTCGCCAGATTCGGGGCGCCGGACGGGTCGATCTGGCGCGGCGCATCGGCCGAGGCTGCCGGGTACAGTACGGCCATGAATCTACGGCTGCGTGACGTGATCGGAGCGGGCGTGCTCGCCTGCATCCTGATCGGGCTGGTCGCCCTGTTCGTCGTGGGCAACATCCCGGCGAAGTAGCCGCTGCGCTTCATGGCCGCACCGCCGCGATCGTCAGTCGTAGACCCGCTCGAGGTGCCAGGAGCCGTCGACGCGGTCGAGGTAGACCAGGGCCAGCCAGTGCGGTCCCACGACCTTGAAGTAGTCGCGGGCGATCGGCTGTCGCCACCAGGCCTCATCGACGCGCCAGCGATTGCAGACTTCGACGGCCTCCCGCCGGCCGGCCCAGCGGATCGCGACCAGCCGGCCAACCAGGTCGAGTTCGACATCGATCGCGGGATGCTCGCGCATCAGCCGGGTCATCGAGCTGGCCGAGCTGGCCCGGCTCGGCCAGAGCCGCGGCTCACGATCCCACCTCGACCGGGTGCCAGGTCCAGCGGCCCTCGGCCAGGAGTGCCTCCGGATCGGCCAGCTCGACCCGCCCGATTCGATCCTCGCCGAAGGCCAGGGCGAGCCGGGCGAGCTGCCAGCGCAGGCGAGCCAGGCGGTTGGCCTGGGGGATGAACAGGGCGAGCTGCTGGCCGCTGGCCGGCGCGACCTCGGACAGCTCCAGCTCGAGCCGGCTGACCGCGACCGAGGGCGGGTCGCGCTCGAGGCGGACGAACAGGAGACGTTCGATCGCCTCGGCCTCCGACGACGGCTCGGGCAGGCGTTGCTCCACGGTCATCTCGGTCGGACTGCCCGACCGGGCAAACGCCGGATCCAGGCTGAGGCGCAGGCTCACCCGGCCGGTGGCCGCTCCCCGGGCGACGAGCTGATCGGCCAGCGCCGCAGTCAGGCGATGGAGGACGAAACGAAGGGGCTCGAGCTCCTCGACCGGCGGTTCGAGGCCAATCCCCAGGCACAGCCGTTCCGGGGCGCGGCGCGGCCGGAAGGGCTCGAGCTCCTCGCCGATCGCCCGGGCGTGGATCCGGGCGCCTTCCTCGCCGAAGCGGGCAACGAGCGCCGAGCGCGGGATCGCGGCCACGGCATCGATCCGGCGCAGCCCGAACCGGCCGAGCCGGGCCCGGATGTCCGGGTCGGGGGTGAGCAGGCCGGCCGGCAGTGGCCCAAGGAAGAGCGCCTCGTCACCCGGGCCCACGATCATCGTCGAGCCATCTCCCGAGGAGGAGGACGCCGGCGCGGTCGCTGGTGACGCCGTGGCGGCCGCGATGGTCGCCGCGAAGCGCGTCCCGGCGATGCCCACTCGAGGCCGCCCGGGCAGGATCGGCCCGACGGCCTCGACCAGGCGGCCGGCCAGGACTGGCTCGGCACCCCACAGTCGGTCGAGGCCGTCGACCTGGACCTCGAGCAGGCCGAAGGCCGGGTCGGCTGGGTCGACGACCCCGGCGACGCCTGGGCTGAAGGTTGCCAGTCGCTCAAGGGCGGCCTCGATCGCGAGCGCATCCCGACCCGGGTCGGGATCCAGGAAGGTGGCCTCAGGCGCGAGTCGGTGTGCGCTGCCGAGCGGCATCCCCCGGTGGACGCCGAGCTCGGTCGCCGCCGGATTGGCGTCGAGGACGATCCCGGCCGCCCACGGTTGGCCGCCCAGGATCACCGGCCCGGTCGGGAACGAGTCGGAGCGAGCCCGGGTGAGACGGAGCGGCAGATGCGTCCAGAGGAGGTGGAGACGTCGCACGATCTTGAATCCGTGATGACAGGCTGATGGGGGCGTCGGTCGTGGCGGCCGTGCCAGGGGCGATCACCCCGGGCACGGCCATGGGAGGCAGGACCGCCCGGGGAATCCCCGGGCGAGGTGGGTCGAACAGGAGCGAGTCGCGCAGGAGGCAGGCATCCCGGCTGCCACCTTCGGCGTACAGGATCCGAAGCTCCGCTCGGCGGCCCGTCGGGCCGAACCGGTTCCGACCGATCACCACCTCGGTCCGCTGGCCGACGACATCGCGGCCGAGCCGGATCCAGGATCGGCGGGCCAGCTCGAGCCGCAGGGCCGTGGACGAGGCGACGGCAGCAGCGAGGTCCCGCTCCAGGCCGGGTGGCTCGAGGACGATGAGCAAGACGCCGGCGCGCCGGGCCAGCGCACTGAGGCGTTCGAGGCGGCTGGCCAGGCTCGGTGGGCGTTTGGGTGGATGACCGCTCCGGGACTCGGCCGGTCCGGTCCGAGCTTGAGGCTGGGCTCGAGACCGAGCTTGAGGTTGGGCTCGAATCTGGGCCGGCTGGGAGCCCGCCCGGCCGGCCTCGGGCAGGTCGAGCACGAGGACATCGACGGACCGCCCGGTCAGGAGCGAGCCGGCCATTGCCAGACCTTCGTCCGGGGAGGCCGGCTCGAGCACGACCAGCCACTCCAGCCGGACTCCCCGAGTCACCGCCTCGACCGGATCCAGGCTCCGGGCAAGGTCCACCCAGGCGGCGATCGAACCACCGGCCTGGGCCTCGGCCACGAGGCGCAGGGCGAGCGTGGTCCGGCCGCTCGAAGGATCGCCGCCCAGGGCGACCGCGGCATCGCGTGGAATTCCGCCCGGGCCGATGATCGCATCGAGTTCGGCGAAGCCGGTCCCGATCACCCGATCCGGATCGACCGGTTGGGCCGGTTGGGTTGGGCCGCCCGGGAGCGTCTCGGCAACCAGCTCGGAGGCGATCGCGAGCGAGCCGATGACCCGCGGAGCTGCCGCTCCCCAGCGCGTCCGGAGGGATGCGAGAGCGGCCGAGACGTCCGGGGAAAGGCTCGCCATGGGCAATCGATGATCGAACAAATGTTCTGTATTGTCAAGGTCGAATCCGTCCCCGCAGGAGTCGCGGAGCGGCCTCGGGCGTGCCCTGTTCGATGGTGCACCGGGCGCGACAAACGGTACGAATCCGGCCGAATCAGGATCTGGACCGCCCTCGCACCGGGCCATCGGCAGTCAAGGCAATCGGCGTTCATCCCCGGCTAAGCGTGGTCCGGGACAAATCAGGATTCGATCGGTCGCCCGGCCAGGCATATCCAGCATCGGGAGGCGCCATTTGTCGCACCCGGAGCACCAACAGACGCGCGTCGCCCTGGCAACGGACACCAACGCGGTCCCCAGATCCGCGACCCCCAGCTCTCAGCGGCCTTGGACGATGCACGAATTAGCCTCGAGACCGATCGCGGCGAACGCCCAGCCACTCGAAACGGCCGATTTGTCACGTGGGGTGAAACAACGGGCCGCAACGACCGGCGACGGCACCCGCTCGCCGGCACGAACCCGAGCCTGATCCGGCCCGGCTACGGCGCCAGGATCCGGTCGAGCCAGTCGTAGACGACGCCGGCCCAGACCCGTTGGGCCAGGCCACCACAGTGCCCATCGATCCCCTGCTCGTTGGTCAGCTCGACCAGCTGCTTGGAGCAGGTCAGGGCATCGAACAGGAGCTTGCCGCCGCCTCCGGCGAAATCGTTCTGGGATTCGATGATCAGGGTCGGGCAGCTGATCGCGGCCGCCTGGCCGATCATCGTGAACCGGCGCAGCTCGGCCAGGTAGGCCTCGACCGTATCGACGCCATGGGCGGCCATCCGGGCATGGAAGAACTCCCGCCGGCGGGCGCTGATGCGCATTTCGGAGCCGACCGCCCGGCCGGCCAGCCGACCAACCAGTCCGCCCGGAATCCGCAGGCCCATGTCGGGCTGGGCAGGATCGCACACGAGGGCGGCGATGCGCCGCTCGACGGTTGCCGCCCGGGGCGCCAGGTAGCCGGCGAACGAGCGACCGATCAACCCGATCCGGTCGGCCCGCACGTCGGCTCGCCCGACCAGCCAATGGACCACCGGCCCAAGCACGTGCTCGAAGTCGGGCCGCAGGTACAGACGCTGCTCGTACAGTGTCTGGCCCTGGCCCGGACCCTCGAACAGGAGGACGTTGTAGCCCCGGGCGAGGGCATCGGGCACGTTCACCCAGCCGGCCTCCGCCGTGGAGTCGTAGCCGCACGGCATGAGCAGGGTGGGCCGGGCTGCCCCGCCCTGGTCCGGTGCGCAGAAGTAGCCCTTGAGCGTCGTCCCCTCGTACGGGATCCGGACCTCGGCAACGGACTCGGCCATGAGCGCCGCCGCGGACGCGAAGGCGGCCACGTGGGCCGCGTAGCCCGTTCGCAGGCGGGCATCGTCGAGCTCACCGCGGATGAAGTAGAACGCCTGCCGGGCGTACTCCGAGGCACGCAGGTAGGCGCCCCGAGCCGTCACTCGCTGGCCTTCGGCCAGGGCTCGATCGCCGGTCGCGGCGGCCCGGTCCGCCGTTGCCTTCCAGGCGGCATACCACCGGCCGGCCTCCGGTGGGCCGACTCGACGAGCGGTGGCGTAGACCTCGCCCAGGTCGGCCGATCCGGCGTAGACCGCGTCCAGCGAACGGACGAACTGGCCGTCGTAGTCGGCCTCCCGATAGAAGACCCTGGCTGGATCGGCCACGTGTGCTCCCTTTTCTGCGCCTCGACCGTGCCTATGATCCGGTCTGGGCGAGGGCCGTGCTCACTCGCCCGCGCAGGTGCGCCGCCGAGACCCTCTGCTACACTCGGCGCCGGTCCCGAGGCGCGAGCAATCGCCGCCCGGTTCGACCCTCGGTGGGGATGTAGCTCAGCTGGCAGAGCGCCGCGTTCGCATCGCGGAGGCCAGGGGTTCGAGTCCCCTCATCTCCACCACATCAAGCCGAGCCTGCCGAGCGGGGCGAGCCGACAGCCGGACCCTCAGGCGGCGTCTGGGTGCGCGGCCAGGACCGCGTGCAGCTCGACCGCGTGATCGCGCAGCCAGCGCCGCCAGCGCATGTGATCCGGCTGGCGCGAAGCGACCAGGGCCCAGAACGCCGGACCGTGTCCGAACACGCGCAGGTGGCACAGTTCGTGGACCACGGTCGTCTCGAGCGCCTCGGGCGGGGCCAGGATCAGCCGCCAGCTGAGGGCAACCCGGCCGGTCCGCGAGGCACTGCCCCATCGACTGCGCGGATCGCGAACGACGACCACCGACGGCTGGACCCCCAGGCCGGGCGCATGCCGGGCGATGGCCGAGTCGATCTGGATGACGGCCCGCCCACGCAGCCACTCCTCGAGGACCCGGGCCGGCCGGCGGCGGTCGCGGCTGGCCAGCTCGAGGATGATCGTGCGGCTGGTGCCCAGCACGTCGGTGTCCTCGACCTTGACCCGCGAGCGGACCAGGGTCTTGCTCGGCCCGACAATCCGGATCCGGTGGGCCCGGCCGCGGTACGGCAGGAGCGCCCCATCGCGGAGCTGGCCCGAAGCCAGGCCCGCAGTCAGGCCGGCCACCCGTGAGCGCTGGCGGGCCTGGTGATCGAGGTGGGTCCGGATCCATGCCTCGCGCTCCCGCAGGAACGGCTCGACCGACGCGAGGGCGTCGCGGGCACCGGGCCGCCGGGCGGGCACGGTCACGATCACCCCGCGCAGTGGGTCGACCGTCACCCGGACGCGCCGGGCCCGGCTCGACCGACGCAGGATGTAGTCGAGCCGGCCGGTCTCCAGCTCCACGGCGGCCGCCTCTTCAGTTCGGCTGGTCAACGGGCAGTGCTGCGCGAAATCACCCGCGGATGGTGCCACACGCGGACTGGCCCGGAGGCTTATTCCGGGATCGTCACCGGGGCTGATACGGCCAGCACGGCCTGGTTCGCGTCAAGGGCCTGGACGGCCAGCAGCGTGCCCGCCGGCTTGACCGTCATGGCCGTCTCGAAGTCGGCCCGGGCAAAGGTGCCGAGCGAGCTCAGCGAGCCGGCCTGACTGCCACCCAGGAGCTCCCAGCTGGCAACCTCGGTGGCACCGTTCCAGCTGGCATAGGCCGTCACCATGCCGCCGGCCGGCGGGTCGGCGACGATCGCCGGCTTGGTCGTGGGCTGAGCCTGCCAGGGGAAGCGGAAGCAGCGATAGGACTGGATCGAGCCACTGAAGTCGGCGTCCAGCAGGACGGTCCCGTCAACGGCAAACTCGGACGCGTAGCCGGTGCTGCCCCAGCCGACGAACACGTTGCCATTGGGCAGGACCTGCATGTTGCCCTGGCTCATCGCCATCTTGCCGTGAGGATGGGGGAAGGCCCGGACCAGGTTGGCGGTCATGGCTGTCTCGTCGACATCGAGCACGAGCGCTCGCGAGGTGCCCGGCCCCGAGCCGTCATCGAAGATCGTGACCGTGCCGTCGGGGTGGCGGCGAGCGTCATGCTGGAGCCCGAACGAGGCGCCCGGGCCCATCTTGAAGTCCGACTTCTTGCCACCCATCCGCCAGCGGATCGCCCCGGTTGTCCGGTCGACCTTGTAGACGGTCGACGTGTTGCGGGCCGACACGAGCAGGTTGCCGTCGCGGTCGATCTCGATCGAGTTGACATGGACCGAGTCGTAGATGGGCGGTCCGGACTGGCTGGTGGGGACCGGCGTGGCGGTTGCCGTCGGAGCCGATGGGCTCGCCGGCGCCTGGCTGGCGCTGACCGAGGGGGCCGGCAGGACCGCCTCGGACGGGTCGATATGGTCGGCGCTGTGCCATTCAAAGAGGACCGCCCCGGTCGCGATGTTGACCTCCTGGACGACGCAATCCCAGTTCTGGAAGGGCGGCGTCGTGCCCGGCGGGATCGCCACGGGACCATCGCTCAGGACGAGCGCAGTGTCCTGGGGCGTGATCTGGAACTCGTGGATGTCGGCCTTGCGTCCGGCGCCGGCGCCGAAGCGCAGGAGCTCGGTGTAGGTGGTATCCATGATCACCAGCTGGCCTGTGCCGTAGCCGCCGCTGACGCTGCCCTCCCACCAGGTCAGGACGGGCTTGCCCTTGTAGACGGCGGCTTGGAAGTTGGCTGCGTTGGAACCCGTGTCGGGCCGGATCCAGACCGGCCGGCCGGCGTTGTCAGTGACCAGCAGGCCATCCGGGGCCGCCCCGTTGTTGGGCGTCAGGAAAACCAGGCCGGGCGCGACTGCGCCAACGGGACTGTTGACCGCCACCGGGGCCGAGGTCAGGTCCGGCCGGCTGCGGTACTTGCGCCGGATGACGGCCGGTGTCGAGGAGCCCGACGGACCGGCCGTCGGGGCCGGCTTCGCGCCAGTGGCCTCGATGCCGACGGCGATCGCGCCAACGGCGACCACCCCCACGACGACGACGCCGCCCGCCTGGAGGACGCGGCGGCGCGACCAGCCTTGCTCGGTCAAAGCGAAGCACCCATCGGAACGATGATACGGAGGCGGTCTGACACGATCCTGACAATCGGCTCGGCCACGGCGATCCTGGGCGTGCCCCCGGCCGATCCCAGCCGAGGCGAGGGCCACTGCTATACTGCCGCTCCGCGGCGGGGCCATAGCTCAGCTGGCAGAGCGCTTGCATGGCATGCAAGAGGTCCGGGGTTCGAATCCCCGTGGCTCCACCATCGACCTCGCCGTCAGTTCCATCACCCCTCGAAGCGGCCGGCGGCCACCGGGGGGTGCGCTATTTCGAGGCCCGACGTGACCGAACGCGCCCGGATCGAACGCTACCGGCCCACCGAGATCGAGCCCCGCTGGCAGGCCCGCTGGGCTGAGCTCGGCCTGTACCGGACCGACCTGGCCGACACCAGCCGCCCGAAGTTCTACGCGCTGACGATGTACGACTACCCCTCGGGTGACCTGCACATCGGCCACTGGTACGCCAAGACCCCGATCGATGCGATCGCCCGATTCCACCGGATGCACGGCGAGAACGTGTTCATGCCAATCGGCTTCGACGCCTTCGGCCTGCCGGCCGAGAACGCCGCGATCAAGAACCGGGTCAACCCGCGCACCTGGACGATGGCCAACATCGACAAGATGCGGAGCCAGCTGCGAAGCATGGGCGCCTCGTTCGACTGGAGCGCCGAGGTCGTCACCTGCGAGCCCGAGTACTACCGCTGGAACCAGTGGCTGTTCCTCGAGTTCCTGAAGGCGGGCCTCGCCTACCGGCAGAAGTCGGCCGTCGACTGGTGCCCCAATGACGGGACCCTGGCCCGCGAGCAGGTCGAAGGCACCGATCGCCATTGCTGGCGCTGCGGCGCCCTGGTCGAAAAGCGCGAGCTCGACCAGTGGTACCTGCGGGTGACCCGCTACGCCGACGAGCTGCTCAACTTCGAGGGCCTGGGCTGGCCGGACCCGGTCCGGATCATGCAGACCAACTGGATCGGTCGATCCGAGGGCGCGGAGGTGACCTTCACCACCGCTCCGTCGGCGCATCACCCCGGCGGCGCGCCGCTACGCGTCTTCACCACCCGGCCGGACACCCTCTTCGGGGCGACGTTCATGGTCGTTGCCCCGGAGCATCCGCTGGTGGCGTCCCTGACCGCGCCCGAGCGCAAGGCCGAGGTCGACGCCTACCTGGCCCAGGCCGCCGCACGGACCGAGATCGATCGGCTGGCGGCCGATCGGGAGAAGACCGGCGTGGCCCTCGGTGCGGATGCGATCAACCCGGTCAACGAGGCGCGGATTCCCATCTTCGTGGCCGACTACGTCCTGGGCTCGTACGGCACCGGGGCGATCATGGCCGTCCCGGCCCACGACGAGCGCGACTTCGACTTTGCCACCCGGTTCGGGCTGCCCATCGTCAAGGTCGTGATGCCTGCGGACGGCGATCCGGAGGCCGCCGTTGCGAGCGCCTTTGTCGAACACTCGGCCGACGAAGTCCTGGTCAACTCGGGGACGTTCAGCGGCCGGCCGGCCGGTGAGGCGCTCACTGAGATCGTCGCCTGGCTGGCGGAGCGCGACGCGGGCCAGCCCACCGTCACCTACCGCCTGCGTGACTGGGGCTTCAGCCGCCAGCGTTTCTGGGGCACCCCGATCCCGGTCATCCACTGCGAGCGCTGTGGGATCGTGCCCGTGCCCAAAGGCGACCTGCCGGTGCTCCTGCCCGACACCGTCGATTACGCGGGCAGCGGGGTCAACCCGTTGACCCGTGACGCGGCGTTCCTCAACGTGTCCTGTCCAACCTGCGCCGGGCCGGCGCAGCGGGAATCCGACACGATGGACACCTTCATGGATTCGTCGTGGTACTGGTTCCGCTACCTGTCGCCGCACAGGGACGACGGCCCGATCGACCCGGCCCTGGTCAAGCGCTGGACGCCGGTTGACCAGTACACCGGTGGCGCTGAGCATGCCGTCCTGCACCTGCTGTATTCCCGCGAGATCACCAAGATGATGCGCGACATCGGGCTGGTCGAGCAGGACGAGCCATTCCTGCGGCTGTTCAACCAGGGCCAGATCCTGGGCGCCGACGGTGAGCGGATGAGCAAGTCACGGGGCAACGTCCAGGATCCCGACGACCTCGTCGCGCGCTACGGCGCCGACACGATCCGCCTGTTCCTGATGTTCATGGGGCCCTGGGACCAGGGCGGTCCGTGGAGCTCGACCGGGATCGGCGGGGTCCATCGATTCCTGAACCGGATCTGGACCCTGGCCCTCGATCCGAACGGCCTGGAGGGCGGCGACCCCGACGCCGGCAAGCTACCCCCGGGCGAGGACGCGGCGAGGGCCGAGCGCTCGATCCGGATGGCCGCCCATCGAACCCTGCGCGTCGTAACCGAGGAGTACGCAGGCTTCCGGTTCAACACGATGGTCGCCCACCTGATGGAGCTGGCCAACACGCTGTTCCGCTATCGCGGGACCGAAGTCGCGGCCGGTCCGGCCTGGAACGAAGCCATCGGGCTGATCCTGCTGATGCTCGCTCCGGCGGCGCCCCACATCAGCGACGAGCTGTGGAATCGCCGGCGGGCGGCAAGCGGTGCCCCGGAATCATCGATCCACCTGGAAGCCTGGCCGGCCGTCGACACCAGCGCAAGTGCGACGGAGACGCGCGAGGTGCCGATCCAGGTCAATGGCAAGGTCCGCGACCGGGTGACCGTGCCGGCCGGGATCGATCAGGCGGAGCTGGAGCGGCTGGTCCTGGCCCGCGACCGAATTCGCGAGGTCCTCGCCGGCCGGACGCCCGAGCGGGTCATCCACGCCGGCGGACGGCTGGTCAACCTGGTCGTTCGGGAGCCATAGCGGGCGAGCTCCTCGCGGCCTGATCGGCGGAGGGGTCGGTGGCTTTGGCCCGGGCCCGATGCCGGGCGGCCTTCGCCCGGTTGCCACAGCTGGCCATGTCGCACCAGCGCTTGCGGTGAGTCCGCGATCCGTCGAAGAAGACCCAGCGACACTCATCGTTGTCGCAGATCCGGGCGCGTTCGGCGTCGGCGCTGCCGACCGTCCGGACGAGCGGCTCGGCCAGCTCGGCCAGGGCGCAGTCGACCTCGTCTCCGGTGAACCGGCTGGCCAGGTGCAGGCCATGCCCGGCAGTATCCGCGGACTCGGCTTCGAGCTCGAGCACCGATCGATGGCGCAGGACCCGGTTGACCTCCTTGAGCGCCGTCCGGTCCGGCTGGCGTCGCTCGACCGTGGCGTCCCACAACTCCCGGAAGGCAGCCCTCGCCCGGGCAACCCGGGCCAGGATGGCCACCGAATCGGCAGATTCGGGGACGAGCGCCGGGTCGAGCCCGGTCCGCTCGTGCAACCAATCGATGGCCTGGCGGGTTGTCCCGAAGTGGTCAAAGTGCTGGCCATCGCTCACGCCGTAGGTGTTGACGAAGTCGAGGGCGGTCTCGAGGTCGGCCCGGTCAAGGGCATCTGGATCAGTCATCAATAACCACTATAAGCACCTTGACAGGTTACGCGCAAGAGGGTAGTCTGTCGGTAACCGGTGAAGAAACAAATACCGGTTAGCGATGGAGGTCATTTCGATGGTTGCGTTTTTCGATCTGGGGATCCTCGGCGCCATCGTGGTCGTCCTCCTCGGGCTTGGCCTGGGAGCGATCAACGCCGGACAAGACACCCGGGATGGCTTTGACGGGCGCGACGAGCGCTTCCCGGAGCACCACAACTTCGGAGGTTCCTTCTGATGTGGCCGAACTACTACGTGATCGAGGCGCTCCGAATCGCTACCGAGCGCCAGGCCGAGGCTGACCGGGCATCCCGGGCAGTCCTGGCTCGACAGGGCAGCGAGCAGGGCGCCCCCAATCTGCTTCGGCGGACTGGCGCGCGGGCTGCCCTGGCCGTCGGTCGGGGGTCCATCAGGATCGCCCGGATCCTGGACGAGTGCGTCGCGGACGGCGCCGTGGCCACGACCGGGGCGAGTCCGCTAGGCTGAACCTTCAGCGGTGCGTCCGCGCCGGCCAGACCGAGGTGAGCTCATGAGCGATACGCCAGCCGACAGCACAACCCCGATCGCCTGGCGAGCGCTGCCCTACGGCGCCTCGGTCGCGGCCTCTGGGGGCGAGGTGGTGGGCATCGTGACCGAGGTCCTCGGCTCTGACTCCGAGGACGTCTTCCACGGCCTCCGGGTACGGCTGTCAGGCGAGAGTCGCGACGTGATGCTCGGTTCCGAGCACGTGACCTCGTTGACCGCCGGCCTGGTCCAGACGGACCTCGGCGCGGGCGACTTCGAGGGCCTGCCAACCTACGCCGACGAGAGCACCTATCATCTCGCCTCGGTCGGCTGGCTGCGCAAACACGCCGGCTGGGTGAAGGACTCGAAGAAGGACGAGGAGCCCGGCTGAGCCGCTAGCCCGTGGTCTGCCAGGGCACCCAGCGGGTGCCGTCCCACCAGCGGTGCCAGGTCTGGCCATCGCGACCGAGGGCCAGGACATCGAGCCGGTCGGCTCCGGCGGCGGCCGCGGCGGGAGTCGAGCCCGGGAGCAGGTCGCCCTCGAGCGATTCCCAGGGGTGCCAGGTCGTCCCATCCCAGTAGCGATCCCAGAGCTGGCCGTCGGGGAAGATTGCGAAGACCTCCATCGGCTCGTCGTCCCAGCCGGCCACTGCCGGCGGCGCCGTCGCCTCGCCACCGAGGGACTCCGGCGCCGACCACGTCCCGGACTGCCGGGTGCTATGGAGCAGGGCACCGTCCCAGTCGAGCCAGAAACGTTCCAGGCGGCCGCCGCTCCGGGCGATCGCGGCGACACCTGGCTCGCGCTTCGGCTGGCTCACCGCTCGAGCAGGGGCTTCACGTCTGACACCAGCCGGGTCATCGATTCCTGGTCGTAGGGCGAGGGAAAGCCGCCCACCAGGTGGGTCCGGCCCATCGCCACGAAGGGCGCCAGCTGCTCGGCCACGTCCTCGGGCGTGCCGACCGGCTGGTCGCGCCATTCCCGGGCACTGCCGTTGTGCTGGAAGAGCGTGCTGGCGACCCGCTGGGCCTCGGCCCGCGAGTCGCGAATCACCCCGACGCCCAGGCCGTGGGTCCGCTCGATCGAATCGAAGTCGCGCCCGATCGCGGCGCAGTGCTCGCGCAGGATGCCGTCCTTGCGCTTGACCGTTTCGGCATTGCCGCCCATGTCGTGCATATCGGCGTAGCGGGCGACGAGCTTGAGGGTGACCTTCTCGCCGCCACCACCGATCAGGATCGGCAGGTGGCGCTGGACCGGCGGCGGGTTGTTCTGGTTCGCCTTGGCCGCGTAGCGGGGTCCGCTGGCCGTGGGTGACGTCCCGTCGAGCATGCCCCGCATGATCGGCAGCGCCTCGCCCAGCCAGCGCAGGCGCTCGGGCGCGCCATCGCCGAACCTCAACCCGAACGCGGTGTGCTCGGTCTCGAACCAGGCGGCGCCGATGCCAAGGACCGCCCGGCCGCCGCTGATGTGGTCGAGGGTGGTGGCCAGCTTGGCGGTCAGGCCGGGCTCCCGGAACGTGTTCGCGCCGACCATCAGGCCGAGGCTGACCTTGCTCGTGACGCCGGCCCAGGCGGTGATCGTCAGCCAGCCTTCGAAGATCGGGCCATCGGGCGAGCCGACGATCGGATAGAGGTGGTCCCACGTCCACAGGCTGTCGTAGCCGAGCTGGTCGGCGCGCCGGCCGGCCTCGAGCAGGTCGAGCCACGTGCTGTACTGGTTCCAGCACAGCGCGCCGAGCTTGATCGTCGTCATGCCCCAATTCTAGGGGCGCGACCCTCGGCCGGTCCGCCGCGTTCGGGCCCGGTTCGGCCGGGGTCGACCTGCCCGGGCCACGTTCGGGCGCATGTGTGCACTCAGAACCGCAAACGGCCTATTTCGGCACTGGCGACGCAAGCCGCGGGCTACCGCCAACGAGAACCCATCCCGAACCGAGCGTGGGCCGGGACAAGCGCGTGGTCCAAGTAGTCGAACGGGACCCGAATCGCGCCGTCAGGAGCACCCAACTGCGAGTTTGCGGTTCTGAGTGCACATCTGGCGAAGGGCGCGAGCCAGAGCCCGTGGCGCCGCGGCCGGGCACTCACGCTCCGCTAGATCTCGGGAGCAATGGCTCGATTCATTCTTGCCCGACGATATCGACCGAGATCTCGACCGCCGGAGTCGCGCCCCTGTTCTCGAGCCAGTGGGTCGTGTTGCGATCCTCGGGCCAGCCCAGTCCCGTTCCATAGTCCGCAGCGAGTCCGTTTCGATGATCGGTGATCGTTCCCTGCAAGATGTAAACGGTGCCCGGTCTGCCGACGTGGTCGTGGATCGGGCCGAAGACGCCTCCAGGCTCGATGGTGACTCTTCGCATTCGAAGTTGGCGCCCTGCCATGCCCTCGATCTCCGGCGCAAGATCGACCGTCCCAAGTACCTCCACCGCGACACCCTTCGTCTCAGGCGCCACCTGTTCGTTGCTCATCGTGCTCTCCTCTCGATGCTGCCCCACAGACGCGCCAGAGGCATGCCGCAACTCTAGGGGCGGCGCCGGAGCTCGCGGCCGCCATGTCGGGGCCGATCAGATAAGCCGCAGATAAGCGGGCTTCGCTACGGTCTGCCCACATCCACTGCGGGTCGGAAGTGCCCCCGCCGCAGTGGATGTGCCCCCAACCCTGGTCGAGCCAGGATCCTGACTCCCGCCCGCTGCCCGCCGCGGAGAGCCTTGTGGATCGGACCACGTCGCCCTGGCGCGCGCTCGAGGATCCCGGCGGGTTGCCGGCGCCGACCGAACCGTCGAACGAGCTGCGGCTGCGGCCCAGTCGGCTGTGGCTGGTCGGCGGGGCGCTGGCCGTCGTCATTGCCATCGTGGGTGGGATCGTCCTCCTCGGATCGGGTGGCTCACCGGTTGTGACCGTAAGCGCGTCAGGCGGCGACAGCCCCGACTTCTCACCTGGAGATGGGACTGGCAGCG
>JBBSFD010000033.1:0-32667 GCA_038239115.1 Candidatus Limnocylindrales bacterium | reverse complement strand
GCCGACATACGCCTGCAACTGATCGCGGGCGTGGAGCGTGCTGGCCGGCATCGCCGCCTGCCCAGGGACGCGATGGAGCAGCTGGTCGAACCATTCGAGGAGCATCGCGTGGTCCTCGTCCGGGAAGCCGAGCCAGGTGCAGACCATCTGGGCGGGCAGCGGTCGGGCCAGGTCCTGGGCGAAGTCCGCCCGCCCCGAATCGGCAAACGCATCGACGAGGGCGCGCGCCCTCACCCGGACGGGCGGTTCGAAGCGCTCGCGGACGGCTGTGGGATTGAACGCATCCCGGAAGACCTTGCGCAGCCGGGTGTGGATGGGCGGGTCGACGCCGGCGAGGTCGCCCGCCGGCTTGAAGAGCTGGTACGTATCGTCGTGGTCGTTGCCCTCGCGGCTCGAGTACGTCTGCCAGTCGCGCGCAACCCGCTGGACGTCGTCGAAGCGCGAGAAGGCCCATACGTCCCGGCCAACGTGGTGATAGAGCGGCGCCTCGTCGCGCAGGCGGCGATAGCCGGGATAGGGATCGTCCAGGGGCAGCAGTGGATCCCACGGAATCGGTCCGGGCGGGGAGACCTGCGGTTCGGCGTCGATCATCGTCGTTCACCTCGGCGAAGGACCGGGCGTGCAATCGTTCGCACGTGCGATCATCCTACAACCCGGCACCAGCCCGCCGCCGGCACCGAGGAGCTTCGATGGACATCGGCCTGTATACCGATTCGCTCAGCGAGCACCCGTTCGAAGAAGCCCTCGAGATCGCCGCCGCCAGCGGCGTCCGCTCGATCGAGATCGCGACCGGCGGCCAGTCCAGCGCGCCCCACCTCGACGTCGACGCGCTGCTGGCGAGCGCTCCGGCCCGGTCCGCCTTCCAGGCCGCCTTTGCCAGCCGGGGGCTGCGCATCGCCGCCCTCAACTGCTCGGCCTGGCCCATGCACCCCGTCGTCGGGCCGGCCCACTCCGAGCTGATCAGCAAGACCCTCCGGCTCGCCCAGGAGCTGGGCGTCACCAGGATCGTGTCGATGTCGGGCTGCCCCGGCGACGGTCCCGGCGCGCCACGTTCAACTGGACCTGGTACCCGTGGCCGGACGACGCGGTGAGCCTGGGCCAGGCCCATTGGGCTGAGGCCGTCCGGTTCTGGACGGCCAAGGTGCGCCAGGCGGAGGGCTCGGGGGTCGGCCAGATCGCCTTCGAGCTCCATCCCCTGCACGTCGTCTACAACGTGCCCACGGCCCTGGCGTTCCGGGCCGAGGTCGGCGACATGATCGGGGTAAACCTGGATCCCAGCCACTTGTTCTGGCAGCAGATGGACCCGATCGCCGCGGTCCGCGCGTTGGGGCCGGCCGTCCAGCACGTCCATATGAAGGACACCGAGATCGTGGCCGGCCAGGTGGCCCTGGCCGGGGTGCTCGACAACCGGCCGTTCGAGCGGCCGGCGGAGCGGGCCTGGGTCTTCCGCACGGTCGGCCGAATCCACTCGCTGGCCTGGTGGACCGGGTTCGTGGCGGCCCTCCGCGAGGCCGGCTACGACGACGCCCTGTCGATCGAGCAGGAGGACCCGTTCACGTCGCAGGTGGACGGCGTCCGGGAGGCCGCCGCCTACGTCAGCCGGCTGCTTTGAGGTAGCCCTGGATCTTCTCGAACATCAGGCGCGAGGACTCGACGGCGCGCTCCTCCCAGGCGAACACGCAACTGGTCAGGATGCCGTCGAAACCGATGGCCTTGAGGGCCTCGAAGCAGGCCTCGAAGTCGACCTCGCCCTGGCCGATGTCGAGGTGCTGGTGGACCCGGGCCGCTGATCCGGGCGGGTTGATGATGTAGCGCAGGCCCGAGCTGGCCCGATGATTGAGGACGTCGGCGATGTGGACCTGGGCCAGGAGCGGCCCGGCGTAGGCGATCATCGCCGCGATGTCGTCGCCCAGGTAGTAGGTATGCGGCGCGCAGAACACGTAGCGCACCCGGTCCGAGTCGATCGCCCGGACCAGGTCGACGGCCTCGGTGTTGCGCTCGATGAAGTCGTCCGGGTGGGCTTCCAGGTTGAGCCTGATGCCCTCCCGCTCGAAGACCGGCAGGAGCTCCTCCATCGAGCGCCAGAACTGGGCCTCGCTCCGGGCGGCCTGGTCGGGCCGTCCGTTGAACTCCGAGTTCATCGTGCTGCAGCCCACGTCGACCGCCAGCTGGATCGCCCGCTTCCAGTAGCGCACCGCGGCCTGGCGTTCGTCTTCGTCCGGGCTCGACCAGCGATACAGGGGCAGGATCGAGGCGAGCTCGATGCCCGTGTCCCGCAGGGCCGTCCGAAACTCGGCGACCCTGGCCCGATCGGCCCGCGGGTGGACGAAGAACGGGATGAAATCCGGCCGGGGCGAGAGCTCGATCGAGTCGTAGCCGATGTCCGCGGCAATCCGGCAGACCTCTCCGAATGGCCGTTCGCGGAGCATGTACGGATCGAGGGCAATCTTCACGTCGGTGCGCCTCCCCGGGTCGATTGGGCCACGCGGTCGCGGAGAGTGGCTCCGCTGTCCGCAATTCTGGCCACCATGCGCGAGCGCAGGGCGGGGTCGTCGATGGCCGCGATCGTGGCCAGCCAGCGGGCGGTCCCGTCGATCACCGCCAGGATCGCCGCCGCGTCGCCGGCGGCAACCAGGGGCCGGTCCACGACCTCGACGTAGACCGGCGACGTGTGAGCGGCCATGCTCGTGCCGAAGGCCGAGTGGATCTGGTGGTCGCTCCTCGAGCGAGCTGCGATCCACGAACCGGCGTCGACCGCCAACGATGCTTCGAGGCGGAGCTCTGTGGCCGCGGCCGCGACGTGCTCGCCGGCCACGACCCGGCCGTTGACGACCAGCTCGACCGCGTTGATCAGGGGCTGGGACGCGCGCGCCCGGACGCTGACGGCGAGATGGCCGCCCGCAGCCGGCAGGCGGATCACGGCACCGGGCTCATGCCCGTCCACCAGCAGCTCGAGGATCGGCCCCGACGTCACGACTGTCCGACCGGCCCGGATCGCCGCCGACCAGGCCCCGAACGAGGGCGCCGACGCGGACTCGAGCGCCTCAAGATGGGCGTAGGTGCGCATCGCGCCGAGGGCGACTTCGGCCGACATCTTGTCGGTCCCGCCCACGACCGGCAGGCGGTAGCCGCAGTTGAGGAACCGGTACCACTCGAGGATTGAGGGGTTGTCCAGGCCAGGCGCGAAGACCTGCATCTCGACGGCATCGATCAGGCCGGCCACGACGTCCGCCGCGATCTCGGCGAAGGGCAGCGGAAAGTGGGCGCCGACGACCAGGCCCCCGGCGGCATGGCACTGCTCGGCCCAGTCGGCCAGCAGCTCGGTCACCGGCTGGCCGATCCGTCCCTCGGGCGCGCCGCCCGATGCGAGCGGCAGGACTGGCGGCCGGGCACCCAGCAGGGCCAGGTGGCCGAGCATGTTCTGGCGATTCTCCGTCCCGACCATGACCGCATGGCGCCCGGCCGGATCCTGCTGCGAGCCCCAGGCCAGGTCCGGCACGCTGATGAAGTGATCACCAAGCTGGGTGGCCAGCACATGGACGAAGTCGACGTCCTCGGCGGCGGCCTGGAGGAGCGCGGTCGAGGGCGCCAGGAAATGGACGTGCGAGTCCGAGCTGCGCCAGCCGGCCGGGCGCAGGTCGATCGGGTGCTCGAGGTTGAATGCAAGCTCGCGCGTGCCGGGCTCGATCTCGACGGTCGTCCGGACGGGCCGGTGGTCGAAGCCCTTGACCAGCTCGACCTCGATCGGCCCGGCCGGCAGGTCGATCTGGAACTCGCCGGGAACGTAGGCGTAGCTGTCGGTGCCCAGGATCAGTCCAGCTCCGGTGTCCTCGAAGATGCCCGGGTTGATCTCGTCGCGGTGACCCAGCGGAGGCAGGTAGCGGCCGGAGGCGTCCACGAAGCGCACCCGGACCGGGCTGGCCTCAGTGTCCGCGCTGACCCGGACCGTGACCCGGATGTCCGGCCGAGCCAGCTGCCGGATCGACCCGCCGCCGGCCAGGGACACCTCCGCCCCGCCGTCAAACGCCGCCGCCGCGACGACCGATGAGCCAATCGAGACCTGCGCGTCGTGCGCCAGGCTGAGATCGATGATCGAGCTGCCTGTCGGAGCGCCATCGGCCGGCACCGGCTGGCCCCAGCCGATCGGCCCGAAAGTCCCGATCGGCGTCGCGCTTGCCGGCGGGCGGCCGGCGGGCCGCGACCTTATGGCAGTGCCCAGGTCGACCCTGGGCATTGTCCCGCCGGATCCGCTCAGCACGAATTGGCGCCGGCCCGCCGCGACGAGCGGGCCGGCCCGCCCGGCGAACAGGGTCAGCCCGGCGATAACGACGTCCGTGCCGGGCCGGCCCTCCCCGAGCGGGACGATCCGCAGCGAGACCGGCGCGGTTCCCGGATCGAGGGCGATCGCATGGAGCCACAGGGTGGCGTCGTTCGTCGGGCTGGGCACGTAGTCGACGGCGCCCGACTGGCCGGCGGCCCAGGCGCCCGGCAGCGTCGTCAGCGGCCCGGCATGACCGGCCGGCCCACTGCGGCCGCGGCCCTGGTCCGGGAATGGTCCCCGCCAGTCAAGGGCGTGGTCGGCCTGGTGGCCGACTGCCTCGAACGGCAGGAAGCCCCAGCCGATGATCCCGTCATCGATCTGGACCCGGCGCTGGACCTCGACGGCCTGGCGCTCGCCGTCGGCGAAGACCAGCTCGTAACGGGCCAAAGGCTCGCCGGTGGGCAGGACCCAGCCGACCGGCATCCCGTCCGGCCGCCCTCCCCCAGTCTCGCGCCAGCTGTCCGAGAAATGGGCCACGACCAGGTGGCTGGCAGGACCCGCAGTCGTGCCGCTGGTCTTGCCGCTAGTCTTGCCCAGCTCCACGATCAGACCGGGCTCGGCCAGGATCCAGCGCCGCCCGGTCGACCGCCGGCCGAGGGCGAAGGGCAGGCCGCGCAGGATCACGTCACCCTGGGGCAGGCGCGTGATGGCGTGGGCGTAGAGGCGATCGAACCGACCGGCCAGGTCCTGATCGGAGGCGTTCCAGCCGGCCGAGAGGTCGATCGGACGGGCCAGCGGGCTCGCCGAGGCCAACCCGGGCTGGGTCATGACGCCAAGTCCTCCGACCGATATTGACGCGGCATGAGCGGCGATGATACCGTCGTTGCAATCGGTTGCGCAAGGGAGGGCACGGTGGACTCAGTACGGCTGACCGTGGGCCAGGCCATCGTCCGGTTCTGCGCCGCCCAGGACGTCGAACGGGATGGTCGTGAGCACCGGTTCATCGCCGGCTTCTGGGGCATCTTCGGTCACGGCAACGTGGCCGGCTTGGGCCAGGCCCTCGAGGAGCTCGGTGACGAGCTGCGAATGCCGCTGTACCGGCCGCAGAACGAGCAGGCCCAGGTCCACATCGCGACCGCCTTCGCCAAGCATCACAACCGGCTCCGGGCCTACGCCTGCATGTCATCGGTCGGTCCGGGCGCCCTGAACATGGTCACCGGGGCGGCCGGCGCAACGGTCAACCGGATTCCCGTCCTGCTCTTCCCCAGTGACTACTTCGCCAATCGGGCGCCCGATCCGGTCCTGCAGCAGGTCGAGCACCCGATCGAGCGGGACGTCAGCGTCAACGACGCGTTCCGGCCGGTCTCGCGCTTCTTCGACCGGATCTCGCGGCCCGAGCAGCTCCTGGCCTCCCTGCCCGCCGCCTTCCGGGTCCTGACCGACCCGGTCGAGACCGGCGCGGTGACCGTGTCGCTGCCCGAGGACGTCCAGGCCGAGGCCTACGACTGGCCGCTCAGCTTCTTCGATCGGCGGACCTGGCGGGTTCGCCGCCCGGTTCCCCAGGCCGCCGACCTGGCCGACGCCGTGCGCCTGATCAGCAAGGCCAGGGCGCCCCTGATCGTGACCGGCGGCGGCACGATCTATGCCGAGGCCACGGCCGAGCTCGACGCGTTCGCCAGCCAGTTCGGCATCCCGGTTGTCGAGACCCAGGCCGGCAAGGGTGCCCTGCCCTGGAGCCACCCGCTGAACATGGGCCCCGGCGGCACGAACGGCAGCCTGGCGGCCAACCGCCTGTCGCGCGAGGCCGACCTGGTCATCTGCGTCGGCACCCGGATGGGCGACTTCGTTACGGCCTCGCAGTCGGCCTTCCAGAATCCGGCGGTCGCCTTCGTCGGCCTGAACATCGCCCCGTTCGATGCCCACAAGCTGCGGGCCACGGCCGTCACCGCCGACGCCCGCGAGGGGCTGCGGTCACTCCAGGCCGATCTCGCCGCCGCCGGCCACGCCGGGACATCGGCCGCGTATCGCGAGCGCGCCGCCAGCCTCAAGCAGGAATGGGACGGGATCGTCAACGGCCTGCGCGCCGTGAACGGCGAACCGGGCGACCTCGGCCAGGCCGAGGTGATCGGCCTGGTCAATGACGTCGTCGGTGGCCATGCCACGGTCATCTGTGCGGCGGGCAGCCTGCCCGGCGACCTGTTGCGCCTGTGGCGGGTCGACGATCCCAAGGCCTACCACGTCGAGTACGGCTTCTCGTGCATGGGCTACGAGATCGCGGCCGGCCTGGGTGTGCGCCTGGCCGAGCCCGAGCGCGACGTCGTGGTCATGGTCGGCGACGGGTCCTACCTGATGATGAACTCCGAGATCGTGACCGCCGTCGCCGAGGGGCTCAAGCTCACGATCGTGGTCCTCGACAACCATGGCTTCCAGTGCATCCTGGCCCTCCAGCGGATGGTCGGCGTGCCCGATTTCGCGAACGAGCTGCGCTTCCGCGACCCGGCCACCAACCGGCTCACCGGTCCCTACGTCCCGATCGACTTCCGCCAGCACGCCGAGGCGATGGGCGCCCTGGGCCTCCTGGCCCGGACCCCGGACGAGCTTCGGACGGCCCTCGACCAGGCCCGCACCAGCGACCGGATCACGGTCATCCTCGTGCCCACCGAGCCCGAGAAGCGGGTGACCGGCTACGAGACCTGGTGGGATGTGCCGGTGGCCGAAGTAAGCGGTCAGGCCGGTGTCCGCACCGCCCGGGCCGCCTACGAAGTTGCCCTCGGCCGGCAACGCACCGACCTTCGCTGACCAGCCCAACCAGACACCAAAGGAGACACTGATGGCAGGACCCGGGGTCGAGCTGATTGGGGCCGAAGAGACCGCCCAGGTAATGGAGGTCATGGCCAGTGGCTTCCTGAGCCGCTACGGCCCGTCGGACAATCCGGCCTTTGGGGCCAAGGTCCACAAGGTCGAGGTGGCGGTGGCCAAGCTGGCCGGCGTGCGCTTCGGCCTGGGCCTGCACGGCGGTGGCTCGGCCGGGCTGTGGGTCACCCTGCTTGGCCTGGGCATCGGCGCCGGTGACGAGGTGATCGTTCCCGGCTTTACCTTCGTGGCCTCGATCTCGGCGATCGTCTATACCGGGGCGACGCCGGTCCTGGCCGAGGTCGACCAGTCATTTGACCTGGATCCGGCCGACGTCGAGGCCCGGATCACGCCCCGCACCGCGGCCATCCTGGTCGTCCACATGCTCGGCGGTCCGGCCCGGATGACGGAGCTGAAGGCGATTGCCGACAAGCACGGGATCCCGCTCATCGAGGACTGCGCCCAGGCGTTCGGGGCGACCTACCAGGGCACCGGCGTGGGCGGCATCGGCGCCGCCGGGGTGTACAGCTTCAACGAGTACAAGACGATCACCTGCGGCGACGGCGGCATGATCGTGACCGACGACGAGGCGCTGTACGAGCGCTGCTTCGCGATGCACGACCAGGGCCACGCTCCGGATCGGCTCGAATCGAAGTACGCCCCGCGCCCGTTCCTGGGCATGAACCTCCGGATGACCGAGCTGTCCGGGGCGGTCCTGCTCGGCCAGCTGGGCAAGCTCGACCAGATCACCTCGCACCTGCGGGCCAACAAGGCCATCGTCCAGGAGTTCCTCGAGGAAGCACCCGAGATCGACTTCCGGACCCTGCCCGATCCGGCCGGCGACCTGGCCACCCACCTGGTCGTGGTCCTGCCCTCGGCCGAGATCGCCAGCAAGGTAGCCGGCGAGGTCGGCTCGATCACCCTGTCCGAGTCGGGCTGGCACGTCTACAGCAAGATGAACCACCTGCTCGAGCGGCGGACGGTCAACGGCAAGGGCTGCCCGTTCAACTGCGATATTCCAGGCCACTCGCACGGCGACTACCGGATCGGGATGCTGCCCCAGACCGACGCCCTGCTGGAGCGCTCGATCAGCATCGGCATCGGGGTCCGCGACGCGAACCTGGCGCCGTTCGGGCTGCGCATGCGCGACGGGGCCGATGAGGCCCGCTCGGTGGCGCTGACCTTCCGCGACGCCGTCAACAAGCACCTGGCCTGATCCTTCGGGCGCGACAGGTGATCGTGGCCGGGCCCAGCGCCGGCTGGCTCATCGGCTCGCCCAGCCGGCCAAGCCTGCATGTCACCGATCCTGGCCGGCTCCGTTACCGCGGTCGCCTACGCCATTTCGACCCTGACCTCCGCCCGCAGCGCCCGGTTGGCCGGGCCCGGGCCGACCGTGGCCGGGGTGATGCTCGTTGGCACGATCCTGCTCCTGCCGATCGCGCTGGTCCTGAGCCCGATCCGGACCTCGCCGGTCGTCCCGGCCTCGACCCTGCTGCTGGCCGCCCTGGCCGGGCTGGCCAACGTCGGCGGCCTGTTGCTGGCCTACGCCGCCTATCGAATTGGGACCGTCGGGGTGGTCTCCACGATCGGCTCGACGGAGGGAGCGATCGCAGCGGTCATCTCGATCGCAGCCGGCCAGGTGCTGGCTCCCGGCTCCGGGCCGGCCCTGGTCGTGGTCGCGATCGGCGTGATCCTGGCGGCGACGGGCGGTGGCCACGAGCTCGAGGAAGGCGTGGCGATCAGCCGGGCTCGTTCGCTCCGAGCAGCCGGCCTGGCGATGTGTGCGGCCGTGCTCCTCGGCACCGGCCTGTTTGTCTCGGGCCAGGTCAGCACCTCCCTGCCACCCGCCTGGGTGGTCCTGCCGGGCCGGATCGTGGGCATCCTGGTGGTGACCCTGCCGATCATCCTGAGCGGCCGTGGCCGCCTCCCCCGTCCTTCGCTCAAGTTCATCGGGGTGACCGGCATCGTGGAGGTGGTCGGGCTCCTGTCGTTCTCGGTCGGAGCCGCCCAGGACATCGCGATCACCTCGGTCCTCGGCTCGATGTTCGCGCCGCTGGGCGTGATCGCGGCCTTCGTCCTGTTCCGCGAGCGGCTGGCCCCGCGCCAGATCGCGGGCATCGTCCTGGTCGTGATCGGCATCGCGGTGCTGGGCAGCCTGGCCAGCTGACCCGGATGATCCCGCCTCGCCCAAGGGTGGCCTGATGCGCCTCGTCTACAACTCCAACTCGACGATGCACCTGCCGGTCCTGATGCAGGTCCGGGTGGCCCGCGAGACGGGCTGGGACGGCGTGTTCCTGCGCGAGGAGCACATCCGGCGCTACCTCGAGCAGGGCTACAGCGTGGCCAGCCTGCGCCAGGCCCTGGCCGGTCTCGAGCCGGTCAACATCGGGGCGTTGGCCGACGTGGAGCGCTGGCGGCCGGCCGACCATCGGGCGATGCTGGCCGAGGCGACGGCGCTGACCGAGCTGGCGGCCGCCGTCGGGGCCAGCTTCATCCAGCTCCTGACCGGTCCGGTCCAGCCGGGCGGGCGCTACCCCGGTCCGGCCGGGCTGAGCCGGGCCGAGCGCCGGGAGGTCACCGCCCAGGCCCTCCGCTCAGTGGCCGCCCTGGGCGCGAGCCAGGGCATTCGCTACTACCTGGAGCCGATCGCCTGGACGCCGCTGGCCAGCCTGGCCGAAGCGGTCGAGGCGATCGACGCCGCCGGTTGCGACAACGTCGGCCTGGTCCTCGACTTCTGGCACCTGTGGCAGGCCGGCACGACGCCCGACGATATCGCGCGGCTCGACCCGCGGATCATCTCCGGGGTCGACTTCGCGGATTCGCTCGGCCCAGCCGGAGCCCCATCGCCCGACCAGGCCAGCCGGCGGGTGTGGCCCGGCGAAGGCGCAATCCCCCTGCGCGAGTGGGCCGCCGCGGTCCGTGCCACCGGCTTCGACGGCTGGTGGGACAACGAGCTGTACAGCCCGCTGCACTGGGAGCTGGCCGATCCGTTTGCCGTCGGCCAGGGCCTCCTGGAGGTCCTGCGCGAAATGCTCGGGGACTGATCGGCTGGTTGGTTGACTCTGGCCAATGCCCCTGCTACGGTCGAATGCAATCGGTTGCCCCAATGGAGTGGACCACCCGTGAGACCGGGCGCTTGGTAGCCAGCGGATACGTCCCGACAGCACGCCGGCGGATCCTGCTCAAGGATGTCGCCCAGGCCGCCAGTGTCTCCGGCTCGACCGCGTCACGGGCCCTGGCCGACGATCCCCGGATCAGCCTGGCCACCCGGCTCAACGTGAAGGCGGCGGCCGCCGAGCTCAACTACGTGCCCAATGCGGCCGCCCGCAGCCTGCGCATGAAGCACACCCGGACGCTTGGCCTGCTCATCCCCGACCTGCGCGATCCGGTTCACGGCCAGGTGGCCTCGGGCTTCGAGGAGGAGGCCCGCCGGAGCGGCTACTGCGTGATCATGGTCGCCGGTGAGAACGAGCCGGTGCGCGAGCGCCTGGCCCTCAAGATCTTCGCCGAGCACGGGGCCGATGGGGTGGCCATCGTGTCCAGCGCCATCTCGCCGCGCGAGGCCCGCGAGCGAGTGGACCCCGATCGGCTGATCCTGGTTCAGCCCGATCACAACAGCCTGCCCCGGCACGAAGGCAGCCTGCCACCCGGGGTCATCCTGACCGACGATGCCGCCGGCCTGCGCGCGGCGGTCAACCACCTGGTCGACAGCGGCTACCGCCGGATCGCCTATGTCGAGGGCGGCGGCGGCGCGTCCAACAAGGTGCGCTCGGACGCCGTGACCTCGACCCTGCGCGACCGCGGGGTCCGGACGCCGGTGCGCACGTTTGCCGCAACGGGCGACACCTGGCGCGATGCCGCCGAGCTGGCGGCCATGATCGCGGCGGACCTGCCCGAGGCTCTCGTCTGCTACGACGACAAGCTGGCCCTGGCCCTGATGGACGAGCTGCGCAAGCTCCGGATCCGGGTGCCCGAGGACATCGGGATCGTGGGCTTCGATGGGATCCCGTTCGCCGCCCTGGCCAACCCGCGCCTGACCACGGTGGCCACCCCGGCCGGCGAGATGGGCCGCCTGGCTGCGGCCTCGCTCATCCGGACGATCCAGGTCGGCGCCCGGCCGGACGCGGTCCTCCTGGCACCCGAGCTGATCGTGCGCGAGAGCACGCGAACCCTGTCTGCGTCGGCGGGCCGTCGCGGCGGCACAGCCGGATGAGCGCGGCCGAACAGTCGACCACCTTCACGGTCAAGGATCCGAACAACATCGGGGTGGCCTTCCTGGGCGTCGGCCGGATGGGCCAGACCCACATCCAGACCCTCGCCGGCATCGGCAATGCCCGCCTCGTCGTGGTCGCCGACCAGGACCCGGCCGCGGCCGAGCGCGGCCGTGAGATCGGCCGGGCAACCCGGTCCACCAACGATCCACTCGACGCGATCAACGATCCGGCCGTCGAGGCGGTCGTGATCTCGACCCCGACCAGCACCCACGCCAGCCTGGTCGAAGCGGCCCTGCGGGCGGGCAAGGCGGTCTGGACCGAGAAGCCGATCGCGCTCGACCTGGTCGAGACGAACCGGGTCGTCGACCTCTGGCGCGAGACGGGCCTGCCCGTCCAGCTCGGCTTCATGCGCCGGTTCGACCCGGGCTACGTCCGGGCCAAGCAGCTGATCGACGCCGGCGAGCTCGGCCGGATCGAGCAGTTCCGGGCCTATTCACGGGACACCTATGTGCCCTCGCCCGAGTTCATCCGGAGCAGCGGCGGCTCGTTCCTGGACATGAGCGTGCACGACTTCGACCTGGCTCGCTTCCTCGTCGGCGAGGTCGACGAGGTCTCGTCGTGGGGCAGCGTCCTGATCGACCAGCGCTTCGCCGATGGCGACGACATCGACACGGCCGTGACGATGCTCCGCTTCCGCGACGGGGCGCTGGGCGTGGTCGAGATGTCACGCCGCTCGGCCTGGGGCTATGACATCCGGACCGAGGTGGCCGGCTCGGCCGGCAAGGTCGTGGTCGAGGCACCCCACAAGACGCCGCTCACCTTCTCGCGCCGGTTCGGCTACGAGGGTGACCACTTCGAGAGCTTCCCCGATCGCTTCGAGGACGGCTACCGGATCGAGCTCGAGGTGTTCTTCGAGACCCTGGCCCGCGGCGGGACGCCGGCGCCCGGACCGGAGGAAGCGCTCGAGACGCTCCGCCTGGCGATCGCCGCCCGCCGCAGCTGGCGCGAGAACCGGCCGGTTGCCGTGGCCGAGGTGAGCGCCGCAAACCCCGCCTGATCCGGACCAAGCCCGCTCAGGCCCGGCCGCTAATCCGGCGCTCCAGTGCGGCCAGGCTGGCGTCGAAGAAGGTCAGCATCCGCTCCCGCTCAGCCGGCTCGGCGATGGCCGCCAGCTCGGCCACCCAGGTCCGGGCGCCCACGATGATCTGCTCGACGGCGGCGCCATCGCCGGACGGCGGGACGAGCGGCGCGTCCTGGACCTCGACGTAGACGGCCGAGGTGTGGGCGGCCATGGCGGTCGTGAACGCGGACTGGATGTCGACCCGGCTGCGGACCCGGCCGGCGATCCAGCTGCCGGCCCTGATCTCGATCGACTCGTGCAGGCCGAGCTCGGTCGAGCCGGCCGCCCCCGTCGCCGGGCTGGTCGAAGCCACGACCCGGCCGTTCACGATCAGCTCGAGCTCGTTGAGCACGGGCTGGGCGGCCCGGGCCCGGAGGCTGACCTCGAGGCGGCCGGCCGATGGCAGTTCAACCACCGCCCCGGGCTCTTGCCCGTCGACCGACAGCTCGAGCAGCGGACCCGAGCTGACGAACGTGCGTCCCGCCCGAACGGCCACCGCCCAGCCGTCGAACGTCAACGGCTCGTCGGAGGGCAGATGGGTGTAGGCGCGGACCGCCCCGACCGGGACTTCGGCGGTCATCTTGTCGGTGCCGGCCACCAGCGGCAGCCGATAGCCGAGGTTGAGGAAGCGGTACCACTCGAGCACGGATGGGTCATCCAGCCCGGGCGACAGGGCCTGGGTCTCGACGGCGTCGATCCGGCCGCTGACGATGTCGGCCGCGATCTCGGCATAGGGCAGCGGGAAGTGGGCCGCCACGACCAGCCCGCCGGCCGCCCGGCAGCGGTCGGCCCAGTCGGCCAGGAGGACGCTCAGGGCCCCGGCCAGCCGGCCTTCGGGCGGGCCGCCGCTGGCCAGCGGGTTGGTCGGGCGATGCGCGCCAAGGAGGGCCAGGTGGCCCAGCTGGTTCTGCCGGTTCTCGGTGCCGACGACGATGATCCGGCGGCCGTCCGGATCGGCCATCGAGCCCCACGGCAGGTCGGTCACGTTGGTGAACAGGTCGCCCCACTGGGCCGCCAGCAGGTTGACCAGGTCGACGTCCTCGGCGGCGGCCTGGAGCAGGGCCGTCGACGGGGCCAGGAAGTGGACGTGGCTGTCGGCGCTGATCCAGCGCCCAGCGCCGGTAAGGTCCAGACGAGGCTCGAGGGGCAGCTCGAGGCGGCGGGTCGAGGGCTCGATCCGGATCGTGGTGGCCACCGGCGGCCGGCCGAAGCCGGCCACCACTTCGAGCTCGACCTCCCCCACCGGCAGGTCGATCTCGAACCGTCCCGGAACGTAGGCATAGGTCGAGCCGCCCAGCACGAGGTCGCCGCCGGTGTCCTCGAAGAAGCCCGGGTTGATCTCGTCCCGGTGGCCGCTGGGCGGCAGGTAGCGGCCGTCGGGGGTGGCGAACTGGACCCGGGCGGGCAGTCGCTCGCCGGTCAGGCGATCGACGATCTCGACCTCGACCGGGATCCGGGCCGGGGGCAGGAGCTCGATCGACCGACGGCCGCCGGGTTCCACGATGGGCCGGCCCTCGACGAGCTCGCGGGCGGCGACTGGCCAATCGCCGAGGCTGACCACGGCGTCGGGCGCGAAGGCGAGGTCGACGACCAGGGCCTCGCCCGCTTCGCCGACTGCCAAGGGGGTCGGCCCGACGGCCGGCTCGAGTCGGGGCGTGCCCCAGCCGATGATTGGCGGCTCGTTCGCCGAGGGCCTGAGCCTCGCCGGGTGCCGGACCGGCCGGCTGCGGATGATCGTGCCCAGGTCGATCCCGGGTGGCTCACCCGCCGTTCCTCCAACCCGGACCTGGCCGCGGGGCGACCGGACGAGCGGGCTGGCCGAACCGTTGAACAGGGTGACGGCAGCGACGATCAGGTCGCTGCCCGGCCGGCCGCCTGAGCGCGGCTCGAGCCGGAGCTCGAGCGGCTGGGCTCCGGCCTCGAGCGCAAATGCATAGAGCCACAGCAGGAGGTCGTCGCTGCCGCTCGGGACGAAGTCGGAGACACCGGTCAGGTCCGTCCCGTAGCTGCCCGGAATGATCGTCAGAGAGCCCGACTGGCCAGTTGGCGCGTAGCGTCCCGGGACCTGGGCCGCGTGCGGCCCTCGCCAGTCGAGGACCTCGGTCTGGCGATGACCGACCGCCCCGAAGGCGCCCGAGCCCCAGCCCAGCAGGCCGTCGTTGACCTCGAATCGGCGTCGGATCGGACGGCTCGTCCGGCGGCCGCTGCGCTCGACCACGGTGTACTCGGCCAGGACCTCGCCGACCGGCACGACATGGCCCAGGGGCACCCCCGCCGGTCGGCGGCCTTCGTCGCCGCGCCAGGCGTCGGACAGGTGGGCGATCACGACGTGGCTGGCCGGGCCGGCGCCCTCCAGGTTGATCGTGGCCGGCCGGTCGAGCAGGATCCAGCGCCGGCCATCGGCGGGCCCCAGATCGAACGGCAGGCCATGGAAGACCTGCCGGCCGATGGGCAGCCGGGCAAGACCACCGGCATAGCCCAAATGGAACCGGGCGACAGCCTCCTGCTCGGTCGCGTTGCGGGCCGATTCGAGATTGATCGGCCGCGCCCGGCTGGTGACCCGATGCGTCACGGACGGGCGACGTATTGACGGGTCATGGGCCGGACGCTAGCATCGTACAAACGGTTGCACAAGAGGGAGCTTGATGTCCGGACAAGGTCCAGATCGTCCCTGCCTTGACTTCCTTGCCTGACTCAACGCCTGCCATAGAACTGCGCCATGCCACGAAGCGGTATGGCGATGCCGTCGCCCTGGACCACGTCTCGATGGTCATCCAGCCGGGCGAGTTCTTCTGTCTGTTGGGCCCGTCCGGCTGCGGCAAGACCACGACCCTCAACCTGATCGGTGGGTTCCTGCCGCTTACCTCGGGTGATCTGCTGATCGAGGGCCGCACGGTCAACGACCTGCCGCCCCACAAGCGCAATGTCAACACCGTCTTCCAGAACTACGCCCTGTTCCCGCATATGACCGTGGCCCAGAACGTCGCGTTCGGCCTGCGCATGGAGAAGCTGTCCAAGGCCGACATCACCCAGCGCACCGGCGAGTACCTGGAGCTGGTCGGGCTGAGCGGCCTTTCCGGACGCCTGCCGTCGCAGATGTCGGGCGGTCAGCAGCAACGGGTGGCCCTGGCCCGAGCGCTGGCCAAGCGGCCGGCGGTGCTCCTCCTCGATGAGTCGCTGGGGGCCCTCGACCTGAAGCTGCGCAAGCAGATGCAGACGGAGCTGGCCCGGATCCATCGCCAGGTCGGCACGACGTTCGTCTTCGTCACCCACGACCAGGAAGAGGCGCTGTCGATGGCGACCCGCATCGCGATCATGTCGAACGGCACCGTGCTCCAGCAGGGCTCACCCCGGGAGGTCTACGATCGCCCCGCCAATCGGTTCGTGGCCGACTTCGTGGGCGACACGAACTTCGTGATGGGTACGGTACGTCGAGATGCTGAGGCGGTTGTCTTCGACGTCGGCAGCTCGACGGTGGAGGTGCAGCGCGACGCGGAGCCGGGGCCGGCGACGCTGATGATTCGCCCCGAGTTCCTGGCCCTCCGGCAACGGGACTCGGCTGACGCCGGCCCGGGCCTGCCCGGCCGCGTTGTCAACGTCGCTTTCATGGGCACTCACACACGCATCACGGTCTCCACGGCGGCGGGAGACATGGTGGTGGTCAGGCCACACGGAACCAGGGATTCGACCGCAGACACGCAGCGTGAGTTGGGTGAGGAGGTTTGCGTATGGTGGCGGATCGAAAACGCCGCATTGATCCGGGAGTAGCCACACCAACTGGAGGAGCACGGAATGGCTGATTTCAACCAGCAGCTCGGTCGGCGAGAGTTCCTGAGACTCGCCGCGGCAACCGGAGGCACCGTCGGACTAGCCGCCTTCCTGGCCGCTGCGGGGCAACCGCCGCGACCGCCGTCCCGCCGACCGCCGCCGGGCCCACCGCAGCCCCGGCCCGCGCCGGCGCGGCGCCCTCGGCAGCGGCCACGGCTGGGCCGACAGGCACATTCAACTGGCTGACCTGGGGCGACCACTGGTACCAGGCCGAGATGGACAAGATCGCGGCCGACATCGGGATCAAGGCCAACATCACCAGCTTCAGCGACGACATCGACGCCTACACCAAGGTCGTGCAGGTCGGCGGCCAGGTCGACCTGGTCTCGGAAGATGCGCTGTGGGTGCCGTATTTCTACCAGCACCAGTTGATCGATGCGTTCGACATCAACTCATTGAATGTGGCCAGCCAGCCGTATTCGGTCGCCCGCGAATTCTCCATCTGGACCAGTCCGGCCGGCTACCTCGGGTATCCGAACGGCTGGGCGCCGATCCAGGTCACGTACGACCCGGCCCACGTCACCCCAGGTGCCGACTCGTGGCAGCTCCTGCTGGACCCGAAGTACAAGAAGCGCGTCGTCGTCGAGGACCAGCCGGTCGAGGTCATGGCCTACATGGGCAAGGCCGCCGGAGTCAAGGATCCCTACAACATGACCGACGCCGAGGTCGCCCAGGCAAAGGCGCTCCTCGTCCAGCTGAAGCCGAACATCCTGCGCCTTGCACCGCAGGCTACCGATACCGTCGCGGCCCTCAAGAACGGCGAGGCCTGGATCGCGACGATCAACCTCGGTGCCGACACGGCGGTCATGGACCAGGGTGGCCCGAAGCTGACCACGTTCACTCCCAAGGAAGGCTCCATCGGCTGGATGGACGCCGAGATGCTCGTCCACGGCGGGGCCAACAACAACCTGCTGATGCCCTTCCTCGAGGTCCACGAGCAGGCTGAATACGTTGCCGCCAACTTCATGATCAACCGGCGCCCCCTGTTCAGCGAGGCGGCTTACAAGCTGCTGATCAACCAGGGCCAGCAGGAGCTCGCCGATCACCTGCTCTACAACAAGCCCGAGACGGTCAATACCATGACCCTCAAGGGTCCCGGTACCTCGACCCAGGCCGCCATCGCCGCGTTCAACGACGTATTCGGCTCGTAAGTCAGGGGCTCAGACGCCGTACCTGAGATGACCGTGGAATCCGACGCCGGGGCTTTGGCCCCGGCCGCCGGGTCCTCGTCCAGTCTTGCCCGGCGACTGGGCCGGGCCGCACCGGCCTTGCCCGGCCTGGGCGTGCTCGTCTTCCTGTTCCTGGCGCCCATGGCGATCATGTTCGTGTTCAGCTTTTGGCGAACGAACAACGACTTCGTTGCCGTGCCCGACTGGAACCTCGACAACTACGCCCGGTTCTTCGTCCAGGGAACGTACCTGCGGACCTTCCTCAAGACCCTGATCATGGCTGGCCTCGTCACCGCGACGGCACTCGCGATCGGCCTGCCCTTCGCCTACTTCCTCGTGCGCTACACGGGCAAGCTGACCCAGCGGGTGATCCTGCTGGCGGTCATCGTCCCGTTCTGGACGAGCTATCTCGTCCGGGTCTATGCCTGGCAGGCGATCCTCGGCGAGCACGGCGCGCTCAACCAGATCCTCCAGGCCATCGGTCTCATCAAGGTCCCTCTGGACATCTTCAACTACGACGATCCGGGCGTCTATGTCGTCCTGACCTACATCTACTTCCCATTCGCCCTGCTCGCCCTGTATGCCTCACTGGAGAAGTTCGACTTCACCCAGCTCAACGCGGCCCAGGACCTCGGAGCGCGACCGGACCAGGCCTTCCGGCACATCCTGCTTCCGCAGATCCGGGCCGGGATCATCACCGCCTGCATCTTCGTGTTCATCCCGATCCTGGGTGAGTTCCTGACGCCGACCCTGGTTGGCGGCGCCCAGAGCAGCCTGATCGCGAACCTCGTCTTGAACTTCCTCCGGAATGACCAGTTCGCGGAGGGCGCCGCCCTGGCGATCATCATCGCGGCCTTCGTGACCGCGATCATGATCGTGTTCCGGAAGTCGTTCCGGGTGGAGGACGTCGTCACCAGTGGCTAAGGGGAGCAGCCCGCTCGAGACGATGCCGGTCAGCCGTTTCGCCCGGCAGACGCGCTGGTCGCTGATCGTCCTGACCGGCGCGATGCTGGCCTTCCTGTACCTGCCGATCGGGTTCCTGATCCTGTTCTCGTTGGAGGACGCTGCGACGCCGGGCCTGCCGATCACCGGGCTGACCCTGCACTGGTACCAGGTCCTGGCATCGGATTCGGCGATCCAGAACGCCCTGCTGACCTCGGTGGAAGTCGCCGTTGCGGTCACGATCATCGCCTCGATCGTGGGCACGATGGTCGCCTTCCCGCTCGTCCGCGGTGGCGTCCGCGGGGCCGGCGCCCTGCGCCTGCTGTTCACGTTGCCGATCATGATCCCCGGCTTCCTGATCGGAATCGGGCTGCTGATCTTCTTTCGCCAGGGGCTCCATCCGCTTGTCAATATCCAGCTCGGCCTGTACACGGTGGTCGCCGGCCACCTGGTCTTCACCATTCCGTTCGTCGTCCTGATCGTCGCTGCCCGGCTCCAGGGCTTCGATCGGCGCCTCGAATGGGCCGCCGCCGACCTCGGAGCGAGCCCGTGGCGAACGTTGCGCCACATCGTGCTGCCGCTGATCGCGCCGGCGATCCTGGCCGGGGCACTCCTGTGCGTCACCCTGTCGATCGACGAGTTCGTGATCACGTTCTTCTTGATCGGCCCGCAGCAGACCCTGCCGCTGTACATCTACACCCAGATCAAGTTCGGGGTGACGCCCGAGGTCAACGCGATCGCGACCGTCATCCTCGTCGTGTCGTTGTCCACGGTCTTGATCGGCTCGCTGTTGCTGACGGGCAGCCGCCGCCTGCGCCACCGCACGTCCGAATGAACGAGCCCGGTTGAGCGGTCTCCTCGGCTCGCGTCCCGGCCCGGAGGCCCCGCTCCGGCTGGGCTTCCAGGTCTGGGGCCAGGCGGCGTCATGGCCCGAGCTGATGTCGGCCGGGGACCGGATCGAGGCGCTGGGCTTCGCCAGCCTGTTCGCCAACGACCACCTGATGCCGATCCTGGGCGACGCCGACGGGCCGGTCCTGGGCGCCGAGGGGCCGGTCTTCGAGGGTTGGATGACCCTCGCCGCGTGGGCCGCCGGGACGAGCCGGCTGCCGCTCGGCGTTCTCGTGTGTGGCGTCGGCTATCGCAACCTGGGCCTGACCGTGAAGATGGCCACCACCCTCGACCATGCCAGCGCCGGCCGGGCAATCCTGGGCATCGGAGCCGGCTGGCACGAGCCCGAGCATCGCGCCTTCGGCTACGAGATGCTCTCGCTGGGCGATCGGATCAGCCGCCTCGATGAGGCCGGCCAGGTGGCCCGCGGAATGCTCGACGGCGAGGCGGTCACGTTCGACGGCCGCTGGGTGAGCGGCGTCCGCCTGCGCAACGACCCGGCGCCGGTCCAGGCCCACCTGCCCCTGCTGATCGGGGGTAGCGGCGAGAAGCGCACCCTGCGGATCGTCGCCCGCGATGCCGACATCTGGAACGGCGAGGGCGATCCGGCCACGTACGCCCGCCGGAACGAGATCCTCGACGAGCATTGCGCCGCAGTCGGCCGTGATCCGGCCGCGATCCGGCGGACGGTGGGCATCCCGCCGATCTGCATTCGCGCCAGCCGGGAAGCCGCGGTCGACGCCCTGGGCGCGATCCTGGCCGGGCAGGGCGGCGATCCCGCGACCGCCCGGGCGTGGGCCGCCAGCTCGCCCCTAGCCAACACCGAGGCGGAGGTCGTCCGGCTCCTGCGCGCCTGGCACGCGGCCGGCGCCGAGGAAGCCATCGCCGACCTCCCCATGCCGATCGACGACGCCACATTCGAACGCCTGGCTGGGCCCATCCGCCAGCAGCTCGCTTGAACCGCGGCGGAGTCCGCCGCCCGAATCACTGGAGGTATGCCTGATGCGCGCAGCCGTCTACGAAGGCGAGGGTCGCCTGGTCGTCCGCGATGTGCCCGACCCGGTGCCCGGTCCGGACGAGGTCCTGATCGAGGTCGAGGCGTGCGGCGTGTGCGGCTCGGACGTCCAGATCATCAACGTCCCGCCCGGCCACCCGTCGACGCCGCCGGTCATCATCGGCCACGAGTTCGTGGGCTGGATCCGGGCCGCCGGCGCGGCCGTGCGCGATCCGGCGATCGGGGCCCGGGTCGTGGTCGATCCCGACCCGAAGTGCGGCGAGTGCCTGCCCTGTCGCTCCGGCCGGCCGGCCAACTGCATCAACATTGTGGCCCTCGGGGTCTACCGCGACGGTGCCCTGGCCCGCTTCGTCACGACCCCGGCCAATACCGTCTATCCGATCGCGGCCAGCGTGCCGGCCGAGCTGGCCGCCCTGGTCGAGCCCCTGGCCTGCGTCGTCAACGGCACGAACCGGGCCGCCCTGCGGCCGGGCGAGACCGTGGTCGTGTTCGGGGCCGGGGCCATCGGCTGCCTGTTCATCGCCGTCCTGCGGGCCTCGGGCGCCAGCCGGATCGTGGCCATCGAACCCAGCGCCCAGCGGGCGCCGGTGGCCCTGGCCGTCGGTGCCGACGTCGTGGTCACGCCCGATGAATGGCTGGCCCAGCGGGCCCAGCTGATGCCCGCCGGGGCCGACGTTGTGGTCGATGCGGTGGGCAGCGTTTTGCCCCAGGCGATCGACGCGGCGGCGGTCGGCGCCCGGGTGATCATCTTCGGCATGAACCAGAACGCCCACCCGGCCGTCCACCAGGTCGAGATCGTCGAGAAGGGCCTGTCGATCCTGGGCTCGTATATCTCGAACTTCACCTTCCCCGCCGCGATCCGGCTGGTCGAGAGCGGCCAGCTCAACCTGGCGCCGATGATCACGGCCTCGATCCCCCTCGACGACACCGCCGCCGGCATCGCCCGGATCCGCTCGGGCGAGGCCGTCAAGATCGTCATCAAGCCCTGAGCCAGCGCGCCCAGACGGAGGAAGCCATGCCCACCAGCTCCTTTCGGGTCGCCAGCGCCCCGGTCGCGTTCGGCGTCGACGAGATCCTCGTCGCCGATGCCTGGATGCCCGCTCCGGACGACATGCTCGACTGGATGGTCGACATCGGCTTCGAGGGGACCGAGCTCGGCTCACCCGGCTACATGGGCGACGCGGGCCAGGTCCAGCAGCGCCTGAGCAGCCGGCAGCTCGAGCTTGTTGGAGCGTTCATTCCCCAGCACTTCAGCCGGGCTGAGAAAGCCGCCGAGGACCGGGCCAGCCTGGCCGACAGCCTGGCCGTCCTGGCCGGCGGATCGCCGGCCGGTTCGCACCCATTCGCCGTCCTTTCGGATCACTTCGACGAGCCCGATCGGCGCGCCTTCTCCGGCCGGATCCAGGACCATCCCGAGACATGGCTGTCGCCGGCCCGCTTCGACACCCTGATCGACAATCTCCATCGGGCCGCCGAGGTCTGCCGGACGGCCGGTTTCGAGCCGGTCCTGCATCCCCATGCCGGGACCTACATCGAGACCTCCGACGAGATCGCCCGGGTGATGGACCGGATCGACCCGGCGATCCTTGGGCTGTGCCTCGACACGGGCCATTTCCGCTTCGGCGGGGCCGATCCGACCCAGTCCGTGCACGACTACCACGAGCTCATCCGGCACGTCCACATCAAGGATTGCCGGACGGCCGTGATGGACGAGGTCAAGGCCGAGGGCAAGGGCCTCGATGAGGCGCTCAGCCGGGGGGTCTTCTGCCAGCTCGGCCTGGGCGACTCGCGGATCGACGACGTGATCTCCGCGTTGCGCTCGTACGACTACGCCGGCTGGCTGGTGATCGAGCAGGACCAGGCGCTGCGTTCGTCGGACACGCCCGAATCCGTGGTCGCCGGCCAGCGGGCCAATCGGGAGTACCTGCGCCGGCTCGGGATCTGAATGGAGACGCCGCTGGGGCTGATGGCCCGGACCACGCCCACCGAGTACTGGAACGACTCGTGCTCGATTGCCGAGCTCGAATACGCCGTCGCCAACGGGGCGGTCGGCGCAACATCCAACCCGACGATCGTGGGCGAGGTGCTCAAGAAGGAATACGACAGCTGGCTGCCGCGCATCCGCCAGATCGCTGCCGAGCGCCCGAACGCCTCGGATGTCGATATCACCTGGCAGCTGATCGAGGAGATGGCGATCAAGGGCGCGGCGATCCTGGCTCCGATCTTCGAGGGGGCAGCCGGCCGGCACGGCCGGCTGTCGATCCAGACCAACCCGACCCACTACCGGTCTGCCGAGCGGATGCTCGAGCAGGCTCGGCGCTTCGCCGGCCTCGCCCCGAACATGCAGGTGAAGTTCCCGGCCACCGCCGCCGGCCTGGTCGCGATCGAGGAGGCCACGGCGCTAGGCATTTCGATCAACGCCACCGTCTCGTTCACCCTGCCCCAGGCCCTGGCCGTTGGGGCCGCCGTCGAACGCGGGCTTGACCGGCGCGCGGCGGCCCGCCTGGAGGTCGCCACGATGAGCCCGGTCTGCACCGTCATGATCGGCCGGCTCGACGACTGGGTGAAGGCCGTCTGCGAGCGGGACCTGATCACGATCGATCCAGGGGCCCCGAACTGGGCCGGCATTGCCGTGTTCAAGCGGGCGGCCGCGCTGTACCGCGAGCGCGGCTACCGGACTCGTCCCCTGGCCGCCGCCTACCGCCATCACCTGCACTGGTCCGAGCTGATTGGCGGCGATGTCAGCCTGACCATCCCGTACGCCTGGCAGCGCCGGTTCAATGCCTCGGCCGTCGAGGTCCGGCCGCGGTTCGACGATCCGGTCCCGGGGGCCTACCTCGAGGAGCTGGTCGCCCGGGTGCCCGACTTCGTGCATGCCTACGAGCCCGACGGCCTGGCCGTTGACCAGTTCGACGCCTACGGGGCGACGGTCCGCACCCTGCGCGGCTTCATCGGCTCGTACTGGGAGCTGGTCGGCACGATCGACGGGATCCTGCTGCCTAACCCGGACGTCAGGGCCTGACCAGCTCGTCCCGATGATGGCGCAGGAATGACCCGGTAGCCTCGATCACGCAATCGACGTCGTCGAGCGTGTGGGCGCCGGTCAGGTAGCCCCGAATGACGTAGTGCGGGTGGATGTAGATGCCCCGCTCCAGGAGCCAGCTGCGGTAGGCACGCTGGAGGGGATCGTTCTTGTCCATCGCGAACCGGGCGAAATCGCGGAACCGGCGGATGGGCTGGTCGGTGAAGTAGATCGCCCAGACGCCGGCACTCTGCTTGACCTGGACCGCCACGCCGAGCTCGTCGATGACCGCCTGGATGCCCTGGGTCAGGTGATTGCCGAGCCGGTCCAGGTGGGCATGGATCTCGCCCTCGAGAACGACCCGGGTCGATTCCAGGGCGGCCGCCACGTTCAGGGTGTGGCCCGCGAACGTGCCCGCGAAGAGCACGTCGCCCTTCGGTCCAAGGTGGTCCATGACCTCGGCCCGGCCGGCCAGGGCGGAGATCGGGAAGCCGTTGCCGAGGGCCTTGCCCAGGGTGGTCAGGTCGGGCATCACGCCGAATCGGGCCTGGGCACCGCCTGGGCCGTGGCGGAAGCCGGTAATCACCTCGTCGAAGATCAGGAGCGTGCCCGCGGCGGAGCAGGCTGCCCGGAGCCCCTCGAGGAAACCCGGCTCGGGCAGGACGGCCCCGGCATTGTGGAATACGGGCTCGACGATCACCGCCGCGATCGTGTCCCCTTCGGCCCTCAGGACCGCCTCGACCGCCGCCACGTCGTTGTATTCGCGGACGAGGACCAGGTCGCGGACCATGGCCGGCATGCCGGCCGAGGCCGGGATCGGGATCGGCTGGCCGTGGCCGTCGTCGTCGGTGGCGAAGTGATGGCTCCAGGCGACGTAGTCATGCCAGCCGTGGTAGTTGCCTTCGAACTTCAAGATCCGCTCGCGGCCGGTATACGCCCGGGCCAGCCGGATCGCGTGATAGGTCGCTTCACTGCCCGAGCAGGCGAACACGACCCGGTCGGCGGACGGGATCATGCCCACGACCCGCTCGGCCAGCTCGACCTCGAGCGGGTTGGCCGTCGAGAACGAGATGCCGTGCTCGTCCATGGCGTTGCGCACGGCGGCCCGGACCCGCGGGTCGTTGTGACCGAGCAGGACCGCCCCGAAAGAGGCGTGGAAGTCGATCAGCTCGTTGCCGTCAACGTCCCAGGTCCGTGATCCCTGGGCACGGGTCATGAACAGCGGATAGGGACTCGTGCTGCGGCCCTCGCCCTGCACTCCGCCCGGCGAGACCGCGTTGGCCCGGGCGAACAGGCGGGCGGACTCCCCGGTCGGGATCGGCCAGGCGCTCGAGTCGGGGTCTTCGCCGGTCACGCGCCCACGCAGGCGTAGAGATAGCGCGTGCCCACCCCTGGCGCCTCGATCTGGAACCGGTACGACCCCCGCGGCAGGGCGGTCCCGCGGGGCAGGGCAAAGAGCACGACCGCCCCCGGCCCGGAGCTCGGCAAGCGGTAGCTCGCGTCGACCGGCTTGCCGCTCAGCGAAGCGACGAGGGACGGGACCCGGGCGAAATCCTGTCGTGCCCCGTCGAGGTCCACCGCGCTGACCTTCGCCGCCGGGTTGATGCCGGGGAACGTGACGCCGAGGTACAGCACGCGGTCGGCCGGGAGGGGCACGGCGAACTGGTCCCGCGGGATCGCTTTTGCCGCGCAGGGCACGTCCGGATGACCTGGCCGCTCGATCGGTCGCGTGCTGTAGCGCAGGCCCTGCTGGAGGACAAGGAGGGGTGCGCCCGAGCCAGGGATGACGCTGGGATGCGGGATGGCCGGCTCTTCGGCCGGCCCGGCAATGGTCGGGCTGAGCAGGGCCACGACCGTCCATTCGTTGTCGATCAGCGAGATGTACGTGCTCGTGCCCACCTCGGCCGGCTGGCTCGGCGCCGGCGTCGCGACGGCCGCTGAAGGAGGCGGAACGAGGGTCACGGTCGGCGCGGGGACGACCGCGATCGGGCCGTGGGCGGGCGTCCGGCTCCACGGCTGCCAGACCAGGGTCAGCAGGACGAGCGCCACGACCACGACCAGCCCGATCGGCCGGCGACTGCCGCCCGACCGCAGTCGCTCGAGCGGCTGGTCCAGCCGGGCCGGTTCCGCCAACGGCCGCTGGGGATCGCCCCGGGGGTCCAGCTCAGGCCTCGCCGTTCATCGACTGAGTGTACGGGGCATCGGGCCTGCGGGATCGCACCGGCGTGATCTCGCGACGGATTTGGTGCCCCTGGAGGGAATCGAACCCCCGACGCAGGCCTTAGGACGGCCTCGCTCTGTCCGCTGAGCTACAGGGGCGCACCGCGGGCATGGTACCGCGTCGCGGGCGCGATTCCGCGGCGAGGCCCCTGACTGCCGGCAACATGCCTGGGCAGCTCGCGAGCACATTCGGTGCTTGGGGTGCGACAAAACGGGCGGTTCGGGCCTGTGTCGGCCCAGTTCTGGGCAGGAGCAGCCCAAGTCAATCCACTGAAGCGAGGTCCACGAGCGTGGCAGTCGCCCACTCGGACCTCGATCGGGGTCCTTGAGCCCACCAGGGCCTGGAAACGCGCCGTTTGTCGCACCCCACGCACAAGAAGGCGCGACGCCCCTGAGCGAGGCCGCAACGGAACCGGCCAGACCCCTGCAGGCGAAGGGGCTATTGACGGACCGGGCAGGTGACCGGCTCATACTGGCGCCAGCCGAGCACCCACCGCGGCCAGGACCGGCCGCCTTGAGCGAGGTCCACCATGACCCCCCAGACCCCCCTCACGCCCAAGACCAGTCCCCTGTCGTCGACCCCGGTCCGGATCGGCGCCGTCCTCGGGGTCGTCGTGCTCGTCGTCCTGGCTGCCTGGACGGTCAGCGCGATCGGCGGCCCCGGCGCGTCACCGTCGCCAGGCTCCGGGATCGGCCAGGCGAGCCTGGCCCCGGGCAGCGTCGGGCCGGGCGTCAGCGGCGCCCCTGGCGACTCGACGGGCCCGGGCAGCTCCGGCGGTCCGGGTGGCTCGGCCGCGCCCGGCGCGACCGGCTCGGCCAAGCCGGGCTCAACCCCCGCACCGGGCGCCAAGCCGACGCCGACGCCCACCGCCAAACCGATCAAGACGCCGGCACCGACGCCCAAGCCGGTGACCTCGATCAAGCTGACCACGGCCTTCAGCGGGTTCAGCGCTCCGATCTTCGTGACCGGGGCCCTCGACGGTACGAATCGCCTGTTCGTGGTCCAGCAGAGCGGCCAGATCAAGGTCATCGTCGGCGGCAAGACCCTGGCCACCCCGTTCTTGAACATCAGCGGCCTGATCAAGTACGGCGGCGAGCAGGGCCTGCTCGGCCTGGCCTTCCACCCGAGCTTCCGAACGAACGGCAAGTTCTACGTCTACTACAACCAGAGCGGCAGCGGCGACATCATGGTCGCCCAGTACACCGCCCTCAACCACGCCAACGTGGCGAATGCGGGCTCGGCCAAGCTGATGATCAGCCCGATCGACCACACCGCCTACACCAACCACAACGGCGGGATGATGGCCTTCGGTCCGGACGGCCTGCTGTACTTCGGGACGGGCGACGGAGGCGGCTCCGGCAACCCGCTCCACTCGGCTCAGAACCTGTCCTCGAAGCTGGGCAAGATCCTGCGCCTCAACGTCAACAGCTCGAGCGCCAGCCCCGTGATCTGGGCCTACGGACTGCGCAACCCCTGGCGCTGGTCCTTCGACTCGGCCACCGGCGACATCTGGATCGGCGACGTGGGCCAGGACCGCTACGAGGAGATCGATCACGTCAGCCGGGCGGCCGTGGTCAGCAGCACCAGGGTAAACTTCGGCTGGAACGGGTGGGAGGGCCGGGCCTGCTATCCGTCCGGGACCGGCTGCAGCGCCCACGGCGTGACGATGCCGGTGGCGGTCTACGCCCACGGCTCGGGCGAATCGGTCGGCTGCGCGGTCACCGGCGGCTACGTCTATCGCGGCCCTGTTGCCGGCCTGCACGGCACGTACTTCTTCGGCGACTACTGCTCGGGGCGGATCTGGCGGCTGGTGGCCAAGTCCGGCAACCAGACTCCCGTCCAGGTGGCCGATACGGCCCTCAACATCACCTCGTTCGGAACTGATGACGCCGGTAACGAGTACGTCGTGTCGGCCGCCGGCAGGATCTACCGAATCGGTCTGTAGGCGAGCCTCGACTACAATCCGGAGGCCATGAACGAGATCGTCCTGTACACGCGGCCGGGCTGCCACCTGTGCCACGACACCCAGGCGATCCTGACTGCGCTGCTGGCCGAGCGGCAGGCCACGGGTCAGCCGGCAGCGAGCCTGGTCGAGCGCGACATCAGCCTCGATCCGGAGCTGGAACGGGCCTGGCTGACCGAGATTCCGGTCGTCGAGATTGGTGACCGGCGCCTGACCCTGGCCACCAGCCCGAGCCGCTTGCGCCGTTTCCTGGACGACGCCCTGGCCGTCGCCGCTCCACGCTGACCGGCCGATGAGCGGCGACCTGACGTTCCTGGTCGCGGTCGCCGCCGGGCTGCTCAGCTTCCTCTCGCCGTGCGTGCTGCCCCTCGTGCCCGCCTACCTGGGCCAGCTCACCCGGGTGGCCGTGCGGGCGGCGGACGCGGCGGCCGAGGGACGCACGGGTGGCCCGTCCCGCTGGCTGGCCCTCCGCCACGCCTTCGCCTATGTGGCCGGATTCGGGCTGGTCTTCACGATCCTGGGCGTCACGGCAACGTACGCCGGTGGGGCGCTCGTCGGCTACCTGCCGATCCTGCGCGAGGTCGGCGGAATCGTGCTCATCGTGATGGGCCTCAACCTGGCCGGGATCCTGACGATCGACCGGCTCCAGCGCAGCTACCAGCCGCTCCTGGCCGGCGGAGCGTCCTCATTGGCCACCTCGGGCGGGGGCAGCCTCGCCGGCGCGACGTTCGGGCCCGACCAGGCCGGCTCCCGGGCCGACCGGCTGGGCGCCCGGCTGACCGGCTCCAAGCATGCCTGGCTCGCCTCGTTCGGCCTCGGCGTGATCTTCGCCGTCGGCTGGACGCCCTGCATCGGCACGATCCTGGGCGGCATCCTGACCCTGGCCGCCACGTCGGACGGTGTCTTCCGGGGCGGCATCCTGCTGGTCGGCTACACGCTCGGCCTGGGCGTGCCGTTCCTGGTCCTCGGCGTCCTCTACGACCGGGCGCCGGCCCTCCTCCGCCCGCTGCTCGGCCACGGCCAGCTGGTCAGCCTCGTGGGCGGCCTGCTCGTCGCCGCGATCGGCGTGGCCATGCTCTTCGACCTGCTGACCCTCATCCCGCGCTACTTCAACTTCGCGGGGGTCTGATGACCGAGGCCGACCCGGCAGAGCCGCTGGCGGGCAATGACGGGGCCCCTGCTCGACCGACGTTCGAGCACCGGCCGCCGAAGCGCGGCCTGATCGGCCCGTTCAGCGCCCGTCAGGTCGTCTCGCTCCTGCTCGTCCTGGTCATCACCGCAGTGGTCCTGGTGGCGGTCACGACGCCGCTGGGCACGATCGACCCGCCCGCCCAGGTCAACCCGGTCGCGACGGCCTACCTGATCGGCTCGCCCACGGTCGGGCTGCGGCCGGGCTCGCTCGCGCCCGAGCTGGCCGGGACCGATTCGGGGGGCAAGCCCTGGCAGCTCCTCGACGTGACGGGCAAGCCGGTCCGCCTGGCGGACGATCGCGGCCATGGGGTCTGGATCAACTTCTGGGCCAGCTGGTGCCCGCCCTGCCAGTCCGAGACGCCAATGATCCGGACGATGGACCAGACCTATCGGAGCCAGGGCCTGGACATCATCGGGGTCAGCGTCCAGGAGGTCGACTATGCCGATGTCGGCGCGTACGCCCAGAAATACGATCTCGACTACACGATCGCAGCCGACCTGACCGGGGCCGTTCTCCACCTGTACGGGGCCTACGCCCTGCCGACCCAGATCTTCATCGACCCCAACGGGATCGTCCGGGCGGTCGTCAACGGCCCCCTGACGGCCACCCAGGCCGAGGGCTACATCGCCGCGATCCTGCCCGCCGCCGGCTCGCCTAACCCGTCGCCCTGACCGGCTCGTAGCGGTAGCGATCGCGGTCGGGCACGAGCCGGCCGATCGGCAGCCGTGGCTCGTGGCTGAGGACCAGCGTCCAGTCCTCGGCGACCGCCTGCCGGAAGAGCTCGGCCTTGACCTCGACCGAATCGAGCGGGAAGTCGTCGAAGGCGGTGATCCAGCGCGGGTTGGCGCTCCAGGGCCGCATCGCGAGGTCCCCGAAGAAGGCGACTGGCCGGCCGGGCTGGTCGCCCCGGCCGCGCACGATGACCGCCTGGTGACCGGCCGAGTGGCCACCGGTGGGCACGACGCTGACCCCGGGCAGGATCTCGCGCTCGCCGTCGGCCCAGCCCAGCGCACCCCAGTCGCGGACCAGGCGCAGCTCGGGCTGGTCGTAGCTGGCTGTCAGGCGCATGTTCGCGCCCAGGGCGATCTCCCATTCGGCCCGCTGGGCCACGATCGTGGCCCGTGGAAAGGCCCGCGCGCCGCTCGCGTCGAGCAGGCCGCCGGCATGGTCGAAGTGGAGGTGGCTCATCGCCACGACGTCGACGCTGGCCGGGTCGAAGCCGGCCGCCCGCAGGGCCGGCAGGATCGGATCGCCCGAATAGCGGCGCATCTCCCGGTTCTTGTCGTTCATCCGCTCGCCGATGCCCGTCTCGACCAGCACCCGGCCGTCGGGTGTCTCGATGAGCAGGCAATTGAGCGCCTGGCCCAGGCGCCAGTCGTGGCTCAGCTCGTCGGTCACGAGGCGGTCCCAAAGCACTCGCGGGACCGGTCCGAACAGGGTCCCGGCGTCCGACCAGAACGTGCCAGCCTGGACGAGCGCGACGCGGACCCCGCCGCCCAGCTCAGCCGACCAGGCGACCGCGTCGTTCAGGGCCATCGGATTATTTCCGCGGCTTGCCTTCGGCGAAGTCGCGATGGAAGGCCGACGCGGTCGGCTCGGACTGGCCCTGGTACTTCGAGCCGAGCTCGGGGGAGCCATACGGGCGCTCCACCGGCGAGCTCATCCGGAAGAAGCTGATCTGGCCGATCCGCATCCCGTAGTACAGGGCGATCGGCAGGTTGGCCACGTTCGACAGCTCGAGGGTCAGGTTGCCCCGCCAGCCGGGGTCGACGTAACCGGCCGTGGAGTGGATGAGCAGGCCCAGCCGGCCGAGGGAGCTCTTGCCCTCGAGCCGGGCAACGAGATCATGAGGCAGCTCGACCCATTCGACGGTCTGGCCCAGGACGAACTCGCCGGGATGAAGGATGAACGGCTCGTCGTCATCGACCCGGAGCAGCTCGGTCAGGTCCGGCTGGGGCGAGCGCACGTCGATGTAGGCGTAGCGGTTGTTGCGAAAGACCCGGAAGGACCGGTCAAGGTGGAGATCGACCGAGGAGGGCTGGAGATCGCGCCCGTCGTATGGGTCGATCCGGACGTCGCCCGCCTCGATCGCGGCCCGGATGTCGCGGTCGGACAGGACGCTCATCGAGCCGGGCTGCCGTCGCCGCGGGTGGCGTACAGGCTGTCGACCTCGCGCTTCAGGTCCTCGAGGTCCTCGAACGACTGGTACACGCTGGCGAACCGGATGTAGGCGATCTGGTCGATCCCGCGCAGGTGCTCCATGGCCAGGCTGCCGATCCGCGACGACTGGACCTCGGTGATCCCGGCCGAGCGCAGCTCGGCCTCGATCGAATCGGCGGCCTGCGCGGCCGCGTCGTCAGCCACCGGCCGGCGGGTCAGCGCCTTGCGCAGGCCGCTGGCCAGCTTGTCGCGGTCGAACTCCTGGCGCACGCCGTCGCGCTTGACCACGATCAGCCGAGCCGCCTCGGTCCGCTCGTAGGTCGTGAAGCGCATGTTGCACGAGGCGCACTCGCGCCGGCGGCGAATCGTGGCCGCGTCATCGAGATCACGCGAATCGACGACCCTGGTCTCCCGGTCGCCACATTGAGGACAGCGCATCCTGCTCCAACTGCTCCAACCACAACCGCTTGTGGTGTGCAGCCTACGATACCACCAGATACGGGGGTTCCGGTGTGGTTCGGCGCTCGTCCGGGGCGGCTCTCCGGGCCCCAGGCGGAGGCGCAGCAGGACCTTGGCCGGGTCGTTGTTGATTGTGGTGGGACAAAACCCGGGTTTCCGCGAGTCCCCGCTCGGAACGGGGGTCGGCGCCGCCCTCGTTCATCCTGGCACGAGCGTGACTCGGGAGGGATTCGTCCCACCGGACCGGTCGAGTTCGGTCGCCGCGGGCTCAAAGCTCCGATTTGTCGCACCGGGAGAAACGACGTCTCACTGGCCCCTCGCCGCGGTCTGAGTCGCGCGGCGACCGGCCCCACGTTCGCCCCTGGCGAACAAATGGCCAGAACGCCTGGCCCTGGACTCCTGTGCGAGTGAGCTCGAGCGGGCATTCCAGCGATACGTTCGCGATGGGCGAACGAATTGGCCAGGTCGACGCCTGATCGGCGACCGGTCCCGGCTTGATCCCTCGTTTTGTTCGCCAGAGGCGAACGTCGGTCCGCCCGGAGCACGGCTATCGCCCCAGGAGATCAAACGGGTCAAATGCCCAAGCGAGCAGGCACGAATCCGTGACGAATTCGCCGGATCGATCTCTGATGGAGATCAAATCGGCGGAAGGAGGGCTTCCGCCGATCAACGCGCCATCGATTCCCGGGTTCTCATCTCCCTGGGAGATAGCGCGGTGGGGGTGACCCGCGGCCGCGCTCGCGGGCGGAGGTGATCCGCGGCAGCAGCCGCTGGCCGCTCCCCCGCCCGTTCGCCGCGGCTACTCGTTCGGGCGGCTCGACAGCCAGCGGCGCTCCTCGATGTCCCGGCCCGAGGCCAGGTCGGCGGCATGCCGGGCAATCGCCTCCCGGGCGTGGAGGGCATTCAGATAGCCGCGCTTGACGGCGGTCTGGGCCTCGAGCTCGTGGTAGCCGCTCCGGGAGGCGGCCAGCAGGTCGCAGCCATGGGCCACCATCTCGAGCGCGCGGCCGGCTCGCTCGAGCTCGGCCATCAGGGCCGACCGGACCTCCTCGGCGGGGACCGGCCCGTGGAGCTTGGCTGCCTCCTGCTCGTAGCGTTCGACCGCGTCGCGCCCGGCGGCCAGGTTGTCGACGATCGATTCGGGCGGGACCTGGTGGCGACGGACGGCATCGACCCGGTCGATCACGCCACCCAGCGAGGTGTCGATCCGATTGGAGAGGTCCTCGACCGAGCGCCGGAATCGATCGCGCTCGCGGGTGACGCCGACGATCCGGCCGGTCCGGCGCAGGACGAAGGCGAAGGCGAGGACGAGGACGAGGAAGGCCGCCATCGGGATCGCCAGGGTCAGCCAGTCGGGCAT
>JBBSFD010000032.1:0-33978 GCA_038239115.1 Candidatus Limnocylindrales bacterium | reverse complement strand
GGCCCCCCCCCCCCCGCTCCCCCCCCCCGGGCGGCCCCCCCCCCCCCCCCCGGCGGGGGCCCCCGCCCCCCCGCCCCCCCCCCGCTTCCATGTCTGTCGCCGTAAGCTCAGCCGAGCCCGGCCCTCAGTGCACGGATTCGATCGTGCCCATCAAGCCATGCGACTCGTCGCCGATCCCGGCGGTGAAGAACAGGGTCGTTGGGGTGCCGGCTACGCCGTCGCCGAAGCGCAGGCCCCACAGGCCGTTGATCGCGATGACGTTGCCATCCGCGTTCCGGAGCTGGCCATCGAAGTGACCGGTGGTCGGGTTGTAGGCGTTGATCGCGCCGTCCCCGAAGTTGCCCACCAGCAGGTCACCGGAGAAGTGGCCGAAGCCGGCCGGCGCCCAGGCCAGGCCCCATGGTGAGTTCAGGTGGCCCGTGGAGGCGAGCCGCTGGAGCAGGTGCCCCCGCAGGTCATAGACATCGACGTAGCCGTGGCCCGCGCCGGCCACGTCGTCATGCTTCTGGGCGTCCTGCTTGGCGTAGGTCACGTACAGGCGGCCGCTGATGTTCTGGATGTTAAACGGCGCGTAGCCCGCCGGAATGGCCGCGTCGTGGAAGGCGCCGCCCCAGTGGACCATCTTGTACTTGCCGTTGAAGACGTCGATCGTTCCTGCGTGGAAGTTGGCAGCGTACAGGAAGTCGCCGGTCGGATCGGTCGTGATCGCCAGGCCCTTGTAGACGGCATCGGGCACCGTCACCCCGATCTGCGCCGAGAGCGAGGGTGCCGGGGCCGGCACGCCCGGGTTCCAGCCCGTGATCGAGCCCGTCTCGGTGGCGAAGATGAAGGGCGGCGGTCCATGGAACTTGCCGCTCGAGATGTCAAAGTTCTTGGCGTCGTTGAAGACCTGGCCGGTCGGCGCGCCGGTCGGAATTCCAACGACAAGCGGGACTGGCAGGAGGGCACTCCCGGCGATCGCGCCGCGGTACAGGGTCGTGACGTCGCTGCCGTTGTCGGAGACCCAGATCGGCGTGGCCGGCCCGGCCGCCATGCCCCACGGGTTGACCAGGTTGGGGTCCGTGATCCGGGCCACGCCTGGAATGTCCGAGATCAGGTTGGTCTGGCGATAGTCGTTGGGGATGGCGCCGAGGCTGGTTGTCGCGCTGTGGACGCCGCTCAGCCGGGTGGCCGCGCTGGCCGGCGCGGCAACTGCCAGGAGCATTGTGCCCGCCGCGGCGAACGCGATGGCGCGGCGCATGAGGGCCCGCTCGTGGCCGGGGACCCCCGCCGGTGCGCCTGCTCGAGCCGTCGATTGCTCGGTCATGATCGCCTCCTTCTGGAACGCGTCGGGCACGTTGAGCGCCCAGGGACGCATACGACTGGATACGACCAGACCGAAGGGTCGGTTTGGGCGCGATTGGGGCAGTCTGGTGGAGCGGGGATCCGCCGGCTCGGTCTGACGATTGCCTCGCGATCGGCCCGCCTAGCCTCCGCGGGCCGCTCGGGCGGCCTCCATCAGCCGGCCCGCTCGCTCCGGGTCGACCGCGTTCCAGGTGATCCCGTCGATCTTGAGGCTGGTGCCCACGATCGCCCCGTCGGCGATCTTGAAGATGTCCTTGATCCGGTCGGCCCGGACCCCGGTGTTGGCCACGATCGCCATGTCCGGGGCGGCTTCCTTGGCCGCGCTCAGGTCGCTCATCGCAAATGGCACACCGGCGGCCGGTCCGCTGATCAGGATCGCGTCCATGCCCAGGAACGCGGCGCCGCGGGCCCGGTCGGCGATGGTTCGATTGCCCACCGCGCTGCTGAACTCGGGCGAGATGTTGTCGAAGAAGGCCACCTCGTCGGCGCCAATCGCCGTCCGGTAGCCGGCCAGGTCACCGATCGCCGGCGAGATCATGCCCAGGTCGCTCTCGTAGACGCCGGTCAGCACTTCCCGGATGAACGTCGCCCCGGTCGCCCGGGCGAGGGCCAGGCTGGCCTGGGCGTCCCACAGGATGTTCACTCCGAACGGGACCCGGACATCGGATCGCAGCTCGCCGATGACGGCAGCCATCGCCGCCGGGATCTCGGGCCCAACCTGGAGCTGATAGGGGATGTCGTTCTCGTTGCAGAACAACAGTCCGTCGACGCCGGCCGCCTGGAGGGTGGCCAGGTCGCGCCCGACGACATCCACCAGCCGGGCCCGGCCCGCGACCCGGTCGTGGCGCGGGCGGCCGGGCAGTCCGGGGAAGTGGAGCATGGCGATCACGGGCTTGGGCGTGCCGAACCGGTCGCCGAGCGGCGTCGTCATGCGTGCTCCTCCTCTGGGTCCGCGCTGGAGTCGGCACCGCTGGCCACGGTCGCGGTGGCCAGCACCACCTCGATGCCCAGCCCGCGCAGTAGCTCGAGCTGGTCCGGATCGGCGCCGGGATCGGTGATCAGGACGTCGATGGCCGTGATCGGCGCTACCGCGGCAAAATGGACCGCGCCCAGCTTCGACGCATCGGCCAGGACCATGACCTGGCGGGATTGCTCGATCGCCTGGCGATGGATGTCGGCCTCCTCGTCGATCATGTCGGTGATCCCCTCGGCCACGGACAGGCCGGCCGCGCCGATCACGGCGACATCGAAGCGATAGCGGCCGAGGGTCGCCCGGGCGGCCGGCCCGACGCAGCTCAGCTCGTCGCGGCGAACGGCGCCGCCCAGGACGACGGTCTGCATCGCCCGGGTGCCCAGCTGGCTGGCGATCGGCAGCGAACCGGTCACGACGGTCAGGTCGGAGCGGGCCCGAATGTAGCGGCCGAACTGCTCGCAGGTCGTGCCGATCCCCACGAACAGGCTCGAAGCCTCCGCTACCAGGCGCGCCGCGGCCATGCCGATGAGCCGTTTCTCGCGGGCGGACTGGAGGGCGCGGGCATTGAAGGCGAGGTCAAGCGAGCGGGTCAGGTGAGCGGTTGCCCCGCCGTAGGTCCGGCGCAGGAAGCCGTCGCGCTCGAGGCGCTTGATGTCCCGGCGGATGGTCATCTCCGACACGCCGAAGCGGCCGGCCAGCTCGACCACCTGGATCGTCTGCTCCTCGGCCACGGTCTCGAGGATCTTCAGCCGTCGATCAACGGCCAGCATCGTCTACCCCCACGACTGACAGTATCGCGCACCATGTTGCCGCCATCGCACACGCTTGGCAAGGGCGAATGTGTCCGATCATGTGAAATCGGTCGCATTCGTTCGATTACTGTGCGCCAGGACGAAGGTGATGATCGCCTCGTTCCAGGCCGCCCGGCTCTCCCACATCGCGGCGTGCCCGCCAGGGACCGCAACCCACGTCGCGTCCGGCAGGCGGCTCAGCATCCGGGCCGAAAGGCCAGGCCGGATCAGGATGTCCGACTCCGCGACCACGACCAGGGACGGGACCGCGATGCCGGCCAGCCGGTCCCAGCAGTCGTGGTCGTGCAAGACGGCCAACTGGGCGGCGAATGATTCGGCCGACTGCGGGGTCCGGATCATCTCGTCGATGAAGCCGGCCAGCACGTCCGGCTGGGATGCGTGGAACTCGGGGCTGAAGATCCAGGGCGCCATCTGGCCCATCACCGCGGGCATGCCGCCGGCGGCCAGGACAATGGCCCATGCGTCCAGCACGCCCCGGGTGTAGGCATCGGGCGCGGCATAGGTGTTGGCCAGGACCAGCGAGCGGATCCCGGCGGGGTAGGCCAGGGCGTACTCGAGGGCGATCAGGCCGCCCATCGAACAGCCGACGAGATGGAAATCGGTCAGGCCGAGGTCCTCGATCACCGCCCGGGCGTCGGTTGCACCTCCCTGGCTGGAGTAGGGACCCGGTGGCCGACTCGACCGGCCCAGGCCCCGGTTGTCGAAGCTGACGACGCGCAGGCCGGCCTGCAACATGTCCGGAACCTGGAGCGACCAGGCTTCCAGGTCGTCGCCGATGCCGTTCACGAGCATCACCGTCTCCGGGCCGTCGCCCTGGACCCGGTAGTTGATCGCGAGCTCGCCATTGCGTGCAATTGGCATCCTTCGGTCCCTTCAGGTGCCCAGCCCGCGCTCGGCCATGGCCCTCCGCCAATAGTCGACCGAGGCGACCAGGTCGGCCCGGAGCTCGTCATCAGGCTGCTGCCAGCTGGGGATGATCTCGAGCATCAGGATCACGTCGCGGGCGCCCGACTCGACCAGCGTGTCAAGCACCCGGCCGGCCTCGATCCGGCCCTGCCGATTGCGCTCCGGGGTGAACGACCAGTGATGGTCATCGTCGCCGTCCGATTGCTGCAGCTGGACCTCGATCAGCTCGGCTCCGAAACGGGCGAGCCAGGCATACGGATCGAGCTCGCTGCCGGCCGCTCCCGGGACGCACTCGTGGCCGAGGTCGAGGCAGAACCCGATGGGTACGCGATCGGCGTCGCCGGGCTGGAGCAGGTCGGCAATCTGGGCCATGGTCGCAGGCTCGCGGACGGGCACCAGGTTCTCGACCAGGAAGTAGTCGAGGCCGGCCCGCCGGGCATAGCCGCTCAGCGCCGCGAGATCGGCCTTGAGGCCCGCCCAGCGCCGGGCTCGCGCGTCGGGATCACGCCAATCGGGCGCACTGTAGGCCCCGACGTGGCCGCCCGTGCCGGCGACCCCGAGCTCGGCGCTGATGTCGATCACTGTCTCGTACCAGGACAGGGCTGCCTGCCGGCCGGCTGGATCGGGGTGCAGGAGCAGGTTGCGGGAGTAGCCGGCCAGCCCCGTGAACGTGCCCTGGGCGGTCAGGCCGGCACCGGCCAGGGCAGCCCGGGTGCTCTCGACGGCCCGCCGCCGGCCGTCGCTGGTCTCGATCCCGTCGAGCAGATCGAGCGAGAGCTCGACGAGGTCCAGGCCCAGGTCGTCCCGGACGATGCTGGCCCAGTCCACCGGCCGCGGCCAGCGCTTGACCGCAAAGCACGTGTTGATCCCCAGCCGGGCCTTCATCCGGGCCTCGCCGCGGTCGGCCCGACGTGGACCGCCGACGACGCGACGAGCGTCCGATAGGCGTGGTAGAGCTCGTCATAGCGAGCGTGCTCGGACGGATCCGGCAGGATCGGCTCGTCCGCCCGGGCGGTGACCGAGACCGCTTCCCGAGCATCGCGATAGACGCCGGCGCCGATGCCGGCCAGGAGTGACGCGCCGGCCGCCGTGGCGTCGCCCGCGATGCGCACGACCGGGATCCCCAGCACATCGGCCTTGATCTGGTTCCATGCTCCCAGCCGGGTGTCGCCGCCCGAGACCCGCAGCTCCGTCGCGGGCGAGCCGGCCGCGCCGAGGGTCTCGACTCGAGACCGGATGCCATAGGCGACGCCTTCGAGCACGGCCCGGGCAAGCGCCGCCCGACCGTGGCGCAGGGACAGCCCCACGGCGGCGCCGCGCAGCCAGGGGTCGTCGCGCTCCCCGTCGCCCAGGACGGGGATGACCTGGAGGCCGTCAGCCCCCGCCGGCATGCGGCCCGCGTCCGCATCGATCCGGGCATAGTCGGTCGACCGGACCTGGCCACTGCGCCCGGCGTAGGCCAGCCCGGCCAGCCAGTCGACGGCTTCTCCCGTCGTGTTGATGCCGACCTCGGTGTAGTAGCCGGATCCCGGCAGCAGGCTCGGATAGTTCGTAACGTCCAGGTCCGCGAGCGGCTCGGGCACCACCGAATTCAGGCAGGACGAGCTGCCCGCCATCTCGCTCAAGGGACCGGGCTCGATCACGCCCGCCCCAAAGGCACAGGCCAGGCTGTCACCGGCGCCAATCACGACGGGGACCGCGGAGGCCAGGCCGAGGCGGGACCTCAGACTCGCGCGGACGTCCCCGACCACCGACCAGGATGGCTGGGCCGCCGGCAACAGCCCAGGATCGAGGTCCAGTCCGGCCAGGATCTGCTCGTCCCAGCGCCGTTCGCGGATGTTGAACAGGGCGGAGGCGGTGGCGATGGTCCAGTCGGTCACGGTCTCGCCGGTCAGGGCCAGGGCGACCACGTCGGACGGTTCGAGGAAGTGCCGTGTCGCGGCGAACGTGTCGGGTTCGTGGCGACGGATCCACAGGATCTTGGCCGCGACGTGGAAGGCGGCCGGCAGGTGCCCGGTTCGATCGTGGACCAGCCGGTCGCCAAACATGGCCCGGATCTCCTGCGCTTCCGCGGTGGCCCGGTTGTCGCGGTAGATCATGCCCGGCCGGAGCGGCCGGTCACGATCGTCCAGGGGGACGATGGACGGGCACTGGCCGGTCAGGCCGATGGCCCGCACCCGTCGCCGCGGACCCAGCTGATGCACGAGCCCGGCCAGCGCCGACAGGGACGCGGAGCGCCAGCGCCGGGCATCCTGCTCGGCCCGGCCGTCGGCGCCGAGCTCGGTCGGGTACGAGCGACGGGTCTCGGCGACGAACCGGCCGCCCAGGCCGTAGGCCGCGGCCCGCGAGCCCGACGTGCCGACATCGATCGCCACCAGGACCTCGGCGTCGGCCTTGATCCCGCGACGAATGGAACTCGTCCGCGCTGGGGTCATCAGCCGCGGACGAGCTGGTGGGCGCTGACCTTGTCCTTGTCGAGGGTGACCAGGGCCCCGTTCAGTGCCCCGGTCGAGTAGTCGCTGCCGGGGTTGATCACGACCGTCCGGCCCAGCCGGCGAATCCCCGACGACTCGTGAATGTGGCCGTGGAGGCCGAGCAGCGGCTGCCGTTCGAGCTCGAACTCGCGTACGGCCGTGCTGCCGACGGCCGCAAACTGAACCTGGCCGAGCGTCGCCTGGACACGCCGATCTTCGTCCAGCTTGGGCGCATCGTCGAGCTGGGTGCCATAGGGCGGGACGTGGACGTTGAGCACCGCCCGTTCTGGCCGGCTCAGCCGGCCGGCCATGTCGTCCAGCGCTGCCCTGAGTTGCTCCTCGGTCTGTTCACGATGGCTGTGCCAGGGGGTGATGTTGGAGTAGCCCCACGAGATCATCTCGTGCTCGTCGTCGAGCCAGACCACCTTGCCCTCGTCGTGGGTGCCCCAGGGTGCCTGGTCGAGCAGGGCCCCCAGCTCGACCGGATCGTCATTGCCGAGCATGAAGTAGAGCGGGCGGCCGGATGGCCGGAGGCGTTCATCGGCCAGGTTGAGCCAGCCCGTCAGGCGCTCGGTCATCAGGCCCAGGAACAGGGCGTCGAGGCTGCCGTCCGCCTCGTGCGCCTCGAGCTCGCCCGGTTCGGCCCGGTACGGGTAGTAGCCGTGATCGGCGATCAGCTTCTCCAGCTCCACCAGCTCGGCCTCCGACGAGATCGTGTAGTCCGTGCCCACGAACGAGCAGGTCCAGGTGTTGTTCGGACCGCGCACGATCGACTGGATGGCCTTGCCCGCGATGTCGCCGCCCAGGATCATGACGTCGGCCTTGTAGATCGGGCCGGCGTTGACGAACTTGCGGAAGCACTTGCTCGAGCCGTGCAGGTCGCTCACGAAGTAGAGCTTGGTCTTGGCCACCGCTAGTCGACCGCCGGGCGATCGCGGATGGCTCGAACCGTGTCCATGAAGCGTACGGCCCGGTCGCGATCGACCGGATTCCAGGTCACGCCGTCTCGCTTCAAGGTGGTCCCGACGAGCGCTCCGTCGGCCACGGCCAGGACGTCGGCGACGGTCTCGGCCCGGACGCCGGTATTGGCCAGGACCGGTGTCGAGGGTGCCGCGGCCTTGGCCGCCCGGACATCGTCGAGGTTGATCGACATGCCCGTGATCTGACCGCTGATGAGGATGACATCCACCCCCAGGAACGCGGCGCTCTGGGCTCGCTCGGCAATCGTTCGGTGGCCCAGGCTGCTGGCGAACTCGGGGGTGATGTTGCTGAACAAGGCCACGTCCCCGGCTCCGATCATGGCCTGGTAGGCGGCGATCGTCCCGAAGTCGGGCTGCATGATTCCCAGGTCGCTCTCGTACACGCCGGTGAACACCTCGCGCACGAAGGCGGCACCGGTGGCCCGGGCGACAGCCAGGCTGGCTCGAGGGTCCCACACGATGTTGACCCCGAACGGCAGCTTGATCTCGGATCTGAGCAGGCCGATTGCGGCCGCCATCGCGGCCGGGATCTCCGGCCCAACCCGCAGCTCGTAGGGCAGGTCGGCCTCGTTGCAGAAGAGCAGCCCATCGACCCCGGCCTCATGCAGGATCGGCAGGTCGTGGGCCAGGCTGTCGACCACTCGGCCGAGGCCGCCGGCCCGGTCGTGCCGGGGCCGGCCGGGCAGCGCGGGCAGGTGGCACATGGCAATGATCGGCTGGTCGCTGCCGAACCGGTCGCGGAGCAGGGAGCCGGCTGGGCTGGTCAACAAGCGGGGTCCTCGGAGCATGCTGCGCGCGTCACGAGATGTTCGAAGCCAACAACTTTGTCGTTTCGTCGTGACAAGTGCATTGACATCGTGTGTTCGATCGTGTTCAACTGTTGCATCCGCGAAACGGGCTGTCAAGGCAGTTCCATGTAGCCAACCGGAGGGTGGCCGTGACGGGTGTAAGCAGGCTGTTCGTACGTAACAGCACCGGCTTGGTGCGCGAGGCCTCGGCCTTCGACGCGACGGTATTCAACGCCGCAATCTCGGCGCCGGTGGGTTCGACGCTCGCCTACTCGATCTTCTTCACCCTCGTTGCCTTCCCCGGCGCCGACGTCGCCGGCGTCCTGTTGCTGACGATCTTCCTGAACATTCCGATCCTGATCATGTTTGCCCTGATGGCTTCGAGCATGCCCCGGGTCGGCGGCGATTACGTCTGGGTGAGCCGGATCCTGAGCCCGCCATTGGGCCTGATCTCGAACGTGGCGATGATCTTCGGCGGACTGGCCGGAGCAGCGTTCTTCGCCAAGTTCTTCTCGGTGCTGGCCCTCGGACCGGTGTTCGCCTCGCTGGGCATCCTGGCCAACAACTCGATGCTGTCGGATTGGGGGACCGCCTTCGAGACCAACAACTTGTGGATCCTGGTCGCCTCGCTGGCCATGGTCCTGCTCCAGACCGTGGTCCTGATCCGCGGCTCGAAGACCACCTTCCGCTGGCAGAACGGGTTCTTCATCATCGCGATGTTCGGCACCCTGGTCGCGTTCATCGTCCTGCTGGTGGGCAGCCAGACCGACTTCTTCAACCACTTCAACACGATCAACGCCCAGTTCGGCGGCGGCACCGTCAACGACGTGATCGCTGGGGCGCAGGCCCAGAACGCCGCGCCCAACCTGGGCAACATGAGCGCGACCCTGCCGACCCTGTTCGCGATCGAAGGTTTCATGATGTGGAACTTCTGGTCGGTCTACATGTCCGGTGAGCTCAAGAGCGCGTCCAACCGGGGCCGCCAGCTCCAGATCATGTTCGGGGCCCTGTTCTGGGACGGGCTGCTCCTGATCGTCGGGGCCCTGGTCCTGTTCCGGATCGCCGGCTACAACTTCGTGTACGCGGTCAACTTCGCGCCCAACGCGGCCTATGCCATCCCGACCGGCGCGTTCTATCCCTTCCTCGCCTCGATCGTCTTCAACACGCCGATCCTGACCCTGATCATCGTTGGCTCGTTCATGTTCTGGAGCCTGCCCTCGATGATCGCCAACACCTACATGCCGATCCGCTCGTTCTTCGCCTGGTCATTCGACCGGCTCATGCCCGAGAAGCTCTCGGAGGTGAACGAGCGCTTCCACTCACCGATCCCGGCGATCCTCCTGGCCAATGCGATCATCACCCTCTTCGTGATCTGGAGCGTGTTCGGCAACACCTTCCAGATCCTGCTCGGGCTGATCGTCCTGGCCGGGGTCCTGGCCGTGATCATCGTGGCCATTGCCGCGATCGCGTTCCCCACCCGGCGGCCCGACCTGTACCAGGCCTCGCCGGCCAACATCAACTTCCTGGGCATCCCGGTGCTGTACATCACCGGCGTGTTCTCGATCGTGTTCTTCCTGGGCATCCTGGTCGTAGGGACGCAGTACCCGGCCCTGGTCATGGCCGGCGATCCAGGCAACGCCTGGTGGATCCCTGCGTTCTTCGTGGCGATGATCGTGATCGGCCTGGCCCTCTACTACGTGCCCCGCTACGTGCGCAAGGGCCAGGGCGTAGATATCGACTTCGTGTACAAGGAACTGCCGCCTGAGTGATGTCGAGAGGTCCGAACGGGACCAGGGACGGCCGGTGAGCGTTCGCCGGCCGTCCTTCTTTGCTACGGTTGCCCGACGATGACCGAGCCCGGCCAGGAGATGGCGGCCGATATCCGGGACGAGGCCGCCCGCCTGGGCGGGCTCCTGCTGGCCGCCGGCATTCCCGCCCGGCTGATGGGCGGGATGGCGATCTGGCTGCGCAGCCCCAGTGCCCGCCAGGGCCCTTTTGCCCGCCCGTATGCCGACCTCGACTTCGTGGTGGCGGCCAAGGGTGCGGCGGCGCTCAAGGCCATGCTCCTCGAGCAGGGCTACCTGCCCGACCAGTTCTTCAACGCCCTCCATGGGGCGACCCGGCTGTACTTCCAGGCTCCGGACGCCCGCTGGTCGGTCGACATCGTGGTCGATGAGCTGGCGATGTCCCATAAGCTCGACCTGCGCGGCCGGCTGGCCGGACCGGCCGTGACGCTGACCCTGGCCGACCTCCTGCTTACCAAGCTCCAGGTCTGGGAGATCAATCGCAAGGACCTGGGTGACGCGCTGTGCCTGATCGCCGACCACGGCCTGGCCGCTCGGGCGAGCTCGGGGGCAAATGCCGACACCGAGCTGATCGAGCTCGAGCGGATGACCGGGGTGCTCGGCTCGGACTGGGGCTTCTGCCACACCTTCGAGCGCAACCTGGCCAGCGTGGCCGACCTGTGGGCGACCGAACCCGTGCCCGGCGCGTCGTTCGACGTCGGCGCCCAGGCGGTCGAGATCCGGAACGCGATCGAGGGGGCCCCCAAGTCGTTCGGCTGGCGCAGCCGGGCCCGGATCGGGGAGCGCGTCCGCTGGTACGAGACGCCCGAGGAAGTCCGCCACTGAGGGCGTGGCTCGGACGGGACCCTAGATCACCCGATCGCGGGTCAGCTCGCCTACCGTCGGGCTGCCCAGGAGGGCCATGGCGATCCGGACCTCGGTCTCGAGGATTTCGACGCAGCGCATCACGCCGGCCTGGCCGCCGGCGGCCAGGGCGTACAGGTAGGGCCGCCCGATGAACACCGCCCGGGCCCCCAGGGCGAGGGCCGTCACGACATCCGTGCCGCGCCGGACCCCACCGTCGAGATAGACCTCGGCCCGTCCGGCCACCGCCGCGACGACCGCCTCGAGCGCGTCGATGCTGGCCGGCGCGCGGTCGAGCTGCCGGCCGCCGTGGTTCGAGACCACGATCCCGGCCGCGCCGTGCTCCACCGCCCGGACGGCATCGGCCGGGTCCAGGATGCCCTTGACGACCAGCGGCAGCTCGCTCAGGCCACCCAGCCAGGCCAGGTCGTCCCAGCTCAGGCTGCCGTCGATGATGTGCCCGAACGAGCTGCGCTCGGTCGCGGCCACGCCAACGTTGGGCAGCAGGCCCTCATCGAGGAGAGGCTGGCGCAGGTCGCGCTCGCGGTAGCCGGCGGTTGCGAAGTCCACGGTCAGGACGATGGCGTCATAGCGGGCGGCGACCACCCGCTCGATCGCCGCAGCCGTGGCGGCCCGGTCTTTCTGGACGTAGAGCTGGAACCAGCGCGGCCCGGGGCCGACGGTCGCGACCTGCTCGATCGAGCGGTTGGCAAAGGACGACAGGCAGTAGACCAGGCCGGCGTTCGAGGCGACCCGGGCTGCCACCAGCTCGCCGTCGCGATGAGCCAGGCCCTGCATGGCTGCCGGGGCAAAGCCGAACGGCAGTGCGACCCGCCGGCCGAGGAGCGTCGTCGAAGGGTCCAACCCGGACACGTCCACCAGGACCCGGGGCAGGAGCCGGCGCCGGGCGAAGGCCGCCTCGTTGTCGCGCAGGGTCAGCTCATCGAACGAGCCGCCCGCGTAATAGCCGTAGGCGGCCGGGCCCAGGCGCTCGCGGGCGAGCTCCTCGAACTCGCGCAGGTTGGCGATCGTGGTCATGGCCGAAGTGTAGGAGAGCCGCTCGGGCGTCGAAGCCGTCGATAGAATGGGCGCCTCAGGCGAGGCAACCACCCGGAACCGAACTCAGGCGACGGCGGCCTGCCGTCCGACGAATTCGCCCGGGCGGCCAAGCAGGTAGCCCTGTCCCAGCGGGACGCCGATCTTGGCTAGGGTGGCCAGCTCGGCCTCCGTTTCGATCCCCTCGGCGACCAGTCGGCAGTCGGTCTCCTCCGAGAAGAAGAGCATCCCCGCGATCAACGCCTGGCGGACCGGGTCGCTATCGATTCCCCGGACGAGGGAGATATCGAGCTTGACCAGGCTTGGCTCCAGCTCGACGACGTGGGTCATGCTGGCGTAGCCCGCCCCGGCGTCATCGACCGCGATCCGGAACGGGACCCGGAGCTCCTTGAGCGCGGCCCGCAACCGGCCGTAGTCAGCGACCGCGGCGTGTTCGGTCAGCTCGAGAACCAGGGGATGGTGGCTGAGTCGCAGGATCCGGCTCAGGCGGCCGCCGGCTTCGACCGCCAGGGGCGAGACATTGAGGGTCAGCCACAGGTCATAGGGGATCCGCTCGGCGGCGCGCACCGCCGCCTCCAGTGTCACCAGCTCGAGCTCGACCCCCAGGCCAACAGCGATTGCGTTCGCGAAGTGGTGATCCGGTCGGACGCCATCGGTGAAGCGGGTGAGCGCCTCATAGGCGACCACCTCGCGGTCGCTGATCGTCGTGATCCCCTGGAAGACAGGCATGAACGCCCGTTCGGCGATGATCGCCTCGATCAGGCTCCGAGCACTCGCAGCTTCACGGCGCGCCAGCAAGGCGGGACCGAGCAGAGCTGTTGCCGTTGCGGCGACCTCTCCGGCCGCCGGCAAGTCGTCGATGAGGTGCCGAGCGACGGCCGGATCATGCGTGCCAATCCCGATCAGGCCAATGAGCGTGTCGCCGCTGCGCAGCGGCGCATAGACGGTCGCCGCCAGGCCCGTCGTATCGCCCGCCTCGACGTCGCCGCGTCGACCGGCGAACAGGGCCGGCTCGGCCCATGGGCCCCGCGTCGAGGAAGCCAGCAGACGCAGGGCCTGTGCCTGGGGGACACGATCGCCGACGTTCATGGGGAAGCCAGGCGGACCGCTGATCGCGAGGAGTCGCAGCCCGCCTTCATGGAATTCGAAGATTCCCCCGACCTTGATCCCAGGCAACGTCACCAGGGCCACGGCGATCGCGTCGGCGGTTTCGTCGACCGTGGCCATCGGCCTGAGGCTCTCGAGCAGGCGACCGAGGGCGATTCGCTCGTCACTGAGGACGTTCTGGCGGCTCACGGCCGCGTCGAACGCATCCAGGCTCTTGACCGTGCTATCCCAGAAGTCGACCAGGGCGGCGATGACCAGGGCGACGATCGCGAGCAGGATCGCGTCAGAGAAGAGTTGGCCTTCGGGACCCGCGAACGGTGCCGGCTTGCCGATGGCCGCCCCGACTAGGATCAGGGCGGTCGAGGCCACGACCTGCAGGACGATCGGGAGACGTCTCCGACCGACGGCGTATGGCAGGAGCAGCGCGAACCCCAGGATCGGCAGGAGGGCCATCGCCTCGTCCACGTCGGGGACCACCAGGGTCCCCAGGAAGCCGACCAGGGTCAGTGCGGCGGCGACGATCCAGGTGGCGGCGAACTCCCCGCCATGGGCCATCATCCGTTGGGCGAGGAGCACGATCAGGCCGAACACCGCGGTCAGCGCGCCCGCGCCGACGAAAGCCGGCTCCCCGAGCACGATGCCGCACATGAGCTCGACCAGCCCGAAGCCGAGCGCGAGACGGAAGAGCCAGGGCAGGAAGAACTGCAGGCGCGGGCGAGCAGGTCCCAAACCAGGTACGGGGACGGCCGTGATCACGGAGCGGCGGTCGCGCTCGCGCGTCGGCGCTGACATCGGCGGACTGCCGGCTCAGCCGATGTTCGTCGGTTCATCCCGGATCTCAGGCCCTCAAGCACGACGACGCCAGGCCACGGCGGCCTTGTACTCGTGCTCAGGGTGAGGTCTGCCCAGGAGCCCGTCATTACGGCTCGTCATGGCCGCGGGTACAAATGCCGGGCCAGCCTGACTTCGGTAGCGAAGTCGCCCGGCCGATCGACCAGTACGTTGGTCGAATGCGACCCACCCGCCCTGATGAGGCACGCCTGATCTCGCGCCACACCAGGTTCCTGGCGGCGATCGCCGCCCTGGCCGCCGGCGCGATCCTGGTCGTGGCCGCCGCCTTCGCCCTGACCGAGTCCGAGCGGCTCGACCTCGAAGCCGACACCCACACCGCGACCCAGCTGTGGGTCGACTCGGGCCGGCTGTCCGACGCAGCCCGCGACCAGGAGTCGGCGATCGACGACTACATCATCAGCAGCGGGACCGGCTCGCTGACCGACTTCGATCGGGCCGAGGCGGACGAAACCTCGATCGCCCAGGCGATGGCCTCGAACGCATCCGAGCTCGCCGATGTGCGCGAGGCGATCAGCGCGGTGACCGATGCCTCAGCAGCTTGGCAGAAGGCCTACGCCCAGCCGGTCGTCACCGCAATCAAAGCCGGCGGTGGAAGCCTGCTCGATCCATTCACGCAAGGCCCCGGCACCGATCACGAGGCGGTCAACGAGTCTCTCCTCGCGCTCAACACCGACCTTCAGGAAGTCAATGATTCGATCACGGCGCGAGCGGACACTCTTTCGTTGACCCGGCTCGGGGCGACGATCGTCGGCCTGGTCCTGCTCGCGCTCGTGGCCCTCCTTGCGATCTGGCTCATCCGACGATACGGGCGGGCGCTCGAGCGCGATGCCATGCACGCCGGAGTCCTCAATCGCTTTACCGAGGTCACCTCCTTCGCCTCCGATGACACCGCCGTCGCGGCCTCGAATCTGGAGGCGCTCGCGCTCCTCGTCCATCCCGACGCGGCGGTGACCCACGTGCTCAACCGCTCCAAGGATCGGGCCGTGCCGGAGGCCATCATGGGCGAGGCGATCGCCGAAGTCCTGGCCCTGGACGCCCTGTCCGCGTGCGCCGGGCTGATCCGGGGGAGCATGTACGTGACCGAGGACGCGCAAGCCGCCCTGGCAGTCCATTGCCCGGTCTACCCGGTTACCCGCGGCACGGTCGTGTGCGTGCCCCTGAACAGCGGAGAATCGATCGGTGCGGTTCATCTCTACTGGGAGCGGCCCTACGGGCTGCCGCTTGAGCTGCGAGCCAGCGTCACCCGGATCGTCGAGCACGCCGCGCTCGCGATCGGCAATCGTCGCCTCCTCGCGGCCTTGCGTGGCCAAGCCAGCACGGACCCGAGGACCAGCCTGGCGAATACCCGGGCGTTCGACACGGCCGTCGAGTCGGCCCTCAGTGGTCGAACCGAGGGCGAGTCGATCAGCGTCCTGATGCTCGATCTCGACCACTTCAAGGACTTCAATGACCAGCACGGCCATCCGGCCGGAGACCAGGCGTTGCGAGCGTTTGCTGACGTGCTCCGCTCGTGCATGCGCGATCGCGATCTCGCCGCCCGCTACGGCGGGGAGGAGTTCACGGTCCTGTTGCCGAGCGTTGATGCGACGGGAGCTGCGGTCGTTGCCGAGCGGATCCGCTCACGAACCGAATCGACGATCATCGCCCTTGCGCCCGGGATCACCGCCCGGCTGACGGTGTCGGTCGGCGTCGCGTCGGCACCGGCCCAGGGGACGACCCGGCTCGACCTCCTCCAGGCCGCTGATGCGGCCCTGTACCAGGCGAAGGCGGCCGGCCGCAACCGGGTCCAGCTCTCGGGCGAGGCAGTCTCGGCGCATCCTGCGCTGCCAAGGGCGGCGCGGCGGCCACGCGTGCCTCCCCCGGCCGAGGTCGCAGGCTCGGAGCGAGCGACGAGGTAGCGCGGGCCAGGCTCCGGGTTTGGATGGCCCGCCCGACGATGGCCCGCCCGGAGGGATTCGAACCCCCGACCTGCTGATCCGAAGTCAGCTGCTCTGATCCACTGAGCTACGGGCGGACCGACCGATCATAGTCGACCCCCGGCCGAGGGAGAACCAGTCAAGCTGTTGATGGCGTAGCACAATCGGCAGGTCGCCACCGCGATCGCATCAACGAGAGGTGTTTCATGTCCAGCCTTCGAGCCGTCGCCGCGATCGTGCTGATCGCCGGCCTTGCCGCGGCCTGCACCAGCTCCGGCGCCGCCACGACTGCGCCCACGCAGGCGTCGCTCAGCCCCGCAGCAACGCCGGCTTCGCCCGGCGCCGCGGCCCCGTCCGGCGTGGGGCCGGCTTCGGCCGGAACGGGCGCCGTGATCGTGACGTCCGGCGCATCGGCCACGCTGGGGTCCTACCTGATCGGGCCCCGCGGGCTGGCCTTGTACACCCATGCCGGGGACAGCCCGACCTCCTCGACCTGCACCGCCGCCTGCGCCGTGGCCTGGCCGCCGCTGACCGTCGAAGCCGGCACCCAGGCGACCGGTGGCTCGGGCGTCACGGGGGCCTTCGGGACGCTGGACCGCGGTGATGGGACGACCCAGGTCACCTACCTGGGCAACCCGCTCTACTACTGGAAGGGCGACAGCCAGCCGACCGACACGACCGGCGAAGGCGTCAACGGCTTCCTGGTGGCGGGCGTGGCCGGCCCGATCCCGAACCCGAGCAGCTCGATCAAGCCCGGTTACTGAGCGCGGCTGCCTGAGCTGCCGCCCCGATCACGGAGCCGACGGGCTCGGGGCGGCGTTCCGGCTGGCCCGGGCGACGGGCTCGCGGATGAGCACGGCGCTGTAGGTGCCGGCCCTTCCGGTGCCGAACACGAGGGCCGTCCGGCCGACGGCCAGGTCACTGGCCTTGATCGCCTGGCCGTTCGACCGGATCCGGGTCGCGGCCGTCACGGCAAAGGTCGCGCCCTTGCCGTCCGGCCCGACGATCGTGATCGAGCTGGCACTGACGGCCGAGATCTGGCCGCGCTCGTAGTGGACGTTGACGTACGTGCCGCCTTTGGCCCGCATCACGAGGTCGCCCCGGACGATCCGGTTCAGGCCGCCACCGAGGCGGACGGCCGCCGTATTGACGGCGGCCTCCTCAACCTGGTCGGCGCCGCCCGCAACACTGCTCGAAGCCGCCACCGGCGCTCCGCCGGCCGGAGACGAGGCGGCATTGATGGCCGGCACGGCAACGACTCCGATGAGGCCCAGCGCCAGGACCACCGTGGCGACTCGCCGCGCCCCGAACTCGCGAACTGGATTGATCATCTGGACATGACTCCCGGTGCCGACCTGCGACCTGAACGCGTTCAACGATCAGGGACTGGCCCCGCGGGCTCAAGGCGCCGGCGGTAACCGGTTGTAAGCGGAGCGTAAGAACATGCTCGGGCCGGGCCCCCGACGGCGGGTTAGGCGGCCCGACTCCGTTCGTCCCAGGCGAACAGAACGCCCAGGTGGTCACCCGACTCGGCTCGGGGCCCACGGGCGCGCCGTCTCGATTGGCCGCCCACGCCCGCCGTCCAATTCCGGTATAACGGCAGACGTGCGCCGACACTTCCTCATCGCCGCCTTCGGGATCGTCCTGGCCGCCGGCGCGATGATTGCCAGCCCGTCGCTCAGCGCATCGTCCGTGCCCTTGCCGGGCGGGACCGTTGTCGGGGCCGTTGGCGGAGCCAGGGCCACGCCCGCCCAGGCGGGCAATCCGGGCCAGCCGGCCGGGCCCGGGTCGGCGTCGGGAGCCGGTTCGCCGAGCGGGGCAGTGGCCGCCGCCGTCCAGGGGCTGCCCGGCCACGGCCGCCTGCCGCCGCCCGCCGCGCCGGATCCAGCGAGCCTGAGCGGCTATGTCTGGCCCCTGCCGCACGGCCGGATCACCAATCCATTTGGACCCGATTGGTACAGCGACAACACGGTCAACGGCGTGCGCTTCCATGACGGGCTCGACATCGCCACGTTCTGCGGCGACCGGATCGTGGCGGCCCACGACGGGACGGTCCTGGCGGCCGGCCGCAAGGTGGATCCGTGGATGGGCTGGATCGGCTCGCTCGCCCCGTCGGTCGCCCGCCGTGACAAATACAGCCTGTGGGGCGAGCTGCCGATCATCATCGTGATCGACGACGGCAACGGCTACCGCAGCATCTACGCCCACTTCAGCAAGATCGCGGTCAAGGTCGGCCAGACGATCAAGGCCGGCGAGTTCATCGGCTGGGAAGGCCGGACGGGCTACGCCACCGGCTGCCACCTGCACTACGGCCTGTTCAGCCCCTACGACCTCGATCGGTTCGGCCTGCGCGCCGACGTGGTCAAGCGGACCAGGCTGCCCGCGCTCGAGATTGCCCGAATCAACCCGCTCCTGGTCCTGCCCCCGCGTCCCTCAGTCCAGCCGGTCAAGCCGCTCGTAGCGCCGACCAATGAGGGACCAGGCGGGTAGCCGCCGGAGCGATTCGCTGAGCGGGCCAGCCGGCCGCCCGTCGCGACCCTCGAGTGCGAGCAGCGAATCCGTCGCGGTGGCGTCGGCCGGCCGGGCATCGACGATGGCCAGATCGACCGCGACCCGGCCCGCCTCGGCACTGCCCAGGCGGTCGACCAGGACCTCCGGGAACGCATCGTCCTCGTAGGCCGCGCGGACCTCGTCCGTTGCCCGCCAGGTGGGCCGCCTCAGGAGGATCCCGCGCCAGGCGGCGGCGATCTCGGGCCGTACCCGGCCATCGCCCGGGACCGGCTCGGTGGCCACCGACTCGCCGCGCGCCCAGCGGGCGGCCTGGTGGAGCAGCGCATATTCGTCCAGGTCGGCGTAGGCCGCCAGCGCGTCGGCCGGCGAGCCGTCCCCGGCCAGGGCTCGGATCGAGGGTGCGAATGCCTCGGCCAGGTCGAGGTCGATCGCCCGAACCGTGCGATGGAAGTAGACCTGCTCGTACATGAACAGGCGAGCCGAGAGGAACATCTCGAGGGCCCCGAGACCCGACTCGTACAGGGTCAGGCCGCGCTCGCTGATGAACGTGTAGCGCCGCAGGCGCTCGACATCGACCGGTCCGACGGCGACACCGGTCAGGTACGCATCGCGCCGGACGTAGTCGAGGTTGTCGACCGTGAACACGCCCGACAGCAGCGGCTGGAGCCAGCCCAGCCAGCGGGGCATGGCCGGATCAACCAGGGCCGGCTTCGAGACCAGGAACGACAGCCAGCGCGGATCGATCGACTCGCCCGGCCGGAAGCCGTCCCGCTCGGGCACGGAGCCCGGTGCCCGGCGCAGCCCTTCGATCGGCCCGGCCAGCTCGCGCTCGATGATCAGCTGGCTGAGGTCTTCGTGGCTCAGCCGCTTCGAGCCGGCCCGGCGCGGGTCGGGCGGCGCGTCGAAGCCGGCCAGCACGTGCTCATCGAAGAAATGGGCGAACGGCCCATGGCCCACATCGTGGAGCAGGCCGGCGATCCGGAGCGTCTCGACGACCAGCCCCTCGGAGGGAACCGGCTCGCCCAGCGCCTCGAGGGACGAGCGCAGGCTCGGATACAGGCTGCGGGCCCACAGTCCGGCCTCGTGCATCACCCCCAGGCCGTGGGTGAACCGGCTGTGTTCGGCGGTGGGAAAGACCCAGCGAGCGCTCTGGAGCTGGCTGACCCGACGCAGCCGCTGGAGCCAGGCCGTGTCGAGCAGGTCTTCCTCGGCGTGGCTCTCGGCCGGCAGGCCGAGGTCGGCCGCCGCGGCCCGGTCGAGGCGCTTGGTCAGCTCGATGTACCCGTGGATCGGGTCGCTGATCAGGTTCGTGGCCGCAAACGGGTGGCGGCGCATCAAGCTCGGGTCAGTGCACCGTGAGGGTGGTCGAGATCAGCCAGCCGGACAGGTTGCCGACGCTGTCCCCAGCCCGAATCTGGATCTGCCAGGTCGACCCCGGCGGAAGGTTTCGGAAGGTCGCGCTGACGTCTGTCGAGTTGGTCCGGAGGAGGTGCCAGGAGCCGCTGTTCGTGCGCAGCTCGAGGTCGTAGCTCCGGATCGCTGCGGTGTGGGTCTGCAGGATCGGCTCCCGGGCGGTCCAGCCCCAGTGGACGGTGGTCCCGCTGACCCACGATTCGGTCCAGCTGGGGATCGGGCGATTGTGCTCGGGCCCCTCGAGGAACAGGATCGAGGCGTAGGTCGTGTGGTTGGCCGCCCGATAGGCGACGCCGATGCCGACGTAGTTGAACGTCTTGCTGGTGATCAGGGCGAAGTGGTCGGGGCTGCCCCGCCACAGTGCGTACAGGGCGCTGGCCGCCTTGGCCCCATAGGCCGCGGACGTGTCGGCGATCGCCTCGCCGCACTGGTACCAGGTGATCTTCTCGATCACGTACAGGTTGCAGGGCGAGCCGCCGAAGCTCGTGTGGGTCAGCAGGGCATGGCTGGCCATCCACGCCGCCCGATCGGCCGACCAGGCGATCAAGCGGCTGTCGAGCCGCAGGGGGGCGAGCTTGAGGGCCGTCCGATCGCTGTTGAGCGAGGCCAGGATCTGGCTGTCCATCGTGCTCGCCGTGGTCACTGCCGGGCTGATCGCGGCAGCCGGCGTGGCCTGGCCGAGAGAGGCCAAGCCAAGGAGCAGGATGAAGATGGCCACCAGGCCGGGTTGCGTCGCGCGGGTCGGCAGGATCGATCGACGGGCGGGCAATGGACGGACAGGGTACCCCAATTGCAAACGTGCCGTGCCCGGGCCGTCGGAGCGGGCGGCGTGCTCAGGCAGGCCGGTAGCGGGCCGTCGCGGCGGCCAGGATGGTGCCGATCTCGACCCGCAGCTCGGCCGGCGCGAGGACCTCGACGTCGGCACCCCAGCCCAGGATCCACGAGCGGATCTCGACCGTGCCCGAGACGACCGCCTGCCACACCAGCGAGCCGGCCTCGGCCGGCTCGACCACTTCCGTCGGGTGCCAGCGGGTCTCCTGGACGCGGCCGGCCACGGCCGCCGAGAAGCGCAGCCGGACCTGGCTGGCGGGTTGGTCGGAGATGATGTCCCAGGCGGCCCCGAGGGAGCCTTCGATCGCCTCTTCCGACGGCGGCTCGAACCGGTCGGTCGTGGGCGTGACCGAATCGATCCGATCGATCTTGAACGTGCGCACGGCCGCGCGGGTCTCGTCGAAGCCGATCAGGTACAGCGCCCGGGTCGTCAACGAGGGTTCGATCAGGTACGGCCGGACCCGGGCCCGGCGGGTGCCCTTCGTCGCGTCGTAGGTTCCCGATCGATAGCGCAGCTCGACCACCCGCCGGTCGGCCCAGGCGCCGGTCAGGCTGCGCATGATCGAGCGCCGGCCGGGATCGGCCGGGCGCAGCTGGGACAGCAGATCGCCCGAGTCGACGATGTGCCGGGCGAGGACCGGCGGCAGGCCCTCGGCCAGCTTCTGGAAGGCAGCGCCGAGGTCGGGGTCGTACTCGTCGGCGTAGCGGGCCATCAGGCGAGCCGAGAGGAAGACGGCCATCGCCTCTTCGCGGGTCAGGCTGAGGGCCGGCAGCAGACCGCTGTCGGCCAGGCCGAAGCGGCCATCCTCGGACCAGATCGGCAGGAGCAGCTCATCCTCGATGGCCTTGAGGTCCCGGTACACGGTTCGCTTGGACATCCCGACCGCGGCCGCGATCTCCTCGGGTGCCGCTCCACGATCGCCCCGGCCCTCGAGGAACCGAACCACCCGGTAGAAGCGGGCCGTGCGGTCGCGCTTGGCGCTCAGCCGATCCCGCTCGTCGATGCTCACCGGGTCATCCTCGTCATGTGGCCGGGGGACTGATCGTCCGGAACTGGTCGCGTTCGGTCGCATCCAGGCCGAGCTGGATGAGGCCCACGATCCCGTCCCGGCCGAGGGGCTGGGCCTCGCCGCTGACCGAGCTCTGGACCTGGCCCAGCTCGCCGTCGGAGAAGACCCAGAAGTCGAGCTGGCCGCGCCACTGCTTGAGCGAATCGCCGCCCACGAACCAGGCGACCTGGGGGAATGCCGCAACAAATGTCGGTCCGTCGATCTCGATCCGGCAATGGCGCGCCCGGGCGCCCTCGATGAACTCGAGTCCGCGGTTCTCGGCGGCCACCCGGAGGTCGCTGGTCAGGGCTGTCGAGACCACCCGGGCATCAAGTCCGGCGTTGGCCACCTGGGCGGGTGGGACGGCGGTCCAGGCGCCGCCGCCGACCTGGGCCCAGGCCACGTCACCGACCTGGGCCACGCCGAACCGGCCCAGTGCGCGATCGGTGGCCACGTCGGCCGTCCAGCGCAGGTCGGTCCCGCTCCGTTCGCCCGAGAGCTGCACCTGGCCGACCGGCTGGGCGTCGATCGAGGCGGACATCTGCTCGCTCAGGAGGGCGCTGGTGCCGGCCACGATCGGCCCCGAGCAGTCCGGCGGCTGACGATTGGGATCGGTCGGACCGAACGGTGACGACGTGGCCGGCCGATCGCGCAGGGCCAGGTCGTTGGCCACGGCGACTCCGGCGAAGGTGGAGCCGACGATCAGGGTGGCGGCGATCCCCAGGGCGGTGCCCCGCGCCACCCGGGCCGTCCGCGAGGAGCCGAAGCCGAGGGTCCGCCGGGCGATCCCGAGGCCGGCGAAGATGCTCGTGGCGAGCAGGGCCAGGAGCCACGGATAGGCCACCTCGAGCGACGGCAGGAGGGTCTGGGCGCCGCCGTTGATCACCTGGTTGAGGACACTGCCGGTGGCCGGGATCAGGAGCAGGATGGCGCCTACGCCGAGGGTCATGACCCCGATGAACGTGCGCTCGCCGCGAACCAGCGGCGGCCAGGCGATGGCGGCCGCGCCGACGGCCGTCGGGGCCACGGCCACGAGTCCGACCACGATGTCGATCGGCCCGCCGGGCCGGTAGGCGAGCAGGATGTAGAGCGCCCCCAGGCCCCACAGGCCGGTCAGCGCTGCTGCGGTCAGTCGAAGCTCGATCATCCGGAAGCGCACGGCCGGAGTCTAGCCCGACCGGCGTAGCTGGCGGTTGCGGCCGCGTCACCCCGGTTGTCCTTCGCTCGTCAGGGTCAGCATCAGGACGATGGTCGTGGTGCTGGAGGGTGGTGTGGTTCGGTCTGGTCCGTTGCCGACGGGTCGCCAGCTGCCGTCCGGTCGACGCAAGTACTACCCCAACCAGTACTTAGGGACTATCGATCGGTCTGCCCCCGATGGCGACAGTAGCGACATCGGGATCCCTTCCCGAGCAGCTCGATCCATCGACCCAGGAGCAACAGGCGGAACGTGGACCATGGCCGATCGTCGTCGCAGCGGGGCGCACGCAACCGGGGATCGATCCCGGGACGCGGTCTCGTCGCCGGTGGCCGAGGTGGTCTCCGGGGCCGAGTCTGGCTCCAGCACCTCCACGGCCCCGAAGCGGCCAACGAGGCGCCCGGTCCAGGGGCCGGCGAACCACCTGCCGGCGACCCGGGCAACCTATCGGCTCCTCCTCCTGAAGGGCCTGGCAGCTGACGAGGCGGCCAACCTGACGGCCTACCTGTGCGGCCTGCCCGTGAGCGAGTCGCGCTGGACGCTCAGCGAGGTGAATCGACTGCTCTTCCTGCGCGAGCTTCTCCGCTCCGGTCGCTGGGGCCTGGACGGCGAGGAGCGCCGGCTGCACTAGACAAGACACGGGGCGGACCACCGCCCCCGGACCAGATCAAGGTCGAGTCGGCGCTCTCCTCCTCCCGCCCGCTCGATCGGACCACCGAAGCGGCGTCGTGCCTCCTCCCGACGCCGCTTCGGCGATTCCTGGACCAGGTTCGTGCCCGCCCGCGGCGACCCCGGCCCTGGTTGAAGTGCCCAAGCCGCCGGCCCCAGTTGCCGTGGTGTGTACTCAGAACATCAAAACGCCAGTTTCGGGCCGATTTCGCGGGGCAGGCCGCTCCGATCGAGACGTCGGGCTGGCCGATCGAGCGCGATCCATCCCGGGCCACGCTCGCGTCGGGATGAAATCGGAGCGGAGCATGGCCAGGCGGCCCGGGCCGGGACCTGAAAACGGCAGTTTTGCGGTTCTGAGTGCACACGTTGGCGGCCGGGGCCCCTGCCTGGACGGATGGCACGAACGGCACCACTTGGCAGGACGTCGCCGGACGGAGGGCCAGCCCGTCGTTTACACTCCCCGGCGTTCGCCCCAGCGATCAGCCTTCGATCAGGGAGCCTGCCATGCGTCGTCCAGCCTTGTTCAGCGTCGCCATCTTCTCGGCCGTGCTGCTGGCGGCCTGCACGGGCAGCGCCGCCACGGCCGTGCCGACCATTGCGCCGACCGCCGCCCCGAGCGCGGTGCCATCCACGGCCGCCTCGGTTGCCCCGGCCACGCCCAGCCCGACCGCGAATGCCTGCGCTGCCATCCAGACGATCGCCAGCGGCAAGCTCACGGTCGGCGCCGACAACCCGGCCTACCCGCCCTATTTCCAGCCTGACGCGAGCACCGCGCCGAATGCCAAGTGGCAGCTCGGCAATCCCATCAACGGCCAGGGCTTCGAGGCCGCGGTGGCCTACGCCGAGGCCAAGGCGATGGGCTTCAGCCAGGACCAGGTGGCGTGGACGCCGGTTGCCTTCGACAGCGCGATCGCGCCGGGTGCCAAGGCCTTCGACATCTACCTGACCCAGGTTTCGTACAGCGCCGACCGAACCAAGGCCGTCGACCTGACCGACGGCTACTTCGACCTGAACCAGGCAGTTGTCGCCCTGAAGGCCAATCCGATCTCGCAGGTGACCACGGTGGCCGGCCTGAAGGACTTCAAGCTCGGCGCGCCGGTGGGCACCACCAGCTACACCTACATCACTGCGAACATCCAGCCGACCAAGGCGCCCAGCGTCTACAACGACCTGGACGGCGCGGTGAAGGCGCTCCAGGCCAAGCAGATCGATGGCATCGTGGTCGACCTGCCGACGGCCTTCTACATGCGCGATGCCCAGCTGACCGGCGGCACGATCGTGGGCTACCTGCCCACGGTCGGCGACGTCGAGCACTTCAGCATCCTGCTGGCCAAGGGCAGCGCGCTGACCTCGTGCGCCAACCAGGCGCTGGCGTCGATCAAGGCCGACGGCACACTGGCGGCCCTGGCCCAGCAGTGGATCTACGACCAGGGCGCGCCGGCCCTCAAGTAAGCGGCCCTGAAGCGGTCGGCACAGCTCATCGCTCGAACCCAAGGATGACCTCGAACCGCGACCGCCGTCGACGCGACGGCGGTCGTTCCTTGCTCATTGCCCTCGTGAGCACCGTCGTCTTCTTCACGGTCATCGCGGTCGTCGTCACCAGCTCGCCCAGCTGGGCCCTCGTCCAGCAGGATTTCTTCGATCCCGCGGTGTTCTGGGCCTACCTGCCGGTGATCGCCGTCGCGTTCCTCACGAACATCGCCCTGTTCATGCTGGTCGAGGTCCTGGTCCTGATCCTGGGCCTCCTCGTCGCCGTCGCCCGCGGCCTGCCCGGGCCGGTGTTCTTTCCGCTCCGGCTGCTGGCGATCGCGTACGCCGATATCTTCCGGGGCTTGCCCAGCCTGCTGATCATCTTCATCCTTGGCTTCGGGGTCGCCGGGCTGGGCATCCCAGGCGTGCCCAACGATCCATTCTTCTGGGCGGCGGTGTCCCTGACGCTTGTCTATACGGCGTACGTCTCGGAGGTCTATCGAGCCGGCATCGAATCGATCCACCCGAGCCAGGCCGCCGCGGCCCGGTCGCTCGGCCTCAGCCAGGCCCAAACCCTCCGGTTCGTCGTCGTCCCGCAGGCGATCCGGCGGGTGATCCCGCCGCTCCTCAACGATTTCATCGGCCTCCAGAAGGACACCGTGCTCGTCTCCTACATCGGCCTGGTCGAGGCTTTCCGCACCGCCAATATCGCCCAGGCATCGCTCTTCAACTACACGCCCTACCTGGCCCTCTCGGTGATCTTCCTGGTCATCACCCTGCCCCTCACCCGCCTGACCGACTATCTCGTCGCGCGCGACCGGCGACGCCTCCTGGCGGGCGCGCGATGAGCGCGGACTTCGTCCGGATCGAGGGGCTCCATAAGCGCTTCGACAAGCTCGAGGTCCTGCGTGGGATCGACCTGGCCGTCGGCGAGCACGAGGTCGTGTGCCTGATCGGCGCGTCCGGCAGCGGCAAGTCGACCCTGCTCCGGTGCGTCAACCTGCTCGAGCCAATCGACGCCGGCCGGATTCTGATCGGCGGATCCGATATCACCCTGGCCGATGTCGACGTGAACCAGGTCCGGCGGGGGATCGGGATCGTCTTCCAGGCGTTCAACCTGTTCCCCCACATGAGCGTCCTGGACAACGTGACCCTGGCCCCCCGGCGGGTCCTTCACCGCCCTCGCCCCGAAGCCGAACGTGATGCCGGCGAGCTCCTGGCCCGGTTTGGCCTGGCCGACAAGCGCGACGAGTATCCGGACCGGCTGTCGGGCGGCCAGCAGCAGCGCGTGGCGATCGTCCGAGCGCTCGCGATGCAGCCCCGCCTGATGCTCCTGGACGAGATCACGAGCGCCCTCGATCCGGAGCTAGTGGCCGAGGTCCTTAACGTCGTCCGCGAGCTGGCCGCCGGCGGCATGACCATGATCATCGCCACCCACGAGATGGGCTTTGCCCGGGACATCGCCAACCGGGTGTGCTTCCTCGATGCCGGCCGGATCCTCGAGGCCGGGCCGCCCGAGGAGATCTTCTCGGCCCCGACCGAGGCGCGCACGCGCCAGTTCCTCGACCGGGTCATCGCCGCCGGCCGGATGTAGGTGCCGGACGGCTATCCTCGGAGCATGCCTGCCGTGCCCCACATCGTGATCACCGTCGCCGACCCGACCGCCCAGGGCGAGCCGGACCTGGCCGCTCGCAAGAACGACCTGTACGCCGACGCGATCCGGCGCCAAGGCGGCCAGCCGGTCGTGCTCGATGCCCGGTCCAGGCCGGCTGATCGTGCAGCGGCCTTTGAGTCGATGGACGGCCTGCTCCTCAGCGGCGGGGCCGACATCGATCCGGCCCGCTACGGCCGGCCGAACCAGGGCTCGATCGATCTCGAGCCGGACCGGGACAGCCTCGAGGCCGAGGCCTATGCCACCGCGTCCACCCGAGGGCTGCCGATCCTGGGTGTCTGCCGGGGCCTCCAGGCGATCAACGTCTTCAACGGCGGAACGCTCCTCCAGCACGTCGCCGGCCACGTCGGCCCGGCCTGGGGTCACGGACCAGCTAAAGAGCACGCGCTCCGCCTGGTCCCGGGCAGCCGGCTGGCCCGGATCCTGTCGCCGACGAATCCGCGAGCGGGGGCGACCACGGTCAACTCCTACCACCACCAGGCGATCCGGGCGGCCGACCTGGCCCCCGGCCTGGTCGCGAGCGCCTGGGCGGCCAGCCCCGAGGGCGACCTGGTCGAGGGCTTCGAGGCGGCCGACGGCCGGTTCGTGCTGGCCGTCCAGTGCCACCCCGAGCGGACCGAGTAGACGCCCGAATCCTTCGAGCGGCTGTGGCGCTTCTTCGTCGATGCCTGCCGCGGACCGGCCGCCGGCCGGACCTAGCAGCCGCGGGCCTCATCATCGCCGCCGGCCGGACCGGCCGTGACGAGCAGGCCGCTGCCATCCGCCGGCGGGCTGGCACTGGCATCGGGCGTCCCGTTGCCATCGTCGTCGACCACGCCCGGATAGATCGTCAGGCGCCAGCCGATCTCGAGGTGGTTCGGGTTGTAGGTTGGCTTGTCCGGGTCGAGGCTGGGGTAGGCCGCCCGGTTCCAGTAGGCAATGCTTCGGCCCGTGGTCTTGAACCGGTGCCCCAGGTTGACCAGCGAGTCGCCGGACTTGACCAGGTAGCTGAACGGGGTGGCGGCCGGGCTGGCCGTGGGCATTAGGCTGGGGCTGGGCAGACCGCTGGCCTGGCCGCTCGAGCCCGCACTGGCCGGCGCCCCACTTGGCGCGGGGCTTGGGGGCTGGCTCGCATCGGCCGAGCGGACCGGCAGGTCGCCCAGGCCACAGCCGGCCACGAGGACCAGGCTGGCGAGGCCGGCCAGCAGCCGGCGCAGGCGAGTCGGGTCGCGGCGGGCCATGCCCGTTGGACTCGACTTCAGGGCGCCGGTGTGACGCTCGGGGCTGGGCGTGGCGTCAGTCCAGGCTGACCGAGGGAGCGTCGACCGGGGTCGGCTCCTGGAGCGAGAACTCCGCGGCCAGGGCCAGGCCCTCGGCAGCGGTCGCGATCCGGGCGCGGCCGGAGCGCTTGGCCACGAAGCAGGCCCGGTCGGCTGCCAGCAGGACGGATTCTGCCGTCTGCCCATCGACCGGGAAGGTCGCCACCCCGATCGAGGCGCTGATCACCGACCCATGTTCGGCCCAGCGCGGATCGACGCCCACGGCGTTGACCGAGTCGCGCACCCGGTTGGCCACCAGCAGGGCCCCGGCCCCGTCAGTGCCCGGCAGCAAGTAGGCGAACTCGTCGCCGCCGTAGCGGAAGACCTGGTCGCTGTCCCGGCCGGCCTTGACCAGGGAGTCGGCGATCGTCTTGAGGAGGCGGTCGCCGGCCTGGTGGCCGAGGGTGTTGTTGACGGTTCGGAAGTCGTCGAGGTCGAGCATGATCAGGCTGCACGGCTCGTTGTCGCGGACCTTCTGGGCGAGGACCTCCTGGAATGTGCCGTGGTTGAGCAGGCCGGTGAGCGCATCCGAGCGCGCCGCAATCTCGACCTTCTTGTAGACCTCCGCGTTCTGCAGGGCGATCGAGACCTGGGCGGCGAACAGCTTGACCAGCTCGAACTCGTCCTCGGTGTAGACGTCGCCCGGGCCCAGCCGCTCGAGGGTCAGCACGCCGTGGGCGCCATCTCGGTCGCGCAGGGGCACCACGATCAGGCTGCCGTCGAGCGCTCCGATGTCCCGGAAGTGATTGACCCGCGGGTCGTTCAGCTCGTTCTCGATCAGGACCGGCTCGCCGTGCTCGATGACCCACGGCCCGATGCCCGACTCGCCCTCGACCCACGGTTCCATGTAGCTCGCTTCATGGACGCCCTTGGCCACGAAGGGCTTGAGCAGCCCGGTCACCGGATCGACGACCTCGACGGCGATGTTGTCGTAGCGGACGAGGTTGGCCAGACGCTCGGTGACCTGGTCGAGGACGGCGGTCGGATCGAGCGTGGTCAGGATCGACTCGGTGATCAGGAGGAGGGCCCGCTGGCTGGACAGCTGCCGCTCGAGGGCGGCCGACTGGTCGCGCAGCCGGCTGGTGGTGTCGGCATTGGCCATGGCCTGGGCGGCGATGCTGGCGTAGATCACGAGCAGCCGGAAGTCGTCGTCGGTGAACTGGTTCAGGCCGAGCTTGGACAGGACGACCACGCCCAGGACCTGATCGTCGAAGGTCATCGGGGCCAGGAGCATCGACTCGGCGAGGTCTTCCTCGGTGCCCGGGATGGTGGTGGCCCGGGGATCCTGGGATGCGTCGGGCAGGTTCTGGGCCACGCCGTGGGCGGCCACCCAGCCGGTGATCCCGGTCCCGACCGGGACCCGGAGCATGTCGCCGGTCTCGATCGTGTACTCGCCGACCTGCCCCTGGAATGCCACCGGGATCAGCTCGTCTGCGCGGATCCGGTAGACCCGCACGTTGTGGTAGTCGATCAGGTCGCGCAGCTCGATCGCGATCGCCGACCCGATCTCCTCGGCCGTGCCCAGGCGGTTGAGGCGGGCGCCCAAGGCCTGGATCGACTGGAGCTGGGCGGCCCAGGTCGCCATCTGGGCGTAGTTCTGGGCGGTCTTGATGGCCACGCTGCCTTGGGCCGCGAAGGCGTCGATCGTGTCCAGCTCGTCGTGGGTCCACTGGTGGGGACGATCGTGGTACACGCACAGCAGGCCGAGCAGGGTCTCGCCGTCGAAGAACGGGGCCGCGCACATCGTGTCGAAGCCTTCCTGGATGACGGCCGCGCGCATGGCCGCGCCAAGTGGATCGTCGGAGTAGTGGACGGCGAAGAGCGGTTCGCGAGCGTCAACCGCGGCCGCCCCGAGCGATGGCCGGGGCAGGTCCCGGACCGAGGCCAGGTAGGTCGTCGACAGGCCCCGCGAGACCTCCGCGACGATCGCCCCATCGGCCCGGCGCAGGAAGACGGCGGCCCGTTCCGCGGCGAACAGGACCATGGCGTGGTCGACGATGCCGGCCATGATCTGGTCCAGGTCGAGCTTGCTGCCGATATCGCCGGCCACTCGCTGGAGGGCCTCCAGGCGGTGGACCTGGTGGCTGGTCTCTTCGAGCAGCAGCGCCCGAGCGACCAGGCTGCCGACCAGGGCCGCCAGCGAGGTGGCCGTGGGCAGGTCTGCCTCGGTCAGCCCGCCCGGCATCTCGGACGCGAGGACCAGCACGCCCCACGCCCGTCGCTCGGCCGGAATCGGGACGACGATCTCGGTCCGCGACTCGGGCAGGATCGGACCGTCCGGCCGGGCCAGCCCGCGGCCCCGCTCGACCAGGATCGCGCGGTCCTCATCCAGGGCCCGGCCACCGACGCCGACCGCGGCCGGCCGGTTCGAACCGTGGGCCAGGGCGGAGCCCTCGACGGCTCGTGCCTCGAGGGTGGCCTCGTGCCAGCTCAGGATCGCCACGGCGGCCAGCCCGTAGGACGACCGGATCAGGTGGACGGCCCGGCCGAGGGTCAGGTCCAGGTCGCGGCCGGACGAAGCCAGCCGGCCGAGCTCGGCGATCACCCCCAGGTCGAGGACGTGGCGCTCGCGCTCGGCGGGCGCTTCCGGCGGACCGAGGGTGGTGGCCAGCGCCGTGCGGCCCGGGGCCGGGCGACGGTTGGCCCAGTCATGGCTCGAGCGCGGACCGGAGCCATTGGTCGCGGTCGGTGAACCGGCCGCGGCCGCGGCACCGAGGAATCGCTGGAGATCGCCCAGGCGGTAGCGCCGGTCCCCGCGCGCGTTGATCCGGTAGTAGCGCAGGCGGCCCTGGTCGCTCCAGGCCCGAATCGTATTCGGATGGACACCCAGCAGTCGAGCTGCCTTGGTCACCGACAGGGTGGCGTCGGTTGGGCGTTGGGTGAGAGCGGTCGTCACGTTCGTCAACTGGAGGAATTGGTAAGTCCTCGGCAGTCTGGCCAAACTACCAGTTCTTGCCAATAGGACGAACGTACCCGAACGGATTCGGGTTGTCCCTCAGGGCTTGCGCGGCTCCGCGGCGAGGAGCGATGGCCGGGGATCGAAGGCGTCAACCCGGCGGACCACGCCGTGGACCCTGTAGCGCAGCAGGAACGGGGCGCGCAGCTCGAGGTGAAGATGGGGGATCGTGCCGGCAGCGTCGCCGGTGATCCCGGTCAGGCCGACCGGCTGGCCGCGATTGACGTGGCTGCCGACCGGCACCCCGACCAGCGAGAGGTGAACCAGGATCACGCTATAGCCGACGGAGGTTGGCTCGTCGCTGACGATCGCCACGACCTTGCCGTAGCGAGCCGGATCCCACGGGCTCCAGCGGCTGGCGGGATCGATCACCTGGCCGCTGAATGGGGCCAGGACCGTGGTCCCGACAGGGACCTGGAGGTCCAGCCCGTCGTGGCCGCGCAGCAGGGCCCCCGTCTTGGAGACGCCCGAGATCATGTTGAACGGCTCGAGCGGGCCGACCCGGAAGACCCCGAAGCCCGGTCCGAACTTGACCTTGACCGACGGCGCAAACGGCCAGGCCATGGGCACGACCGCCTTGCCGGCCACGAAACCGGCGGCGCTGGTCGGGGCGGCGGACGGACCCGGCGCCCCGCTCGAGCTCGGACCAGGCCCGGTCGGGGAGTCCGATGGGGACGCGGGGACCGGGCTGGGCGACCCGCCCAACAGGCTGCTGGCAGAAGGTGGCAGCGTCGGGCTGAGCAGCGCGCCGGAGCCCAGGCCCGGCGTAGCCTGCGGGCCGGGCGCCCCGGTCAAGGCGGCCAGGCCGGCTCCTGCGGCAAGGGCGACCACGACCAGCCCGGCGACCAGGGCGAGCCGGTTCGAGCGCAGGGTCACTGGCCCCGAGCCGGGCCGCCGGGTTCGGCCGGGGCCTGGCCGGGTGGCCGGCTTTCAGGCGACTGGCCGATCGGAGGTGGCGCCGGCGTCAGCCGGAGGTAGACCTGGGTCAGGCCGATACTGACGAGGGCCACCAGGAGGACCGCCCCGACCGCGTACAGCGGTGAGCCGACGAGGCCCGGGCCCTGGCCGGCCGTCCGGGTGTCACCACCGTAGCCGCCGCCCGGGCTGGGATCGGGCGAGGCGGCCAACGGTGAGGCGGCCAAGGCTGGTCCGGCCAGGCCCAGCAGCAGCCAGCCCAGGCAGGCCGACGCGACCACCAGGCGGACCCGCCGGGCGCGGCCGAAGGTGGTCCCGGTCCCGGTCCCGGTCCCGGTCCCGGCCCTGGATCGGGCCCCGGATTCGCTCATCCGACGACCAGCCGGAGGAGGCCCCAGCCCAGCCCCAGCGCCAGCAGGATCAACCCGGCCACCAGCAGCACGGCCACGACCACGGCCCGATCGCGGCCGCCGGCCAGCAGCTGCATCGCCTCGCCTGGCTCGAGTGTCGACAGGATCAACGGCCGGCCGCGACCCGCGGTCAGGATCGGCCGGCCCGCCGCATCCCGGGCCGGCGTGCCCACCAGGGTCGCGTGTTCGACCGCCGACACCTGCTCCACGCGCAAGCGGACCCGCGCCTCGGGGCCGACCCCCTCGGGCAGCAGGTCCTGCGCCTCCCGGGCCGCCCCCACGGCTTCCCGGGGCAGCACGACCAGGCCGACGTTCAAGGCGGCGCCGTCGATCGCGATCGAGGCCAGGCCCTCGTTGACCTGGAATGGAACCATGTCCCGGGCTTCACCCAGGAGCTCCCAGTGCCGCCCCTTGCGCGCCTCGAGCCGGCGCCGACGGAAGATCAGGGGCTGGTCGCGCTCGTCCGGGAAGTCCTCGTCGCTGTCCAGACGGCCGTCGACCCGGACGTAGCGCGGGACGGCCTCGCCGGCCAGGCTGAGCGCCTGCTCGACGCTGACCCGGGGTGTCGAGGCGAGGAGTCGCCCGACCCGCTCGGCGGGCCCGAACGAACGCATGAACAGCGCGCCGGCCGCGATCGAGATCAGGCCGAGGACGAAGGGAAGGAGTGGGTCCACGTCCGGAGATGATACCCAGCGGGCATGGAAGGGCCCGAAGGAACCTACCCGGCGCGTGGGTCTTGATGTCATCTCGACCGTTAGCGCTCGCTCGACCCCTCCGGGCTGCGGTCACGATAGGCCGGGCGGCGTCGCCGGGCAAGGGCAGTTGTCCACGATTCCGGACCGCGGAGCCGGGCCTGTCCACCGGCTGTCCACGGACCTGAGGCGTTGACCCTCAGCCGGTCGGCCGCCCGGTCCGCGGGTCCAGGCCGCTGAGCTGGCCGCCGAAGCTGGTCAGGACCAGCCGGCCGCCGACCAGGCTGGCCTCGGCCACCACGTCGCTGTGGGCAATCCGCCAGGCGACCTCGCCGTCGGGCTCGATCGCGAACGTCTCGATCTCGGCCTGGACGATGATGTGCGGGATGCGCGATGAGCCCAGGACCGCGACCAGGGGCGTGTGGGAACGGTGGCTCCAGCGCAGCTCGCCGCTCCGGGCGGTAAAGGCGTAGGTCACGAAGCCGTAGCCCACCACGAGCAGTCCTGCCTCGTCCCAGGACTGGACCGACGGCTCGTCGAAGATGGGCGATGCGAACCGGGCGGCCCAGGGACCGGCCGGGGTCTCCACCCGCAGCTCGGCCCGGCACAGCCGTTCGTAGTCCGGGGCAACGACCGGCCCGTGCTCGGCCAAGGTGCCGCCGACCTCGGACAGTGCGAACACCGCCGGCCCGCTGCCGCTGCCGCCCCAGGCCGAGCGCACCCGGATCCCGCCGGGATAGCCGGCGACGGCCACCCGGGGCTCGCCGGTCACGGCCCGGCCGGCCCGGCCTGGTCCTCGGTGATCGGCGCGACCGTGGCGTTCGACAGGCTGCGCAGGGTTTCCGGCGGCACCGGGAAGACTGCCGTGGCCGTTCCGGCGGCCGCCCACACGACCGGGAAGCGACCGAGGTCCGGATCCATGATGACCCGCATCGGCCGGCTGTGGCCGAGCGGCGGGGTACCGCCGGGGGTTTATCCCGACACATCGTTGGCTTCGCGGGGCGTGGCTCGGCGCACGGCCCGGCCCCCCGTCCCGGCGGC
>JBBSFD010000031.1:0-39711 GCA_038239115.1 Candidatus Limnocylindrales bacterium | reverse complement strand
TTGTTAGCGCTATGAAGATGGAGCACTCGATTGTTGCGCCATACGAGGGTGTAGTGCGGCGTGTTGCATATGCTGAAGGCGCGGTCGTCCAGGGCGGAGCCGTACTTGTCGAAATGGAGTAGGACAATACACTTCTATGAGTGATAGAGAGGAAAAGGTGATTCTCGATGGGCCTGGTCGCCTTCCTCAGTGGCCCATCGAACTGGCTGAGTCGCTGCTCGCCGATCCAACGACGTGGGGAACCAATCTAAGCGGCTATTTTGGCTCCTCGCTGTTCCCGTCAGAGGTGCTTGAGCAGGCTGCACGCACACCGGACCGCAATAATGACTTTTCCAGGCTGGCAACTCAGGTGAATGGATACAACCGCCATCCTATAGAGTGGGCAGTAAAGCTCTTTGACGAGGTTAAGGTGCATAACACCTACCAGCATTACACCACCCAGGAGCTGCTCGACGGATCGGGCCTGCGGTTCAGCGACCGGGGCCTGCACGAGCTCAAGGGCCTGACCGGCGCTCGTCAGATCTTCGCCCTGGTCCCCGCCTGAGCCCAGCCTGAGTTCCTGGCCCGCCCGACGCGGCCAGGCGGCAGTGCCAAATCGTTCACGAATTAGGGCGTATGGTCGGTTGCCGAGCGTCGGTCACTCCAAGTTCGCCCGACCCGACCTCGGCCGAGCACGAAGAGCGCGCGACCGCAGCCCTCTCGGGACTAAGGGCGACCCCGATCTGGTCTAAGCCTCGATCGATCAACGATTTGGCGGTGTTCGCGGGCCCAACTGAATTCAAGCCTCGATCGATGAACGATCTGGCAGGCTCACCGTCCTGGCCAGGCGACACTCCCCCTAGAGGTTGCCGCGCAGCGCCTGCTCGCGTTCGATCGCCTCGAACAGGGCCTTGAAGTTGCCCACCCCGAAGCCGCGCGAGCCGTGCCGTTCGATGATCTCGAAGAAGAACGTGGGCCGATCCTGGACCGGCCGGGTGAAGATCTGGAGGAGGTAGCCCTCCTCGTCCCGGTCGGCCTCGATGCCCAGCTCCTCGAGCGTGTCGATCGGCACCCCGACGTCGCCGACCCGCTCGGTCAGGCCGGCGTAATACTCATGGGGCAGGCCCAGGAACTCCACCCCGGTGTCGCGCAGGCGCCGAACGGTGGTCACGATGTCCTCGGTGCGCAGGGCGATGTGCTGGCAGCCCGGCGTCAGGTACCAGTCGAGGAACTCCTGGATCTGGCTCTTCTTCTTGCCCGTGGCCGGCTCGTTGATCGGGAACTTTATCCGGCCGTTGCCGTTGGTCATGACCTTCGACATCAGGGCCGAGTACTCGGTGTGGATCACCTTGTCGTCGTAGTGGATGAGCTGGGCAAAGCCGAGCACGTCGCGATAGAAGTCGACGAACGTATCCATCTCGCCCAGGCCAACGTTGCCGACGCAGTGGTCAACCTCGAGCAGGCTCAGTCCGGCCGCCGCGGCCGGGGGCCGCTTCACCGCCCGATAGCCCGGAGCGAAGATGCCCTGGTAGTCGTTCCGATCGATGAACGAGTGGACGGTCTCGCCGTAGGTCCGGATCGTGGCCCGGCGCAGGACGCCGTCCTCGCGGCCGTCGATCTCGGTCGGGGCGAGCACGCCGACCGCGCCCCGGGCGGTGGTCTCGCGCCAGGCGCTCTCGACGTCGTCGACGCTGAAGGCGATGTCATGGACGCCGTCGCCGTGCCGCCGGACGTGCTCGGCGATCTCGCCATCGGGCGTCAGCGGCGCCGTGAACACGAACCGGATCCCGTTCTGGACCATGACGTAGCTGGCGCGATCACGGACCTTGGTCTCGAGGCCGCTGAAGGCCACCGGCCCGAAGCCCCACAGGGCCCGGTAGTAGGCCGCGGCCTGGCGGGCATTGCCCACCCAGAACTCGACGTGGTCGATCCCCTTGAGCGGCAGGAAGTCCGCCGCCTGGGCGTAGGCATCCTTGTTGAGGTGGGCACCGGCCTGGTTGGCCGCCGCCTGGTTGGCCGCCGCCTGGTCGGCCGCCGTCGGTGCGGTCGAGCCGGGTGCGCCACGGCGCTGGGCAGTCTCGGTCATGGCCGTCCTGCTGCCTCCTGTGCTGAGCGATTTGGCGTCGTCAGCACGTCGGCTTGGCGACGCGCTGGCCTGTGGCCATCGACGATACACCGCTCCCGTGGACGCCCTGCGACGTAGGATTGATCGATGACGACCGTTGCTCCCGCTGCCGGCGCGATTGACCGGCTCGCCTCCGCCGCCCGGGTCTACGACAGCCTCGGCCCGGCCATCGAGGCCGGCCGGCCATGGCCGCTTCGGGCGGTCACCGGAGATGGGCCCGAGGCGGAATGGGGGCCGCCCGAGATCATGGCCCACGTGAACGAGATGCTGCCGTACTGGCTGGGCGAGATCGAACGGGTCGTGGCCGGCTCGCCCGAGCCGGTGCCGTTTGGCCGGGTCAGCACGGACCAGCTCCGGAGCCTGACCATCGAACGCGATCGGTCGCTGCCAACCAGGGAGCTCCTCGCCAGGATCGATTCGGACGTGGCCCGCTATGCCCGGCGGCTGCCCGATCTGAGCGCCGCGGACTGGGCCCGTCGAGGCCTCCATCCGCGCCTGGGCGAGATGACCGTCGAGGCCATGCTCGAGCGCTTCGTGGTCAGCCACGTCGAAGAGCATGCCGCCGCCCTGCAGGCCAGCCTGACCGCCTGATCCCGCTCGAAACCGGCCCTGCCGGCGGCCCGGTGCACCCCGGCAACTCCCCCACTCGGCGGGTCCCCACCGGTACTCCCGGCGTATGGCTCATTGGCCGGACCGGGCGCAGGATCGTTGCAGGGACGACTTTCGTCCCTCGGTAAACCGACCGTCCAGGGCAAACCCGTCGCGAGGCGGGGACGCAAAGCCAGGGACCTCTACCCCTCGGGTGGAGGCGGCCCGGCTGCCGGCGGCAAGCCGTAGCCGCATTCGAGGTGCAGCGATGAGGGCGAACCTGGCGCGCTTCATCATGGCTGGGACGAACGCGTTCCCAGCTCTCACTTCGGGCGAGTCGGACAGGTTGGGACTTTCGTGAAGAAACTGGTCAAGTCGCAGGCCTTCCGGGTCCTGCTCGCCCTCGGGGCGCTCGGCTCCTCGGCCATCGTGCTCGAGGCCGGCCGACGCTGGTTCTAGCGAGCGGGGTCGTCTGACCCCGGCCGTGTCGCGGACCGCCGGATTGCCCGGCGGTCCGTTCGATTCAGCCCGGGTGGCGGCGCTCCTCGTGGGCCAGGCTGCGCAGGATGAACATGATGTTGGCCGGCCGCTCGGCCAGCCGACGCATGAAATAGGGGTACCACTCGCGCCCGTACGGGACGTAGATCCGGACCTGGTAGCCGGCTGCCACGAGCTCCTGCTGGAGGTCGCGCCGGACGCCGTACAGCATCTGGAACTCGAACCGATCCCGTCGAATCGCATCTCGCCGGACCAGCTCGATCGCCGCCTGGATCATCTGCGGGTCGTGGGTGGCCAGGGCCGGGTGGGTCCCGTCTCGGAGCAGCCTGGCCATCAGCTCCAGGTACGACTGGTCGACCTCGGCCTTCGAGCTGAACGCGACGGCGGCAGGCTCGCGGTAGGCGCCCTTGCACAGCCGAACCGGGCCCCCCTCGCCGATCAGCGCCTCGATGTCCGCGGCACTCCTGCGCAGGGCCGCCTGGATCACCACGCCGCTGGCCGGGTTGAGCGTCCGCAGGTCGCGCCACAGGGCCAGGGTGGCGTCGGTCGTATGGTGGTCCTCCATGTCGATCCGGACGAAGGCTCCGGTCTGGGCGGCCTTCTCGAAGACCCGGGCAACGTTCGAGCGGCAGGCCTCAGCCGACAGTCCCAGGCCCATCTGGCTGAGCTTGAGGCTGACGTTGCCGGGCAGCCCGCGCATGGCCAGGGCATCGAGCAGCTCGAGGTAGGCCGCTGCGGCGGCGGCCCCGGCCGCCTCGGTCTCGACCGATTCGCCCAGGATGTCGACCGTCGTCCGGCGCCCACTGGCGCCCAGCCGGTCGAGCGCGGGGAGGGCCTCGTCGAGGGTCTGGCCGGCCACGAAGCGCTGGACCATCGAGCGGGTCAGCGGGATCCGGGTGGCCAGCCGGCCCAGGGCCGGGCGACGGGACAGCGAGAGCAGGGTCGAGCGGAGGGCCTGTTCCGGGAGCTCCCGAATGGCCGTCACCGGACCGCTGGCCTCACCCGATGGCCGGCTCGCCCCGGACGTGCAGCTTGAGAAAGGCCAGGATCCGTTCGAACGCGTCCTTCCGGTTGGCTCGCTGTACCCACCCGTGTCCTTCCTCGTCGTACCAGTGGACCTCGTGGTGCTTATCTTCGATCACCAGCGCCTCGAGCATCTTCTCGCTCATCAGGGGTACGACCCGGTGGTCCTTGCGGCCGTGGAGGACGAGCACGGGCGCCTCGATCCGCTCGGCCCGGTAGAGCGGCGAGCCGCGCCGGAAGCCGGCCGCCGCCTCGGCGTCATCGGGGCTGCCCATCTGGCGATGCAGCTCGAGGCGGCCGGGCCGATCGCCATGGCGATAGCTCTCGGCGATCTCGGAATCACCGTACAGGTCGATCCCGGCCCGCCACATCGAGGGCTCCTCGACCAGGCAGCACAGGGTCAGGTAGCCGCCGTACGAGCCGCCATAGACGGCCAGTCGGCCGTCGCACCAGGCCTGGGCCTCGAGCCAGTGCCCGGCATCGATGCAGTCGAACGCGTCGGCATGGCCCCATTCGCCGTGGTTGGCCTCGCGGAAGGCCCGGCCGTAGCCGGTCGAGCCGCGGAAGTCGACATCGAGGACGGCGTAGCCCTCGCGCACGAGGAGCTGCTTGAACGGCTGCCAGCCGCGCGAGTTGTGCCAGGTTGGACCGCCGTGGGCGAACACGATCGCGGGCACCCGGTCGGCCCCGGCCGGGCCGTTCGAGTCAGCCGAGCCTGAGCCGGCGGCGGCGGCCGGGCACCACAGGTTGGCCTCGATCGGCAGGCCATCGCGCGCCTTGAACGTTACCCGCTCCGGCTCGAGCCAGGGGACATGGCGCAGGACGGCCGGTAGCGAATCGGTCAGCTGGCGGGCTCGCTCGGGCCCTCCGGTCGGCTGACCGACCGGCAGGAGCCAGAGGTCCTGGGGATGCCGTTCGCCCTCCCCGAGCGCCAGCATGGCGCCCCCGTCATCGGTCCAGCCGACCGCCCGCCAGACGCCCGGCCAGGGCTGGATCGAGTGGCCCGGGCCGCCGTCGATCGGGGCGATGACCAGGTCGATCTGGCCGTCGTGGACCGCGATGTGGCTGAACCGGCTGCCATCCGGCGAGGGCAGCGGCTTGATGCCGAATCCGCCGTTCGGGTCGCCGTGCTCCTGGTCGCCCTTGGTCAGCGTGGTCCGCGTGCGCAGGTTCGCCGAGACACGAACGACATGGAACCAGCCGCCGGCGTCGGACATGATCAGGAGGCTGCCGTCAGGCAGCCACGACGGCCCGCATTCCCAGGCATCGCCGGGTTCGATCCGATGCTCGGTCCCAGTGGCGATCTCGAACACCGAGACCGTCGAGCGCCAGCCATCCTGCTCGGCCTGGCTGACCACGGCCAGGCGGCTGCCATCGGGCGACCAGGCGATCTCGTCGATATCGCGGCCGCTCGGGGTCAGCGGGCGCGCCTCGGCCGGCCGGGGATGGCTGGTCGGGCGGCCACGGCGCGGGATCGGTGCGTCGATCAGCCACGCCTGCGACCAGCCCCGCCGGCGGGACAGGAAGGCCAGCCGGCCGCCATCGGGACTCCAGCGCGGCTGGCTGTTGCCCGCCGGATGCTCGGTCACCTGGATCTGGCGCGAGCCGTCGCTGTCAATCATCCAGATCGCCCCGTCGCGGACGAAGGCCAGCCGGCGCCCGTCGGGCGACCACTGGGGGTCGCTGATCGCCTTGTCGGACGCGGTCAGCTGGACGGCTGGACCCGCCCGCAGGGGCAGCAGGAACAGCTGCCGCGCGCCGCCGGCCTCCTGGGTGAAGGCCACCCAGCGCTGGCGGGGGTCGAGGCGGTACGCCCGGCCGGGATCGAAGGCCAGCATTCGCTCGATCGTGAGCGGCGCGCCCGACTGAGGACTAGACGAATCTGACGGTGAATGGGGCATAGAGGTGGATATATCACGCTTGGTCCCGCCCGGGAATGAGGAACCTGCCGTATTGACGGCCGTTTTACGAGCGAATGAGGGGAGTCCTCGCGCAAATTGCGCTCGTCAGCCGTGCGGCCAGTCCGTCCGGACGGCCCACGGCGCGATCATCGCCAGGTGGGAGCGGACGTGGCCGGCCAGGTCCCAGTAGGTCCAGTCCCAGCCGTCGGCGGACCGGAAGTCGGCCTGGCCGAGGCGATGGGCGGCTGCCCGGATCCGCTGTCGATTCGTCTCCAGCCGCTGCCGGACCTCGGCCCACGGCAGGGCGCGCAGGCTTTCGAGGTCCCGGGCGTTCCAGGCATCGAGGCCTTCGGCCGGGCCGCTCCGCCAGCCCCCGCCGCGCAGGTGCTCCTCGATCGCCTCGGCGCCCTCCTCGTACCAGCTGCCGAGGTGGGCCAGGTGATCCTTGAGCGACCAGCCCGGGGTGCCCTGGCCGTGGTCCCGATCAGCCGGCGGGACCGCATCGACGAGCCGGCTCAGGGCCGCGAAACCGTCGGCCTCGTCGGCCCAGAAGGCGGCCGCGTCGGCCTCCGGATCAGCGCTGCCGATCATCGGGTCGGGCCCGAAGGGATCGCCTTCGGCCTGCCGCTCGCGCAGCCGGTCGGCCCACGGCTCGATCGGCCCGAGGTGGTCGAGCTGGTGCCCGTGGAGGGTCATGTACAGCCAGCCCCAGGCGTCATCGGCCCGGAGCGCCTCCGCCGAGAGCTGCCGGGCGAGCGTGCTCAGCTCGGCCGTCGCGGCCGCGAGCCGCTCGCGAACCTGGGCCGGTGACACGCCCGACCAACGTTCCCGGAGCGTCTCGTTGAAGCGGTCGAAGTCGCCGCCCTCGAAGTCGTCGTCGGCTGGCCAGCCGGCGCCGGCCAGGGCCTTGCGCCCGATCTCGATCCCGATCTCGGCCCAGCCGGCCAGGTGGGCCAGGTGATTCCGGTACGACCAATCCGGACCACCGGCGTCCGAGCGGGACGCGCCGGCCAGGTTCCAGGCGGAATCATCGAGGCCGGCCCAGGTCGCGCACAAGCGATCGAAGATGGCCTGTCCGTCGGCGAAGAAATCGCGCTCGATCGCCCGGAAATCGATCGCCCGGAGGTCGCCCAGGGGCGCCCGGCGGAGGTCGACGGTCAACGCCGGGACCGGCCCACCGGTCGGCTTGGGGCGGCGGCATCGTGCTCGACGCTGGCCTCGAGCTGCTCACCCAGCTCCACGGTCCGGCGGTAAGCCGCCCAGACCGCCTCCGACAGGACCGTCCGGAGGCGCCCGGACTCGAGCTCGTGGAGGGCCGCGGCGCTCGTCCCGCCAGGTGAGGTGACCATGTTCCGGAGGACCGCCGGGTGGTCGCCGCTGTGCTTGGCAAAGTGGGTGCTGCCCTCGAGCGTCTCGACCACGAGGTCATGGGCGATGTGGCGGGGGAAGCCCAGGTGCACGGCGGCGTCGATCAGTGCCTCCATGACCAGGAAGACGTAGGTCGGGCCGGTTCCGCTGACGGCGGTGGCCATGGCCACGAACTTCTCGTCGTCGACCTCCAGCTCGGCACCCAGGGCCTGGAGCAGGGCCCGCGCCTGGCTGCGCTGCTTCTCGGTCGTCTCCGGCGTGGCGTACCAGACGGTCATCCCGCGACCCAGCCGAGCGGGCGTATTGGGCATGCTCCGGACGATCCGCTGATGGCCGAGGAAGCCCTCCAGGGCGGTGGTCGTGGCCCCGGCGATGACCGACAGGACGAGCTGGGCCGGCCGCAACGAGGGGCGCAGCTCGGCCCCCACCCGGCCCAGCATCTGGGGCTTGATCGCGAGGAGGATCACGTCCGCTTCGTGAATCGCCTCCACGTTGCCGGCGACGGTCCGGATGCCGTACTCGTGCTGGAGCTGCTCACGCCGCTCCTGGCGGGGATGACTGGCGGTCACCTGATCGGGCGCGACGAGCTTGCCCCGGAGCAGGCCGGCGATCATCGCCTCGGCCATGACGCCGGAGCCGACGGTCGCGATCCGGCTTTCGGACAGGGGGGACATGGGCCCGAGTATACGGTTACGCCCGGGCCTGGCCGAGCAGGAAGAAGCGCTCCGTGGTCGTCACCGTGGCGCGTTCGAAGCCGGCCGACCGGAGGCCCGCCTCGAGCTCGGCCGGCTGCCAGTAGACCTTGACCACGTTGAACGTCCGGCCATCGGCCAGCTGCCGGCGGCTGACCTCGTCACCCGGGCTGACCGGCTGGTCGAGGGCGCCCGAATGCGGGTCCGGGCGCGAGTCAATGAAGGCGAACGTGCCGCCCGGCTTGAGCCAGGCGTGGGCCAGCTCGAGGAACGCGGACAGGCGCGCCCGAGGCACGTGGCTGAGCCAGAAGCCGCAGAACAGGGCATCGACCGCCCGGTCCGGTGGGGCCCAGGCATCGCGGACGTGGATGTGGGCGCGCAGGCCGTGTGCGATCAGCCGGGTCCGGGCCCGGTCGAGGGGCGCCTCGTTGGCGTCATACAGGGACAGGACACCCTTGCCCGCCAGCAGGGTCGACCACCAGCCGGTCCCTGCCGCCAGCTCGACGATCTCGCCCTGGAGCGGCAGCCCGTCGAGCCACAGCGTGGCCTGGTCGAGCTCGGCGTTCCAGGCCAGGTCGTGGACCGGACCACGGGCGTAGCGGCCGATTCGCAGGTACCAGTCGTCGTATTCCGGGGCACGGGCCTCGTAGTAGGCCTGCATCTCCGCCGACAGGTCGTCGGGCCCGGCCAAGCCGTCGTCGCTGGCGACGGGGCTGGCGGCCTGGCTGGCCGCCTGCTCGGCCAGGGCCGCCTTCAGCCGGAAGCGCAGGAAGCCGTTCTCGCCGGCGCGCCCGATGCAGTCGGGGCAGAGCTGGGCAAAGCCTTCCAGGTCGTCCGGTCCGCGAACGGCGTGGCTTGCCCCGCACCACAGGCAGTTGAAGGTGGTTCGGTAGGCCACCGCCGGTCAGCCCAGCCGCTGCCAGCTGCCGGCCGGAGCGCTGCCGGCCGAGCCGGTCGGGTCGAACAGCTCGGCCAGGAGCTCGACCCCGTCGACGACCCGCGGCCCGGGCCGGCTGAAGTAGGCCGAGCCATCGACGAAATAAACCTGCCCGTCGCGGACCGCGCTCAGCGACTCCCAGTCGGCCGGCCGGGGCGTGGCCAGCCACTGCTCGAGGCCATCGGCCAGGTGGAACCCGCAGGGCATCAGGAGGAGCAACTCCGGGTCGACATCGCGGACCGCGTCCCAGCCGGTCTCGACTGAGCGTTCGCCCTCCGAACCGAGGAGGTCCCAGGCGCCCGCCCGCCGGATCTGCTCGGGCACCCAGTGGCCGACGGCGAATGGTGGGTCGAGCCACTCCAGGCTCACCACCCGGACCGGCGTCCGGCCGGCGTCCCGGCGCTCGGCCACCCGGGCCTCGACCCGGCCAAGCCGCTCACGCAGCCCGGCCACGACCTCGACTGCCTCGTCCTCGGCCTCGGTCATCGCCCCGACGGTGGCGATCGTGTTGAAGATCCCTTCCAGGCTGGCCGGCTCGAGCGACACCACGCTGATGTCGGCATCGATCGCCCGGGCGACCTCGTTGACCTGGCGATAGCTGACCGCGCAGACCGCACACAACTCCTGGGTCAGGATCAGGTCGGGCTCGGCCGCGGCCAGGGCAGCCTCGTCGAGCTCATACAGGGATGAGCCGCCATGGATCGAGCGCTTGACCTGGCGATGGATCTCGCGGCTGGAGGCGCCGGCCAGGTCGTGGACGCTGCGGGTCATGACCGGGATGCCCTGGATCTCGGGCGGCCAGTCGCATTCGTGGGTGATCCCGACCAGCTCGTCGGCCAGGCCCAGGGCACACACGATCTCGGTGGCCGAAGGGAGGAGGGAGACGATGCGCATGTTCGGCTCGGTGGCCGGCATCCAGCCGGGCCCGGTCAGCGTGGCCGGGCTGCGTCCAGGGCCACCCGGGCCTCGTCGCGGTTGTTGAACCAGACCGCGTCGATCGTGGTGTAGTTGGCCCACTCGGCCGGCAGCGACTCCTCGGGAAAGATCGCGTTGACCGGGCACTCCGGCTCGCACGCGCCACAGTCGATGCACTCGTTGGGATCGATGAACAGCTTGCGATCGGTGCCTTCCTCGAAGTGGATGCAGTCGACGGGACAGACGGACACGCACGACTGGTCGATCACGTCGACGCACGGCTCCGCGATCACGTAGGTCATCCGAACTCCACTCCTGACTGGCTCAGCTCGAGGCGGCCCTCAGCGTAGCATTCCGGCCTCCTCAGGGCTGGCCCGCTGACGAGGCCGGGCCCCCCGGCGACGACGTGGCCGCGGCCGATGACAGCGCCGATGGCAGCGCCGTGGGCGACACCAGGCGGATGGCCGCCTGCATCCCCTTGGCCCAGTGGCCGGCGATGTGGCAGCCGATCAGGATCGGCCCGGGATCGAGCGGAACCGTCCACTGAAGATCGACGCGCTGGCCCGACTGGACCACGATCCGGAGGCCGGCCAGGGCCGGCGGAACCACGACGACAGGGGTCGGCCCGGGCGGCGGGTTGGCGGCCGCGGCCTCGGCCGCTTCCCAGGCGTCCTGGACGGGCGGATTGCCGATGACGACCTCGTGGACCTCGAGACCACCGTTGATCACGTGGAGCAGGACCGTCTCGCCCGGCATCAGGTCGACGACCGGGGGCAGGAAGGAGTAGTCCTTGGTGATGATGTTCACGTCACGCGGCCGGTCCGCCGTGCCGGGCGAGATCGGCGGCGTGGCCACGGCGTCGCCGGCACAGGCCGCCAGGAGCAGGCTGCCGGCCAGCAGTCCCACGCCGCGCAACCAGCGACCCACGCCCGGGCGAATGCGTGCCTGACCGTTGCGCTGGGTGCTCACGCAGGGCAGTCTAGGAGCGCGACCGGCTTGACACTGGCCGCCCGGATTCGTCACAGTGCCGGCCATCCCGGACGTTGGCTCCGAACCGCTCCGGCGCGGGTCCTGCTCGATCGAGGCGCACGCTTGGCGATCCCTCCCGTTCCCGACCTGGCCGCCGGCCGTTTGCTGCCTCCCGCGTCGAGTGGCCCGTCGGGCGCGCCGACCTCCGCCGTCCGACTCGAAGGCGTCCGCAAGCGCTACGGCGACGTCGAGGCGGTGGCCGGGATCGACCTCGACGTGCGCGACGGCGAGTTCTTCGCGATGCTCGGGCCGTCGGGCTCGGGCAAGACCACGACGCTCCGGATCATTGCCGGCTTCGAGCTGCCAACGGCCGGCCGGATCCTGCTCCACGGCGAGGACGTCAGTGCCAGGGCGCCCTTCGAACGGGACGTCAACACGGTCTTCCAGGACTACGCGCTGTTCCCGCACATGAACGTGGGCGAGAACGTGGCCTACGGCCTGGTCATCCGCAAGGTCCCGGCCGAAGAGCGCCGCCAGCGGGTCGCCGACGCGCTCCGGATGGTTCGCCTCGAGGGCTTCGACAAGCGCCGGCCCGGTCAGCTATCGGGCGGCCAGCGCCAGCGCGTGGCCCTCGCAAGGGCTCTCGTCAACCGGCCCCGGGTGCTCCTCCTGGATGAGCCCCTCGGTGCGCTCGACCTCAAGCTGCGCGAGGAGATGCAGATCGAGCTCAAGGCCATCCAGCACGCCGTCGGAATCACCTTCATCTACGTCACCCACGACCAGCAGGAGGCGCTCACGATGAGCGACCGGATTGCGGTCTTCAACCTGGGCCGCATCGAACAGGTCGGCTCGCCGGCCGAGGTCTACGAGCGGCCGCTGACCGCGTTCGTGGCGGGCTTCGTAGGCATCTCCAACCTGCTCCGGGGCGAGGTCGCCGAGCGGGTCGTGGGCACGGCCGGGACGTTCACCGTCCGGCCCGAGAAGATCCGCCTGGCCGCCCCGGGCGACGCCGTCGCGAGCGACGAGATCGCGGTCGACGGGCGGATCCGCGAGGTCGTCTACCTCGGTGCGGAGACGCGCTACCACGTGGCCCTGGACGCCGGCTCCGAGCTGGTCGTCACCCAGCAGAACCTGGTCACTTCGTCGATGGAGGCGCTGGCTGCCGAAGGACGCCCCGTCCGCCTCATCTGGAAGCGCATCTACAGCCTGCCAATCAGCGCCTGATCCGCCACCGCCGGGTCAACCCGGCAACCGTCAGCAACCAGGAGGAGGAGCAATGAAGCAACGTACGGTCCTGTCCATGGCCGCCGCCATCGGCCTGCTCGCAGGAGCCTGTACCGGCGGCGCGACCAGCGCCCCGACGGCCCCGCCGGCATCGGCCGCGCCGCCCAGCAGCGCAGCCGCCAGCAGCGGCCCCAGCTCGGCGGCCGCCTCACCGAGCGGCGGTCCCAGCTCCAACCTGCCCCAGTCGATCGGCAAGGGCGAGGGCAGCCTGAACATCATCATCTGGCCGGGCTACGCCGAGGATGGCTCCAACGTCAAGGAATACGACTGGGTCCATCCCTTCGAGGCGGCCAACCCGGATTGCGGCACGGTCAACATCAAGCCGGCCAGCACCTCGGACGAGATGGTCACCCTGATGCGCCAGGGCGGCGGCACGGTCTATGACGGCGTGTCGGCCTCGGGCGACGCGACCAACCGGTTGATCGCCAACGGCGACGTGGCCGAGATCAACGTCAACCTCCTGCCCGACTTCCCGGACATCGCCCCGTTCCTGCAGTCGCCGGCTCACAGCACGGTCGCCGGCAAGCACTACGGCGTGTCCCACGGCTGGGGCGGCAACACCCTGATGTACCGGACCGACCTGGTGTCGCCCGCCCCGACCAGCTGGGGCGCGGTGTTCGACCGGACCCAGTCCAAGCCCTACCAGGGCAAGATCACCGACTACGACAGCCCGATCTACATCGCCGACGCGGCGCTCTATCTCAAGACCGCCAACCCTGGGCTGGGGATCACCGACCCGTACGAGCTGACCCAGCCCCAGTTCGATGCGGCGGTGGCCCTGCTGACCACCCAGCAGCCCTGGGTGGCCAAGTACTGGTCGCTGTACACCGACGAGATCCAGAACTTCACCAACGGCTCGACCGTGATCGGCACGACCTGGCCGTACCAGGTCAACACCCTCAAGGCCTCCGGAGTCAAGGTCGAGGCGGTGGTGCCCTCCGAGGGCATGACCGGCTGGGCGGACACCTGGATGATGTCGGCCCACGCCCAGCATCCCAACTGCATGTACAAGTGGATGGCCTGGATGATCACGCCCAAGGTCCAGGCCGAGGTGGCCGAGTACTTCGGTGAGGCGCCGGCCAACCCCAAGGCGTGCACGATCCTGGACGCCGTCTACGGCTCGTACGGGGTCAAGAACTTCTGCACCCTGTACCACGTCAACGATCAGGCCTTCTATGGCGCGATCAGCTTCTGGAAGACGCCCCTCGCCGACTGCGGCGACAGCCGCGGTCAGACCTGCGTCGACTACTCCAAGTGGTCGACAGCCTGGACATCGATCAAGGGCTGACGAGCCCGGTCCGAGGTCCTGACGGCGGGGCGGTCGCCCCGCCGTCGAACCGTCCGCCATGACCACCAGCCAGCCCACCCGCCCTGCCGCCAGCGCCTCGTCCCTGCCGCCCGATGGTTTCCGGCGGCGGTTCCTGGCCGCCCTCTACCGGTATGTGCCGGCCCAGCTCGTGCTCCTCCTGGCGGCACCCGTGGGCTGGTTCGGGGCGGTCTACCTGGGCTCGCTAGTGTTCCTCCTGCTGAGCTCGTTCTGGTACCTCAATCCGATCACCTCGGCGGTCGTGCGCGAGTTCAGCCTGACCAACTTCCAGCAGCTCATCAGTGACCCGGTCAACCGGGTGATCGTGTGGCGCACGGTCTCGATCGCCGGCCTGGTCACGATCGCGGACGTGGCCGTGGCCTTCCCGATCGCCTACTTCATGGCCCGCGGGGCCGCCCCCCGGACCCGCTCACTGCTGTTCGTGGCGGTGCTCCTGCCGCTGTGGAGCAACTACCTCGTCCGGGTCTTCGCGTGGCGGATCATCCTGGCCCAGGGCGGGCCGCTCGATGGGCTGCTTCGCGTGGTCGGGGCACAGGGACCGGGCTACTCCGACGTTTCGACCTGGCTGGTCTTCACCTATCTCTGGCTGCCGTACATGATCCTGCCCATCTACGCCGGCTTCGAGCGGATCCCGGGGTCGCTGCTGGAGGCCTCGGCCGACCTCGGCGCCCAGGGCCGGACGACGTTCCGGCGGGTGGTCTGGCCGCTGGTCTTGCCGGCCGTGGCGGCCGGCTCGATCTTCACCTTCTCACTGACCCTGGGCGACTACATCACGCCGGCGCTGGTCTCCAAGAACCAGTTCCTGGGCACCGTGATCTACGACAACCAGGGCGTGGCCAACAACGTCCCGTTCGCGGCCACGCTGGCGATCGTGCCGATCGTGATCATGGCCATCTACCTGTTGCTCGCCCGGCGCCTGGGCGCCTTCGATGCCCTGTGAAGCGCGGGACCTCGGTCTGGCTGCGCGTGGCCACCATCGCCACCCTTGCCTTCCTGTACGTCCCACTGGTCATCATCGTGGTCTACGCCTTCGACAGCGACAAGACCCAGTCGTGGCCGATCCAGGGCCTGACCCTCGACTGGTTCTCGGCGGCGCTGGGCAACCAGTCGATCCTGGACGCGCTGGGCCTGTCGATCCAGGTCGGCCTGGCCGCGACGGCGATCGCGATCATCCTGGGCTCGCTCGCCTCGTTCGCGGTCCACCGCTACAGCTTCTTCGGGCGGGGCACGATCTCGTTCCTGCTGGTCCTGCCGATCGCCCTGCCCGGGATCGTAACCGGGATGGCCCTCAATGCCACGATCAACGCGTCGGGTATCGGCTTCACCACGTTCACGATCATCCTGGGCCACGCCACGTTCTGCATCGTGGTCGTCTTCAACAACGTGATCGCCCGGCTGCGGCGGACGTCGCGCTCGATCGAGGAAGCCTCGATGGATCTCGGCGCCGACACCCTCCAGACGTTCCGCTACGTCACCCTCCCGGTGATTCGGACCGCCCTGATCGCAGGTGCCCTGCTGGCCTTCGCCCTGTCCTTCGACGAGGTCATCGTGACCACATTCACGGCCGGTACCCAGGAGACGATCCCGCTCTGGATCTTCGATCACATCAAGCGCGCCAACCAGCTGCCGGTCGTGAATGTCGTCGCGATCTTCCTGATCCTGCTCTCGACGATCCCCGTCTACCTGGCCCAGCGGCTGAGCTCGGACTCGACCGGCATCGCTGGGCGCTGACCAGGGCCGGCAGCTCAGAACCAGCGGCGTCCGCCCGGCGGCAAGCGGTGGAGCGGAGCCTGCTCGGCGGCCACCCGGGCAATGACCTGGGCCGGGTGCGGCCGAGGCGCATGGGCGGCGGCATTGGCCGCGGCGGTGGCCAGCACGAAGAGGGCGACGGCAGCCAGCGTGCCCAGCTGGTGCAGGTGAAGTTGGGCCCGATGCATGGGCGGCCTCCTGGATCGACTCGAGAGTGGATGTGCCCGTCGTCAGAAGTGTCGGATTCGGCGCTTATCTGCGGCTTATTCGGAGGCGGCCCCGTCCCCGATCGCGGCCGGGGTACGCTGAGACGATGAACGCCGACCAGCTCAGTGCCGCCCGGACCAGCCTCGAGGCCGAGCGTCGCCGGCTGTCCGACGACCTGGCCCTGCCGCCCGAGAAACCGGCCCAGATGACCTATGGCTCGCAGGCCGCGGCGGCCAGCGAGGTCTTCGCCCAGCAACGCGACCTCGCCCTGCGGGGCAAGTCCGGCAAGGGCCTGGAGCTGGTTGATTCGGCCCTCGCCCGGCTCGATGCCGGGACCTACGGGGCGTGCCAGCGCTGCGGGCAACCGATCCCCGACGAGCGCCTCGAGGTGCTGCCCTGGGCCGCCTTCTGCCTGGCCTGCCAGCAGCTCGAGAAGGACGGCCGGTGACGGCCGAGGCGGCATCGCTCGAGGGCACACCGGAGTTGCCCCTGGTTGACCTCGGCCAGATCCGGGCGGCGGCCGAGCTGCTGCGCGGGGTCGCCCTGCGGACCCCGTTGCTGGCCTTCGGGCCGCCCGATCGGCACGAGTTCCTGAAGGCCGAGTCGCTCCAGCCCATCGGCGCGTTCAAGATCCGGGGGGCCTACGTGGCCATCGCCCAGCTCGGCCCGGCCGAGCGGGCCCGCGGGGTGATCACCTATTCGAGCGGCAACCACGCCCAGGGCGTGGCCCGGGCGGCCCGTCTGCTGGATATCCCGGCGGTCATCGTGATGCCCTCGGATGCCCCACCGATCAAGCGTGAGCGGGTGACCGCCGACGGCGCCGAAGTGGTCATCGTGGGACCGTCGAGCGAGGAGCGCCGGCTGGTCGCGGAGCGCCTCGCTGCCGAGCGCAACCTGTCGATCATCCCGCCCTACGACGACGACCGGATCATTGCCGGCCAGGGGACCTGCGGCCTGGAGATCGCCGAGGACTGCCCCGACCTCGGCGCGGTCTTCGTGCCGGTCGGCGGGGGCGGCCTGGCGGCCGGCGTGGCCACCGCGATCCGGGCACTCCGGCCGGCTGCCCGGATCATCGGCGTGGAACCCGAGCTGGCGGCCGATGCCCGCGATTCGTTGCACGCGGGGCGGGTGGTAGCGTGGCCGGCCGAGCAGGTGGGCCGCACGATCGCCGACGGGACCCGGACCCAGTCGATCGGCCGGCGCAACCTGGCCCACATGCTGGCCTACCTGGACGACATCGTGACCGTCAGCGAGGCCGAGATCGAGGCCGCCGTCCGCCTGGCGGCCGAGGAGTGCCGGCTGGTTGTCGAACCATCGGGCGCCCTGTCGATCGCCGCCCTGCGCTTCCGGGCGACCGAGGCGGGCGTCGCCGGCCTGGCCGGGGATCGAGTCGCCGTGGTCAGCGGCGGCAACGTCGATCCGGAGCGCTATCGGGCCATCCTGGCCGGCTGAACGGCGCAGGCCAGGCCTGGCCGGCCGAGCGCCAGCGATCAGGCCGAGCCCGGATCGCCCCGCTCCCGGGCCAGGCGCTCCGCCAGGCGGACCTCGCGCTCACGGATCGCCGCCACCTGGGGCGCCACCCGGGCATCGAGCGCCGCCGTCTGGCGCTCCTCGTGGCGGAGCAGCCCGCGCAGGATCAGCATCAGGGCCAGCATGAACACCACGTCACCGGTGATCCACATGATCCCGCCTGCCAGGCGCTGGTCGTCGATGACGCTCGGCCCCCAGTCCCGGACCGCGTTGGCGTAGAACGGATAGAGCGGCACTGCGGCGCTGTAGATGACCACGCCCAGGAACGTGTTCTGGGGCATCTGCAGGAACGTGTACAGGAGCCGGTTCGGGTGGCGCATCCGCCACGGGCTGGGATCCGCGGCCACCGCCGGCCACCAGAACAGGAGGGCCGTGACCAGGTAGCCGACGTGCTCTAGGCGGTGGATCACGGGGTTCTCGAGCGACAGCTCGAACAGGTTCGAGAAGTGCGAGACCCACATGTAGCCGGCGAACAGCAGCCAGGTCACCACCGGGAACGAGATCAGCCGGAGCAGGCGCGAATGGAGGACCGGCAGGATCCAGCGCTTGCGGACATCCGGCTGGGCGAAGCGCAGAAGCAAGGTGATCGGTGCCCCGAGGGCTAGGAGCGGCGCAGCCACCATGGTTAACAGGACGTGCTGGATCATGTGGTCGCTGAACAAGCTCGTGTCGTAGGCCTCGATCGGCGACTGCAGCGCGATCACGATCGCCAGCAGGCCGAGCAGCCAGGTACTGATCCGGAGGCGTGGGACATGGGTCAGGGGGTGAGCCTCGTTGACCCTGCGGACGGCCCACAGATAGCCGCCTGCGGCGAGGGCCACGGGCACCATCACCAGCGGGTCGAACGACCACAGCATGAGGACCGCCGGCCAAGTTGGCGCCGGCGGCGGGCTGCCGCTGTGAGCCGAGGCCGAGCCGGCCAGCGCCAGCCAGATCCCGGCCGCGCCAAGGACCCCGGCCAGGCGGGCCATGCGGCGAGCGGACGAGGGGCCGGCTGAGCGCGTCGGGCGAGCCTGGCGATCGGTCATCGGCCGAATTCTGCGCCCTCTGCCGGGCGGGGGCGGATGCGCACATGAACGCCTGCCCCGCTATCATGGCCTCGACGCCAATTTGAGCCGGGCGAGGGCCGACATTGATCCGCGCCCAGCGACACCAGCACTGCCGCAGCAGGCGATACCAGGTCGAGGAAACCACCCTGATGTCGATCCCCAGGCCCCGGCTGCCCCGACCGGCGAGGAGCCTCGTCGCCCTCCTCGGGCTGGCCCTGCTGGTGGCCGGTTGCGCCGCGTTCGAACCGCCGGCCGCGGTCACCGCCCAGGGCCAGGACACGCGCGACCTGTACGACTTCGTGTTCGTGGTCGCCGTGGCGATCTTCGTGCTGGTCGAAGGCCTGATCATCTTTGCCGTCGTGCGCTACCGGCGCAAGCCCACGGACACCGAGCTGCCGCCGCAGATCCATGGCAACAGCGTGCTCGAGATCCTGTGGACGGTCATCCCGACCGCCCTGGTGGTCATCCTGTTCGTGTTCTCCTGGAACACCCTCAACCAGGTCGACGCCGTGTCGCCGACGCCCAGCCTGACCGTGCGGGCCGTGGCCGCCCAGTTCCAATGGCAGTTCGACTACCTGGCGGCCGATGGCCAGACTGTCCAGTTCGCGCAGCTCTCGCCCGAGCTGGACCTGCCGGTGGGTGTCGACGTCCACGTCATCCTGCGCTCGAAGGACGTGATCCACGCGTTCTACGTGCCCAAGTTCCTGTTCAAGCGCGATGTCGTGCCGGGCCTGGAGAACAACTTCGACTTCACGATCGATCCGGCCGATGCGAACCAGACGTTCCGGGGCCAATGCGCCGAGTTCTGCGGCACGTTCCACAGCACGATGCTGTTCTCGGTCAAGGCCCTCAGCCCGGCCGACTTCAACACCTGGCTGCAGACCCAGATCAAGTCGGCCGCGGCCTCGCCGTCAGCCGCGGCGGCTTCGGGTGGGGCCGCTGCGCCGGGCGCGACGACGGTCGCACTGACCGCCCACAACGTGGCCTATGACCAGGCCAGCCTCGATGCTCCGGCCGGCCAGCCCTTCGTGATCAACTTCACCAACAACGACGCGGGGGTCAGCCACAACGTCCAGATCACCGATGGCACCGGCCAGGTCGTGTTCAAGGGCGAGATCTTCAGTGGTCCCGGAAGCCGCCAATATCCGGTCCCGGCCCTGGCCGCCGGCACCTACACCTTCGCCTGCTCGGTTCACCCGACGATGACCGGCACGCTCACGGTCAAGTAAGGAGGACTGATGGCGACGACCACGCTGCAGGCAGGAGCTGGCTATCGGAGCGGCTTGTACGAGTGGCTGACCACCACCGACCACAAGAAGATCGGGATCCTGTACCTGGCCAACTCGATCCTGATGTTCCTGCTCGGTGGCGTCTTCGCCCTCCTCGTCCGGGTCGAGCTGGCCCAGCCCGGGCTCCAGTTCCTGACCGACGCCCAATACAACCAGGCGTTCACGATCCACGCCTCGCTGATGCTCTTCCTGTTCGTCATCCCGGTCCTGGCCGGCTTCGGCAACTACCTCACGCCGTTGATGATCGGCGCCCCGGACATGGCTTTCCCCCGGATCAATGCCTTCTCGTTCTGGCTGCTGCCGCTAGGTGCGATCGTGATGCTGGCCGGCTTCGCCACCGGAGGCGGCGCGGCGGCCGCCGGCTGGACCGAGTACAGCCCGCTGGCCCAGGCGAAGTACGAGGGCATCGGGACCGACCTGTGGATCGTGGCCCTGCTCCTGATCGGGACGAGCTCGATCCTGGGCTCGATCAACTTCATCGTCACGATCTTCAAGATGCGGGCGCCGGGCATGACCCTGCTGCGGATGCCGATCATGGTCTGGACGATGCTGGTGACGAGCATCCTGGTCCTGATGGCCACGCCGGTCCTGACCAGCGCCCTGATCATGCTGTTCATCGACCGCAATCTGGGTGGCCACTTCTTCGACCCGGCCACCGGCGGCAACGCGATCCTGTGGCAGAACACGTTCTGGTTCTACTCTCACCCGGCCGTCTACATCATGGTCCTGCCGGCGATGGGCATCATCAGCGAGGTCCTGCCGGTCTTCAGCCGCAAGCCGGTCTTCGGCTACAAGGCCTTCGTCTTCGCGACCGCCGCAATTGGTGCCCTGGGCTTCTCCGTCTGGGCTCACCACATGTTCACGACCGGGGCCGTCTACCTGCCCTTCTTCAGCTTCATGACCTTCCTGATCGCGATCCCGACCGGGGTCAAGTTCTTCAACTGGATCGCCACGATGTTCCGCGGCCAGCTGACCTTCTCCACCCCGCTCCTGTATGCCATCGGCTTCCTGACGATGTTCCTGATCGGCGGGATCAACGGCGCGTTCAGCGCAGCCGTGCCGGTCGACTTCGCCCTCCACGACACGTACTGGGTGGTCGCCCACATCCACTACGTCCTGTTTGGTGGATCCGTCTTTGCGGTCTTCGCCGGGCTGTACTACTGGTGGCCCAAGATGTTCGGGCGGATGCTCAACGAGACGCTGGGCAAGATCCAGTTCGTGTTCATGTTCATCGGCTTCAACCTGACCTTCTTCCCGATGCACATCCTGGGCCTGAGCGGGATGCCGCGGCGGATCGCGGACTATGACCCGAATGCGGGCTGGAACGACCTCAACCTGCTGGCCACGATCGGCGGCTTCACCATCGCGGCCAGCATCCTGCCGTTCCTGTGGAACGTGTTCATCACCTTCCGCAGCGGCCAGCCGGCCGGCGACGATCCGTGGGAGGGCAACACGCTCGAATGGGCGACCTCCTCGCCGCCGCCGCCCTACAACTTCGACCACCTGCCCGAGATCCGCTCGGAACGTCCGGTCTTCGACGCCCGCCACGGGACCAGCCACGCGTGAGCGCCAACCCGATGGCCCTCCAGGTCAGCCACGACGAGCCGGAAGGCCACGACCAGGAGGGGATCAGCAACGTCATCCTCGGAATGGTCCTGTTCATCTGCTCCGAGGTCATGTTCTTCGCGGGCCTCTTCGCGGCCTACTTCAACGTCCGGGCCAATGCCCCGATCTGGCCGCCCGAGGGCAACGTCCACTTCCACCTGGCCGATGAGATCGCCCTGCCGCTAATCATCACGACCCTGCTGATCATCAGCTCGTTCACCTGCCAGCTGGGCGTCTGGTCGATCCGCAGGGGCGAGCGCAACGGGTTGATCCGGAACATCGGGGTCACCCTGGTCCTGGGGATCATCTTCCTGATCGGCCAGGGCTATGACTACACCCAGCTCGGCTTCACCCTCGCCGACGGGACCTTCGGGACCACCTTCTTCACCCTGACCGGCTTCCACGGGGCGCACGTCCTGGGCGGCGTGATCATGCTCAGCGTGGTCCTCTACCGGGCGATGGCCGGCCAGTTCTCGGCCCGCCATCACGACATGGTCGAGGCGGTGTCGCTCTACTGGCACTTCGTGGACGTCGTCTGGATCGTGCTCTTCTCACTCCTCTATCTCGTCCCCACCGGCCACTGACGGAGGGCAGCTGGATGCATCCGATCCCACGCCCGCGCCTGGCCATCTTGTCGGGCGTCCTGTTCGCCGTCGTCGGCGTGATCTACTACCTGGTCAGCCACGACATCGGGGGCGCCTCGATGGAGATGATCCTGGGCATCTCGATGAGCATGATGTTCTTCGTCCTGATGACCGGCTCCCCGCGCGGCTGACCGCGCCACCCGAACGGACGACGTAGAGCCGATGGACCAGATCTGGACGAACCTGATCAACTTCATCGCCCAGTTCGTCTCGCCCGACTGGGGCAAGGTGGTTGGGCTGATCCCGGTCGGGCTGCTCGCCCTGGTCGGCCTGTACGGCCTGTGGCTCGTGCGCAGCCTCGTCCTGCTCGGGCCGGCGGAGCGGGGCGGACGAGCGCTCGCGCCGCTGCCCCCGGCGGGGGTCCATATGCCCGGGCCGACGTACGCGCCGGTGTTCGGGGCGGTCGGCATGGCCCTGGTCGTGTTCGGGCTGGTCTTCCACGAGGTCCTGCCGATCGGCCTGATCGTGCTCGTCCTGGCCTTGCTCTACTGGCTGCGCGAGGGGATGCGCGACTACGACCACGTAGAACCGACTGCGGTCGGGCTGCCGGCGGTCATCCACGACGGGCCGCCGGCCGGGATCCACATGCCCGGGCCGTCGTTCCGGCCGATCCTGGCCGGCCTGTCGATGATGGTTATCGTCTTCGGCCTGGTCTTCGGAGCGCCGCTCCTGGTAGCCGGCTTCCTGATGCTGGCCGCCACCCTGATCGGCTGGCTGCACGATGCCCGCACGGAATACAGCCTGGTCGTCGAGGCCGACCGCACCGGCCACCCTCGCAACGCGCCGGCGCCGCACTATCCGACCGGGATCCTGACCTTCTTCGCCGTCGTGATCATCGCCGCCCTGCTGGTCAACCTGCGGATCGTTCCGCCGGGCGATTCCGGGGGAACCGGTGCCGCAGCCAGCGGCGGCCCGGCGGCCAGCAGCAGCGGCGGCGCCGCCGGATCGGCGACCCCGAGTGGCCCGGCCGCCGACGTGACGATCGTGGCCCACAACATCCAGTACACGACGACCACGGCCAGCGGCCCGGCCGGCAAGCCGTTCACCCTGGCCTTCGACAACCAGGATGTGGGCACCCCCCACAACGTCTCGATCCACACCGGCGCCGCGGCCGGCCAGCAGGTCTTCCTGGGCAAGATCGTGACCGGGCCGATCGTCGAGATCTATGACGTGCCCGCGTTGGCGGCCGGCTCCTACACCTACGTGTGCTCGGTTCATGCCAACATGACCGGGATCCTGACCGTCAAGTAGCCGGTCCGGACCATGCCTCGTCCGGCCATCCCGGTGTTCCGGCGCGCCCGGCCCTTGGCCCTCCTTGGCCTGGTCGTGATCCTGGCCCTGGCGGCCTGGGCGGTCCGGAGCGGATCGGGCTGCGCCTCGCCGGAGCCGACCGGGATTGCTGCGGCCGAGCCCGGCCAAGCCGCCCCTGCCCTGATCGGGACGACGCTGGCCGGCGCGCCGTTCGACCTGAGCACGTATCGGGGCAAGCCCGTCATCGTCAACTTCTGGGCGTCCTGGTGCGTCCCCTGCCAAGCCGAGTTCCCGCTCTTCCAGTCGGCCCTGGCCGGCCACGCCAGCGACGGCCTGACGATGGTCGGGGTGATCTACCAGGACACGGCCAGAGCGGCCCAGGCCTTTGCGGCCGGTCACGGAGCAGGCTGGCTCAACGTGACCGATCCGTGCGGCAGCATCGCCACCGCCTACACCGTGGTGGCGCCGCCCCAGACCTATTTCATCGATGGCAGCGGCCTGCTCAAGTCGCGCCAGATCGGCCAGCTGACCCAGGCCGACCTCGACCGCCAGCTCGCCGCCATCCTGCCGTGAGCATGGCTCCGGCCAGCGTCTCGGTCGCCGGACTGCGCAAGCGCTACGCCGGGCGGGCCGTGGTCGACGGCCTGTCATTCAGCGTTCCGGCCGGTTCGGTGTTCGCCCTGCTCGGCCCGAATGGAGCCGGCAAGACCACAACAGTCGAGATCCTGGAGGGCTACCGCGGGGCCGACGAGGGCGAAGTCCGGGTCCTGGGCCTGGATCCGGGCCAGGCCGCTGCCGAGCTCCGGGGCCGGGTCGGGCTGATGCTCCAGGGCGGTGGAATCTACCCGCAGGCGCGTCCCCGCGAGATCCTGCACCTGTATGCCCGCTTCTACCGGCGGCCCCTGAACCCGGATGAGCTCCTGGAACAGGTTGGCCTGGGCGACGTTGACCGGACGCGCTACAAGGTCCTGTCCGGCGGCCAGAAGCAGCGCCTTGGGCTGGCCTTGGCGCTCATCGGCCAGCCCGAGCTGGCCATCCTGGACGAGCCCACGGCCGGCATGGACCCGGCCGCCAAGGCCGCCATCCGGGACCTGATCGGGAGCCTGCGGGCAGCCGGCACGACCGTGCTCCTGACGACCCACGAGCTGGCCGACGTGGAGCGCATGGCCGACCGGATCGCAATCATGGATCGAGGCCGGATCGTGGCCCAGGGCACGCCGGCCGAGCTGACCAGCGGCCCCCAGCCCCGCCTGCGCTTCCGCCTGGCCGCGGCCCTGGACGCGGACGCACGAACCGCCCTCGCGGGCGTCCTGGCCCCCGGCCAGCTCGTCGCCGATGGTCCGGCCCGCTACCGGCTCGACGGCCTCGAGTCGAGTCCGGCCAAGGTCGCGGCCGAGCTCGCGGCCCTGGCCGCCTGGTGTGCCGAGCGGGGCGTCCTGATCGCCGAGATTCGGACCTCCGGCTCATCGCTCGAGGAGCACTACCTCGAGCTGACCGGCGGTCGAGCCGACGATGGCTGAGCCGGCGATGGCTGAGCCGGCGATCGAGGCCCGCCCGGGCAACGCGGCCTCGCCGGCCGGTGCGACCCTGGCCCAGCTGGGCATGGAGCTGCGCCTGACGGCGCGCCGGGGCGAGAACCTGTTCGCGATCGTGGTCCTGCCTCTGATCCTGCTCGTCTTCTTCTCGCTCGTTCCGGCGCTTACCCCGAATACGGCCCGGCCGATCGACTTTCTGGTCCCGGGCATCCTGGCCCTGGCCGTGATCTCGACCAGCCTGGTCAACTTGTCGATCGCGACGGCCTTCGAGCGTTCCTACGGGGTGCTCAAGCGGCTGGGCGGCTCACCGCTGCCGCGGGCGGGCCTGGTCGGGGCCAAGATCGGGGCGGTCTTCGTCGTCGAGGTCCTCCAGGCGGCCCTGCTCGTCGCGGTGGCCGCGGGGCTCTTCGGCTGGTCACCCAGCCCGGGTTGGGACCCGGCCCTGGTCGTGGCCGCCTTCGCGCTGGGCACGCTCGCCTTTGCCGGGCTCGGGCTGTTGATGGCCGGCACCCTGCGGGCCGAGGGCACCCTGGCTGCCGCCAACGGCCTCTTCCTGGTCCTGCTCCTGCTCGGCGGGATCATCCTGCCGGTCGACCACCTGCCCGGCTTCCTGGCCGACCTCGCCCGCGTCCTGCCGGCCAGCGCACTGTCGGATGCCTACCGGATCGGGCTCGGCGCGGCCGGCGGCGACCCCTTGCCGGCGCTGGTCGTGCTGGCGGTCTGGGGCCTGGTCGCCTCGCTCCTGGCCGCTCGCCTGTTCCGCTGGGAATAGGCCCCCGGACAAAGAGGAACCCCGGGTGGTCGGGACCCGGGGTTCAGGGATATGCGCTGGTTGCGGGGGGCGGATTCGAACCGCCGACCTTCGGGTTATGAGCCCGACGAGCTGCCGCTGCTCCACCCCGCGAACGCAACTATAGCACAGGCGCCCCAAACGACCCGTCCCGGACGAGGCGGGCCCTGGCCCGCCGGCGGGCCAGCTCCAGGATCGGCCGGGCCCCGACGAGCAGGCTGACCAGCAGGGCCACGAAGCCGGTCAGGCTCGAGAACCAGAACGGCCAGCGCAGGTCGAAGCCGGCCAGCCAGCCGGCGATCACCGCCGACAGGATGAAGCCGACCGTGCCGGCTGCCCCGAACAGGCCCTGGGTCGTTGCCGAGCGCCCGGCCGGGCTGGCCGCCGAGACGATCGCGTAGAGGGCCGGGTAGGCCACGGCGATGCCAGCCGATTCGAACAGGATGATCGGGATGGCCAGGCGCACGTCGGGCATGACCGTGTACAGGATCGCCGCGATCGACGGCGCGATCGTGCCGATGATGATGAACGGCAGGCTGCCCCGTCGGTCGACCACCCGGCCGGCCCACGGCGAGAGCAGGATCATCGGGATCGCGAACATCGCGAAGGTGGCCCCGATCAGGTCGAGGCCCGCCCCACGCGACGACAGGAACAGGCTCCAGGCGACCTCGTAGGTGCCCGTCGCGAAGTTGCTGCCCAGGTTGACCACGATGGCCGCGATCAGCAGCCGGTTGGCCAGCCGGGTCGGCCGGAACGGGTCATCCTCGGCAGCGTCGGGGTTCGCGCGACGGCCGGCCGCACTGGCGGCCATCTCGCCGACACCCTCCGACGGGACCGTGGTTGCCGCCCGGCTTCGGGTCTGCTCGTGGACCAGGGCCAGGACGGCCAGCCCGGCCAGGGCGGTGGCCACGCCACAGAAGACGAACACGAAGCCGTCCGAGCCCGTCAGGAAGGCGCCCAGGCCGCCGATCGCCGGTCCGAACAGGAGGCCGCCCATCTGGGCCGCGCTGTACAGGCCGAACGCCTCGCCCTGCCGATCGGCCGGCGTGGCATCGACCAGGAAGCCGCGCGCCGCGGGGTCGTAGACCGCCGTCGCGGCGCCGGTCAGGGCCCGCAGGATGACGAACGGGACGACGCCGTAGCTGACCAGGTTGAGGGGGATCAGGGCCGCCGTGACGAACAGGGCCGCCACCATCAGCGGCTTGCGCCGGGTCCGGTCGGCGACCCAGCCGAAGATCGGCTCGAAGATCAGCCGGGCGGCCGGCCAGGCGGCCACGACCAGGCCCAGGTTGCCCAGGCTGACGCCGTGGTGGGTGGTGTACAGGGGCAGGACCGGCAGGAGCGCTCCGAAGCCGACCCACAGGATGAACTCGGCCAGGAGCAGCGGCAGGATCGGACCCCAGCGGACCAGCCAGGCGCTGGTCCGGGGCTGGGCGGACGTTGACATTCGGTTCGGGCTCGTGCGTGGTCGCCGGTCCTCAATCGTACGGGACCACCGACCCCGGCCCGGGCCCGTTCCGGCCCGTGCAGCGGGCCGCGTAAGACGCTACCCCTCCGTTCTGAGACGCACGTACCTGCGCCGATGTGCGCTTACCTGTCCTGCGGCCGGGTCGTGGGTCGAGGCGCCGCGCCTCCCGGCCGATTCTTCCGGAATATCGACCCGGGGAGTGCAACGGAAGATCCCGGCAGGAACGAGCCGATTCGACCTCGCCTCGCCGTGATTTCGTGCTCAGCTCTCCTCGATTGGGCCGGCGATCGGTCGAGAATCATCGGTATTCCTTCCCTAACACCACGTCCATTGATAATCCGGAAGAACCGAGGAGCGAGGCACCGGGACGAGGCACGGGCCCTGCCGCTCCGGCCGGAGCTTCCGGTGCAGGCTCGAGACGAGCGGTTTGATTTCATGAGCACACCTCGGCAGGATTCGTCGGCCTGGAAGCGGTTCGTCCTGCGCGGCACGGCGCGGTCGGCCGGCGCCTATCCTCGGTCGGTGCTGCTCAGCCCGGAGCTCCTGGTCGTCGCCCTGCTGGTCGCCTTGATCGCGCTGGGCCCCGTTCGCCGGCTGCACCGCCTGGGCTGGCCGACCAGCTGGCTGCGGACGTACTGGATCGTGTTCGTGATCTGCGGAATCATCCTGGGCGAAGTGCCGTCGGCGGCCAAGCTGCTAGTGCCGGGCCTGCTCATCGCGGGGCTGCTGCCGTTCGTAGCCGGTGGGCTCCTCGGCCGGGCCGCCCGGCGGCGGGACCGCTGACCTGGCGGAGCGGGCCGGGTGGTGAGCCGTCTGGGATTCGAACCCAGGACCAATCGCTTAAAAGGCGACTGCTCTAACCGCTGAGCTAACGGCCCGTGGCCCGAGTCTAGCATCGGGTTCCGGGCCGCCGGCGGGCGTCATCCGGCCATGGTTGCTACGATCGAGACGTGCCCGACTTCTACACGATCGACCGCGCCAACGACCGACTCGAGATGCTCGAGCCGGTGCTCGCCCAGCTGCGCGACCAGCGTGACGAGCTGCGCGACCTGAAGATCGCTTTCGAGGCCACCGAGCCCGGACCCGAGCGGGAGCGGCTTCGCCTGCGGATGCAGGGGGTCGTCGACCAGATGCAGGCGGGCGTGATCCGGATCGACGGCTGGAAGGTCACCTTGCGCGACATCGCGACGGGCCTGGTCGACTTTCCCGCCCTGGTCTCGGGCCGTCAGGTCTGGCTGTGCTGGCAGCTCGGCGAGGACGACGTCAGCTGGTGGCATGAGCTCCAGGCCGGCGTGGCCGGCCGCCAACCCCTGATCGAGCTGAAATGAGGCAGCGATGACCTTCCCCGCGGCGATCCAGTCGATCGAGCCGGCCGAGGCCGAGCGGCGCCTGCGCGAGGGCGACGCCGATGGGCGGGTGCCCCTGCTCGTGGATGTGCGAAACATGGACGAGTTCGTCGAGGCCCGGGTCGCCGGGGCGACGTTTATCCCCCTGCCCGAGTTCGGGGAGCGCTTCGAGGAGCTACCCCGGGACCGGCCGCTGCTGCTCTTCTGCCGATCCGGGTCGCGCTCGGCCGCGGCGACCGCCCACCTGCTCCGCCAGGGCTGGACCGACGTGGCCAACGTCGATGGCGGGATCCTGGCCTGGTCCCGGGCCGGCCTGCCGGTCGTGTCAGGCCCGCTCGAGCCAGGCGAGGGCGGCTAGGTCGGGCCTGACCGCACCGCGTTCGCCGTACGCGAACAGATCGACTGAATCTCGCGTCTGCTCACGGTCAGACCGGTAGAAATTCGTCGAACGTTCGCCGGGCGTGAACGATTCCGCCCAGGCGGCAGCGGAAGGCGAGATGAAGGTCGCGACAAGCGCAGATCTGTTCGCCTGCCGCGAACATCGACCCGGCAGGCCCGGATGATCAGCAACGTTCGACCATCAACTAGGCCGATTCCGCCGTTTTGATCTCCTGGAGAGATACCCCCGGCGCAAGCGGCCGAAGGCGACCAGACCAGGCCGCCAACGTGGCGGCAGGCCCGCAACCCTAGTGCCGGCGGCGGCGCAGGCGGGCGAACAGGGCCTTGGTCTTTTCCTTGTGGGCAAACGCCCAGCCGATCAGGATGAGCAGGATGAAGTCGACCGTGCCTGCCCCGGCGGCGCTCAGGTAGCCGAGCTGCTGGCCGATATCGCCGGCGACCTTCATTGCCGGGATCGTGGCCCCGATCAGGCCCAGGGCGAAGAACGGCGGCTGGGGCGCCAGGTTGGCCCGATAGCTGCCGGCCGTGACGCCGGCCGAGGTCGTGCCCCCGACCAGGAACGCATCGGAGCCGCTGGCCACGCCGGACGAGCCGGCCAGGCCGCCGGAGGCCGACGGCAGGTCGGTCTGGCTCAGGTGCAGCCAGCCGTTGATGTTGCCGCTGGCGTCCGGGGTGGTCCAGTACGTGTCGGTCTTGGGCGACGTGCCGTCGCTGCCGCCGACCAGGTACATCACCCCGTTCGAGACGTAGCCGGCGGCCCTGGTCCGGGCGGCGGGCAGGTTGCTGACGCCCAGGCCGGTGGCCCAGTCCTGGACCACGACCGCGGCGCTGGCCCCGGACGGCGCCGGTGAGGCGGCTGCCGCAGCGGCGGGGCCGATGTCCGCGCGCAGGACCGCGGCGGTCGGTCCGGTCGCGTCGCGCCCGCCATACACGAACAGCTCGCTGCCGATCACCGCCGCGTCCGCCTCGCTGCGAGGCTGAGGCATGTCGATCTGAGGCGCCCAGGCGCCGAGCTTGCCGGTCAAATCGGCGGTGGCCTTCCAGACGGTCGTGGTCGGCGAGGTGCCGTCGGTGCCACCGACCAGCATCAGGCCGTCCGACGTGGCCACGACCGAGGCCGAGGCACGCGCCGCGGGCAGGGCCAGGTCCTTGTCCTCGGCGTATGCGCCGAAGGCGTTGGTGGTCGCATCCTGGGTCGAGGTGTAGACCGTCGAGGTGGGCTTGCCGTCGGCGCCGTCGCCACCGATCACGTAGATCGTGCCGTTCAGGAAGATCGTGGCCGCAGCCGTCCGCGGCGCCGGCAGCTTGAGGCCTGCCTGCCACGGCCCGAACGTGCCGTTGAACAGGGGGGCTTCATAGGTCTGGTCCGACGCGTTCGTGCCGTCGGTGCCGCCGATGTAGAACAGGTTCGTGCCGGCCTGGACGGCGCCGCCATCGGTCCGCGCGCCGGGCAGGGCCAGCTCGCTGGGCGAGGGATCCCAGGGCAGCGAGGCGCCGATCGGGGCCGGGCAGGGCAGGGTCCGGTTGCTGGGCGGGCAGAAGTTGATCGGCGAGATCACGTTGACCCCGACGTCGATCGTGGGGAAGACGATGAAGTAGTAGGCCCGGTCCGGGATGTAGCCCAGCAGTATGATGATCGCGACGAACCAGAAGGCGGCCTTGAGCGAAGCCCACGTCCAGCCGTCGCCGTCGAGCAGGCCGAACAGGACCCGTCCCCGGCCTGGGCTGCCCGCGCTGAGCGTCTGTCCCGCCATCGTCCTCCATCCCTGGCGCCGGTCGGGGGTCCGACGGCGCGTCGACTACTTGATCGTCAGCGTTCCGGTCATGTTCGGGTGGACCGCGCAGTGGAAGGCATACGAGCCGGCGGCCAGCGCCGGCACGTTGTAATCCTGGGTGGCCGGGCCGTTGAAGATGTCGCCGGTGAAGACGGCCTTGCCGGTCGAGTCGACGATCACCACGTTGTGGGGCACGGATGCGTCCTGGTTGTTGAACTGGAGATCGAAGGCCGCGTTCGCCGGGCCGGACAGGCTCGTCTCGGTGAAGGCGATGTTCGACGCCTCGAGCTTGACCACGGTCTCGCCTGGGGCCGGCGTGGTGGCCGCACCGCTGGGCGCCGCCGAGCTGGTCAGGGCCGAGCTCCAGCAGTCCGGCACCGGGGTGGCGTCGGGGGCCGGGGCGAAGTTGGGATCGCGCCAGCCGGCGGCCGTCTCGGGCTTGCCGTCCGGGCCCAGGATCGGCTCGTTCGTGCTGTTGTCGCGGATCGTGTAGGTCAAGGTGTTGGGCGCCCGGATGAAGTCGATCAGGTTCTGGATCTGGACATAGTTGAGCGGGCCGCCGTTGGTGTCGGCCCAGACCGGCATCAGGCTCTTGGGGTTGCCGCAGACATAGCGTCCGCCGACCGTCAGCACGTTCTTGATGTAGTCCGGGCTGAGGTGGACGTACAGCTTGGCCTGGTCGTTGAGGACCGGCCCGATGCCGCCCTGGCCGGCTGCACCGTGGCAGCGCGCGCAGTTGGCCTCGAACAGGTTGTAGCCCGCTTCGACCGAGGTGACCTGCTGGGCCGCGACCTCGGCCTGCTGGCGGGACGAGTTCGGGATGCCTGGGAAGCCCAGGTCATAGAAGTAGTACAGGATCACGAAGACGACCACGAACAGGGTGGCCAGGAAACCGACCCAACGGGCGCTCGAGCTCTGCCGGACGATCCCGGCGGCACGTTCGGGGGTGAGGGCCATCTGGTGGGCCGAGGCCGGCGCGGTAAACCGCTCGACCGGGGCAGGCGTGCTCTCGGGCCGGGTTGCCGGCAGGCGCTCTTCGGGCGTGCCGCCCGTTGGGTCGCTCACGCCACACCTCGCGAATCCTGGCCGGACACGTTCACAGGCACCCGGTCGGGGTCAGGGGCGGAATCAGGCCGGGCTGGCCAAGGGCGATCGGCAACGGGCCGAGGGTGATCTTGAGGGTATCGACCGACAGCGCGCCGCTCGAGTCGACCGAGACCGCGAAGCGATCCATGCTCCGCGGTGCCGGCCCGTACTGGGCGCCGAGGGCCTTGATCCCGAGCCGGTCGTAGCGCGAGCCATGGCAGGGGCACTCGAACCAGAAGTTCTTGAGGCAGGGATTGGGCTTGCAGCCCAGGTGCGGGCAGCGCTGGTAGAGCGCGCGCACGTTGACGTCGGTCCCGTCGCCGGCCGCATCCTCGCCGGGCACGAACTCCTGGCGCGAGGTGTCGATCAGGATGACGTAGGCCTTGGCCGCGCTGTAGTAGGCCGGGAAGCCCTTGTTGATCGGCAGGCTGGAGTTCTGCAGCTTGACGTCGGAGAAGGTCCCGATCAGGACCTTGCTCTTGTTGCCGGTGGCGATCGCCGGCCAGATGAAGCCGATCGTGCCGGCCGTGAGCTCGGCGATGAAGAGGAGCACGCCAACGCCCAGCGCGGTCCGCAGGACCTTGCGCCGGGAGACGCCCTGGACCTGCTCGCTGCGGAGGGCCTTGATGGCTTCCTTGGATAGCGCTTGCGGCCGCGCGGCCGGTTCGACCTGGTAGTTGCTCATCGGAATGCCTCGAACGTCGCGATCACAGGCTGAAATGCAGCCCGTCGGTATTCACATAGGGGATGACGAAAGCGTAGCCCGGCCCTCGGAAGAAGATGCCCACGAAGGTCACGATCAGGCCCAGGGCGCAGAACATGCTGAACAGGACGACCGCGGTCTTGCGCTGCGACGGCCGGGTCGCGGTCAGGTTGCCCCGGTCGATGTATGGGATCAGGGCCGCCCCCACCAGCACAAATGTCGGCACGAGCACCCCGGCCACCGTCGGGTGGAAGTACGACAGGAGCTCCTGGAGCCCGAGGAAATACCAGGGCGCCTTGGCCACCGCCGGGGTCACGTTGGAGTTGGCCAGGGCCTCCAGCGGGGCGTTCACGAAAAGGCCCATCATCAGCAGGAAGATGCTCATCAGGCCGCCGGCCAGGAACTCGATCGTGAGCAGGTGCGGCCAGGTCATGACCGTGTCGTCGGGCTCCTTCTGGACCCGCACGACGGCGTCCTGCTTGACCAGGGCCAGCAGCCGATACGGCCGGGCCGACATCGGCACCCGCTGCTTGTCGATCTCGGTCCGCCGGGCCGGGTCGACCGGGACGACGGTGCGCGGCTCGGGCGGCGTCTTCACGTCAGTCATAGCGGCCCACTGATTCCGCCGTCCTTCCTGATTCTCCAGAAATGGACGGCCAGGAAGATCGCCGCGACCAACGGGAAGACCATGATGTGCAGGACATAGAACCGCAGCAGCGTGTTCTGTCCCACCTCCAGTCCACCCAGCAGGATGAGCTTGGCCGGCGTGTTGAACAGCGGCGCGTAGCCGCCCATGTTGGTCCCGATCGTGATCGCCCAGTAGGCGATCTGGTCCCAGGGCAGCAGGTAGCCCGTGAACGACAGCATCAGGGTGACGAACAGGAGGACCACCCCGACGACCCAGTTGAACTCGCGGGGCGGCTTGTAGGCCCCGTGATAGAAGACCCGCATCATGTGCAGGAAGACGAAGAAGACCATCAGGTGGGCGGCCCATCGATGGATGTTCCGGGTCAGCAGCCCGAACGCGACCTCACTCTGGATCGACAGGATGTTGGAGTAGGCCTGGGTGGCCGAGGGCACGTAGAAGAACATCAGGTAGACGCCGGTCACGGTCAGCACGAGGAACAGGAAGAAGCTCAGCCCGCCCAGGCAGAAGGTGTAGGCGAACTTCACCGCGTGCTGGCGGACGCGGACTGGATGAATGTGCAGGAAGACGTTGTTCATGACGGCGTAGGCCCGCGAACGCTCGTCGTTGGGGTAGGGCTGGCGGAAGAGCGAACGCCACACGACGCTCCGGCGGATGCTCTGGTCCACCCGCTCGAGGAAGCTCACCGGGATCCTCCTGCCACGCCGGGCGTCCCGGCGAGTTGCGCATCACGGTACGACTCCTTGTAGAGCCGGCCGTCGCTCGAGACCTCCTGCAGTTCGAACCGCTCCATCGTAATGGCGTCGAACGGGCATCGCTTGACGCACAGTGCGCAACGGATGCAGCGCTCCTCGTCGAGGATCATGGCCGCGCCCTGGCTCCAGCCGTAGGCCTCTTCGATCTCGGGCAGGAGGCCCTCGCTCTTGAGCTGGTTGACGTCGACCATGTGGATGACGCCTTCGGGGCAGACATCGGCGCACGCCCCGCACAGGACGCACCGGAACGGGTCGAACCAGATGTTGAAGTTGCACATCAGGCAGCGGGTCGACTCGGCGACCGCCTGGTTGGCCGTGTAGCCAAGCTCGACCGGGGTGGTGAAGTTGACGGTCGGGTCGGCCGACGGCATGCGCAGCTCGACCGGCGCCATCGGGATGTGCTGGCGGGGCAGGACGTCGTAGAACTCGGGCATGTCGTGACGCCACGAGCTGGTGATCTTGACGTTGGCCGCAACGCTCACGTCGGTCCGCCCGGTCAGGTAGCGGTCGATGGCGTAGGCGCACTTCTTGCCGTGGCCGGCGGCCTCGATGAGGGTGGTCGGACCGGTCACGAAGTCACCGCAGGCGAAGACGCCCCGGACGTTCGTGGCGTAGGTCGCCGGATCGACCTTGACCCGGCCTCGGTTGATCTCGAAGCTGGCCTCGACCGGCAGGAAGGTCAGGTCGGCGGCCTGCGAGACGGCCGGGATCACGGTGTCGGCCTTGATCTCGAACTCCGAGCCCGGGATCGGCACCGGTGAGCGCCGGCCGGAGGCATCGGGCTCACCCAGCCGGTTGCGGATGAACCGGACGGCGGTCACGTGGCCGTCCTCGCCGAGGACCTCGATCGGGCTGGCCAGGAACTCCATCCGAACGCCCTCGCGCTCGGTCTCGCCCAGCTCCTCCTCGTCGACAACGAGCTCGGACCGGGTCCGCCGATAGACGATCGCCACGTTCTCGGCGCCGTGGCGCAGGCTTGTCCGGGAGCAGTCCATGGCCGTGTAGCCGCCGCCGATCACGACCACGTCGCGGCCAACGACGAGCTCCTGGCCGAGGTTGGCGATCTTCATGAAGTCCACGCCGTACTGGACCCCTTCGAGGTCGCCGCCGGGTACGTCCAGGGCGACCGCGTCCATGGCCCCAGCCGTGATCGAGATGGCGTCGAAGTCGCGCTGGAGCTGGTCGAACGTGATGTCCTTGCCGATCGTCGTGTTGAACACGAACCTGGCGCCCAGCTGCTCGACCAGGCGGATGTCCATCTCGATCGCCTCGCGCGGCAGGCGGAAGGCGGGCACCCCGATGAGCATCGTGCCGCCGCCGTAGGGCAGGCTGTCGAAGACGGTGACCTGGAAGCCCTTGAGGGCCAGCTCGCGGGCCACCGAGATGCCTGCCGGTCCGGCGCCCACGACGGCGACCCGCTCCTCGCGAGGGGTGATCGGCGGGATCACGTCGGGAATGCCCGAGGCCTCGTGCCATTCGACCAGGAAGCGCTTCATCGCCCGGATCGCCAGGGGCCGATCGATATCACCCCGGCGGCAGGCCCGCTCGCACGGTGCGGAGCAGACGTACGAGCACATCGCGGCCACGGGGTTGGGATCCCGGCTCAGGATGTAGCCCTCTTCGAAGCGACCTTCGGCGGCCAGGTTGAGATAGCCGCGGCAGTTCGTGCCGACCGGACATGCCTCCTGGCACTCGATGTTGCACTGGAGCCACGACGCGTCGACGGGCTGAACGAGGAATTCCTGGTTCGGGTCGATGGCCAAGTCGGAGGTCGTGCCTTTCCCTGAACGGTTGACAGGAGGAAGCGGCGGCGGGGAACCGACCAGCCGAATCTACCACCGAGGCACGCTCACGTGCAGCGGCCGACCCGGCCGCCGGCGTCGGTCCGACGCTGGTCCCGCGCAGGTTGACGCACGCCGGGCGGGCAGCTACCCTCGGCCCCAGGTCCAGGGCTCGAACTGCGCTCCGGATCACGAGGAGGGCCCCTGGCCTGAGCGACATCGCAACGCTGGCAATCGGCCTCCTGGTCGGCCTGTGCGCCGGGGCGCTGCTCCTCTCGGTGGCCCGTACGCGGCCCCGTCCCGAGCGAGAGATCCGACTTACCGTGACGGCCAACGCCCTGCCCGACCGGCGGGCCTCGACCCTGTCGATCGACCGGGCCCGGGCCGGCGCCGACCTGCCCGGCTGGGGTGGTCCGGCCGACCCGGCCAACCTGGCCACCAGCCTGCCGGCGCGAGGGACGGGCCGAACATATGTTCCGGCCGGTCGCGATGGCGGGGCTCTCGTGGCCTTCCCGATCGAGCGTCAAATCGAACCAGCCAGCGGGTCCAGCGCGTCTCCCTTCGAGACGCCCGTCGCGGTCGGAGTGGCGGTCCTGGCCGGCGTTGCCGTGAGCCAGGCCGAGCGGCCCATGGCGGCGGCCGCCACCGACCGGCCGCCCGAGCCCGCCGGCGGATCGGCCGAACCGGGCAGGGCCGAGCCGGGCACCGACGAGTCCCGCAAGGCCAGCCCGGCGGGTTCGGCGCCGTCAGGCTCGGCGCCACCGGCGCCGGTCGCCAGCGGGCCATGTGCTGACGAGCGCCGCCTGGCGAGCGAGCGCTGCGACCTGGCCGATCGCCTTCAAGAGCAATCGACCGCAGCCAGCCAACGCCTGCGCGAGCAGCAGCGTGCCTACGACGACCTGACCGCCCGGGCAGCCAAGGCGGCCCTGGCCGTCGACCCGCGCCAGATCCAGACCACCAAGGAAGCCGCCCGCCAGGCCTTCCGGCGGGCCCATTCGGGGGCCAGGTCGCGCGATGCCGTCGAGGCGGCCGCCGGTGACTGGCTGACCGAGATCAACCGGGTCAACCAGGCCGCCCGCGACGCAGGCATCGAGATCGGCCGGACTCGCGAGGCCTCGGCCCAGCTGGCCCTGGCGATCGAGCGGCTGGGGCTCGAGGCCGACGTTGCCCGGATCAACGCCGAATCGGCGGCCGAGGCCTGCCACTTCGCCCGCGAGGCGCTGGCCGCCTGCGAGGAGGCCCAGGTCGACCGGCGGGCCGGCCGCGCGCCGGTCGACGCAGAGGTCGCCGCAACCGCCGTGGCCGATGTTGCCCGGCCTCGTCTGCTCGGCGGTCCGGAGCTCGAACCGGACGAGGACGACGAGATCACGCCGCCGGCCGCGCGGGTGTTCGGCGGGGCCGAGCCGAGGATCCTGCGCATGCTCCGGGGGGATGGCGAGGCGATCCACAACGTGGTCCATGACGTCGCCGGCGACGATCCGGTCGAACAGCGCCGCTGGCAGCTCCTCCTGAGCAACCTGGTCGACGCATGCGTCGCCCGGGCGATCGAGGCGTCCGCCCTCGAGTTCCCCATCGATCATCCCTTCTGGGGACCGTTCAGCCAGGCCCAAAATCGAGATATCGCCACGGCGCTGGCCTCGCTCGGCTACCGCTTCGACGGGATGGGTGGCTTTGCCGACGCGCGCATGCCGAGCCAGCGCGACCTGTCGCTCGCCCTGGGCTACGCCGGGCTCGATCCGATGCGCCTGCGCACCTGGCCCAACGAGACGATGATGCCCCGCCTGTTCGAGGACGTCCGGGTGGCGGCCGACGAGTTCGTGGCCAGTGCGGCACCCGACCTGAGCCTGGGTGAGATGGTCGCCCTGCTGGGCGGCCGGGCCGAGCCGCTGGCCGACCTGTGGAACAACTGGGGCCGGGTCCGGCCGTACCTGCTCGAGGCCTGACCCGAGCCTGATCCGACCTCGACCCGAGCCTGATCGAGTCTGCCCTCAGGCCTCGACGGTGGCCGCCTCTTCCTCGTCGTCGTCGATCACGACGACCCGAAAATCCTCAGCCGCGGCCGTGCCGATCCGGGCGCCGTCCTCGGCCGCCCACTCGGCAATCCTGGCCGCCAGGGCCTCGGGCTCATGGATCTGGCTGGCATGGGCGCGCAGGGCGTCGCCCTTGCGCCCGATCGTGGCCGTGACGTCGACCCAGGCCGTTGGCTGGGTGGTCCAGAAGAGATACAGGCGGCGGACCCGGTGCGCGGCCAGGCCGTTCCGGGCGAGCGCCGGGAAGGCCATCGGATTGCGCGCGGCCGGATACACGGCATCGAGGGCCGCAATTCCGGCGGCCCGGTGGTCGGTGTGGTTGATCCCGCCGCCGGGATAGATCAGGACGTCGGGGTCCTGGGCCATGACCGCGTCCGGGCGGAAGGTCCGGATCTCGCGCACGAGCTGCTCACGCAGGGCGAGGTCGTTGACCAGAGCGCCGTCGGGCTGGTTCAGGAACGAGACCCCGCATAGCCCACGACCTTAGCGGCCGCCCGCTGCTCAGCCTCCCGGAGCCGGCCGAGGGCGGCCGGATCGGCGTCCGGGTCCTCGCCGCCCTGATCGCCGCTGGTGCAGCACACGAGCCAGCCGACCGAGCCCGCATCGATCCAGCGGGCGGCGGTCGCGGCCGGGCCGAAGTCGGCGTCATCGGGGTGGGCCACGATGACCATGAACCGCGCCGGCCGCCAGTCATGAGGAGGCTCGAGCTCGGCCGGTGGGGCTGGCTTGTCAGGCATGTTTCAGGCTCGCCTTGGCTGCTGAATCCGGCGATCGTGACGTATCATCGGCGGCGAGGCCTCGCTCGTATCCCCCCACGAGTGAGGCCTCAGCTGGCCGCCGAACGAGCGGCCCGCTCGGACTTGGCGCCGGCCAGCTTGACCAGGACATCGGCCGGATGGCCATCGGCCTTGACTTTCGGCCAGGCGTAGGCGATCCGGCCGTCTGGGTCGACCAGGAACGACGAGCGCTGGATGCCCATGTATTCACGGCCGTAGTTCTGCTTCAGCGTCCAGGCGCCCCAGGCCGTCGCCACGCCATGGTCCTCGTCGGACAGGAGGGTGAACGGCAGCTCGTACTTCTCGCGGAACCGGCGGTGGCTGGCCGAGCCGTCGGGGCTGATCCCCCACACGTCCGCGCCGTGATCGCGCATCGAGCCGTCCAGGTCGCGGAACTGGCAGGCCTCGGTGGTACAGCCGGACGTGTCGTCCTCGGGGTAGAAGTAGACGATCGTCCAGCGGTTGCGCTGTCCACTCAGGCGGTGGACGGTACCGGTCTCGTCGGGGAGTGCGACCTCAGGGGCCAGGTCGCCAGCCTCAGGCATGCTCATCAGGGGAGCCTAGCAGGCTCGTTTCGATGATGAGCAGGCGGCCCCGTTCGAGCTCGACCCAGGGCCGGAGAGCGGCCCCTCCGAGGACCTCGTTGGACAAGCCGAGCGAGGAGCCCAGGGGCAACGTCGCGCCGGCCAGTGGCCAGCGCAGGCCGTGGGTCGTCACGCCTTCGGCCGGGCCCGCGAAAGGCAGCAGGGTGACCAGGTCGCCCGGCCGCTCGGTCAACTCGAGCCGCCCGTCCGGTCGGCTACGGCCTCGCCCGGTGAGCAGGCGGACCCGGGTCCGGCCGTCGAGCAGGGTCAGGCCCGGCTCGGCCAGGCCAGGCCAGGCCAGCAGCCAGACGTTGGCCAGGAAGTGGTCGATCCGAGCGCCGAAGGCGCCCACCACGATCAGCTCGGTCGCGCCCCGTTGGCGGGCGGCCGCCAGGCCCAGCTCGAGGTCCGAGGCGTCCTTGTCCGTGGGCGCACGTTCGACCGCGATCCCGCTCGCCTCGAACCCGGAAAGGGCGGCGGGGCCGAGCGAATCGCCATCGCCCACGATCAGGTCGAGGGACAGCCCAAGCGGCTGCGCCAGGAGGGCTCCGGCGTCCGCTCCGATGACCAGGCTGACGTCCTCGGCCCAGCCCGGCCAGGCAGCGTCCAGTTCGGTCCGGCGCGGTCCGGCGCCGCCGGCCAGGATGAGGGCGCGGGTCACCACGGCGCGATCCTACCGGACGGGCCGATGCTAGACTTCCGGCCGTGCCCGAGCCCCTCGACCAGCCAGCCATCCAGCGCGTGATCGAGGCCGCGAATCGCAAGGGCGTAACGCTCGACGTGCGGGTCTTCGACGAATCCACCCATACCGCCGCCGAGGCGGCCGCGGCCGTCGGCGCTGAGATCGGCCAGATCGTCAAGTCCCTGGTGTTCGTGGCCGCCGGCGAGAACGGCGCCCTCGAGCCGATCCTGTGCCTTGTCTCCGGACCAAACCGGGTCGACGTCGCACGATTGGCCGCCGTGACCGGGGGCCGGGACGTGCGCCGAGCCACGGCCCGCGAAGCCAACGAGCTGTCGGGCTTCACCATCGGCGGGATCCCGCCGATCGGCCCCAGCCGGCCGATGCGGGTCATCATGGATCCGGACCTCGGTCGCTTCCCGGGCGGG
>JBBSFD010000030.1:0-40005 GCA_038239115.1 Candidatus Limnocylindrales bacterium | reverse complement strand
CAAAAACGCCCGTAGGAACCACTCGTCCGCGGCTCCGAGTCCACCAATGCAAGCACCGGCTTCTTCGAAATCTCGGTCGGTTGGCCCCTCCGGGCAAGACCTACTATATGCGGCCACCCCTCCCCTGCGATACGGGGTTATCAACGAGATTCCGCATTCGTTGCCGAATCTCGCGAAGTTGTCCACGAGCCGCCAACACTCTGGCAATGAGCGGCTGTGGGGAAGCCTATTCGCAGTCGCCCGACGGGCCCGGAACGAAGACCGGACCGAGCATCGGCGGACCCGACCAAACGTCGAGCCGGCCACAGGAGAGGTCGACGCGAATCGCCTTGCCGTCGTTCCGATCGATAGGGTCGGTGGCGCTGATCGAGAGGGTCGACAGCACGCGGCCACTTGACGCCCGCGTTTCGACGAACCAGGGACGGGAAGGCAACGGGCCGCCGACTGGGTCGAGCTGGACACCGGGCGGCACGCTAGCCACCACGACTCCGTTGATGAGCAGGCTCACCACGATCGTCGTGCCGTTATTGACGCTCAGGGGGGGCCAGGCCGCCGACGGCGACGCGCCGACCGACGGAGCCACGGTCGGGCCAGGAGCGCAGGCCGCCAGGAGCGTGACGACGACGAGGCAGGATCCGGCCAGCAACAGACGGCGTCGGGCACAACGAAACGCCCGAAGGAACCACTGGCTCGGCTCCGAGTCCGTAAATGCAAGCACCTACAGCCTCAAGGCTCCGATCCGTTGGCCCCTCCGGGCAAGACGAAGAATACGTCCGGGGCGAGGGGCCGGTAAACCAGCTTATCCACGACTTTCGAAGCTCGCCGATGCTTGCCAAGCACGTTGTCCACGCGTCTTCCACAGGACTTTGTCCGGATGCACCAGTACCTTGGGCCCGGTCAACGGCCCGAATCAGTCCGTTTCGAGCGCTTCGTGGCTGCCCGCCGCCGGCAAGCCGTCCGCCTGGAGCTCGATCCGCCACTCCGACGCTGGCGTGGCCTGCACGAGCCACTTCTCGAATCCACTCCCCTGCCCCGCGTGCTCGACTCGCCGGCGAGCCGGTCGTGCCGTCAGGTCGGCCTCGATCTCGACGACGTCGATCTCGGTCATCTGGCCAACGGCCAGGTCCCGGCGGCGATGCAGTCCGATCGCCAGGGCCAGGGGCCGGCCCAGGACGTCAAGCTCGTGCTCAGGTCCCCAGGCGAAGCGCAGGCCACGCACGGGGGCACCGGAGGTCGACACGACGTTGCCATGCAGCTCCAGGCCATCGTGAGACGGATGCAGGGTCAGGAGGCCGGCCGGAGTCGTGAGCTCGAGGCGGCTCGGGCGCCCACTCCGGTCAACCTCGATGAGCGAGGTGTGGGTGATGACCCCCTCGCGGGTGGCCACCCCGCGCCAGCGCCGGCCGCGCGAACCGTCCGCGCACGACCAGGTCAGCCTGGCCCCGTCCGGCAGGATCAGGCCGCCGGCCTGGCGGAGGTAGCCGGACCTAGGCGTGAGTCGGTTCCTCGAGCAGTCCCGCGGCGGCCGCCACGGCTTCGAGCTCGCCGGCCAGGGCCGGGGCCACCCGCCCTCGGACGCGCACGGCCGTCGGACCGTATTCGAGCTCGACCGAGCCACGCTCGCGGATCCGGGCGATCAGCTCGCCGGCGACGTACGGGATGTCCAGGTCGACCTCGACCCCGAGCGAGCCGATGAGCGCGCCAAGCTCAGTCCGCAAGGCGTCGAGGCCGTAGCCGGTCGTCGCGCTGATCCGGACTGCGCCGGCCACGATCGGCGCCGGCAGGGCGGGGTTGGCCGCGATCGGGTCGATCAGGTCGGCCTTGTTCAGGACAACGATCCGGGGCTTGTCCCCTGCCCCGAGATCCTCCAGGACGCCCTGAACGGTGGCTCGATGCTCGGCCGCATGCGGGTCCGAGGCGTCCACGACCTCGAGCAGGACGTCGGCCCGGTTGACCTCCTCGAGGGTTGCCCGGAACGCGTCCACGAGCTGGTGGGGCAGCTTGTGGATGAAGCCCACCGTGTCGGTGATGATCGCCGCCTGGCCATCGCCCAGGCGGACCTGCCGGCTCGTTGGATCGAGCGTCGCGAAGAGCTTGTCCTCGGCCCGGGCAACCTCCTCGCCGACGAGCGCGTTGAGCAGGGTCGACTTCCCGGCATTGGTGTAGCCGACGATGCCGACGGTCGGCACCAGCCGGCGGTCGCGGGCTCGGGCCGCGGTCGTGCGCTGCTGGCGGACCTGGTCGACCCGTTCCTTCATCTTCTTGATTCGCTCGCGGACGATCCGGCGGTCGGTCTCGAGCTGTGACTCGCCCGGGCCGCGGGTGCCGATCCCGCCGCCCGTCCGGCTCAGGTGGGTCCACATCCGGGTCAGGCGCGGGAGCTGGTACTCGAGCTGGGCCAGCTCCACCTGGAGCCGGCCTTCGTGGGTCTGGGCGTGCAGGGCGAAGATGTCCAGGATCAGTCGGCTCCGGTCGATCACCTTGACCTTGAGCAGCTCTTCGAGGGCGCGCTGCTGGGATGGCGACAGCTCGTCGTCCGCCACGAGCACGTCGAAGCCGGTCTCGCTCTTGGCGCTCAGCAGCTCCTCGGCCTTGCCCTTCCCGACATACCAGTTGGGATCGACGTGGCGCCGGTTCTGCCACTCGGCCCCGACCACGTCGGCACCGGCTGTGACGGCCAGGCTGGCCAGCTCGGCCAGCGAATCCTCGGCTGTCCAGCCGTCGTCGGTGTCGGTGTCGACGGCCAGCAGGAAGGCGCGCTCGACGGGCGCCGCGAGCTCGATCAGGTCCTTCGGGGAGCTTCCATTGGTCTTCATTGGCTCGTCAGGATAGCCGCTCGGCGCTCAGGAACCGCTGGGCGGCCTCCACGGCGAGTGGCAACGGGTCATCGGCCGCGTCGAGCTCCAGGCGGACCTCCCCGAAGGTGTCGGCCCGGAACCAGGTCCGCTGGCGCTTGGCAAAGGCCACATTGCGGGCAATGTTGACGGCCAGGAAGCCGGCCCGGTCGAGCCGTCCGTCGAGCAGGTCGAAGGCCTCCTGGTAGCCGATTGCGCTCATCGATCGGAGGTTGGTCCCGAACGCCGCCCGCAGGCGAGCTGCCTCGGCCGGGAGGCCGGCCTCGAGCTGGCCGTTGGCTCGCCGGGCGATCCAGGCGGCGTTGAGCTCGGGCTCGAGGGTCAGGTTGAGGCGCAGGACGGGCGAGCCGTAGCCGCGCAGGGCGGCCGGTGGCCCGTCGCCACCGAGCAGGCCGATCTCCAGCGCCCGGATCACCCGGCGCGGGTTGCGCAGGTCCGTTCGGGCGGCAGCCTGGGGTGCGACGAAGCTGAGCCGGGCCGCCAGGGCGGGCAGGCCGCCGCTCGCCAGGTCATCCTCGAGCCGGGCCCGAAGCTCCGGGTCGGCCGGCGAGGCATCCACATCGAGGCCGCTGGCCAGGGCCCGCAGCCACAGGCCCGTGCCACCCACGGCGAGCGCGGCTTGTCCCCGGCCGGCGAGATCGGCCAGCACCGGCTCGGCCGCGCGGATGAAGTCGGCCACCGAGAACGCGGCATCGGGCTCGACCAGGTCGAGCAAGTGATGAGGCACGCCCCGCCGCTCGGCGAGGGTCGGCTTGGCCGTGCCGATGTCCATCCCGCGATAGACCTGGCGCGAGTCCACCGACAGGATCTCGAGCGGCGTCCCCGTCTCGGCCAGGGCCAGGGCGAGCTCCACGGCCAGGCCGGTCTTGCCGGTGGCGGTCGGGCCGCCCAGGACGATCAACGGCGGCCGGGCCGCAGCCCCGGACTCGGGCTCGGATACGGGCCAGTCGACGGTCAGGCCACGACTCCGCGCAGCGAGTACGGGCCTGCGTGCTCGATCCGGACGTCGACCAGCCGGCCGATCAGGTCGGGCGAGCCGGACAGGTGGACGAGCGTGTGGGCTCGGCTCCGGCCGGTCAGCTGGACCGCCCCCGGTGCGCCCACCGGCCAAGCGGACCCCTCGTCCTCGTGGGTGTGCGTCCGAGCGGGCACGATGGTCTCCACCAGCACCTCGGCGGTCGTGCCTACCCTGGCCTTGGTGCGCTCGAAGCCGATCGCCTCCTGGAGGGCCAGAAGCTCGTTCAGCCGGCGGCGCTTGACGGCCGGCGCGATGTCGTCGGCCAGGTGGGCCGCCGGAGTGCCCGGCCGGACCGAGTAGGCCGCCGCGAAGACCTGCTCGTAGCGGACCGTCTCGAGCAGGCGCAGGGTGGCCCGGAACTGGGCCTCGGTCTCGCCGCAGAAGCCCACGATCACGTCGGTGCTGATCGCGATCCCGGGGACGGCGGAGCGGAGCCGGGCGAGCCGTTCGAGGTAGTGCTCGATCGTGTACTGGCGGCCCATCCGGCGCAGGACGGCGTCGTCGCCCGACTGGACCGGCAGGTGCAGGTGCTCGCACACCGATGGGCACTCGGCCATCGCGGCGATCAACCGGTCGGACAAATCCCAGGGGTGCGAGGTCACGAAGCGCAGCCGGGGAATGGCCGGCAGCCCGCCGGCCGTCCGGATCGCGTCGATCGCCCGGAGCAGGGCGGCCAGGTCGGGCCGGCCCCGCCGGTCCTGATGATGGCCGACCGCGCGCTCCGGGGCGATGCCCTCGAAGCGCGCCTCGACCGGCAGGTCGTGGCCGTCGCTGTTGACGTTCTGGCCGCGCAGGGTCACCTCGCGATAGCCGGCCGCAGCCAGCCGCCGGGCCTCGTCAAGGATCTCGTCGAACGGCCGGCTGCGCTCCGGACCGCGGCTGAACGGGACGATGCAGTAGGTGCAGGTCTTGTCACAGCCGTACACGATCGGCAGCCAGGCTGAGGTCGACGATTCCCGCCGGACCGCCCCGCCCTCGAGCGCCGCCGCCCGGCTGGCGGCCAGGTGGTCCGCCGCACCAACGACGTTCCGGCCGACTCGGGTGGTGGCTCCAGAGGCCATCGCAGCGCTGAGTCCCACCGGGCCCTGGGCCGAGGCCAGGCCGAGTCGGTCGATGAGCTCGGGCTCCTCGTCCGGGCGCAGGAACAGGTCGACGGCCGGGTAGCGCCGGCGCAGGCCGGCTCGGTCCGGTTCGCGCACCGAGCAGCCGGTCAGGATCACCCTGAGGCCCGGATTGGCCGCCTTGAGCCGGGCCAGCTGGCCCTGTCGCCCGATCACCTTCTGCTCGGCGGCCTCCCGGATCGCGCAGGTATTGATCACGATCAGGTCGGCCGTCTCGAAACCCGTCGCCTCGTCGCAGCCGGCGGCCAGGAGCCGGCCGGCCATCTCCTCGGAGTCGCTCCGGTTCATCTGGCAGCCCAGGGTCCACAGCGCGAAGCGGGGCAGGCTGGGCGCCTCCGGGCGATACTCCCCCAGCCGATCGTCCTCGGCCACGGCCGCGGCCCGGCCCAGGACCGCCAGCGGCGGAACGGCTTCGAGCATGGGCAGCGCCCGCCCGGAGGGACGCCGCTCAGGCACGCCGGGCTCAGTCACCAACTGCCACGCTTTCGCCCGAGCGCTGGGCCAGGGCATTGAGGAGCCGCTCGCCCACGATCTCCGGAACCCAGGTCGCACTGTGGATCTCGGCATACGAGCCGGTGTCGCCGTGAAAGTCGCTGCCGCCGGTCTTGACCAGGCCGAGCTCGTCGGCCACGCGACCGACCGACTGGACGTGCTCGCGATCGAACGTCCTGTAGTAGACCTCCAGGCCGCCCAGGCCGATCTGTTGAAGGTCGCGCAGGAGCGACTCGTGGGCCTCGGCCTCACCGAAATGGGCCAGGACGGGCAGGCCACCGGCCGCCCGGATCGCACCGATCGCCCGTACCGGGCCGATCCCCTCGCGCGGCACGTACGCCGGACAGCCGCGGCCGAGCCAGCGGGTGAATGCGTCCTCGACCGACGAGGCGTAGCCACTGGCGATCATCAGCCGGGCGACGGTTGGCCGGCCGAGCGCCTCAGTTGCGCCCAGGTCGAGCTGCTCGGCTGCCGCGTCCACGGACACACCGGCAGCGCGCAGGATCGCGAGGGTCTTGTCGAAGCGGATCCGGCGGCCCAGGCGCTGCTGGGTCAGGACCGCCTCGAAGGCCGCGTCGTCGGGCTTGATGCCGAAGCCGAGGACGTGCAGCTCGCCTTCCCAGAACTCGGGCTGGCCGTTGGTCAGGCAGTTGATCTCGACCCCGGGCAGCAGCTCCAGCCCGTCCGGCAGCGGCGCGGCGCCGGGTGCGGTCAGCTCCCGGAAGGAGGCCATGTCGTCGTGGTCGGTGATCGCCAGGAGGCGCACCCCGGCGGCAGCCGCCTGCTCCACCAGCTGGCGTGGCTCAAGCACGCCGTCCGAACGCAGGGTGTGGGTGTGGAGGTCGAGCCTTGATGGTCCGCTGGGGATGACCGGATCGACCGGTGCGGTATGGCGGTCGCGCCGGGCGCTCACGCCGGCACGTCGACGAGCTGCTGGATCCGCTCGATCGCCAGTGCCCGCCCGGTGGCCGGGTCGATGTCGACCTGGCAGGCATTGAACACGACCGGGCCTTCCCCTACCTCGAAGCGGGTCGGCAGGGCGTTGATGAAGCGGGGCAGGACGGTGGCCGGCTTGAACCCGATCACGCTGTGGACCGGGCCGGTCATGCCCAGGTCCGTCTGGTAGGCCGTGCCGCCGGGCAGGATCCGCTCGTCGCCGGTGACGACATGGGTGTGGGTCCCCACGACCACGCTGACCCGGCCGTCAAGGTGCAGGCCGAGGGCATTCTTCTCGGACGTGATCTCGCAATGGAAGTCGACCAGCCGGATCGGCGGGAGCGGCTCGGAGGCCTCGTCGATCAGGCGGTCGGCCTCGGTGAACGGATTGTCGATCGGCTGCATGTACGTCCGACCCTGGAGGTTGATCACGGCGATCTGGCTGCCGTCGAGCGCCTCGTGAACGGCCCAGCCCCGGCCGGGCACATCGGTCGTGCCGTAGTTGAGCGGACGCAGGATCCGGTCGCTCCGCTCCAGCTCAGGGTAGATCTCGCGCTTGTCCCAGATGTGGTTGCCGGAGGTGATCACGTCGACGCCGGCCCCGAACAGGAGGGCGGCCGTCGCGGCCGTCAGGCCCATCCCGCCGGCCAGGTTCTCGCCGTTGGCCGTGACGAAGTCGATCCCGCGCGCGCCGCGCAGGTCGGACAGCAACGATTCCACGGCGAGCCGGCCGGGCTTGCCGATGACGTCGCCGATCATCAGGATCCGGCAGGCACCCGCCGGGCGGGGAGCGTTGCCGTTGGCCGGATTGCCGAGGCGCACACGCCCCGGCTCACGACCGTTGACTCGGCCCGGCTCGTCTACTTCGCGTACTCCACGGCGCGGGTCTCGCGGATCACCGTCACCTTGATCTGGCCCGGGTAGGTCAGCTGGTCCTCGATCTTCTTGACGATGTCGCGGGCCAGCCGGCTCGCGGTCAGGTCGTCGATCTCCTCGGGTCGGACGAGGATCCGGACCTCACGCCCGGCCTGGACCGCGAACGAGCGCTCGACCCCGCTGAAGCTTTCGGCGATCGCCTGGAGGTCCTCGAGGCGCTTGACGTAGGTGTCCATCGACTCGCCCCGGGCGCCCGGCCGCGAGGCGCTGATCGCGTCGGCGATCTGAACGATCGGCGACTCGACGCAGGCGTATTCGACTTCCTGGTGATGGGCTGCGATCCCGTTCACGACCTTCATCGGCAGGTTGTGGCGCTGGGCGATCGCGGCACCGATCGCCGCATGGGGGCCCTCGACCTCGTGGTCGACTGCCTTGCCGATGTCGTGCAGCAGGCCGCCCATCTTGGCAATCTGGATGTCGGCGCCGACCTCGGCCGCAATGACCGCCGCCAGTCGACTCGTCTCGACCACGTGGTTGAGCACGTTCTGGCCGTAGCTCGTGCGGTACTTGAGCCGGCCCAGGAGCTTGATGATCTCGGGCGGCAGGCCTGGGACCCCGGCGTCGTAAGCCGCCTGCTCGCCGGCCTGGCGCATGACCAGGTCGACCTCGGCCCGGGCCTTGGCCAAGACCTCTTCGATCCTGCCCGGGTGGATCCGACCGTCGGCGATGAGCTTGGTGATCGCCAGCCGGGCAACCTCCCGGCGAACCGGGTCGAAGCCCGACACGACGACCGTCTCAGGCGTGTCGTCGATGATCAGGTCGACCCCGGTGGCCTGCTCGAGGGCCCGGATGTTGCGTCCCTCGCGGCCGATGATCCGGCCCTTCATCTCGTCGCTGGGCAGGTGCAGGACGCTGACCGTGTGCTCGGCGGTGTGGTCGGCGGCGACCCGCTGGATGGCCGTCACGACGACCTCCCGGGCGCGCTCCTGGGCCTCGTCGCGGGCCCGTCGCTCGATCGACTTGGCCAGCTTGACCGCGTCGTGCTCGGCTTCCTCGCGGACGGCCTCGAGCAGGATGCCCTTGGCGTCCTCGGCCGACAGGCCGCTCACCCGCTCGAGGGCAACGACCTGCTCGGCGTGGGCCTGGGCGAGCTCCTCGCGCGACCGGTCGAGCTCGCGCTCCCGGTCCATCAGCTTGCGGTCGCGGCCTTCGAGCATGTCCGCCCGTTGGTCAAGCTGCTCGTCCCGCTGGAGGACCCGGCGCTCCAGGTTGGACAGCTCGTTGCGCTTGGCCCGGGCCTCGTCCTCCGCCTCGCGCTGGAGCCGGATCTTCTCCTCTTTCGCCTCGAGGATGAGGTCCTTCTGCTGGCTGCGAGCCTTCTCGATGATCAGGGCCGCCTTTTCGTCGGCGTCCTTCATCGCCCGGCTGGCAAAGGTGCTGCGCACCACGAATCCGACCATAACGCCTACAGCCGTGGCCGCGATCGCGACCACCGCCACGAGGACGGGATCCATCTGCTATTCCTCCCGCCCGATCGAGTGTCTCGACCGGAGGTCTGTAGTCGACGTGACGACGCGGAAGGGCAATGCGCGCTCGAGCCCGCGTCGGGGGCGGTGGGCCAGCGCCGCGCTCCTCCCCGGATCGCGACGCAGTCTGTGTCTGGCCCTAGCCTACGGCCGAGTCGCGGGCGACGCAACCGAAGCGGCGACCGTCCGGCACACGCCGGGGTCGAAGCCGTGCCGGGCGAGCAGGGCATAGGCCCGCTGCTGCCGTCGGCGCGGGTCGTCGATCCGATCGAGATCGCGCTGGCGACGCTCGATCAGCCGGCGCGCGGCGGCCTCATCGGCCGAGCCGCTGAGCTGACCCTCGTCATCGTCGTCGAGTCCGGCCGCTTTCCGCTCGTTGGCCGCCGCCTCCGCCTCGTCACGACGCTCGTCGAGGGCGACCTTGATCACCTCCCGGTCGACCCCCCGCAGGCTGAGCTCGCGACGGAGGGCGGCCTCGCCCCGCGGCCTGGCTCGATCTCGCGAATCGATCCATAGCCGGGCGAAGAGCGCGTCATCGAGCAGCCCGATCGTGGCCAGGCGCTCGATCGCGCCGGCGATGAGCTCGGGCCGGTAGCCGGCCTGGCTCAGCCGGCGGCGGACCTCCTCGACCGAACGAGATCGGGCCTCGAGGAAGCGCAGGCCGGCGGCCAGGACGACCTCCGGGTCATCCACCGCCGCGCGACTGGCCTGCCGATCTGCCCGCGACTCGCGGGTCGCCACGGCCTACTCGGCCTCGACGATCCCTTCAACCGGCACCGGGACCTCGTTGATCTTGGACCGGATCTGGCGCTCGATCTCCTCGCCGATAGGGGCGTTGGCCCGCAGGAAGTCCTTGGATGCCTCGCGGCCCTGGCCCAGGCGGGTTTCGCCGAAGGTGAACCAGGCCCCCGTCTTGGTCACGACATCCATGGCCACGCCGACGTCGAGCAGGCCACCTTCCTTGCTGATTCCCTCGCCGTACATCACGTCGAACTCGGCCACCCGGAACGGCGCGGCGACCTTGTTCTTGACGACCTTGACCCGAACCCGGTTGCCGACCGACTCCGTGCCGGTCTTGATCGTCTCGATCCGGCGGATGTCGAGGCGGACGCTGGCGTAGAACTTGAGGGCGCGGCCGCCGGGCGTCGTCTCCGGATTGCCGAACATCACCCCGATCTTCTCGCGCAGCTGGTTGGTAAAGACGAGGGCAGTGTTCGAACGGCTGACCGCGCCGGTCAGCTTGCGCAGGGCCTGGCTCATCAGGCGCGCCTGGATGCCCACGAACGAGTCGCCCATCTCGCCTTCGATCTCGGCTCGCGGCACGAGGGCGGCCACCGAGTCGAGCACGACGATGTCGATCCCGCCCGAGCGGATCAGGGTCTCGGTGATCTCCAGGGCCTGCTCGCCGGTGTCCGGCTGGCTGACCAGGAGCTCGTCGACGTTGACCCCGCAGGCCTGGGCATAGCCCGGGTCGAGGGCATGCTCGACGTCGATGAACGCGGCCACGCCGCCCCGCCGCTGGGCCTCGGCGATGATGTGCTGGCAGACTGTGGTCTTGCCCGACGACTCCGGACCGAAGATCTCACTGATCCGGCCACGCGGGATGCCGCCCACGCCGAGGGCCAGGTCCAGGGCGATCGAACCAGTCGGGATGACGTCGACCTGCTGCCGCTCGGATGAGCCGAGCTTCATGATCGAGCCCCGGCCGAACTGCTTCTCGATGGTCAGGATGGCCGCTTCGACCGCCTTCGTCCGCTCGGTGGCGGCTCGATCCAGGACCGGCCGCTCCGATCCGTTGCGCTCTTCCAGCGTTCGCTCGCTGATGGTCGCCATTCCCGTCACGCTCCTCTCGTCATCATTCGACGGAGGGGCGCCTGACGGCGACCGTCCGTTCGATCAGCTCTCTTCGGACTCGTTCGAGGTGTGCCGCGGCTTGCGGTCCTTCCGGATGAGCTCCGCCTGCTGGGGAGCGTCCGAGAGGGGCTGCAGCTTGGCCGCACCCTTGTCCTTGGGCTTTTTCTTGGGCTCGCGCCCGGGCCGGTCGTGAGACCCCATTGAGGTTCCTCCGCGACGAAATGGAAGGCTACGCAGGAGGGCTTCACGCCGACTGCACCTCCACTTCGTCGACGCTCATCCGACCGGCGTGCGCGCGAAGGCCAGGGAGACTCGACGGGAAGGTGCCGGCGGCCAGTTCGGCCCGGATCCTGCCCATGAAGTCTAGGGTGAAGGTCAGGTTGTGACAAGTCGCCAGGCGGTAGGCGAGGAGCTCTTTCGCGCGGAACAGGTGCGCGATGTAGGCCCGCGAAAACGTCCGGCAGGCTAGGCACGGACAGCCGTCCTGGATGGGGTTTGGGTCATCGAGGAAGCGCTGATTGCGCAGGTTGAGCCGGCCACCCGGCACCCACAGCTGGCCGGTCCGGGCCACCCGGGCGGGCAGGACCGAGTCGAACAGGTCGATCCCGCGATGAACGGCCTCGAGCAGGTCGGCTGGCGAGCCGAGGCCCATCAGGTAGCGGACCCGTGGATCGCCGTCGAGGAGGGGCACCGTCAGGTCGAGCACGGCGTCCCGCTGCTCCGGCGTCTCGTCGCCGGCCAGCCCACCGAAGCAGATCCCGTCGAACGGCAGGCTGGCAATGAACCGTGTGGATTCGGCCCGCAGGTCCGGCTCGAGCCCGCCCTGGACGATGCCGAAGATGGCTTGGTCGGGTCGGTCGTGGGCCTGCAGCGAGCGCTCCGCCCAACGGTGCGTCCGGGCGGTCGCGTCGGCGACGACCGCGCGGGACGACGCGCCGGGTGGCACAGGCTGGTCGAAGGCGACCGCGATATCGGCCCCGAGGGACTGCTGGACGGCGAGCGAATGTTCCGGCGTGAACCGATGGACCGAGCCGTCGAGATGGCTGCGGAAGGTCACCCCATCGTCATCGACCGAGCGCAGGTCACTCAGCGAGACGACCTGGAAGCCGCCACTGTCGGTGAGCATCGGCCGATCCCAGGCCATGAACCGGTGCAGGCCGCCGAGCCGCTCGATCCGCTCGTGGCCCGGCCGCAGGTAAAGGTGGTACGTGTTGGCCAGGATGATCGTCGCCCCGACCTCGGCGATGTCGTCCGGATGGAGCGCCTTGACGGTGGCGTTCGTGCCGACCGGCATGAACTGGGGCGTCTCGACCACGCCGTGCGGCAGCTCCAGGCGGCCGAGCCGGGCCCGGGTCGAGCCGTCGGCCGGTGGTGGGACCACCTGGCTGAACGTTGCCGGGGCGCTGGCTGGGCTCACTCGGGAGCCGCCGGCTCGGTTTCGGGATCGCCAAGAGCATCGCCAAGCGCCGTACTGTCCCACAGGGCGGGCATGTCGATGTCGGGCCGGCGGGGCGGCGGAACTTCGTAGCCGTGGCGGCGCAGATGGGCCCGGCCGCCCTCGGTCAGGATCCTGCCCTGGGGCGTGCGATCCATGAAGCCGAGCCGGAGCAGGTAGGGCTCGTAGACATCCTCGATCGTCTCGACCTCCTCGGCCAGCAGGGCGGCGATGGCCGCCACGCCGACCGGTCCGCTGCCGAACTTCTGGGCGATCGCGGCCATCAGCTTGCGGTCCGTGGTGTCGAGGCCCATCTCGTCGATCTCAAGGGCAGCCAAGGCCTCCTCAGCCACGGCCGCATCGACCCGGCCGTCGCCGTGGACCTGGGCGTGATCGCGGGTCCGCTTCAGCAGGCGGTTGACGACGCGTGGCGTGCCTCGCCCGCGGCGGGCGATCGCCACCGCGGCGTCCTTGCTCACCTCGACGCCGAGGATGCCGGCCGAGCGCAGGACGATCGAGGTGAGGTCGTCCTCCTCGTAGAAGTCGAGCCGGTAGGTGGCCCCGAACCGATCGCGCAACGGGCCGCTGATCCGGCCGGCCCGGGTCGTCGCGCCGACGACGGTGAAGGGCTTGAGGGTCAGCCGCAGGGAGCGGGCCGACGGGCCCTTGCCGATCATCACATCGAGGGCGTAGTCCTCCATCGCCGGGTACAGGATCTCCTCGACCGCCCGGTTCAGGCGATGGATCTCGTCGATGAACAGGACGTCGTGGTCGTCCAGGGCGGTCAGGATCGCGGCCAGGTCACCGGCCCGCTCGATGGCGGGGCCGCTGGTGTAGCGGACATTCACCCCGAGCTCGCGGGCGATGATCGTGGCCAGGGTGGTCTTGCCCAGTCCGGGCGGCCCATAGAGGAGGACGTGGTCCGCTGCCTCTCCCCTGCCCCGGGCCGCGGCCAGGAGCACCGAGAGGTTGGCCTTGACCTCGCGCTGGCCGATGTATTCGGCCAGGCTGTGCGGCCGGAGCGTGCCCTCGACGGCCTGGTCCGCCTCGTCCAGGAGGTCGGCCGCGAGGATCCGGGAAGCGTCGTCCGTCATTGCCGGCAGTCTACCACGGATTCCGTCCATATCGCACGTTTGTTCTGTACTGGTTGGGGCCAGTTATCGTGCCGACTCGGGTCATGGCTGCGACGCCGCGATGTGTGCTCAGTACATCAAACGGCGATTTTCAAGGCTGAGATCGGCCGTCCTGGGCGGGTTCGCCATTTGGGCCCCAGACGATCCCTTGGATTTCATCCACGCCCACGCTCGGCTCGGGATGAACGACCAGTTCGATCGCCTGGATGGCCACGTCCCCGCGGAGAAAGATGGCAGTTTGCGGTTCTGTGTGCACACCCCAGGCGCCCGGACGAGCGGGCCAAGCACTACACCGGCGAACTAACTCCTAGCAAACCGGTGGACATTAGGTACAATCGGGCCCATGCGGCTCTCCCGACGCTCTGAATATGGCCTGCGGGCCCTGATCGACCTCGTTCGCCACCAGGACGAAGGGCCGGTGCCGCTGGCCACCCTGGCCGAGCGCGAGCGGCTGCCGCCCAAGTTCCTCGAGCAGATCATGGCCACGCTCAAGCATGGCGGCCTGGTCCGGACGACGCTCGGGGCGCACGGCGGCTACACGCTGGCGCCGGGAGCGCCCGATGCCAGCCTCAGCCACGTGATCCGGCTGCTGGATGGCGCCCTGGCACCGGTCGGCTGCACCAGCCTCCTGTTCTATGAGCCGTGCTCCTGCCCGGACGAGGCGACCTGCGCGTTGCGCGAGGCGATGATCGAGGTCCGCGACCGGATGCTGTCATTGCTCGACTCCGAGACGCTGGCCCAGACCGCAGCTCGCCCGGGCACCGCCCTGATCGATCCCCACAATCGCCACCCCGAAGCGATTCGGGGCCACTGACCGGCGGGCTCGGCCAGCCCTGCGCTCAGTTGCGCAGCAGCGTCCGCAGGGCGGCCTTGACCCGGTCCTCGAGGCTCCCCGGCCGCGCGGGGTCGACCGCGGCCGCGCGGGCCGCGTCACGCGCCTCACCCAGCGAGTAGCCCAGGGCCTGGAGGGCGGCCACCACATCGTCTTCGCCACCGCCCACGGCCGAGATCGAGGCCCCCACACCGGCCGCGGCGACCTTCTCCTTGAGCTCGAAGATCACCCGCTCGGCGAGGCGCTTGCCAATGCCCGGAATCGCCGTCAGGAGCGCCTGGTCGCCCTCGATGATCGCGAGCTGGAGATCGGCGACCGGGCGGCTGCCGGTGATGGCCAGGGCAACCTTCGGCCCAACCCCGGTGACCGACAGGAGCAGGTTGAAGAAGCCCAGCTCCTCCGGGCTGCGGAAGCCGTACAGGGCCTGGAGGTCGTCGCGGACCAGGTGGAACGTGTGCAGCTTGAGCTTCGAGCCGGGGGCGGCGGTGCTGATCACGGCCGGCGAGACGTACACCCGATAGCCGATTCCGCCGACCTCGACGACCAGCGAATCGGGCGCGATCGCCCCGACGACTCCCTCGACTGACGCAATCACCGCTTGACCCGGCCGGCCGCCGGCGCGGGGGCGGGGCCACCATCCTCGCGCGCGATCGCCTCGCGGACTGCCCGCTCATAGGGCGTTTGGCCCCGGGTGATCGGCTCGATCGAAGCGCGATCCAGCACGCCGGCCTTGAGCCGGTCCGCGGGCACGTCCCCCGATCGCTCGCGGTGGGCGACGCAGATGGCCATGGCCAGGGCGTCCGCCGCGTCGTCGGGCTGCGGAGGCTCGGCCAGGCCCAGGATCGCCGCCACCATCCGCTGGACCTGCACCTTGTCGGCCGAGCCGTAGCCGGCGACCGCCAGCTTGACCTCGTTGGGTGTCGCCTCCCGGATGGGAACACCGGCTTGCGCAGCGGCCAGCAGGACGACGCCGCGAGCCTGGCCGACAGCGAACGCGGTCTGGACGTTGCGGCTGAAGAACAGCCGCTCGACGCCGACGAGGACGGGCTGGTAGGTCGCGATCAGGCCGGCGACACAGGCGTGGATGGCCTGAAGGCGCTCGCCCAGGGGCAGGTCGGCCGAGGTGACGAGGCAACCGAACTCGACCGAGCGGAGCCCTCCGCCAGCGTCCTCGACCAGGCCGTATCCGAGTGCCGCTGTCCCGGGATCGATCCCCAGGACGATCATCCGGCGACTTCGGCGAAGACGTCCTCCGGGATGTCGAAGTTGGCCGTCACCCGCTGGACATCATCGAGGTCCTCGAGCAGCTCGACGAGGCGCAGGGCCTGCCGGGCGCGCGAGCTGTCGAGCTCCACGGTCTGCTTGGCGACCATGGCCGCCTCGGCCGATTCGACCTCGATCCCAGCGGCCTCGAGCAGCTTGCGGACGTGCTCGAGATCGAGCGGGGCGGTGTAGATCTCGAGCGGGTCGGCGGAGGTGTCGACGTCCTCGGCTCCGGCGTCGATCGCGGCCAGGGCGACCTCATCCGGGTCGCCCGAGGCGACGGTGATCAAGCCACGCGGCTCGAACTGCCAGGCGACGGCCCCACTGCCGGCGAGCTGGCCGCCGGACTTGGCAAAGATGGAGCGGACTTCGGCGGCGGTCCGGTTGCGGTTGTCGGTGGCCGCCTCGACCAGGACGGCCACGCCGCCGGGACCGTAGCCCTCGTACACGATGTCTTCGTACTGCTCGGCCTCGCCACCCCCGGTCGCCTTGTCGATCGAGCGCTTGATGTTCTCGGCCGGCATGTTCAAGGCTCGCGCCTTCTCGATCGCCAGGCGCAGGCGGTAGTTGGCATCGGGGTCACCGCCGCCGGTCCGGGCCGAGACCGCGATCTCCCGGGCGACCTTGGTGAACATCGCGCTGCGCTTGGCGTCGGTGACGCCTTTCTGGCGCTTGATCGTCGACCATTTCGAATGTCCGGACATCGCGGCCGAGTATAGCGGACTATCATGGCCGGACCGACGGTCGAGCTTGCCCAAAAGCACCCATCGCGCCGTTCGAGTCGGGCCGCAGGGGCCCCCGCCGCCCACTCCGCCATCGTGCGCGACGAGCAGTCGAAGGGACCGAGCGTCATGACGACGAAGAGCGTTGACCTGGCCCATCTCCGAAGCGTCGTCCTGGCCGGCCACGCCGGCTCGTGCAAGACGACGCTGGCCGAGAGCCTCTTGTTTCGGGCCGGAGCGATCCCCCGTCTTGGCCGAGTCGACGATGGGACGTCGACCCTGGACCACGAGCCCGAGGAACAGAAGCGGCGCGAGTCGCTGACCCTGGCCGTGGCCACCTTCGACGACGACGGCACGATCGTGACCATGGTCGACACGCCCGGCTATCCCGATTTCGTGGCCGAGACCGTCTCGGCCGTGGCGTCCTGCGATGGCGCCCTGTTCGTGGTCGATGCCAGCCCGACGATCGGGGCGGGCCTCGAGACCGCCGTAGAGCTCGGCCGGTCGACCGGCACGGCGGCCTGCTTCTTCATCAACAAGGCCGACCGGGAGAACGCCGATCCCAGTGGCGCTCTCGACGCGCTGCGAACGACGTTCGGCAACAAGGTCGCGCCGCTTCAGCTCGCCATTGGGGCCGCCGACACGTTCACCGGCTACGTCGACCTGGTCCATCGCAAGGCCTGGCAATGGGACGGCAAGGTCGAGGTCGAGATCCCTATCCCGGCGGAGCTCGAGGCCGAGGTCAGCCGCCGCCGTGACCAGCTCCTCGAAGCGGCCGCCGAGGCCGACGACGATGTCCTGGCCAAGTACCTCGATGGCGCCGAGGTCAGCGACCCGGAGCTGGAAGCCTGCCTTCGGAAGGGCGTCAAGGAGTCGATCCTGGCCCCGGTCCTGGTCGGCAGCGCGGTCCGCGGAATCGGCTTGCGGGCCCTCCTCGACGCGTTCATCCGCTACCTGCCCGCCCCGTCCGACGAGCCGGCCAAGCCCGCCCACGAGCCGAAGTCGGGCGACATCATCCCGGTCGCCGCGGATCCGGCCGGACCCCTCCTGGTGCGCGCCTTCAAGACCGCGGCCGACCCGTTCGTTGGACGGCTGACCTACCTGCGCGTGTTCTCGGGCACGTTGCACGGCCAGAGCCACGTCTGGAACTCGAACCGGGGCGAGGAGGAGCGGATCGGCCAGCTCCTGCTGATCCACGGCAAGGACCAGGAACCGGTCGGTGAGCTGAAGGCCGGCCAGATCGGGGCGGTGGCCAAACTGGCGGTGACGGCCACCGGCGACACCCTGTCATCGCGCGAACGCCCGCTTGAGCTGGATCCCCTGCGCTTCCCGCTGCCCTCGCTGGCCGTGGCCATCGAGCCCCAGACCAAGGCCGACCTGGACAAGATGGGCGCGGCCCTGGCCCGGATGCTCGAGGAGGAGCCCAGCGCGCGGGTCGATCGCAGCACGACCGGCGAGCAGCTCCTCGTGGCGATGGGCGAGGCCCATATCGCCGTGATCGGCGAGCGGCTCAAGCGCAAGTTCGGGGCCGCCATCGTGACCCACACCCCGACGGTCCCCTACCGCGAGACGATCCGGGGCAAGACCCAGGCCGAGGGCAAGTACAAGAAGCAGACCGGCGGCCACGGCATGTTCGGCCACGTCTGGATCGAGCTCGAGGCGAATCCCGGTGGCGGGGTCGAGTTCGGCGAGCGGGTCGTCGGCGGCTCGGTGCCCAAGGGTTTCTTCCCCGGGATCGAGAAGGGCATCCGGGAGGCCGCGGCCGAGGGCGTCCTGGCCGGCTACCCGCTGAGTGACTTCAAGGCGACCCTGTACGACGGATCGTTCCACCCGGTCGACTCGAACGAGCTGTCGTTCAAGATCGCCGCCTCGATGGCCCTCAAGAAAGGCGTCATGGACTGCCGGCCGGCCCTGCTCGAGCCGATCATGCTCGTGTCGGTGACCGTGCCCGAACGCTACATGGGCGACGTGAACCGCGACCTCAACACCCGCCGCGGCCGGGTCCTGGGCTTGGACACCGACGGCAGGAACCAGGTCGTATCGGCCCACGTGCCCCAGGCCGAGCTCTTCAACTACGCGACCGAGCTCCGCTCGCTGACCCACGGCCGAGGATCCTTCACGGCCGTCGTCGACAGCTACGAGGAAGTGCCCGGCCACATCGCTGAGAAGGTGATCGGGGCTCACAAGCGCGAGGCAGAGGCAGCCCACTAGGGGGAGTGCTGGCCGGCTGGACCGCTGGGCGCTGGGAGCCCTGTCTGTGCCGCCCGGCCCGCGCCCGCCTGTGCCGCCCGGCCCGCAATTCTTCCGGATTATCAGCCGGTGGAGTACTACGGACGGATCGAGCCACGATTCGAGCCTGCCAGGCGCCCAGCGGCGCCCCAGTCGTGCTCAGCTCGCGAGCGACGACAGGTCCTTGACCTGGAATCCGGCCCGTTTTCTTCCGTACCACTCCGTGGGTTGATATTCCGGAACGACGCGCCCACGGTTGGCCCGGCCGCCTCGGGCCTGGCTCAGCTCGCGAGGGCCGCGATCGCCCCGGCCAGGTCGAGGCTGCCTTCGTAGAGGGCCCGGCCGACGATCGCTCCGGCGCAGCCCAGGGAACGCAGCGCGAGGAGGTCGTCGATCGATCGAATCCCGCCCGAGGCGATGATCACGCCGTCGCCATGTGCGACGAGCCGGCGCAGCAGCTCCAGATCCGGACCGCCCAGCCCCCCGTCGCGCTCGATTGCGGTGACCTCGAACAGGGTCACTCCCTCCCGAGCCAGGCGCTGCAGGGCCGCCTCGACCGGTACTCCCAGCGCACCGGTACGCCAGCCTTCACCCACGGCCATACCTTCGCGCACGTCCAGGGCGACCGCGACCCGGCGCGAGCCGAACGTGCGCACGAGGCTCGCCGCAAAGCCTGCCTGGCCGAGGGCGGCCGTCCCGATCACCACCCGGGCCGCGCCGGCCGCGAGGATGCTGGCGACAGCCGGGCCGTCGCGCAGGCCACCGGCCACCTCGCAGGCGGCACCCTCCCCCACCGCGCCCAGCACCCGATGGATCAGCCCGACCTGGCGCTCGGCGGCATCGCGAGCGCCGTCCAGGTCGACCAGGTGGATCCAGGACGCGCCGGCCGCCACGAAACCCCTGGCCGTCTCAGACGGATCGTCACCGAAGCTCATCTCCTGGTCGAAGTCCCCGCCGCGTAGGCGAACAACCCGCCCCGCCCGCAGGTCGATAGCCGGCAGGAGCTCGAACGAGATGGTCCCTGGCGTGGTTGACATCGGGCCTCAACTGACGATATGCTGCGTATTAGCGTTTTAGCACGCTACTACGATAGCAGGCCAAAGCGCAAGGCGAATGAGCCGCAAAGGCACTTGAACGAGGGCCAGGAACAAGCGATGGCGATCACAGCCGACGACTGGCGATCCGAGCATACGGCGGACCTGTTCGAGGCGATCTTGAGCCTGAAGTCGATCGACGAAGCCGAGCGTTTCTTCCGCGACCTGTGCACGCTCGGCGAGCTGCGCGACCTTGCCCAGCGCTGGGCGGTCGTCCGGATGCTCGACGAAGGGCTGCACTACGCCGAGATCTCGCGGCGGACGGGTGCCAGCACGGCCACGATCACCCGGATCGCCTCGTGGCTGCGCCACGGCGAAGGCGGCTACCAGGCGATGCTCGTTCGGATGCACAAGAAGGCGGCCAAACGGGCCCCGACGCGGCCTGCCAAGAAGTCAGCACGACCATGAGGGACCGTCTGCGTCTGGCCGTCCCCAACAAGGGCCGGATGGTCGAGCCGAGCCTCGGCCTGCTCCACGACGCCGGTCTCGTCTTCGAGGAGCACGACCGGAGCCTGGTTGCCCGCGTCTCGAACTTCCCCCTCGACATCCTGTTCGTGCGCACGAACGACGTGATCGAGTTCGTCGGGGATGGCGTGGCCGACCTGGGGATCACCGGGATCGACCTGCTGGCCGAGTCAGCCGCCGAGCTGCCCCGCCTGCGCTCCCTCGGCTACGGCACCTGCCGGCTGGCGGCCGCCGTGCCCACCGACAGCCCGGCGACCAGCATCGCCGACCTGGCCGGCCTGCGGGTGGCCACGGCCCACCCGAACACGACCCGTCGGTTCTTCGCCGAGCAGTGCATCGCCGTCGAGGTGATCCCGATCTCGGGTGCCGTCGAGGTGGCTCCCCGGCTGGGCCTTGCCGAGGCCATCGTGGACCTGGTCTCGACTGGCTCGACCCTGGTCATGAACGGCCTGCGCCAGGTCGGCGACGTGCTCGCCTCGGAGGCGGTCCTGGTGGCCAATCCAACGGCCCTCGTCGAGCGCTCGGCCGAGCTCAGCTCGATCGACACGATGCTCTCGGCCGTGATCGCCGCCCGCGGCCAGAAGTACGTGATGATGAACGCGCCCGGCGAACGCCTGGCCGAGCTCACCAGCCTGCTGCCCGGGCTCGGTTCGCCCTCGGTGATCCCGCTGGCGCACGACGGCATGATCGCGATTCACGCGGTGGTCGAAGCCGACGCCGTGTGGAGCCTGCTGCCCCGGCTCAAGGCGGCCGGCGCGTCGGGCATCCTGGTCCTGCCAATCGAAAAGATCGTGGCATGAGCCCGACCCCGATCTCGATGAGCGACCCGCTGGCGCCGACTTCGTACAGCTGGGAGGCAACCGATGAAGAAGTTGCCCGGCGCTCCGGGTTGCCGGTCGACCAGATCGTCCGATTCGACCTGAACACGTCGCCCGCCCCGCCGGCCCTGGTGGCCGACCTGCTGGCGCGGGGCGAGTTCGAGACCAGCCTGTCCGAGTACCCGCCGTCCGACTATCGGCGCCTGACCGAGGCGGCCGCCCTCGTCTACGCCGTGCCGGCCGACGAGATCCTGGTCGGCGCCGGCGCCGACGAGATCCTCGACCTGGTCGCCAAGGCGTTCCTGCGGCCGGGCGACGTGGCGGTGATCCCGACGCCCAGCTATGCCATGTATCGGGTCGTGAGCGAGCAGCGTGGCGCCCGGGTGGTCGGCGTGGCCCGCCTCGGGTCCGACGAGGGCCGGGCGATCGATCGGGCGGCCGTCCGATCCGCGGCCCGAGAGGCCGCCGTGGTCTGGCTGTGCAACCCGAACAACCCGACCGGGCGGCTTGAGCCCGACGGCCTGGTCGAGGGCCTCTTGGCCGAGCTTGCGGAGGACGCCCGTGGTGCCGGTCGCGAGGCCCCGGTCGTGGTCCTGGACGAGGCCTACAGCGAGTTTGTCGGGTTCAGCCTGGTGGCGATCCGGCACGAGTATCCCCGCCTGGTCGTGGTCCGCACGGCCAGCAAGGCCTATGCCCTGGCCGGCCTGCGAGTCGGCTTCGCCATTGCCCGGCGGGAGACCCTGGCCCGGATCGAGCCGTATCGGCCGCCAGGCTCGGTCTCTACCATCTCGGTGACGGTCGTCACCCGGGCCCTGGGCGACCCCGACGTGCTGACCGCCAACCTGGCCCGGGTGGAGACCGAGCGCGCCCGCCTTGCCGAGGCGCTCCAAGCCGCCGGCTGGCGGCCCGAACCGAGCGTGACGAACTTCCTGCTCGTGCCCTTCGACGACCCGGCGTCGGCCGCCGCCGTCGCCCAGGCGCTCGTCGGGCGAGGCCTCGTCCCGCGCACGTTCCCGGCCGACCATCCGCTGGCCCATTGCCTGCGACTCACGGTCCGGGACCGCGACCAGGATGATCGGCTGATCGCTGCCGCCGAGTCGATCGAGCTGCCGATCGAGCTCCGGCCATGACCGATTCAGCCATCCGACCAGACGGAGCCATGGAGGTCAGCGGCCTGACCGGCCGGCGCGCGACAGTGACCAGGCGGACCCGCGAGACGAGCGTGTCGGCCTCGGTCGGCCTCGAAGGCAGCGGCCAGGTGGCGATCGCCACCGGCATCGGCTTCTGGGATCACCTGCTCGGCTCGCTCGGCCACCACGGCCTGTTCGACCTGGAGATCCGGGCCGACGGCGACCTGGCGGTCGACGAGCACCACACGGTCGAGGATGTCGCCCTCGTCCTGGGCGCGGCCTTCAGCGCTGCGCTGGGCGAGCGCACTGGCATCGCCAGGTTCGGCGACGCCCGGGTGCCGATGGACGAGTCGCTCGCAAGTGCCGTGGTCGATCTCGGCGGGCGGCCCTACGCCGTCGTCGACCTGCCGTTCCGGGGCGAACGCGTCGGCCAGCTGCCGCTCCAGCTGGTCGAGCATGCGCTCGAAGCGTTCGCCCGGACATCGGGCGCGACCATCCATGTCAGCGGCACGGGCCGGAACGACCACCATCTGGCTGAGGCGGCTTTCAAGGCCCTTGGTCGCGCGCTCCGGGCCGGCGCGACGCTTGACCCGCGCCGGACCGGTGTCGCTTCGCTCAAGGGCACGCCGACGTGATCCGGGTCGCGGTGGCCGACTACGGGGCGGGCAACCTGGTCAGCATCGTCCGGGCTCTCGAGGTGGTCGGGACCGAGCCCTTCGTCGTGCGCGACGCCGACGCCCTGGGCAAGGCGGACGCCCTGGTCGTCCCCGGGGTGGGCGCGGCCGCGCCGGCCATGGTGCGCCTCAGCCGGCGCGGGCTGGTCGAACCGATCCGGGCCTGGATCACGTCCGGTCGCCCGTTCCTGGGAATCTGCCTCGGGCTCCAGCTCCTGTTCGACGGCTCGGACGAGGACGGTGCCCGGACGCTCGGCGCGCTCGAGGGCCGCTCGGTCCGCCTGGCCGATGCGCCAACCCTGCCCCACATCGGCTGGAACAACGTCGAGCGGACGAGGACCTCGGCACTCTTCGACGGAATCGCGCAGGCGGCGGCGTTCTACTTCGTCCACTCGTACGCGGCGGCGCCCGCGGACGAGTCGATCGTCCTCGCCAGGACGGAGCACGGCGCCTGGTTCCCCTCGGCGATCGAGCGGGGCTCCATCCTCGGCGTCCAGTTCCATCCCGAGCGGAGCGGCCGCGACGGGCTCCAGCTCCTGGCCAACTTCAGCGCCATCGCTTCCCGACTGGTTGAAGGGGCCGCGGCCTGATGCTCAGCCGCCGGGTGATTCCCTGCCTCGACGTGGCCGGCGGCCGGGTGGTCAAGGGCACCCGCTTCGTGGACCTCGAGGACGCCGGCGACCCGGTCGAGCTGGCCATGCGCTACGCGGCGGACGGTGCCGACGAGCTCGTCTACCTTGACATCTCGGCCGCGCCGGAAGGCCGGGGTACCCTCCTCGAGCTGGTCGAGCGGACGGCCCGGACCGTGTTCATCCCGCTCACGGTCGGCGGCGGCGTTCGCTCAGTGAGCGAGATGCGGGACGTGCTCCGGGCCGGCGCGGACAAGGTCTCGCTCAACAGCGCGGCGGTGGCCGAGCCGAGCCTGATCCGGCGCTGTGCCACGCGCTTCGGCCGGCAGGCCGTGGTCGTGGCAATCGATGCGGCGGGCGCGGCCGGCGGCGGCTGGCAGGCATGGGTCAAGGGTGGCCGCGAACCAACCGGGCTCGATGTCCTGTCCTGGGCTGAGCGGGCGGTCGAGCTCGGCGCGGGTGAGCTTCTGGTCACCTCGATCGACCGGGACGGGACGGGCTCGGGTTTCGACATCGAGCTGCTCCAGGCGATTGTCGAGCGGGTCTCGGTGCCGGTCATAGCCTCCGGAGGAGCGGCTGGGCCAGCGGACTTCGTTCGGGCCGTTCAGGAAGGGCACGCGGACGCGGTCCTGGCTGCCTCGATCTTCCATCGCCGGACCGCCTCGATCGGGGAGGTCAAGGCGGCGATGGCCGCGGCGGGCCTGGCCGTTCGGCTCGACACCGAGCGGGCCGCATGAGCTTCGACCAGAGCCGGCCCAACTGGGCGCCCGACACGGGATTGCTGCCCGCCATCATCCAGGACCGGGCCGATGGCCGGGTCCTCATGGTGGCCTGGATGGACCGCCAAGCGCTCGCCGCCACCCTGGCGACCGGGCAGGTCCATTTCCACTCGCGCTCCCGCGACCGGCTCTGGCGCAAGGGCGAGACGAGCGGTCACGTGCTCGACCTCGCCGCGATCGAGCTCGATTGCGACGGCGACGCGCTCCTCGTCCAGGTGGATCCAACCGGCCCGACGTGCCACCACCAGACTCGGAGCTGCTTTGACGAGGAGGCCGCGAACCGGAGCCAGGCGCCAGGCGGCCCAGGGCAGGGCTTCGCCTGGCTGGAGACCCTCTGGGCGACCGTGGCGGACCGGGCGGTTCAGCGGCCGGCTGGCTCGTACACGGTCGGCCTCCTCGAGGGTGGCGTCGATGCGGCCGGGCGCAAGGTCACCGAAGAGGCGACCGAGGTCCTCATCGCCGCCAAGGACGATGCCAACGCCCAGGCTGCCAACGAAGCGCGAAGCAGCACGACGAACGCCCTGGCGGGCGAGGCAGCCGACCTCGTCTTCCACCTGCTCGTCCTGCTCGCCGAGCGCGACGTCGAGCCAGCTGCGGTGCTGGAGGTGCTCCGCGCCCGGAATCGGCCGGCTCATCAGGAAGCGGCGACTCGCGCGATCAGGTAGGCCTTCTTGCCGCTGCGCAAGACCAGGTAACCCCCGGGCAGGAGCGTCGGCAGCGCTTCGTCGACGGACGTCACCCGGACTTCGTTGATCGACAGGCCGCCCTGGCTGATCGCCCGTCGCGCCTCCCCGTTCGACGCGAACAGGCCCGCGCCCACGCTCAGGCCGACCGGACCGCCGGCGAGGGCGTCGGCCGGAACCGTCGCATTGGGCAGCTGCTCGTAGGCAAACGCGAGCATCTCGGGTCCGAGCTGGGGCAGCGTCCGGCCAAAGACCGCCTCGCTGACGGCCACGACCCGCTCCAGGACCGCTTGCCCATGGACTCGCCGAGTTAGGTCCTCGGCCAGGCGGCGCTGGCGGAGGCGAGCCTCGGGCCGGTCGGCGGCTTCCGCCTCGAGGGCCGTGACCTCGACCTCGGGCAGCAACGTGAACATCCGGACCAGGCGGCCCGCCTCGGCATCCTCCCGATCGAGCCAGAACTGGTAGAAGGCGTAGGGCGAGGTCCGGCCGGAATCGAGCCAGACCGACGTCCCGGCGGCGGTCTTGCCGAACTTCTTGCCGGTCGGGTCGAGGAGCAAGGGATAGCTCAGGCCGTGGGCCAGGTCGCTTCCGTCGGCGGCCGGCGGCTTGGCCCGCCGGATCAGCTCGAGGCCGGCCGTAATGTTGCCCCACTGGTCGGCGCCGCCCATCTGGAGCTCGACGCCGAGCGTGCGGTGGAGCTCGAGGAAGTCGGCCGACTGGAGGAGCATGTAGCTGAACTCGGTGTACGACAGGCCGCCCTCGAGGCGATCCCGGACCGCGTCCTTGGCCAGCATGTAGGGCACCGTGAAGTGCTTGCCCACGTCGCGCAGGAAGTCGAGCAGGCGCATCGAGCCCAGCCAGGCGTGGTTGTCGGCCATCAGCGCTCCGGTCGGGCCATCGAAGTCGAGGAAGCGTTCGAGCTGGCCCCGGATTGCCGCGGTGTTGCTGACGACCATCTCACGGGTCAGCAGGTTGCGCTCGGCCGAGGTGCCGGATGGATCGCCGATCATGCCCGTACCGCCGCCTACCAGGGCCACAGGTCGCCCGCCGTGGCGCTGCAGGTGGAGCAGCCCGAAGATCGGCACGAGGTGGCCGACGTGGAGCGATGGGCCGCTCGGATCGAAGCCGATGTAGCCGGCCACCGGACGCGGATCGGCCAGGCGCGCGGCCAGGTTCGGGGTGGCGCTATTGAATAGTCCTCGCCAGCGGAGCTCGTCGATGAGCCCCTCGCGCGGGCCGTCGCCCTTGCCCTCGGCCTTGCCGTCCGCCGCTCCGGGCGGCGTCACAGGCCTGCCTGCCTGGCCGTCAAGACGCGAGGGATGGGGTAGACCTGTCCATGTCCGACCCATGCTATCGTGACTGACCGTATGCAGACCAGCCTCGCACGGCGTCAGCGACACCGCCGAAATGGCAGCCGTCGCGGCTCCGGTGGCGGAGGGGCAGCTTCCCGAGTTGCCATCGCTCTTCCGCTCTTCCTGTTCGGCACCCTCGCCCTCCTGGCCGTCGTTGGCCTGGGGTCGGCCCTGGCTGCGTTCAACTACTACAGCACGGGCCTGCCCGATCCCAAGGCCCTGCTCGACAACATCCAGCTCAGCCAGGAGACGGTCGTCTACGACCGGACCGGCACGATCGAGCTGGCCCGCTTCGGGGCGATCAAGCGGACCGTCGTCCTCTACAGCCAGATCCCGCCGGTCATGGTCGATGCCACGACCAGCATCGAGGACAAGACCTTCTGGCAGAACGCCGGCTTCGACCCGATCGGAATCGTGTCGGCGGCTGTCGACACGGTCACCGGTAAGCCCCGCGGCGCCTCGACGATCACCCAGCAGCTCGTCCGCAATGCCCTCCTGCCCCAGGATGCCCTGAGTGGCTCGACTTACGAACGCAAGATCCGCGAGATCATCCAGTCGATCCGGCTGACCCAGGAGCTGCCGCCGGGCGTGGCCGGCAAGCAGCAGATCATGGCCGCCTACCTCAATCAGAACTTCTACGGCAACCAGAGCTACGGCATCGCCGCCGCGGCCGAGAGCTACTTCGGGATCACCGACCTGTCCAAGCTGGACCTGGCCCAGGCGGCGATCCTGGCCGGCATCCCCCAGTCGCCGTCGGACTATGACCTGGTCCAGAACGCCCAGGAGACGTGTCTGGTCACCGTGGCCAGCGGCTCGGCCTGCCCGGCCGGCAAGACGGTCCTCGAGGTGCCCAGCACGGCCCTGATCTACCAGCGCCGCAACCACATCCTCGAGCTGATGAAGACGAACAGCACGCTGACGAACTACAGCGAGGCCGACTTCGCCGCGGCCGAAGCCGAGCCGGTGATCCTGACCCCGCCGCCGGCCCAGAACTGGCTGGCGCCCCAGTTCGTGTGGCAGGTCCGCCACCAGCTCGGCACGATCCTGTGCCCGACCACGCCGGACACCTGCGAGAAGGTCGACACCGGCGGCTACAAGGTCATCACCACCCTCGACTACCGGCTCCAGTCGATCGCCGAGAAGTGGGTCAAGGCGGCCGGCATCGCGCCCAACCAGAAGGACACGGCGGCCTACCTGAAATCGATCAACGTGCCCTACCAGCAATGGATCCGGAACCTCAAGGGCCGAGGCATCTACAACGCCGCCCTGGGCGCGATCGACTACCGGACCGGGGACGTGGTGGCCTACGTCGGCTCGGCCGACTACTACGCGTCACCCCGCGGGGCGAAGTTCCAGCCCCAGTTCGACGTCCTCGCCAACGGCTGGCGCCAGCCCGGTTCGTCGTTCAAGGCGATCGGCTACCTGGCCGGGATCGAGGACCACGTCACGACGGCCGCCACGATGTTCATGGACGTCGTGACCAACTTCGGTGGCGGCTACACGCCGGCCGACGCCGACCTCGATGAACGCGGGCCGGTCCGTCTGCGCCAGGCGATCCAGCTCTCGCTCAACATCCCGGCGATCAAGGCGGCGATCATCGAAGGCCCCGACAAGGTCTTCAACTTCGCCAAGCAGATGGGCATCGTGTGGCAGTCCACCAAGAACCCCGGCGGCGCCTCGATCGCGATCGGGACCGTCGAGGTCCACTTCATCGACGAGATCGGGGCGTACGGAGCGATCGCCAACGGCGGCAAGCTCCTGCCCCGGACGACGATCCTGTCGGTGACCGAGCCGAACGGCAAGGCCGATTGGCCGCCGGCCAGTGGCCCGCCGCCCGCCCGCCAGGCCGTCAGCCCCCAGGCCGCCTTCATCATGCAGGACATCCTGGCCTCGAACACCGACCCCAAGCAGAACCCGTTCTGGTCCGAGCGGGCGATCTACAACGGCAAGGTCCGCCGGCCGGCCGCCCTCAAGACCGGTACCTCGACCGACGAGATCGACCTGGCGGCGATGGGCTTCCTGGCCCCGCCCAAGGATCCCAAGGCCGAGGCCCTGGCCGTCGGCACCTGGATGGGCAACTCGGACAACAGCGCGCCGCCCAACGGCACGGTTGCCCTCGAGACCGCGGCCAGCCTGTGGCAGGCCTTCCTCGAGGACGCCAGCAAGGGCACCCCGGTGGCCGCCTTCGCCCCCCATCCGGCGGGCGTGGTCCAGGCCACGGTCGACGCCAACAGCGGCCTGCTGCCGGGTCCGTTCACCGCCCGAACAGTCAAGGAGTGGTTCATCGACGGCACCGTCCCCAACCAGACCGACAACACCAAGACCGGGGTATCGATCGACTCCGCCACGGGCTTGCTGTGGCAGGACGGCTGCCTCGGCCCGGAGGTGACCAAGGGCTTCCTCAACTTCACGGACGTCGAACCGGGCCATCCCACCTGGGTCAAGTACACCCAGGGCTGGGTCTCCAGGGCGCGGCGCGGACAGGGCGTGCGCGGCGGTCCGCGCAACACGGCGACCCAGTACTTCCACTTCGGCAGCGACTTCCCGTTCGGGGCCACCTGGGGTGCCCCGTTCGCGCCCGCGTCCAAGTGCCCGATTGGGGGTCCGTCGCCCAGCCCGTCACCGAGCGGTTCGCCCGGGCCATCAGACAACCCCGGCCCGTCCGGCTTACCCGGTCCGCCGAAGCCGCCGTGATGAGCCGCCTGCCGGTCAGAGGCTGATCAGGGTCGCCCCGTCGCCGCCTTCGCCGCGCTCGCCGGCCCGGAACGAGGCGACCAGCGGGTGGCTGCCGGCGGCCGTCCGAACGGCGTCGCGCAGGGCGCCGGTGCCCACGCCGTGGATGATCGTGACCCGCTCGAGCCCGGCCAGCGACGCATCGTCGAGGTAGCGCCCGAATAGCTCCAGGGCTTCGTCGACGCGCGCTCCGCGCAGGTCAAGCGACGAGGCCACCGTCCGGATCCGATCCAGGCGCAGGGCGCTGGCCGGCGCCGCCGATCCGGGCTGACCGGCCGGGCCGAACGAGCCGGGCGCCACCACCGCTTCGCGTCGCTGCCGGCGGCGGCTCTGCTCGACCGGGTTGGCCCGCGACGGACCGGCCGGCCAGACCGCGGCCAGGGTCTCCTCGGGCGGGTTGGCCGAAGGGCCTGGCTCGAGCAGCTCCAGGTCGTCGACGTCGGTCATCACCCGCATCTCGCCGACCTCGACCGTCGCCCGGCGACCATTCTTCTCGAGAGCGGCCACGCGGCCCTCCCAGCCACCGGTCCGGCTGCGGGCCCGATCGCCCAGCCGCCAATCGTGGGGCGCGGCCGAGGCGGCCTCGACCACGTCCGGCTCCTCGGCCGCGACGGGCAGCTGGGCCAGGCCCGCCTCGGCCCGGGCGAGGGCGGCATCGAGGCTGCGTCCCGTGACCGTCTCGCGTTCGAGCGCCGGGCGGGTCGCCTGGACCTCCTCCTGGAGGCCGGCGACCAGCCGCTCGCCCTCGGTGCGCGCGGACCGGACCAGCTCATCTCGTTCGCGCCGGGCGGCGCGGCGCTCCTCCTGGGCGACCCTGAGGGCCTCCGCCGCCCGCGCCTCGGCCTGGCGCGCCTGTTCCAGCCGGTCGCTGGTCTCGCCCTCGGCTTGCCGGATCGAGCTCAGGGTCGCCTCGAATGAGCGCTCCGATTCGGACAGGCGGGAGCGGGCGTCGGCCACGATCTCGCCGGGCAGGCCGAGCCGTTCGGCGATGGCGAAGGCCTGGCTACCGCCCGGCAGGCCGATCGTGAGGTGGTAGGTCGGACTGAGCGTCTCCAGGTCGAACTCGACCGACGCGTTGCGGGCGGCTTCGGTCGTGTGGGCGTAGGCCTTGAGCTCGGCGTAATGGGTGGTGGCCGCGACCAGGGTGCCGGCCCGGATGAAATGGTCGAGCAGGGCCTGGGCCAGGGCCGAGCCCTCGGTCGGGTCGGTGCCGGCGCCCAGCTCGTCGAGCAGGACCAGGGTGCCCGGGCCGGCCGCCTCGACGATCCGGATGATCGAGCGGAGGTGGCCCGAGAAGGTCGACAGGCTTTGGGCCACGGACTGCTCGTCGCCGATGTCGGCGAAGACGTCGCGGAAGACGGGCAGCTTGCCGCCGGCCTCGATCGGCAGGTGCAGGCCGGCCTGGTGCATCAGGGCCAGCAGGCCCAGGGTCCGCAACGTGACGGTCTTGCCGCCGGTGTTCGGGCCGGTCACGACCAGGGCCACGTAGCCGTCGCCCAGCCGGATGTCGATGGGCACGATCCGCCCGCTCAGGCCCGGGTGGCGCGCGCCGAGCAGGACCACCTCGGCCCGGTCCACCGTCTCGGGCCGGACACCGTCCATCTCGGCCGCCAGGCGCGCCTTGGCCGACCACAGGTCGAACCGGGCGAGCGCGTCGAGCGTTTCGCGCAGCTCGTCGGCGTTGGCCCCGACGAAGGCCGACAGCTCGTCGAGGATCCGCTCCACCTCGGCCCGTTCGGCGACCTGGGCCTCGCGCCAGGCATTGCCCAGCTCGACCGCCACGAGCGGCTCCACGAACAGGGTCTGGCCGCTGCCCGAGGCATCGTGGACGATGCCCTTGACCCGGCTGCGCGCCTCGGCCCGGACGGGCAAGACGTAGCGCCCGTTGCGCAGGGTGATGATCGCCTCCTGGAGGGCGCCGCTGGCCGATTCGGCCTGGACCAGGGCGTCGAGCCGGCGGCGCAGGCGGTCGTAGGCGACCCGCACCGCGCCGCGCAGGCCGCCCAGCCGGGGCGAGGCGGAATCGAGCAGCTCGCCAACCGGATCGAAGCTGCGGGCGAGGCTGGACTTGAGGGCCGGCAGCGAGTGGAGCTGGCCGGCCAGCTCGCGCAGCAGTGGCCGGCGTTCCTCAGCCAGGATCCCGGCCAGCCGGCTCGTTGCCTCGAGCGTATCGGCGATCTCGATGAAGTTGGCAGGATCCAGGCGGCCGCCTCGGGCGGCTCGCTCGATCCACGGCCCGATGTCGTGGGCAGAGCCGATCCCGGCGCTCGAGCGCTCGCCCAGCAGGCCCCGGGCTTCATCGGTCTCGTCCAGGCCACGGCTGACGATCACCGGCTCGTTGGACGGCTCGAGGGCCTCGGCCAGGCGCCGGCCAGGGGCAAAGCTGGTGTGGTCGGCCAGGCGCGCCCGGATCGCCCCGAACTCGAGCAGCTCGATCGACTTGGCGTCCATCAGCCGGACACGCTGGGATGGCCGGCGATCGAGAAGCGCCACGGCTCGTCGGTCCAGGGTGGGCCGGCGAAGGCAATCCCGATTCGGGGCGTCGCCTGGACCTCGACCGGCGGCGCCGCGGCCGGGCGTGCCTCGAGATGAAGGGCCGCCGTGGGATCGAGCAGGTCGGTGCCGGTCAGGCCCAGCTCCACGTCGAACGCGGCACCGACCCGGCCCGGGCCGCTGGCCAGCCGGGCCGGGGCGGTCCGCTCCAGGCGCCGCCGCGCGCGCTCCCGCTCGACCGGCCCGAAGACCCGATGGGTCCGTGCGTCGGCCGCCAGCCGGGCGGCCCGGATCTGCTCGATCCCGTCGATCGGCTCGACCGCCCGGATGAGGATCGCCTGGGGCGTCCCGGCGGGCCCGGTCACGACGTTCAGACAGCGATACATGCCGTACACAAGATAGACGTAGGCACTGCCGGCCCGGCCGTACATCGGCCGGCTGCGGGCGGTCTGGCCGAAACGGCTGTGGGCGGCCTGGTCGTCCGGACCCAGGTAGGCCTCGACCTCGACGATCCGGCCGGTCCGCCGGCCGTGCTCGTCGGAGCGCACCAGGCGGCTGCCCAGCAGGCCGCGGGCGACCGCCAGTGTGTCCCGCTCGAAGAGCGCCGGCAGCCCGCCGGCGGCGGACGAGCTAGAGCGCCGGGTAGATGCTCCGGATGTCATCCGAGAACGCCCAGCCGAAGATCGCGAAGAACAACGGGATGAGCGTCTCCCGGAAGATGCCGTAGGTGCCGGAGGCCGACAGGGAGTTCCAGAAGTCGCGCAGGAAGGGCAGCTCGGCATCGCTCCTGACCACGGGCGGCGATGCGGCAAAGGTCGATGACAGGATGATCGTGACCGCACCCAGGATGAGCAGGCCCTCCACGACCCCCAGGACGCCGCCCAGGATCTCGTCCACGAACGAGGCGTTGGGGAACAGCGGGGACGGCTTGTAGAAGCCCTGGATCACCAGCGAGAAGGCCACGCTGCCGACCACGAACACGGTCAGGTAGCCGACCATCGAGGCGTACTGGGGCGGGAACTGGTGCCAGTGCGACGCCAGGAACGTGCCCAGCGGATCGCGCACGGTCGATGCCAGGAGGAACGAGAACAGGATCGCGATGAGCCCGAGCAGGCGCCGGATCGTGCCCTGGATGAAGCCCAGCAGGAACATGGACGCCAGCCCGATCACGACCAGGAGATCGAAGATATTGAGGTGCTGGATAAAGTCGACCACGATCACTCCACGGTGCTGACGCTGCGCACAAGGGGCGCAAGGTTAGCAGCGGCCTACTCGCGCTTCAACCATCCAGACCACTCCGAACGGCAACGGCCGGTTCGGGCGCCCCGGCGGTCCTAGCTGCGGATCCGGCCGCCGACCTCGCTGGCCAGGGCAGCGGCCACGGCCGCCAGGCTCGTCTCGATCTGGGCGTCGGTCAGGGTCCGGTCGGCCGCCTGGAAGGTGAGCCGCCAGGCCAGGCTCTGCTCGCTCGGCAGCAGCGGCGCTCCGCGGTAGACGTCGAAGAGCCGGACGTCCCGAAGCAGGTCGCCGGCGCCGGACCGGATCGCCCGCTCGACCGCGGCCGCCGTGATCGCCTTGTCGAGGACGACGGCCAGGTCGCGCTCGACCGGCGGGAAGCGCGGGATCGGCTCGACCCGGACCTCGGGCGCCGCTCCCCCGTTCAGGCCGCGGATCGCGAACTCGGCGATGACCACTCGCTCGGCCCGCAGGTCCAGCTCGGCCGGCAGGCCGGGATGGAGCTCGCCGGCCCGCCCGGCCAGGTCGTCGTCGGCCAGGCCGCTGGCGCTCCGGCCCGGGTGGAATACCGGCTCGGTCGTGAGCGGCGTCCAATCCGGTCGGGCCTGGCCCAGTCGCTCGGCCAGCAGCTCGATCAGGCCCTTGGCGTCGTCGAGCTGCCAGTCCTCGGCAGGGCGGTTCCAGGCCGCCGGCCGGCTGGCGCCGGTCAGGGCCAGGCCCAGGCGCCACCATTCATGCACGGCACCGCCCGCCTCGTCGTAGGCATAGCCCTTGCCCAGCTCGAAGATCGCCACGTCGGACCGGCCCTGGTCCAGGTTCGTGGCGACCACCTCGAGCAGGCTGCCGAGCAGGCCCTGGCGCAGGACCGAATGGTCGGCGGACAGCGGGTTGACGACCCGGATGGGACGGCCGGCGGGCGGATCGTCGCCCGGCACGACGATCGTCTCCGCGACGATCGGGCGGAACAGCTCGACCAGGCGGGGTGAGACCAGGGCGCTCGTGATCACCTCGGTCAGGCCGGCTCCGGCCAGGGTCTGGCGGACGAGGTTGCGCACGCCCAGGGGCGAGTCGAGGAAGGCCGGCATGGCGGTGTCGGGCAGGATCGCCGGGATCGACTCGTAGCCGATCACCCGGGCGATCTCCTCGGCCAGGTCGTTCTCGATCTCGAGGTCCGCTCGCCAGGTCGTCACGACCGCCCGGCAGGCCTCGCCCGGACCCGCGTCGACCGTCAGCGGCTTGGGCTGGCTGGAGACCGTGATCGAGCTGGGGCCGGCGATCTCGTGGCTGGCGATCCCGGCCCGGGCCAGGATCGAGCGCTGCTCGGCCGGTTCGAGCCGGGTCCCCAGCAGCCGGTTGATCCGGGCGGGCCGGAAGGCAAGTCGAGCCGGCTCCGGCTCGGTGCTGGCGGTGTCCACCCGGCCCGGCGCCACGCCCGCCCCGGCCCAGGCGGCGATCAGGCCGGCCACCCGGTCCGCGCCGATCCGGGCCAGCCGGAACTCCTGGCCCTTCTCGAAGCGCAGGCTGGCCTCGGAACGCAGGGCGTAGCGCTGGCCCGTTCGCCGGATCGCGACCGGATCGAAGATTGCCGACTCGACGATCACGTCGGTGGTGGTGTCGCTGACCTCGCTGCTGGCCCCGCCCATGATCCCCGCGATACCCAGGACCTCGACCGGATCGGCCACGACCAGGTCGTCCACGCTGAGCAGCCGCTCGACGTGGTCGAGCGTCTCGATCCGCTCGCCGGCCGTCGCCCGTCGGACGACGAAGTGGTGCTCATGCACGGCGGCCGCATCGTAGGCGTGGGTCGGCTTGCCCAGCTCGAGCATCACGTAGTTCGAGGCGTCGACGACGTTGCTGATCGGGCGCATGCCGGCGGCCTTCAGGCGGACCTGGACGGTGTCCGGCGAGGGACCGACGTGGATGCCGCTCAGGCAGCGGGCCACAAACCGGCTGCACCAGGCCGGGTCATCGATCTGGATCGAGACGAGCTCGGCGGCCGGCCGGCCGGATTCGGCCAGGTTGGCCTCGGGCATCCGGACCGGTGCCCCGGTCACGATCGAGATCTCCCGGGCCAGGCCGATCAGCGACAGGGCATCGCCCCGATTGGGCTTGACGTCGATGTCGAGGACCGTGTCGCCGTACAGGCTGGTCAGCTCCGTGCCCAGCGGCGTGCCCGGCGGCAGGATCAGGATGCCGTCCGCGTCGCTGGTCAGGTTGAGCTCGTCGCCCGAGCACAACATGCCGTTCGAGACGACGCCCATCTTCTCGGCTCGCTCGATCCGCCGGCCACCGGGCAGGACGGCCCCGGGCAGGGCCACCGGTACCCGCTGGCCGGGCGCGATGTTCGTCGCACCACACACGATCTCGAGGACCTGGCCGCCACCCACGTCCACGGTCGTGAGCGACAGCCGGTCGGCGCTCGGGTGCTTGGCCACGGTCAGCAGCTCGCCGACCACCACCGAGCGCCAGTCGGCGCCCCAGGCCTCGATCCCCTTGACCTCCATGCCCAGCACCGTCAGGCGTTCGGCCAGCTGCTCGGGAGTGAGCTGGATGTCGATGTAGTCGCGCAGCCAGTTGAGGGGCGCCCTCATCGGAACTGGTCCAGGAAGCGCAGGTCGTTCTCGGTGTACAGGCGCAGGTCGGCCACGCCGTGGCGCAGATTGGCGATCCGCTCGACGCCCATGCCGAAGGCGAAGCCCTGGAAGCGCTCGGGATCGAGGCCCCCGTACTGGAGCACGACCGGATGGACCATGCCCGCCCCCAGGATCGTCATCCAGCCCGTGCGCGAGCACGCCGGGCAACCCGATCCGCCGCACACCAGGCACTCGACATCGAAGGCCACCGAGGGCTCGGTGAACGGGTAGTAGCCCGGCCGGAAGCGGGTCCGCTTGTCCCGCCCGAACATCGCCCGGGTGAACTCGTCGAGCAGGCCACGCAGGTCGCCCAGCGTCGTGCCCTCGTCGACCATCAGGCCCTCGACCTGGAAGAACTCCGAGGCGTGGCTGGCGTCGACTGCCTCGTAGCGGAAGACCCGGCCGGGCAGGAGGGCCCGGATCGGCGGCTGGTGGGCGGCCATCACCCGGATCTGGAGGGGCGAGGTGTGGGTCCGGAGGAGGTAGCCGGGCACGTCGACGTAGAGCGTGTCCCACAGGTCGCGGGCCGGATGATCGGGCGGGATGTTGAGCATCTGGAAGTTGGTCAGGTCGTCCTCGACCTCGGGACCCTCGTGCACGATGAACCCGAACCGGCCGAAGATCTCGGCGATCCGGCCCATCGTCTCGACGATCGGATGGAGGGCACCCCGGCCCACCGGCCGGCCGGTCGTGGTCACGTCGACAGTCTCGGCCGCCAGCCGGCTGGCCAGCTCGCCGATGCGCAGGGCCGCGCCCCGTTCGGCCAGGGCCGTCTCGATCGAGGCGCGCACCTCGTTGGCGATCGCGCCTACCCTTGGCCGGTCCTCGGCCGGCAGGCCGCGGATCCCGCGCAGGACGCCGGTCAGCGAGCCCTTCTTGCCCAGGACCTCGACCTCGAGCGCGTCCAGGGCCGGGCTGTTGGAGGCGGCCGCAATCGACGCCAGCGCGTCCCCGCGCAGGTGCTCGAGCTCGGCGGTGAGGCTGGTCAGGTCCAGGGCTGGGGTCCTATGGCGAAGGCTAGGTGGCGCGTCTGAATCAGCGACCCTCGACCGTCGCAAGGACGAATCGAGGGTCCGTGGCGGGCGGATCGTGCGGGATCAGGCGCCGCGAGCAGCCTCGACGATCTGGCTAAAGGTGCCCTCGTCGCGGACGGCAATGTCGGCCAGCATCTTGCGGTCGATCTCGACGTTGGCCTGCTTCAGGCCGGCGATGAACGCGCCGTAGGTCATCCCGCGCTGGCGGGTCGCCGCGTTGATCCGGACGATCCACAGCTCGCGCATATCGCGCTTGCGCTGCTTCCGATCGCGGGTGGCGTAGTGCAGGGCGTGCAGGAGCGCCTCGCGGGCCGGCTTGATCAGGCGCGATCGAGTGCCCTTGCGGCCTTCGGCGTCGTCCAGCAGGCGCTTATGGCGGGCGTGGGAGGTGACGCCGCGCTTGACTCGTGACATGGCTCAGCGGCTCCTAGAGGTACGGCAACAGGCGCCGCACCTGGCGGGCCTGTTCCTTGCCGATGACGGACTTGCCGGCATAGCGCCGGGTGCGCCGGGATGACTTAATCTCGAGGTGGTGACCCTTCCACGACCGCACCCGGACGATCTTGCCACTCCCGGTGACACCGATCCGCTTGGCGGCGGCCTTGTGGGTCTTCATCTTCGGCACGCTGGTCCTACTCTCCTGTCGTTGCCGCGGAGGCGGCTGTCGGCTTGGCCTTCGCCTTGGCGGTCGGCTTGGTTGCGGATGCTCCCTTGGCCGTTGCCTTGGCTCCGCCCTCGGTGCTGCGAGCCGCTCGCGGAGCCCGTTTGGCTGCCGCCCGGGGCGCGCTCGGTGTGCTGGTTGCTGCTTCCGACGTTTCGGCTGGGGCTTGAGCGGCTGTCGGTTCCGGGGCCGTCTCTGGCGCCGGTGCCTTGGCTCGAGCTGCTGCCGGCCGGGCCGGCGCCTTCGAAGCGACTTCGGCGACGGGCGCCGCGGCCGCTGCTTCCGGCGGTTCGGGTTGGGCGGTCGACTCGGCCGGTGGCTGCGCTGGTTCGGCCCTGGCCGCGACCGGCGCCGCGGCGGCGACCGGTGGTGCCGGCTTGGCTTCGTCGGTGGCCGCTGCTGCCGGCTTGGCTTCGTCGGTGGCCGCTGCTGCCGGCTTGGCCTCGTCGGTGGCCGCTGTCGCGGGCCTGGTTTCGTCGGTGGCGGGCGCTCCGCCGTCGTCGTGCCGGGTCGGCTCGATGACCTTGGGCTTGTGGGTCGACGCCACCGTGATGTGCATCGACTTGCCCTCCAGGAGCGGAGCTCGCTCCACGACGCCGTGGTCCTTGATCCGCTCGGAGAACCGGGCCAGCAGGTTGCGGCCGATCTCGGGGTGGGTCAGCTCCCGGCCCCGGAACTGGACGGCGACCTTGAGTCGATCTCCCTCCTCGAGGAACTGGATCGCGCGGCGAACCCGCGTGTCGAAGTCCCCTGTTGCGATCTTGGGCTTGAGCCGGACTTCCTTGAAGGTCACCGAGCGCTGCTTGCGCTTGGCTTCTTTCTCCCGCTTGGTCGCTTCGTACTTGAATTGACCGAAGTCGAGAAACCGGACGACCGGCGGGGCAGCCATCGGGGCGACCTCCACGAGGTCGTAGCCGCGTTCCTGCGCTAGCGCGAGAGCCTGGCCCGTGGGCATGACCCCAAGCTGGCTCCCTTCCTCATCCACTACCCGGACCTGTGGGATCCGGATCATCTGGTTGACGCGCAGGTCTCGACTGATGGCTTCACTCCTTCGAGCGTACGTTCATTCTGTCCACGATCGGCATGCCAATATGGCGCCCGGACCGGTCGCCGCCGGAGGATAGCACGGGACTTCCGGCCGGGCAATCGACGAGTCCGCGGGTCGCGTTCGGGTTCGGTCCGCTGGCGTTTCCACCCTCCGGCTCTTCCAATATCAGGGCTATTGCTAGGTGGCGGCCTGCCGCAGCCGCTGCCTCTGAAAGCCACGACTACGGCGCGATCCATCAGCGCGATTGATGAAACGGGCGGCATCGGCCGGCTCGGAGCTGCCTCAGCGCCCGAAGGGCGTCAGCTAACAATAGTCGTGATATTTGAAGCCGCGGCCTGGAATCAGATGGACAGTCGAGACCTCGTGGCCGACGGCCACGCGACCGGCCGCCGGCAAAGACCCCGGACTCGACGCCTCAGCTACAGGCCGCGGGCAGCCGACTCCGCGGCGAGGCGCTCGGCGAGGGCGTCCCAGTCCTGGGCCGGCTGCTGCTCCCCGGCGCGGGTCCGCGGCGCCGCCGTGCGGGCCTCGATCTCGCGGTCGCCCAGGACCAGCATGTACGGGACCTTCTGCTCCTGGGCCAGCCGGATCTTGTTCTGCATCCGGTTGTCGGAGGTATCGACCTCGACCCGCAGGCCGCGGGCTCGCAGGACGCCGGCCAGCTCCTCGGCCGCGGCCAAGTGGCGGTCGGCGATCGGCACGATCACGGCCTGGACCGGTGCCAGCCACAGCGGGAAGGCGCCAGCCAGGTGCTCGACCAGGATCCCGATGAACCGCTCGAGCGAGCCGTAGATCGCCCGGTGGATCGCGATGGGTCGCTGGGCTTGGCCGTGCTCGTCGATATAGGTCAGGTCGAACTGTTCGGGCAGCATCGTCAGGTCGGCCTGGATCGTGGCCATCTGCCACTCGCGACCGAGCGCGTCGTCGATGTAGATGTCGATCTTGGGGGCGTAGAACGTGCCGTCCTTGGGCTTGACCACGTACTCCGATCCGGAGCGGTCGAGGGCCTCCTTGATCAGCGACTCGGCCTTCTCCCACAGCAGAGGGTCGCCGATCGCCTTGTCGGGCTTGGTTGCAAAGGCGAAGCGCGGGGTCAGGCCGACCCACGAATAGGCCTCGTGGACCTCGCCCAGGAGCGCCTCGATCTCGTCGGCCAGCTGGTCCGGCCGGACGTAGATATGGGCATCGTCCTGGATGAACTGGCGGACCCGGGTCAGCCCGGACAGCGTCCCCGATCGTTCGTTGCGATGGAGCCGCCCGTATTCGTTGTAGCGCAGCGGCAGGTCCCGATAGGAGCGCAGCCGGCTCTGGTAGATGAACGTCGACTCGGGGCAGTTCATCGGCTTGAGGCCGAAGGTCTGGCCTTCGACCTGGAGCAGGAACATGTTGTCGGCGTAGAGCGGCAGGTGGCCGGATTTGAGCCAGAGCTTCTCGTTGACCAGGATCGGAGTGCTGATCTCCTGGTAGCCGCGCCGGAGCTGGAGCTCGCGCATCGCGCTCTCGAGGGTGCGCCAGATGAGCTGGCCCTTGGGATGCCAGAAGGCCGAGCCGGGCGACGCGTCGTGGAAGCTGTACAGGTCGAGCTGGACGCCCAGCCGGCGGTGGTCACGCTTCTTCGCCTCCGCCCGCCGCCACAGGTATTGGTCGAGGTCCTCCTGGTTGCTCCAGACCGTGCCGTAGATCCGCTGGAGCATCGGCCGGTGCTCATCTCCGCGCCAGTAGGCGCCGGCAACGCTGAGCAGCTTGAATGGACCGATCCGGCCGGTCGACGCGACGTGGGGACCCTTGCACAGGTCGATGAACGAGCCGTGCTCATAGGTCGAGGTCACCGGGGTCGGCTCGCCGGCGGCCTTCGACTTCGCCTCGAGGTCGTCGAGGATCTCCACCTTGTAGGGTTGGTCGCGTCCGGCGAAGAAGGCCCGGCCGGCGGCCGGCGACAGCTCATGCCGGATGAACGGGTGATCGGCGGCGATCGATTCGGCCATCCGGGCCTCGATCGCGGCCAGGTCGTCGGGGGTGACCGGCCGGGGCAGCTCGAAATCGTAGTAGAAACCATCCTGGATCGCCGGACCGATGCCCAGCTTGGCGCCCGGAAAGAGATCGAGCACCGCCTCGGCCATCACGTGGGCGGCCGAATGGCGCATCGCGTCGAGCTCGCTGTGGGCGCCCGCATCGAGCAGCTCTTCGGCCGAGCCGCGCACGGGCGCGTCGAACTCTTCCTCGAGTGCCTGCTCGTCCTTGTTGGGAGCTT
>JBBSFD010000029.1:0-42366 GCA_038239115.1 Candidatus Limnocylindrales bacterium | reverse complement strand
GGCGGTTGCACCTGCTGGCCCTGGCCGCCACGTTCTGGGTCGCCCTCAGCCTGGGCGTCGGCCTGCTCGCCGCGTCGGGCCACTGCATGGTCACCCGCTGGTCGTTCACCCCCGTCTGCGGGGTCGACTTCGCCCGGGTGATCATCACCTCGCCCGAGGTCCTGATCTTCATGTTCTTCATGATGACCGACCCCAAGACGGTCCCCGCTGGGCGGGTCGGCCGGGTCGCTTTCGGCCTGCTCGTCGCCCTGGCCAGCACCCTGCTCATGGCGCCCCAGGTCGACGAGTTCGGGACCAAGGTCGGGCTGCTGGCCGGCCTGGTCGTGATCTGCGCGGTCCGGCCGCTGCTGGACCGGCTCGTGCCGGAGCCGAAATCAAGCATGGACGAGCTGGGCCACTTCGCCAACCGATGGGTCAGCGGTCGGGACGGCACTGGGGGTGCCCTGCCCCGGATCGCCCGGCTCGGGCTGATCGGCCTGGCCACAGTCCTCGTGGCCGGCACGATCGTGGCCGCCGGCGCACCCGCCCGGGGCGTGACTGTCCCGGATGCCGCAGAGATCCTCAATCGGGTCCCGCACGCGGTCGACCCGTCGACCTTCCCCACGATCGTCGTGGGCCAGGACGTGATTGACTGGGACCACACGATCCAGGGTCCGGGTGCCCAGGCGATCATGCTGACCCTGGCCGAGAACCTCGAGATCGAGAACCAGGCCCTGCTCCGGGCCGACGCGTCGCTCCTGCCGGTGGTCGACCACGGGGACCGCCTGGTCGAGATGCAGGGCCGGCTCCAGAGCGCGGCGGCCAGCGGCAGCACCACGATCACCCAGTACCAGTTCGACTCGGCAACCCTGGCCCTGCTCATCCCGTTCGGACGCCAGACCGGCCTGAGCCTGGGCTTCGATTCCCGGGGGACGATGATCGAGGCGACCTATGACGCCTCGGGCGCCCTGCGCAGCCAACGCAGCTCGCCGTTCGCCCTGACCTTCGTGATGAGCCGGCCGACCGGCGCCCGCTGGCTCAACGTGGCCGTCCTGCCGGCCGGCGCCCGGCCCTAGTCCATCAGGCCTGGCCCGAGCGCCAGACCCCGGCGCGCATCACCCGGTGCACGACCAGGTCGTCGTCCAGCTCCACCAGGTCGGCCCGCTGGCCGGGTGCGATCCGACCCCGGTCGCTGATCCCGAGCAGGTCGAGCGGATTGCGGCTGGCCGCCGCGACCGCGTCGGGCAGCGAGGCCCCGTTGCGGACCAGGTTCCGGACGGCGCTGTCGAGGGCGATGACCGATCCGGCCAGGGTTCCGGATCCGTCCGCGAGGGTGGCCCGGCCCGCCCGGACCTCGAGATCCAGGCCGCCGATCGTCGACCGGCCGTCGCCCAGGCCGGCCTGGGCCAGCGCGTCGCTGACCAGGACGAGCCGCTCGATCGGCTTCATTCGGCGGATGATCGGCCAGATCGCCGGATCGACGTGCTGGCCGTCGGCGATCAGCTCGACGTAGGCATCGTCTCGGGTCAGGGCGGCCACGGCCACCCCCGGCGCGTGGTGGTCGATGCCCGACATTCCGTTGAACAAGTGGGTCGTGGACGACGCGCCGGCGTCGTAGCCCGCGTTCGCCGTGGTGGCGTCGGCCGCGGAATGGCCGATCGAGACCCGGATCCCGAGGGCAGCGAGGCGCCCGATCAGCTCGAGTCCCCCGGCCAGCTCGGGCGCGATCGTGATCAGGCGCAGGCCGTCCAGCAGCGGCTCGATCTCGGACCACGCCACCTCGGCCGGGCTGGTCAGCCAGGCCGGGTCGTGAGCTCCCTTTCGGGCCGGGGCGAGAAACGGGCCCTCGAGATTGAAGCCCAGCGGCTCGGCCCCGTCGAGGGGCGCCTGCGGAAGCCAGTCCCGGACCCGGCCGGCGAACGCCCGAAGCTCCGCCAACGGACTCGTCACGCCGGTCGGCAGGAACGAGGTCACGCCGCGGGCCAGGAGAGCTCGGGCCATGCCGTCGAGGTTGCCACCCGAACCCATCGCGTCGTGGCCGCCCCAGCCATGGACGTGGACGTCGACGAAGCCGGGAGCGATCAGGGGCAGGCCCTGCCCAGCGAACGGTTCGCGGTCGAGCTCGACCGCGCTGATCGTGTCGCCGCCGAGCCAGACCCGGCCGGCCACGACCTCATCGTCGAGGACGAGCCGGCCACGCAGCTCGACGGGCGTGGTCATAGCGGCTCGTCCGTGGCCGACTGGGTCTCCTCGACCTCGAACAGGACATCGAGGCCATAGCGCTCGGCGGCATAGCGCGATTCGGTCGACTCGATCCGCTGGCCCGCGTCGTCCTGGATCACTCGACGCTCGATCAGGAGCGGCGCCCCGCGGCGCAGGTTCAGCAGCCGCGCGTCCTCGCCGGTGGCCGAGCCGGCCGAGACGGTGCCGCTGCCGTTGCGCAGGGCCAGGCCCGCGGCCGTGATCGCGGCATGGAGCGAGCCATGCTCCAGGTCCGCGGCCATCACCGTCAGCGCGCAGGCCCGGAGGAGGATCGCTGTCTCGAGCGCGATCGGCTGGCCGTCGGCAAGGCGCAGCCGGCGGACTTCGACGATCGGGGTCGCCGGCGCAAGGTCGAGCGCCAGCGCTTCGGCCCGGCTCGATGGCCGGATCACCCTGGCCAGCAGGACCGAGCTCGGCGCCCGGCCCCGACGGGCCATCTCGCGCGAGAACGTCATCAGGCGATCCGTGCGCCGGTGGGTCGGCGGCTCAGCCACGAAGGTGCCCCGTCCGGGTTCACGGCTGACCAGGCCTTCCTCGGCCAGGTGCTGCATCGCGTTGCGCGCGGTCATCCGACTGACGTCGAACTCGGCCACCAGCTCGGCGTCGGACTGCAGCCGATCGCCCGGTTTGAGCGTGCTGATCCGTTCGCGCAGGGCCTGCTCGATTCGACGGTGGTGCGGGACGTAGGTCGAGTCGATCATGCGTTCGCCCAGAGACGCTCGGCGCCGTGGATCGCGGCCCCGATCGAACCTGCCCAGATGCCCAGCTCGGCTGTGACCAGGCTGACTTCGTCCAGGGCAGTCATCAGGACCCGTCGGCGAATCTCCGCCCGGATGGGCTCCAGGAGCAGGTCTCCAGCCGCGGCGACCCCACCCCCGATCACGACCCGATCCGGCGCGATCAGGGTGATCATATTGGCAATCCCGATTCCGAGGTAGCGTCCAACCTGGCGAAGGCCCTCGATCGCAGCCTGATCGCCGGCGGCGGCCCGCTGGACGGCCTCTTCGGGGGTGGAGCTGCCGCAGGCGGCGGCGATCCGGTCGGCCCGGGCAAACGCTTCCAGGCAGCCCCGGTTGCCACAGTTGCAGGCCGGCCCGTCGGGATCGATCGTCTGGTGGCCAACCTCCCCGGCTGTGCCATCGTGGCCGAGAAGCACGCTGCCCCCGATGACGATCACGCCGCCCACGCCGGTGCCGAGGGTAAGCCCGACCATCGACGAGGCCCCCCGGCCGGCGCCCAGGCGGAGCTCGGCCAGGCCGAACGCCCGCGCGTCGTTGATCAGGGCGACGGGCACCCCGAGGCTGGCCGCCACGGGCCCGGCGACCGGATGGCCGTCCCAGTTCCCGGGCAGGTTCACGAGGAAGCGGGTGGCCCCGGTTCGCGGGTCGTAGAGCCCCGGGACCCCCACCCCGGCCGAGCGCACGTCGGGCCAGCGTTCGACGGCCTGCCGACCGGCCAGCCCGAGCTGCTCCACGATCGCGTCCGGCCCGCCATTGGTGCGGGTCGGCAGCTCCCCTCGATCCAGGGTCCCCCAGGTGTCGCCGGCGTGCTCCAGGACCGTCCATTTCAGGTTCGTCGCGCCGAGGTCGAGTCCGATGTGGCGACTTGCGGTCACGTCTCGGCCGTGATCCGGGTGTAGGCCGAGGCCACCACCAGGATGATCGCCCCGAACAGGATCACCCGGACAGGTTCGGGCATATCGAGGACGGTCAGCAGGGTGGTCAGGACGGTCAGGATCAGGGCGCCCACGATGCTGCCTTCGTAGCCGCCCCGGCCACCGAAGATGGAGGTGCCGCCGATGACCGCGGCCGCCACGGACGGCAGGAGCAAGCCATCGGCCAGGGCGGCCGTGGCCGTGTTGGTCAGTCCGCCGTACACGATCCCGGCAATCCCGGCCAGGAGGCCGACCAGGACATACAGGGCGACCAGGACCTGCCAGACGCGCACGCCTGCCAGGCGGGATGCCGCCTCGTTGTCGCCCACGGCGTACAGCAACCGGCCGAAGCCGGTTCGATGGAGGATGAACAGCAGGACCGCGGCCAGCGGGATGAACAGGAACAGGCTATTGGGCACGAACCCGAACGACGTCCCGGAACCGAGCCAGGCCACCTCGGCCGGGATGCGTGAGCCACTGGCCACCATGATCCGCTGATAGACCGTGATCAGGCCCAGCACGACCAGGCTCATCCCGATGGTCATGACCAGGGGGTGAACGCGGAAGACGCCGACGCCAATGCCATTGACCAGGCCAACGAGCAGCGCGGCGAGGAGCGCGATGCCAATCGCCACCCAGGGGCCCTGGCCGGGGGTCTGGGTGAACACGATGTAGGCAGACATCGAAGCAACGGTGGCCACGGACAGGTCGATCCCGCCCGTCAGCATCGTCATTGTCTGGCAAGCGGCCAGGATCGCCAGCGGAACCGCGAACCGGATCGTGGTCGACGCCCACGACGGGGTGAGCATCCCCGGCTGCGCGAACTGGAGCGACCCGACCAGCACGGCCAGGAGAATCAGCAGGGGCAGGAGCGGCCGATCCCGGACCGTGCGTCGGATCGTGGCCGCGAGATTCCGGCCGCGGCCACCCTCGGCGACGCGCGGTGCACTGCTCATATCCGCCTCCGGCGAAGGGTGACGAAGGCGCCGATCATCACTACGCCGACCATGATCGCGCCCTGGACCACCGTCGACAGGTTGGCGTCAACCCCCAGGAAGGTGAGGTCCGTGCGCACCAGGACCAGCACGAACACCGCGACGATCGGGCCCACGATCCCGCCCCGTCCGCCCGCCAGCGACACACCGCCGAGCACGACCGCGGCGACCGCCAGCAAGGTGTATGGCCCGGGGATCGGCGTACCGATGCCCGTGCTGGCGGTCAGGGTCAGGCCGCCGGCCGCCGAGAACAGGCCGGTCAGGGCATAGGCCGCGATCTTGGTCCGGCCCACGTCGACGCCGCCCCGGAAGGCGGCCAGGCGATTGCTCCCAATCGCGTACAGCGACAGGCCCAGGCGGGATCGGCGCAGCGGCAGCCAGACCAGGCCGACGCAGACGACCAGGACGACCAGGGCCCGGGGCAGGAAGTCGACCCCCACCGAGCCCGAGATCATGGCCTGCAACCAGTCCGCCGCTCCACCGCCGGGCGTGTCCAGGACGAGCAGGGCGGCGCCCGCCCAGACGTAGGACATGGCCAGGGTGACCACGATGTCGGGCACCCTCGATACGACGATCAGCAGGCCGTTGATCGCTCCGAGGACGAGCCCGAGGACGAGGACGCCGATCACGACCACGACCGCGGCCTCGGGACTTGCGTCCTTCATCTGGCTGGCCGCGACCACGCTGGTCAGGGCCATCATCGCGCCGATCGACAGGTCGATCCCGCCCGAGATCACCACGATCGTCTGGGCGACGGCCGCGAAGGCGATCGGGAGTGCACCAATCGCCAGCGAGGTCAGCTCGGTAGCGCCGTAGTCCGGCGCGCTGAGCTTGGCCACCAGGAGCAGGCCGACGAGCAGTCCGAACAAGGCGATCGTCCAGGTGTCGCGGCCAAAGCCGCGCAGCACGTCGGCGCCGGCGGTCCCGGCCCGGCTGAATCGATCCCGGGCCGGTGCGCTGCTGGTCACGGTCGCGGCACCCCGGCGGGCGTGGCCATGGCAGCCGCATCCTCGGCGGCTACCTCTTCGGGCGCCGGCGTGCCCGGGGGCAGGCCGTAGGCGGCCCGGGTCAGTGTCGGCTCGTCGGCTCCCGCGGCGGGCCGTTCGTCGACGACGCGACCGCCGAAGATCACGACCACCCGGTCGCAGGCGGCCGGGATCTCGCCCAGCTCGGAGGTGAACAGAAGGATGGCGGCGCCGGCCGCGGCCAGGTCCCGAACGAGCTGATAGATCTCCCGTTTGGTCCGAATGTCGATCCCCCGGGTGGGGTCGAACAGGAGCAGAGTCCGGACGCCGCCGGCGATCCAGCGCGCAATCGTGACCTTCTGCTGGTTGCCGCCAGACAGCCGGCGGACCTCGGACTGCGCCCGGGTGTCGATCTGGAGTCGCTCGATGGCCCCATCGACCGAGCTCTTTTCCTGGCCCATCGCGATCGGGCCCCAGGCCCCAGGGCGGGCAGATCGGGGCAGGGCGATGTTCTCGCGCACGGAGCGCTGGCCGAGCAGGGCATCCGCCCGGTTGGCCGGAACGAAGACGACGCCAGCCCGGATGGCATCGGCCGGATGGCCGAAATGGACGGGCTTGCCGTCGACCAGCAGCTCGCCGCGGTCGGGCCTGATCGAACCGGCCAGGACGCCAAAAAGCTCGTCCTGGCCCTGGCCCTCGAGCGCGACGAGGCCGAGCACTTCGCCGGCTCGGACGGCGAAGGACACGTCGTCCAGCTTGGTCCCAACGCTGATGCCCCGGACCTCGAGCTGGGCCGGACCGCTCTTCTGGGCCGGCGTCGATCGGGCATCCGGGACGGGCTGGCCTGCCCCACCCGTGGATCCGAGCATCAGGTCCACGATTCGATCCTCGGCTCCGGCGGCCATGTCCACCACGCCGACCGTCTCGCCATCGCGCAGGATCGTGGCTCGATCGCAGACGGCGGCGATCTCGAGCAGGCGATGCGAGATGAAGATGACCGAGCGGCCAGATGCCCGCTGACGGCCGACGACGTCCAGCACCCGCTCGGTCAGATCGGCCGGGAGGGCCGCCGTGATCTCGTCGAGGAGCAGGATGTCCGGTTCCTGGGCGAGGGCCCGGGCTAGATCGACGATCCGGACGAGGGCCAGGGGCATGGTTCGGGGCAACGCCCGGAGGCTCAGATCGCCTTCACCGAGCTCGGCCAGGAAGGCCCGGAACGGCTCGACGGGTGTGGCCGTGAGGCGCAGGTTCGACTCGACATCGAGGTCGGGAATGAGCGCCGGTTCCTGGTATACGGACACCACGCCGCTGCGCCGGGCTGCTGCCGGCGAACGCAGGTCGCGGGCCTCGCCCCGAACGAGGATCGTGCCGCTGTCCGGCCGAACGGCACCGGTCAGGATCTTGACCAGGGTGCTCTTGCCGGCGCCGTTGGCGCCCATCAGGGCGTGGACCTCGCCGGGGCGGACCGACAGGGAGGCGTTGCGCAACGCGGTCACGGCGCCGTAGCGCTTGGCGATGCCCGTGACCTCGAGGAGCAGGTCGTTCATGTCAGGCAGAGCGTAGGGGGATGCCGGAGTACCGGCACCCCCTGCTGCGCTGGCCGAGGCGAGCCTACTCGCCGGGGCCCTTGCAGGCCAGGATCTGGGCCTTGGTGTACGTCGTCTGGCCCGGGATGGTGATCCCGAGCGGCCACGACGCGTCAATCGCCGGATCGTTGGCGGCCGTGAGGGCAGCCTTGCCGGCATCGCTGGTGTTGTCCCACACGACCGGCGTGACATGCACGGCCGGATCGGCGGGCTTCTGGCCATCGAGGACCTTGAACGCGAGCTCCAGGCCCGCTCCGCCGACCGAAGCCGGGTTGGTGACCGCTGCGCCGACCAGGCCGGGCTCGGTCAGGAGCTGCTTGACGAAGCCGGCGTTGTCCGCGCCGACGATGGGTACGAAGGGATGGTTGGCGGTCTTGAGGGCGTCGACGATCACGTTGTCGATGCCGGACGTCCAGATCCCGTCAAACTGGATCCCGCTGGACAGGATGTCGTTGATCTCCTGGGTGCCCTTGGCGGGATCCCAGCCGGTGGCAACTTCCTTGACGACCTTGATTCCGGGGAACTCGGCCAGGGCCTTCTTGAAGCCGGTGTCGCGGTCGTTGTCGGCGGTGGCACCCGCGGCGCCCCGCATGTAGATCACGTTGCCGGTGCCCTTGAGCTGGGTGAACAGCCACTTGGCTCCGAGATAGCCGTAGTTCACCTGGTCGTTGGACATCAGGTAGGCGCCCGCCTGGGTCACGCCCTGGTCGATGGCGACCACGGTGATGCCCTTGTCGATCGCTTCCTTGAGCGCGGCGTTCACCGCGTCAGGGCTGGCCGGGTTGACGATGATCGCATTGACACCCTTGGCGATCAGGTCACGAATGTCCGACAGCTGACCGGCCGCGTCGGTATTGCGATGGTCGATGGTGAGCTGGCTGACCCGACCCGACGAGAGGGCCTCGGCCTTGATTGAGCAGATCATCTCCTCGCGCCAACCGTTGCCCTGAAGCGTGTTCGAGACGCCGACCTTGTAGCTCGCGCCGGTCGCGGCAGTCCCGGACGCTGGGGCCGCGCTGGCCGGAGCCGCCGTGCCGCTCGACGAGCAGCCCGCCGCCACGATCGCCAGGACGGCGACTGCGGTGATCCCGCGGACGATGCCTAGATGTTTCATCGACCTCACTCCTCCTCTTCCGTCGACCGCGTTCCCTGGGTGGGTCGCTGGTCGTGATCCTGATCTCGAGGTCCTCGGGCTGATCCCTTCGTCACTCACCTCCTCGCTGGCCGATCACGCGGGCAGGCCGCCGCACGTGGTCTGGATAGGCTTCGTCGAACAAGGCCCGCGACGTGGTCATCAACGGATCGCGGCGGCCGCCCGGACGACGGGGGCCTCCCAACGGCCGCTGTTGATCGAGCGGTAGGCGGCATCGAGGATCGCGTTGACGAAGTAACCATCGTGGAACGTCTCGCGAGCGGGCGTGCCAGCGCGGAAGGCCGCCACGACGTGCTGCATCATCGCGTCATGGCCGTGAGCGTGGGTCTCGTCGGGCACTGGAAAGACCCAGCCGGTGTCGGCATCGGTCTTCTCGCCCAGGTAGCCGGCCGGGCGCTCGATGAACGCGCGCAGCACCGTGCTCGACATGTCTTCCACGATTCGGCCGGCGTCCCCGTAGAGCTCGAAGCGACCCTCCAGGCCGCCCTTCGACGACCAGGAGACGTCCATCGTGGCGACCCGCTCGTCCTCGAACCGGACGAGCATCATCGCGTTGTCCTCGGCTGCGGTTCGCTCGCCGTGGACGAGCGTGGCCGCCCAGGCGAAGACGTCGCGAACGGGGACCTCCTTGCCGAACAGGTAGCGCGCCGCCTCGACGCCGTGCGAGGCCATGTCGAGCAGGGCTCCACCTCCGGCCAGCTCGAGGTTCCAGAAATGCGCAGCGTGGGGACCGCTATGGCCCTCACGCGCCCGGAATGTCACGGGCCGGCCGATCGCGCCGGCAACCACCATCTCGCGCATCCGGACCATCTCGGTCGTGAAGACGATGTTCTCGAGGTAGGCGTGGAAGACGCCGGCGCGCTCGACGAGGTCGAGCATCTCGGCAGCCTCGGCCGCGGTCCGGCCGAGCGGCTTCGTGCATGCGACGGCCTTACCGTGGGCGGCAGCGGCGCGGACGGCATCGAGATGGAGGTGGTTCGGCAGCGACACGATGACGAGGTCGACGGCTGGGTCGGCACAGACGGCCGCGATCGAATCGCACGGGCGGCTGGTGAAGCGGCGGGCGAACGCCTCCCGGCGCTCGGGCCCGGCACCGTAGTTGGCGACGATCCGGGCGTCGGCCACATAGCGCAGGCCCTGGGCGTGGAATTCGCCGATAAAGCCCGAGCCGAGCATTCCGATCCCGATGGTCGACATCAGTAGCCGCCTTCGCCGGTCACAGCCGCAACCGGCGGGCTGCCCGCCTTGCGTGCGCGAAAGTCGTCGATGATCACCTTGGTTGCAGTCGCTCCCACCCGGGTCACGCCCAGGTTCATCACGGCGATCAGGGCATCCAGCGTCCGCACGCCGCCGGCAGCCTTGACCTGAACGTGGGCGGAGACGGTCCGGCGCATCAGGGCCAGGTCCTCGTGGGTTGCCCCTCCCGGCGCAAAGCCGGTCGACGTCTTGACGAAATCGGCTCCGGCGGCCTCGGTGAGGCGCGAGCCCGTGACCTTCTCGGCGTCGGTCAGGTAGGCATTCTCGAGGATCACCTTGACGATCGCGCCGCGGGCGTGGGCGGCCTCCACGACGGCGGCGATGTCGGCCTGGACGTCGGCCTCGCGGCCGGACTTCAGGGCGCCGATGTCGATCACCATGTCCAGCTCCACGGCGCCATCGTCCATGGCCTGGCGGGCCTCGAAGACCTTCGTCGCACTGGTCGAGTAGCCGTGGGGGAAGCCGATGACCGTGCCCACCTTGACATCCGTGCCGGCCAGGATCGCCCAGGCCCGCCCGACGTCAACCGGCCGGACGCATACCGAGGCGACGTCGTACTCGGCGGCCACGCGGCAACCGGCGGCCACGAACGCATCGTCGAGCTCCGGCTTGAGCAGCGAGTGGTCAATCGTCTTGGCGATAACCCGTTCGGTCAGATTCTCGACGGTGAAGATCGGGGCACTCATTTGATGTACGGCCGGAGCACGTCGCGGGCCAGCAGGAATCCCCGCTTGACCAGGTCGTCGGTCTTCTCGAAGCCGCGGTCCTCGTGCTCGATGATCACGTCCCCGTCGTAGCCCGCCCGCCACAGGGCGGAAAACAGGGCCGGCCAGTCGACGTCGCCCAGGCCGGGCAGGCGCGGGACCTGCCAGCCGATGCCCAGCGAGAACACGCCCCGCTCGTACAGCCCGTCGCGATCGATCTGGAGGTCCTTGGCCTGGACATGGAGGATGTGCGGCCCGAACTCCCCGATGAAGCGGGGGATGTCGATCATCTGGAGGACCAGGTGGGACGGGTCGAAGTTCAGCCCGATCGTCTCGCCCCACTGCTCCAGGATCCGGCGCCAGATTCGCGGGTTGGTGGCCAGGTTGTGGCCGCCCGGCCACTCGTCGGAGCTGAACAGCATCGGGCAGTTCTCGATCGTGATTCGGCGACCGTGGTCCGCGGCGAAGGCCACGATCTCGGGCCAGACTCGCAAGGCGTCGTCCCAGTTCTGATCCTGGGTCTTCGCCGCGTCGCCGCCCATGAACGTGTTGACCAGGGGGACGCCCATCAGCTCCGCGGCGACGATCACCTTCTTGAGGTGGTCAATGACCCGCTCGCGATGGGCCGGGTCCGGATGAAGCGGGTTGGGGTAGTAACCCAGGCCGGAGATCGCCAGGCCCGTTGCGCTGACCTGATCGACGATCTCGGCGGCCTCGCCCTGGTCCAGATTGGCAACGTCGATGTGGGACGTGCCGGCGTAGCGCCGCGCATCCCCGCCGGAGGCCGGCCAGCACGCGATCTCGATCGATTCGAAGCCGTTGTTCGCCGACCAGCGGGCGACGTCCAGCAACGGAGTTGCGGGAAACGGGGCAGTCAGCAGTCCCAGCCTCATCGAATTGCCTCTGCGGCCACGTCTGGCGAAACCCCGCGACCACCGGCTGGGGAGGAGGTACCGGCCGGCGCCGCGGGCGATTTGGTCCGATCGACGTCGACCCAGCGCCGCTCCAGGGCGCTCAGCGCAATCGCGTCGTTGACGAGCATCTCGTCGTGGCCGGCGGCAAACGTGGCGTAAGCCGGTCGGCCAGCCGGACGGCCCTCGAGCACATCCGCGTAGATCGCCCGGAAGAGTGCTCCAAAGGTGTCCCCGAAGCCCTCCACATGGCCACCGGGCAGGGCTGCCGCGGCCTTCCCAGCCGGGCCCATCAGGGCAGGGTCGCGCAGGAATATCTCGTTCGGCCGGTCACGGTGACCAAGCCAGAGGTGATCGGGCGTCTCTGAATCCCAGGCTGCGCTGCCCGCCGATCCGTCGATCTCCCACTGGAGCGAGTTCTTGCGCCCGGCGCTGATCTGGGACACAGCTACGGACCCGCGAGCGCCGTTGGCGAAGCGGAGCAGGATCGCGGCCACGTCTTCGGTGCCCATCGACCGTGCGACCGTGTCCGTCGAACGAGCCATCGAGAACGTCTCGACCGGCCCCGTCGGCTGCTGTCGCGAGGTCACGAACGTGGCCAGATCGGCCATGACCGCTACGACCGATTGACCGGTCAGGTTGGCCATCAGGTCCAGCCAGTGCGAACCGATGTCGCCAACGGCACGCAGCGCTCCGCCCTGGTCGGGCTCGAGGCGCCAGTTCCAGTCCGTGTCGAGGAACAGCCAATCCTGGAAGTAGTGGCCGGTGACGAACCGGACGTTCCCGAGATCCCCGGCGGCGATTCGCTCGCGAACATGCTGGTGGATCGGGTAGAAGCGGATGTTGAAGTTGACCGCATTGACCAGGCCCGAGGCCTCGGCCTGGGCGACCAGCGTGGCCGATTCCGTCGCCGTCATCGCCAGGGGCTTCTCGCAGATGACGTGCTTGCCCGCGGCGAGGATCGCCGCCGCCTGGGGGACGTGGAGGTGATTGGGCGAGGTCACGTGGACGACGTCGACATGAGGATCAGCCAGGATCTCATCGAGCGAGGCGTAGGCGTGGCGGACGTTGAGCACTCCGGCCCGGGCCGCGCCGCGCTCTGGGGTGCTGCCCAGGACCCCCTGAACGTTGATCCCGATGCGGCGCAACTGCTCGACGTGGACCGTCCCGATGAAGCCCGTGCCGATGACTGCGGCTCCGATGTCGGCGAAGGTTCTCATCCAGCTCCCAGGATTGCTGGTCATTGGCCTGATTGTCTAGACGATCTAGATTGCCATCCGTGGCTCGACCGAGCTCTTGGCTGGCTCGACGCTGCGCGTGCCAGCGCCGACGGGCTGCCTGCGCCCGTTCTTCGATCGATCCGGATCATACTTCCGCGTGTCAAGCGCAAAAGTAGCTATCTTGCAGGCTGGACGTATGATTCGATGGTGAACGGTCCGCTGCCCGACGAGGCGCTCGACGCGCTGGTCCTGGTCCTCGACGAGATCCGGCTCGGGACGTCACGGTCCCGGTCGGACGTAGTCGAGCGGACCGGCCTCGGCCGGGCGATTGTCGCCCAGCGGGTGGGTGAGCTGATCGAGCGCGGCCTGGTCGTCGAGGGCGATCCCGGACCGTCGACCGGCGGCCGGCCGCCGCGTCAGCTGACCTTTCACTCTGGTGCCGGCTACCTCCTGGTCGCCGACCTGGGCGCGACGAGCATTGACGTGGCCCTGACCACGCTCGATGGTCGGATCCTCGGCCATCGAGACGAGCCCGCCCAGATCGAGAGCGGCCCCGAGGTCGGGCTCGATCGGGTTGAGCAGCTCTTCGACCAGTTGGTCGAGACCACGCCCGGCGTGGCCGGCCGGCCCTGGGGCATCGGAATCGGCGTCCCGGGCCCGGTCGAGTTCGCCACGGGGCGGCCGATCACGCCGCCGATCATGCCCGGCTGGAATGGCTATCCGATCCGCGAGCGCTTTGTCGCCCGCTACGGAGCCCCTGTATGGGTCGACAACGACGTCAACGTGCTGGCCCTGGGCGAGTGGCGGTCGGGCGTGGCTGCCGGCCATGACGACGTTGTCGTGGTCAAGATCGGCACCGGCATCGGCGCGGGAATCATCTCCGGCGGGCGGCTCCATCGGGGCGCCCAGGGCAGCGCCGGCGACGTCGGGCACATCCAGGTCAGCGACGACCCGGGCACGATCTGCCGCTGCGGCAACGTGGGCTGCCTGGAGGCCCTGGCCGGCGGCGGCGCCCTCGGTCGGGCTGGCGAAGAGGCGGCTCGCGCGGGGCGCAGCCCGCGCATGCAAACGGCTCTCGATCTGCGCGGCCAGGTCACGGCCGAGGATGTCGCGCGGGCGGCGTCGGGCGGCGACGCCGTGGCGGTGGCGCTCCTCCAGACAGCCGGTCGACGGGTCGGATCGATGCTGGCCAGCATCGTCAACTTCTTCAATCCGTCGCTGATCGTCATCGGCGGTGGGGTTGCCAACAGTCCCGACCTCCTGCTGGCTGCCATTCGGGAGACCGTCTATCGGCGCTCGCTGCCCCTGGCCACCCGCGACCTGCTGATCCAACGTTCGTCACTGGGCGGCCTGGCCGGGGTCATCGGGGCATCATCGATGGTCGTCGACGAGCTCTTCTCGCGGGCCGCGATCTCGAACTGGCTCGATACTGGCCAGCCGGCCACCCTGGTCGAATCGGCCTGAAGGAGTACGAATCTGCGCGTCGACGACGCACGCTCGCCCGCCCCGCCGACCTCGGGAGTCCTTGTCTTCGGTCGGATCAGCTACGACCTGAATCCGCTCGAGTCGAATACTCCGCTCGAGGACGTCCGGACGTTCGAGCGCTCAGTGGGCGGTTTCGCCGGCAACGTTGCGACCGGCCTCGCCCGGCTGGGCGTGCCGACCGCGATCCTGTCGGCCGTCGGCGACGATCCCCACGGCCGCTACCTGCGGCGCTGGCTGGCCGACGAGGGCGTGGACACGACCCTCCTGCTCGTTCACCCCACGCTGCGGACGGCCCTGGCGTTCTACGAGAGCTGGCCGCCCGACCGCTTCCCGATCACCCTGTTCCGCTCGCCCACGGCGCCCGACTGGGAGATCACGAGCGACCAGGTTCCGGCCGACGCACTGAATCGGGCCGGCACGCTGCTGGTCTCCGGTACCGGGCTGGCCCGGCCGGCCAGCTTCGAGACCACCCGGGCGCTCGTCCACGGCCAGGCTGGATCGGATGGCCGCGCCCAGCGAGTCGTCGGCCAGCGAGTCGTGCTCGACCTCGACTGGCGGCCGATGGCCTGGGACCACGCCGCGGACTTTGCCGAGCGGGTTCGGGCGATGCTGGCGGATGTCGACGTGATCGTGGGCGGCGACCAGGAGTTCGCGGCGGCCGGCCTGTCACCGGACGAGCTGGCCGGCCAGGGCCGGCTGCTGGTGATCGTCAAGCACGGACCGGACGGTGCCAGCGTCGGGACGGCCGCAGGCTTCGTCGACGTGCCCGGCCTGGCGATCGAGGTCACGACCGGGCTTGGCGCAGGCGACGCCTTCGTCGCTGCCCTGGTTGCATCGCTCCACCAGGGCATTCCGCCGGACGAGGCCGTCCGACGAGCCAATGCGGCCGGGGCAATCGTCGCCTCACGGCCGATGTGCAGCCCGGCGATGCCCCGGATGAACGAGATCGATGACCTGTTGCGCCACGGCCAGCTGACGCCGGCGGCCCAGACCGAAGCGAGGGCGACATGACCAGCGATGCCGACGGCGTCACGATCCACCCGACCAAGGTGCTGCCGGCGATCGGCCTGGACCGGGTCCACCTGCGAGCCGCCGACGGGGTGACCGAGGCCGTCGATCCGGAGCGGGCGGGCTGGCGCTACCTGAGCTTCCAGGCCCGGTCGCTGGCGGCCGACGAAGCGATTGCCCTCGACCGGCCCGACCAGGAGGCGGTGGTCGTGACGATCGGCGGTGGCGGACTGCGGATTGAGTTCGAGGACGGCTCCCCGGCCCTCGACCTGGTCGGGCGGTCGTCGGTCTTCTCGGGCCTGCCCTGGGCGGCCTACCTGCCCGCCGGAGCCGGGGCACGCCTGGTGGGCCGGCCATTCGACGAGGGCGGCCGGGCTACGATCGCCTATGGCCAGGCACCGACCAGCGGTCGGGCAGGCGTCAGCCGCGAACCGATCCTGATCACGCCCGACGACGTCCGGATCGAGATCCGGGGGGCCGGCCAGGCGACCCGCCAGGTCAACAACATGGTCATGGGCGAGTTCCCGGCCGACCGGCTGCTCGTGTGCGAGGTGTTCACGCCGGGCGGCAACTGGTCAGGCTGGCCACCCCACAAGCACGACGTGGACGCGATGCCCTACGAGGCGGTCCTGGAGGAGACCTACTACTACCAGATCCGCCGGCCCGAGGGCTGGGGCCTGGCCCGGATCTACTTCCGCGACGGCCGCCCGGACGGGATCTGGGCCGTCCGGCCGGGCGATGTGCTGATCGTGCCCGAGGGCTACCACCCGTTCAGCGCCAATCCCGGCTACGACGCCTACTACCTCAACTTCCTGGCCGGCGATCGGCGCACGATGCAGGCGGCCGAGGACCCCGACATCGTCTGGATCCGCGAGACCTGGGCAACGGCGCCCCAGGATCCCCGCCTGCCGCTCGTCGGCCGGGAGCCACGCCCTTGATGGACCTCGGCTCGTCCGACGTGGCGGCGCTCGGCCGGGGCCACCGCTTGCGCCGGCTGGCGGACGACGATGGTCTGCTGTTGGGCCTTGCGCTGGACCACCGGGACAGCTTCATGGCCGCCCTGGCCCGGGCCGGCCTGGCCGATGCGGATCCGGGCCAGGCCGCTCGCTTGAAGCAGTCCCTCTTGCGGGCCCTGGCCGGGTCGGCCAGCGCGGTCATGGTCGACGCCGAGATCGGCTGGCCGTCACTGGCCGAGGCGACGATCCCCGCCCGGGTCGGCCTGATCATGCCGCTCGAGGCCCAGGGCTACGAGCAGCAGGGCGACGAGCGCCTGACCGCGCTCATGGCAGACTTCACGCCGAGCACGGCGCTGGCCCTCGGCGCGGACGCCTGCAAGCTGCTCGTGCCGATCCGGCCCGACCTGGAAGCACTGGCGGCCGCCCAGTACGCGACCGTCTCGGCGGCCATCGGCCTGTGCCACGATGCCGGCCTGCCCATCGTGGTCGAGCCGGTCGTGCACCGGCTCACGAGCGAGGCGGAACACGAGTATGCCGGCCGCTACACCGAGCTCAGCCTGTATGCGGCGGCGGCGATCGCGATGCTCGGGCCGGACCTGCTCAAGCTGCCCTTCCCGATACCGAGCCAGGCCGGCCAGGCACCTGACGACGCCGCCGCGGCCGCCTGCCGGCAGCTGGCCGCCGCCGCCGGCGCGGTGCCCTGGGTGCTGCTCGGTGCCGGGGTGAGCCAGGAAACGTTCCTGTGGCAGCTCGGCCATGCTGGACGGGCCGGGGCGATCGGCTTCCTGGTCGGCCGTTCGATCTGGACCGACTGCCTGACCGATGACCCGGTCCGGACGGAAGCCCTGGCTCGGGAGATGGGCCTGCCCCGGTTCGAGGCCTGCATCGCCCTGGCCCGGCAGGCCTGCCGCCCGCTCCCCTAGCGCTCGGGCAGGGCTCGAGCTAGAGCGCGACCTGGAAGTCGCAGCCGGTCCGGGCCCGGACCTCCTCGAGCGAGACCCCGGGCTGGAGCTCACGCAGGACCAGGCCGTCCGGGGTGATGTCGAAGACGCACAGGTCGGTGATCACCCGATTGACCACCCCGGCGCCGGTCAGGGGCAGGCTGCAGCGGTGCAGGATCTTGGGCGAGCCGTCCTTGGCGTTGTGGTCCATCAGGACGATCACTCGCTTCACCCCGGATACGAGGTCCATCGCCCCACCCGGACCCTTGACCATCTTGCCCGGGACCATCCAGTTGGCCAGGTCGCCGTTCTCGGCCACCTCGAGGCCGCCCAGGATGGCGACGTCGATGTGGCCGCCCCGGATCATCGCGAACGAGTCAGCGCTCGAGAAGAAGCTGGCGCCGGGAATCGCGGTGACGGTTTGCTTGCTGGCGTTGATCAGGTCCGGATCCACCTCGGCCTCGGTCGGGAATGGACCGGTCCCCAGCAGCCCGTTCTCGGATTGGAGGATGACGTTGACGTCGGGCGGGATGTAGTTGGCCACGAGGGTGGGGATGCCGATGCCGAGGTTGACGTAGTCGCCATCGTGAAGCTCGAGGGCCGCCCGCCGGGCCATCAGGTTGCGGCTCGGCGAAGCGGCTCCTCCAGGCGCGTCGGCGGTGGCACCCGTCGGGGCCGCAGCTGGCTGGACCGTGCGGAATTCGATCCGGCGTTCGTAGTGGTCACCCTGGATCAGCCGGTCAACGAAGATCCCGGGGGTGTCGATCCGGTCCGGGTCGAGCTCGCCGATCGAGACGAGCCCTTCGACCTCGGCCACGGTGGTATCGCCGCAGCCGGCAATCATCGGGTTGAAGTTGCGCGCGGTCCGGCGATAGACCAGGTTGCCGGCGGGGTCGCCGCGCCAGGCCTTGACCAGGGACAGGTCCACCCTGATGGCTCGTTCGAGCAGATACTCGCGGCCGTCGAACGAGTGGGTCTCCTTGCCCTCGGCCAGGTTCGTGCCCAGCCCTGTCCGGGTGAAGAAGCCGGGGATGCCGGCCAGGCCGGCCCGCATTCGCTCGGCCAGCGTGCCCTGTGGGACCAGGTCCAGCTCGAGCTCGCCGGCCAGGGCCTGGCGCTCGAACTCGCGGTTCTCGCCGACGTATGACGCCACGACCCGGCGCACCTGGTGATCCTTGAGCAGGAGGCCCATCCCGAAGTCCTCGACGCCGGCGTTGTTGCCCACGATCGTCAGGTCGCGGATGCCCGATTCGACCACGGCGGCGATCAGGTTCTCGGGCACCCCGGACAGGCCAAATCCCCCGGAGCCGATGGTCATGCCATCGCGAAGCAGGCCGTCAAGGGCGTCGCCGGCGCTGGCCCTGACCTTTGCCCGGCCAACCATGGGGCCTCCTCATCGACGCGCGAGCGTGGTTGCTCCCGTCCGCTCGGCACTGGTGGAGGCTCCATGGTACCTCGGGCCTGCCCGCCCGGACCCGGCCTAGGGCTTGACTGCGGCCCAGTTCGTGTAGATCCCGTTGGTATCACCCACCGCGCTGTCGCCCGAGAAGTAGTAGATCGGCAGGCCGTTGTAGGTGACCTGGAGGGCACCGCTGGTATCCGCGCGGGTGATCGTGCCGAGCTTGCCACTGGCCCCGGCCCCGGCGGTCGGGCTCGAGCCGGCCGGCACGGTCACGGCCGGCCAGGTTGCCAGGCACTTGTCGGTGCAGGCGCTCGTGCCGCTGTTCGCGCTGTCCATGCTGAACTGGTAGACGGTCATGCCGTTGCTGGCCACGATCAGCGTGCCCTGAGTGCCCACGCTGGTGGCACTGACGGTGGCGGTCGAGGCACTGGACGAGCAGGCGACCAGGATAGCCGCGATGGCCAGGATTCCACCGGCTAGCCGGACGTTTGAGATCTGCACGGGTTGCTCCTCCAATGGTCGGGTACGTCGTGCACCCCATTCGAGGCCCGGACAGGATTGACTACGCCGGCGCCCCCCCGGCCGGTTCTGGCCCGGCTTCGACGGTCAGGCCATCAGAGCCGTGCGGCCGGCCGTCCAGCTCGTCCTGCTGATACTGCCCAGGGGTATCCGCGGCGTATACTACCGGGGAGTATGACTGCCAGCGTTCCGACCGTCCCTGAGCCCCGTCCGATTCAGGTCGTCCTGCCGATCGAGGGCATGACCTGCGCCTCGTGCGTGAACCGGATCGAGCGCTTCCTGCGCAAGACCGAGGGCGTCATCGAGGCCAATGTCAACCTGGCGACCGAGCGCGCCACCGTGACCATCCAGCCTGGGCTGGCGGATCGCGGGGCACTCATCTCGGCGGTCGAGGCGGCCGGCTATGACGTTCGGCCCGAGGCCCTGCCGTCCGCCGCCCTCGAGCTCGATCCGGACCAGGTCGTGCGCCAGCGCGAGCGGCGCGAGCTGATCATCCAGGCCGGCGTCTCGATCGTCGTCGCGGCTGGCCTGATGGTCCTGATGTACGCGCCCCAGTCGGTCGTCCCGATAACCAGCCTGAACTGGCTCGCGCTGATGCCCGCCACGATCGTCCAGGCCTGGGCCGGCCGGCGTTTCTACGTGGCCGCGATCCGGGCCGCCCGGCATGGGACGACCAACATGGACACCCTCGTGGCGGTCGGCACCAGCGCCGCCTGGCTGTACAGCCTGGTCGTGACCGTCGCGCCGAGCCTGGTGGAGCGGGCGGGCCTCGAGCCCCAGACCTACTTCGATACCTCGGCGATCATCATCGGCCTGGTCCTCCTCGGCCGCTGGCTGGAGGCTCGGGCCAAGGACGAGACAACCAGCGCGATCCGGACCTTGATCGGCCTCCAGCCGGCGACCGCCCGTCGGATCGAGGCCGGAGGCGAGGTCGAGGTGCCCCTGGAGACGATCCAGCCCGGCGACCTGCTCCGGCTCCGGCCAGGCGACAAGGTGCCGGTCGATGGACTGGTGGTCGAAGGCCACAGCCTGGTCGACGAATCGATGCTGACCGGCGAGCCGATGGCGGTCGAGAAGGCGGTCGGCGACGAGGTCATCGGGGCCACCTTGAACACGACCGGCACGCTGGTCATGCGGACCACCCGGGTCGGCCGGGAGACCGTCCTCGCCTCGATCGTCGACCTCGTCGAGCGCGCCCAGGGCTCGAAGGCGCCCATCCAGCGCCTGGCCGACCGGGTCAGCGAGGTCTTCGTGCCGCTCGTCCTGGTCGTGGCCGCGATCACATTCGCGATCTGGTTGTCGATCGGGCCCGAACCCCGCCTGACCCTGGCCCTGACTGCGTTCATCGCCGTGGTGGTCATCGCCTGCCCGTGCGCCATGGGCCTGGCCACGCCCACGGCGATCATGGTCGGCACCGGCCGGGCGGCCCAGGCCGGAATCCTGATTCGATCGGCGGCCGCGCTCGAGCGGGCCGCCCGGATCAAGGTGGTCGTCTTCGACAAGACCGGGACGCTGACCGAGGGCCGGCCAACGGTGGCCCAGGTGATCGTCGAGGCCGGCTTCGACGAGACGACCGTGGTCGACCTGGCGGCCTCGGCCGAACGCGCCAGCGAGCATCCCCTGGCTGGGGCGATCGTGGCCTATGGCCGGCTCGCCGAGCGCGGCTTCCTGCCGGTCAGCGACTTCTGGTCCAGTCCGGGCGAGGGCGTCCGGGCGACCGTCGCCGAGCGAGCCGTGGTGATCGGCAGTGATCGTCTCTTCGCGCAGCCGCCGGCCGGAGGCGATGCCTGGGCGACGGCCCGGGCCGGCCAGTCGCTCGTCGCGATGACCGTCGATGGCCGGCGGGCGGCGACGTTCCTGATCAGCGACCCGCTGCGGATCGGTTCGGCCGAGGCCGTCCGGGACCTGCGTAGCCGGGGCGTGGATGTGTGGCTGCTGTCCGGCGACGGCTCGTCTGCGGTCGCGGCGATTGCCCGCGCGACAGGCATCCCCGACGATCACGCGCGGGGCGGCCTGCTGCCAGCGGACAAGGCCCGGATCGTGGCCGACCTCCAGGCAAGCGGACGGCCGGTGGCGATGGTCGGCGACGGGATCAACGATGCGCCGGCCCTGGCCCAGGCGGACCTCGGGGTGGCCATCGGGACCGGCGCGGCCGTGGCGGTCGAGGCATCCGACCTGACCCTGGTCGGGGGTGACCCGCGCCTGGTCGGCTCGGCCCTCGGCCTGGCCGGGCGGACGGTCCGGGTGATCCGCCAGAACCTCTTCTGGGCCTTCGCCTACAACGTGCTGCTCATCCCGGTCGCCATGGGCGTCCTCTACCCGGTCTTCGGGATCCTGCTCAACCCGGCCCTCGCCGCCGGTGCGATGGCCCTCTCGTCGGTGAGCGTGGTGGCCAATTCGCTCCGCCTGCGCCATCTCGACCTGGGGCTCAGCCCGGAGCGGGTCCGATGACCGAGCTCCAAACGACGCAGCCGGCCATCGATCCCGTGTGCGGCATGACCGTCGAGCCGAGCGTGGCCGAGGCACGCAACCTGCACCTTCGCCTCGACGGCGTGGACTACTACTTCTGCGGCCGCGGCTGCCGACTGGACTTCGAGGAGGATCCGGCCCACTACCTCGCCCCGGGCTACCGGCCCTCGATGTAGCCGGCACCGCCGGGGGCCCCGGCCGGGCCTGCCCCGGCAGCCTGGCAGGTGGCACACAGGCCGGAGACCGTCAGGTGGCCGATGTCGACGGCGAAGCCGGTCGAGCGCTCGAGGTCGCCCACCAGGTGCCCGGTATCGGCCGGGGCCAGCTCCCAGGACCCGCCGCAGCCGCGGCACTGGAGATGGCCATGCTCGGTCTCGGGCAGGACGTGGAACTCCTCCCGGCCGTCGGCGCCGTGGCTATGGCTCAGGTAGCCCAGCTCCTCGAGCACGTCGAGCGTCCGATAGACCGTCGACGGGGTCGTCTCGGCGTCGCGCTCGCGGCAGCGGTCGACGATGTCGCTGCCAGTCACATGGCCGCTGGTGGCGGCCAGGACGTCCAGGATGAGCCGGCGCTGGGGCGTCCAGCGCAGGCCGCGCGCGCGGAGCTGATCGCGTACCTCCACCCAGGAACCAGCCGGCTCGACCATCCCTCAGGCCTCCGCCTCGTGGTGGTCCAGGTCGTGGTCGTGGGCGTGGCGGGTTGCACCGTGCTCGTGGAGGTGCTCGTGGATCAGGTTCGCCCGAATGAGGAGGTCGCGATCGGCCAGGATGGCTTCAGGCCGCCCATCGGCCAGGACCCGCCGATTCTCACCGATGACCACGACCCGCTCGGCGACCAGGGGCACGATCTCGAGCTCGTGGGTCGCGATGACCATCGTCCGGCCGCTCTCGCCGAGCTGGCGGATGAGGTTGACCAGGACCCACTTCGTGCGCGGATCGAGCGAGGCCGTAGGCTCGTCGAGCAGGAGCACCTCGGGCTGGAGCGACAGGACCGAGGCGATCGCCGCCCGTTTCTTCTCGCCGCCAGACAGCTCGAACGGGGCCCGATCGGCCAGGTGGGCGATATCCATCTGGCCCATGGCCAGGTCCGAGGCGGCCCGGACCTCGTCGTGGGTCAGGCCCAGCTGGAGCGGCCCGAAGGCCACATCGTCGAAGACCGTCGCGCTGAACAGCTGGACGTCCGGATCCTGGAAGACCAGGCCCACCTGGCGATGGAAGCGGAACGAATCGTGCCCATCGGCGACGGCGGCGACGTCCCGGCCGAGCGCCCGCAGCGTGCCCGCCGACGGCGCGATGATCCCGTCGAGGAGCTTGAGCAGGGTCGACTTGCCCGAGCCGTTGGCGCCCAGCAGGGCGACCCGCTCGCCACGCTCGATGCGCAGGTCGATTCCGTCGAGCGCCACCTGGCGCCCGCCGTACAGGTAGCGCACGCCATGCAGCTCGAAGACCGGCTCGGCCGCGGTCTGGCCGGGCTCGAACGGCACCTGGACGGGACCGCTGGTCATGCCAGGCTCCGACTGGCCAGCACGGCCACGATCCCGATGGCACCCGCCCCGACCAGCGACCACCAGTCGGCCGGGTGCATCCGGTAGGCCTGGAAGGTCCGGATCGAGCCGCTGAAGCCACGTGCCGCCATCGCGGCGTAGACATCGTTGCTCATCTTGACCGAGCGATTGACCAGGTTGCCCATCGTCCCGGAGATGAACCGGCGCTGCTCGCCGCCCGACGTGCGGGCCACGATCCGGCTCTTGCGCGCCTCGAACATGCTGTTGGCCAGGTGCAGGAACAGGAAGATGTAGCGATAGGCCATCGCCAGGACGAGCACGAACAGGCGCGGCGCTCGCATTGCCTGGAGGCTCTTGAGCAGGTCCGCCCAGGGCGTCGTGAGCACGAGCAGCACGGCCAGCGAGACGCTCACGGCGACCCGGGTCACGAACAGGACGGCCCCGACCAGGCCCGGGATCGACGGCGACAGGTGGATCGGGCCGATTACCAGGTCGAACAGGCGCGGTCCGGGCACGAAGAAGATCGCCGGGATGACGACGATCGCGGCGAACAGGGGGATCCCCAGCCAGACCCGCTTGACGAAGAAGCTGAAGGGCACCCGGCTGGCGGCCGCGGCCAAGAGGACCACGCCGTACAGCGCCAGCTCGACCAAGATCGAGCTGGCCAGGCTCGCCGCCAGGATCACCGCCAGGAACATGCCCAGCTTGGCCCGCGGATCGACCGCCTGGAGCCAGCCCCGCGAGCGGGCATGCTCCTCGGTGAAGACCGCACGCTCGATCGAGCCGGTGATCCCGGCCAGGGTGTGCTCCAGCCAGCCGATCCGACTCCGGACCGGCGGCTCGCGATCCGGCTCGGCGGCTGCGGCGCCTCGGGCCTGCCCGCCCCAGGTGATCGCCCGGGCCAGGCCGAGCACGGTCAGGCCGAGCATGAGCATCCCCAGGACGCCCGCCAGCTCGTAGCCGATGGCCGTCTGCCACAAGGTGGCGTGAGCGCCGCTCAAGAACGGCAGGGGGATGCTGTACCCGGCGAACGGCGCGCTGAAGATGCCCGACAGGTCCTGGAGACCCTGGGGGACGTAGCCGAAGGCCGCCTGGATGCCCTGCGGGCCGCTCTCGCCAAAGGCGATCCCGGGCGCGATGAGCCCCAGCGGGGCCAGGATGCCGGCGGCCAGGAAGGCGGTCCCGACCGTGCGCATCCGACGCGGCAGGAGGAACCAGGCAAGCGGCAGCAGGATCGCAGCGATCGCCGCCACGACGACCAGCATCGTGGCCACCCCGGCCCAGTCCACCTGGCCCCAATTGGCGCCGAAGGCATGGCCGGGGTCGCCCCCGCCGGTCAGCAGGCCGGCCGCGGTCAGCGCCGCCAGCCCGATCAGGACGATCGCGCCGGCCACCTGGGGCAGGGGTCGCCCGGGCCGGACGCCGTGGGCCAGGCCGGAACCGGCGATCGCGTCGCGGACCGAGGTCAGGTACTCCGGGTGGCGTTGCTGGAGATAGGCGACACCGAAGGCCGTGATCAGGGCCTCGACGATCGACGCGCCGAGAGCGTGGGCGATGAGCATCGCCGGGACGGCCTCCGACAGGCCATAGGGGCTGTACAGGGCAACCCCGTTCTGGCTGAACAGGAGGGGCTGGATGCCGAGCTCGATCCCCACGCACAGGGCCGCCACGGTGATCCCGACGTAGGCACCGATCCCGGCCGCCCAGATCCGCCGCGTCGACAGGACCGGCGACCGGCTGGCCAGGACCCGGTAGGTGGCGTAGCCGACGAACGGCAGGATGATGCCCATGTTCAGGCAGTTGGCGAAGATCGCCAGGACCCCGCCATCGCCGAAGAACAGGGCCTGGATGATCAGGGCGACACTGACGGCGATGACCGCCGCCCACGGTCCGAGGACGATCGCGATCAGGGTCCCGCCGACCCCGTGGGCGGTGGTCCCGCCGGGCACCGGGATGTTGAACATCATGATCGTGAAGGCCATCGCAGCGAAGATCGCCAGGAGCGGGATCGTGCGATTGGTCAGGACCCGCTGGACGCGCCGGGTGGCCAGGCTCCAGGTCGGAACGGTCACGACACCCAGGCCGACCGAGATGATCGGGCTCAAGTAGCCGTCGGGAATGTGCACCGGATGCTGCCCTCGAACGCGCCCTGGCTGGACGTCACCGCAGATACGCCGCCGGCCACCCAGCGGATGCCAGTGAATGCTATTGCATCATGCCGCAATTAGGAAGTCTTGCGCTCCGGGCCCGGTTGACTGACCCAATATCCGGGCCCGGTCCTGGTGCTGATCGGCAACGCTCCCAGACTTGTGTGCAGTCCGCTGCGGTCTGTATCGTTGACCGGTGAATCGGCCGGACTAAAGTCCTAGGACCAGCGTCGCCCAATTGGCCGGCTCGGATCATCCAGGAGCACGTTCATGGCATTCTCACGGCGAACCAGGGTCCTCATTCTGCCGGCCATTGCCGGCCTCTTGGTGGCAACCGCAGGCATCGCGACGGCCCACAATCCGAACGCGTCGCTGTCGTGCAACAACGGCAGCCCGGTCCTGAACATCAGCCTGACCCTCTATCAGGCCAGCTTCACCAACACCGTCGCGGCCACGGTCGATGGCGCCACGGTCCTGCCGACCACGACCTTCGGTGCGAGCTACAGCGGCAGCTTCAGTGCCGGCAGCCCGTACATCGCCCACACGGCCCAGGTGGTCATCAAGGCCGGCGACGACCCGACAGGATCGAAGGGCTTCAGCCGGACGATCAACCTCTCGAGCGAGGCCTGCCTGGCGCCGACTCCGACCCCCAAGCCGACCCCTACGCCTACGCCAACGCCGACTCCTACGCCAACGCCGACTCCTACGCCAACGCCGACTCCTACGCCAACCGCGACGCCGACCCCGACCCCGACCCCGACTCCGACGCCGACCCCGACCCCGACCCCGACCCCGACCCCGACCGGTTCCGTGCTGCCGAGCGAATCGGCCAGCCCGTCGCCGTCGGGCGGCGTCGAGGCGGCCACCGCCACCCCGCGGGCGACGCCACCCTCGACCGGAACCATCGACCAGGCGTCGTCGGGCGGCCCCGGTGGCAGCATCGGCTTCGTGGTGGCGCTGCTCGCGGCGATTGCCCTCGTCGTGGGTCTCGCCCCGATCCGCAATCGCCGCCAGCCGAGCGGCCGCAACATCCGGCGAGACTGACCGGGTCCTCCTGACCGGTCCGCTGACCGGCTGAAGCGGGGCACGTCCAACGGGACGGGGCCCCGCTTCTTCGTGTGCGGCGCAACCGCCCTGACCTCCAAGTCGGGCCGCGGCCGGACCCACGTTCGCGCCCGGCGAACAAGAGGGCCGAATGCGGCGCCTGGATCTGGTGTTCGGGCGAGCTCGAGCGGGCATTCCGTTGATCCGTTCGTGGTGTACCGAACGAATCAGCCGGGCAGCTACCTGGAGGGCACAGCGGGCCGGCTCGATCGCGCGTTTTGTTCGCCTGCGGCGAACGCCGACTGGCCGGCGCGCAGGAACGAGGAAGTCGCGCATCTTCGTTTGCGGCGCAACATAGCTGCAAGGCCTCGGGCGGCCGCGGTCGGCTGGCTGAAGGCGCGCTCAGGCACTCTAGGGTCGAGCACACCGTGCAGGAGGGTAGCCCATGACCAGCACCACCGATGAAGTCGTTGCCATTGAGCGCGGCCTCTGGACCCAGGCCAACGATCCGGCCTACTTCGCCGAGCACGTCGCCGAGGGCGGCCTGTCGGTGATCGAGCCGATGGGCTTCGTCGAGAAGGCCCAGCTGATCAAGATGCCGGCCGAGAAGCCCTGGACCCAGGTTGACATGCTCGACGTTGAGGTCCGGCAGATCACGCCGGATTGCGTGATCCTGGCCTATCACGGACGAGGCAGCCGGCCTGGCGACGAGAAGCCCTACGAAGGCAGCATCGCCTCGACCTATTGCCGGATCGGCGGCAAGTGGCAGCTCAGCTTGAGCGCCCACCAGCCCTGGACGCCCAAGACCACCTAAGCCCTCGTTACGGCGCGCCGAAGACCAGGGCGGCATTCAGGCCGCCGAACCCGAACGAGGTCGACAGCACCCGTCGGAATTCGCCCGTCAGAGCTTCACCCAGGAGGCCAGGTAGGAGCGCGTCGATGGCCGGGTCACGCTGGCGCAGGTTGATCGAGGCCGGCACCCAGCCGTCGCGGATGGCCAGGGCGCAGATCGCCGCTTCGATCGCACCCGACGCACCGAGGGGATGACCGTAGAGGGCCTTGGTCGCGCTGACCGGGACCGACGCCGCCCGCTCGCCCAGGGCCAGCGCGATCGCCCGGGCCTCGGCCAGGTCGCCGATCGGGGTGGATGAAGCGTGGGCATTGACGTAGTCGACCTGGTCCGGCTGAGTGGCGCCGTCGGCCAGGGCGATCGACGCGGCCCGGGCCGCCTCGGTCCCGTCGGCCCGCGGCTGGACCATGTGATGGGCGTCCGACGTGGCGCCGTAGCCAAGCAGCTCGGCATAGGGAATGGCACCGCGGCTCCGGGCGACGTCGGCTGCCTCGAGCACGAGCAACGCCGCGCCCTCGCCCATCACGAAGCCGTCCCGGCCGGCGTCGAACGGGCGGGCGGCCTCGCTCGGCGTGTCGTTCCGGCCGGACGACAGTGCCCGGATGATGTCGAACGCGCCGAAGGCCAGCGGGCTGAGCGGAATCTCGCAGCCACCGGCGATCGCGGCGTCGATCCGACCCTCGCGCAGGTCGCCCAGCGCCTCGCCCAGGGCGACCGCCCCCGAGGCACACGAATTGGCCGTCGACAGGATCGGACCGCGAACGCCCAGGGCGATCCCCAGGTTGGCCGGCGCCGCCCCGCCGAACACAGCCAGGGCCAGGTTCGGCGCGACGGAGCGGATGCCCCGCTCGAGGTAGCGCTCGTGCTGCTCTTCGGCGTAGGCAATCCCGCCCAGGGCTGAGCCCAGGTAGATCCCGATCCGTTCGGGTGCCGGCCCGCCCTCCTCGCCGGGGCGCAGCTGAGCGTCGTCCATGGCGAGCCGGCCGGCGACCAGCCCGAACTGGCTGAACCGATCGAGCTGGCGGGCGGTCTTGGGCGGCATCCAGGCCAGCGGGTCGAAGGCGTCGACCTGGGCCGCCACCTGCGACCGGAAGGCGCTCGGATCGAAGCGATCGATCCGGCGCACGACTGAGCGGCCCGCCCGCAGGCCCGCCCGGAATTCCGGGCCGCCGATCCCGATCGAGGTGATGAGGCCGATGCCGGTGATCCAGACCCGTCGACGCTCGCTCATAGGGTCTTCTTCGGCGTCCGGGCCCGACCGGACTCAACTGAGCTGACTGACTCGTTCGCAAGCGCCTCCGTCAGCCCTTCGGATGTGGCTTCGGATATGGCCTCCGCGATGCCCTTGAACGTGGCCAGCGTCCGACCGGCGATAGGTCGGGTGAAGGCGCGGTCGACGAAGCGTGCCCAGCCGGGCATGCGGGGCGTGAAGATGTGCTCGATCGAGACCCGGCAGCCCGTCGCCTCGGGCTCAATCCGCCAGGTGACCTCCATCCCCCGGGTGGCCCCGGCCAGGTGCCTGAAGCGCAGCCGGCGCGACGCCGGGTCGTTCCAGGTGCGGGCACGCCAGGCCACCGGCAGGCCCACGCCCAGAACCTCCAGCAACGGCCGCCGGGCCACGAAATCGACGACCAAACCGGGGCCCGAAGCGCCCCCGACGGGCCGCGATCGGACGTAATGGGGCAGCAGGTCCTGCCAGCGCTGGACGTCCCGGCACAGCGCGAAGACGAGGTCGGCAGGCGCATGGACGACGATCGAGACGGTGCTCACGGCGCGAGCAACGCGGCAAGGTAGCGCGGGTCGACCGCCCGGGAAGCCGCCGTCAGGTCGCCCATGACCAGGCCGAGGGTCGAGCGGAGGGCCGGCCGGCGGGCAATTCGCCGGGCGGCATACTCGAACGCCGCGGGCCGCGCGAGAAATCCCTGGACGATCGTGGACACGACGTCCTTGGCCAGGAAGCGCCGATGCATCGCCCGCTCGTAGCCCTCGAGGGCCGCCGGACGACCCTGGCCCTGGGCATGGATCGCCGTCGCCGCCAGCTCGGCAGAGACCAGCGCCCGATGGATCCCCTCACCGGTGAACGGATCGAGGAAGCCGGCCGCGTCGCCGACGAGCAACCAGCCCGGACCGGCTCGCCGGGTGACCCGGTGGCCGAGCGGCCAGGCGCCCACGAGCGGGTCGAGCGGGCGGCCGGATCGCCACCCGGCCGGCTCGTCCTCGTTGGACGGAATCGCCGCCACGATCGCGTCGGCGACGAGCCGGCCGCCGCGCCGGGCGACCTGCCCGTGCCACGAGCGGCCGAGCACGATCCCGATGTTGACCCGCCCGCCGGGCACCGGGGCAACCCCGACGTAGCCGTCGCGGATCAGGCACATCCGGGCGTCGCGCGGCAGGTCTGGAGCCGGCACCGGCTGATGCCAGGTCAGGCCCAGGCGTGGACCGAGCCGACTGGGCCGGGCGACGCCTGCCGCACGGGCCACGATCGAGCGGGGGCCGTCGGCACCCACGATCACCCGAGCGAGGACCTCGGCCGCCTCGCCGTCCGGCCCGCGCAGGACCAGCCGTCCAGAGGTCAGGTCGACCTCGGTCGCCGTCCAGCCTCGGCGGACATCGGCGCCGGCCCGATCGGCCAGGTCGAGCAGGGCGGGATCGAGCCGCGAGCGATCGAAGCCGACGGCCGGCTCGCCGCCCGCCTCCGTGCCGTAGGTCAGCCGGAAGGCCGTCCCCTGCCCCGTCTCGACCCGCATCGCTGGAATCGGCCGGGCAACGGCCTCGATCGTGGCCGGATCCAGGCCGCCTTCGCGCAGCATTGCGAGCGCGGCCGGCGAGGCGAAGACGCCGGCCGCGCGCCAGTGCCAGCTGGCCAGCCGCTCGATGAGCACGACCTCGTGGCCGCTGCCGGCCAGGCGAGCGGCCAGGGCTGATCCGGCCAGGCCACCCCCGACGATGGCCACCTCGGCCGGCTCGATCCTCACGGCCGGGCCGGGCCGGCCACGGCGGCGATCGAATAGCGGTGGCGGAAGACGCCCCGGAAGGTCCGGACCGGGGTCAGGCCGGCGGCTCGGACGAGATCGAGGGCCTCGGGCAGCCGGTAGGCCCGCCGGACGGACATCGGTGCGTCGTGCCGGGTGTAGCGGTTGCGGGTCAGGAGGTGGCCCATGAGCCACGCTCCGAGCCAGGCCAGCCGGCTCCGGTCGAGGTCGTTGACGATGATCCCGAGCTTGGCAACGCGAGCCATCTCCTCGAGCAGGACCACCGCAGCGGCGGGCTCGAGGTGATGGAGGACGAGCGAGCAGTGGGCCACGTCGAAGGCACGGTCGGGCTGGTCGAGCCGGTGCGGATCGCTGGTCGCCAGGACCAGGCCGGGCATGCCCGCCAGCTCCGGCGCGATCCGCCGGACCGCCGCGATCACCTCGGCCCGGCTGTCGACCGCCCGGACCGTCAGGCCGGGCCAGCGACGCGCGGCCCGGCGCAGGAGGGCCACCGGGATGTCGGCCGCGCCCGTGCCCACGTCGATCAGGCGCAGGTCGGATCGGCCGCCGGCCAGCGTGGCCAGGGCGGCCGAGCTCAGGCGAGCGCCACCCAACCAGTGGTTGATCCGGCCCAGGTCGCGCAGGTTGCCATCGAGCGCGGCCGGGTCATCGAGGGCGCCATCGAGCAGCTCGAGCGCGCCGCTCAAGCGCTCCACCCGCCGGGCCAGGCGAGCTGCTGTCGCGTCGTTGGCGAGGCTACTTGGCCTTGGCTCCCGGAGCGCGATATTCGACGCTCAGCTTGGCCGCATCGTCCAGGTCCTTGGCGGTCAGCAGGGGCGAGGTGCCGACCTGGGCAGCGCCGCTGGCTCCGACCGTGAGGCTCAGGGCCGCTGCCGCAGCCGCGTCGGGAACGTCGACGATCAGGTAGAAGTCCGTGGCACCGAAGGCCCAGTACATCGACTCGACCTTGCCCCCGACGCTCTTGACCAGGCGCCCGACGGCCTTCTCACGACCCGATCCGCCCTCGGCCAGGACCCCTTTTGCGCCGGCCGCCGTGTATGTCGCACTGAACAGGTACTTGGCCACGATCCACCTCATCATCGCGACGAGCAGTCCTGGAGGACCGCTCGATCATCGCCCGGGCATCCTACGCCCGCGCGTTCGCGAGACCGTGGCCCTTGACATGTGACTAAGCACTCGCTAAGTTACTGCCATGACCACGACCCACCCGGTCGTCCGAGCTGGTCGCCTGTCGGCCGACGAGCGCCGCCAGGCGATCATCGCCGCAGCGATGTCCGAGGTTGCCGCCCGCGGGCTGGCCGGCGCCTCGACCAACGAGATCGCGCGCGCTGCGGGCGTCTCCCAGCCCTACCTGTTCCAGCTCTTCGGGACCAAGAAGAACCTCTTCCTGGAGGTGGTCCGGCGAGGCTTCGAACGAACCCGCCTCGCGTTCGAGGATGCCGCCCGCAACTACGAGGCGGGCTCGCCCCAGCTCGTCGCCGACTGCAACTCGATCCTCGACGCGATGGGCCAGGCCTACATGACCCTGCTGTCCGATCGAACCCTCCTGCTGGTCCAGCTCCAGGCATATGCCGCCTGCTCCGACAGTGAGGTCCAGCAGGTCGTCCGGACCGAGTTCTCGGTCCTCCACCGGATGGTCGCCCGGGTTTCCGGGGCGAGCGTCAAGGAGATCCACGATTTCTTTGCCGAGGGCATGCTCCTCAACCTGGCCGCCGCCATCAGCATCGAGGGCGATCCCGCCGCCTGGTCGGTGGACGAGTTGGGAGGAGCCGCCTGACGTTGCCTTCTCCGCGGCCCCTTTTTTCTGCCTAATACTTAGCAAGTACTCACTAGCGTAATCACGCACTAGTTAGGAGACGCCCGACATGAACCGCCCGGCCAGCGTGCGCTGGACCTTCCTGATCACCTCGATCGTGGTCTTCATGGCCGCCCTCGACAACCTCGTGGTCACCACCGCCCTGCCCACGATCCGGGCCCACTTCGGGGCGAGCATCAGCGAGCTCGAATGGATCGTCAACGCCTACACCCTGACGTTCGCCGTGCTCCTGCTGACCGGCGCGGCGCTGGGCGACCGCTTCGGGCGCAAGCGAATGCTGATCATCGGCCTGGCAATCTTCACGATCGGCTCGGCGCTGGCGGCATTGTCGGGCACGAGCAGCGAGCTGATCGTGGCCCGTGCCATCCAGGGCATCGGAGGGGCGATCTTGACGCCGCTCAGCCTGACCATCCTGTCGGCGGCCGTGCCGCCCGAGCGGCGAGCCGTTGCCCTCGGTGCCTGGGGCGGCGTGGCCGGCCTGGCCATCGCCCTCGGCCCGCTGGTCGGGGGTGCGATCGCCCAGGGCGTGGCCTGGCAGGGCATCTTCTGGATCAACGTGCCGATTGGCCTGGTGGCCATTCCCCTGGCCTGGTTCCGCTTGTCGGAGAGCCGCGGTCCGGCCAGCAAGCTGGACCTGCCAGGCCTGGGCCTGGTCAGCGCCGGCCTGTTCGCCATCGTGTGGGGCCTGGTCCGGGGCAACGAGCTGGGCTGGACCAGCCCGGCGATCGTGACCGCCTTCGTCGTCGGCGTGGTCCTCCTCGTCGCATTCACCGCCTGGGAGACCCGCGCGGCGGAGCCGATGCTGCCCCTCCGGCTCTTCCGGTCGCGGGCGTTCACGGCCGCCAACATCGTGTCGATGCTGATGACCTTCGGCATGTTCGGCTCGGTCTTCCTGCTGGCCCAGTTCTTCCAGAACGTCCAGGGCTACAGCCCGTTCGACGCCGGCCTGCGCACGCTGCCGTGGACATTCATGCCCGTCATCGTGGCGCCGGTCGCCGGCCTGCTGTCGGTGCGGACCGGGACCCGGCCGCTGCTGGTGACCGGGATGGCCTTCCAGGCGCTGGCCCTCGGCTGGATGTCCCTGGTGATCACGCCCACGGTTGCCTACGCTACGCTCGTGCCGCCGTTCATCCTGGCCGGAGCCGGCATGGGCCTGTTCTTCGCGCCGATCGCCAACGTGGTCCTGTCCGCCGTCCGGCCCGTCGAGGAAGGCGTCGCGTCCGGAGCCAACAATGCGATCCGGGAGCTGGGCGGGGTCTTCGGCGTAGCCGTCCTGGCCTCGGTCTTCACCGCCAACGGCTCATACGCCTCGCCCAACCTGTACGTCCAGGGCTTGATCCCGGCGCTCCAGGTGGGCGCCGTCGTGGTCAGCCTGGGGGTGCTCGCCGCGCTGGCCCTGCCCGGCCGGCTTCGAGTCGCGTCCGCGGCCCCGGCCGTCAACCAGGTGGCAGGCGTTCGAGGCTGACCACCTGGAGCTGGCGTTCCACCATCCGCTCGTAGTTGGCGAAATAGGGAATGGCCCTGACGTGGATCCGCCAGAGCCGTTCCCGTTCGTCGTCCCGGCTGATCGTCGCCCGGGCCTGGAAGGTCTCCGTGCCGACCTCGACCGTGACGACCGGATGGACCGCGATGTTGGCCAGCCAGACGGGCTGGGCAGGCTTGCCGCTGTTCGAGCCAACCACGACATAGCGCTCGCCGTCGCGCGAGTAGCCCAGCGGGATGGTCCGGGACCGGCCGGATTTGGCTCCGAGCGAGGTCATCAGGAGCATGTTTGCCCCGGCCAGGCGGCCCTCGGTGATCTGACCCTCGTGAGCCCGAAGATCGGCAATGATCGCGGCGTTGCCCTTGAGCTCGTCGTCTGCGACTGGCACGTGTTCCTTCCTTTCGGCTGGCGAGGTCGCCCGAGGCGATTCTAGGTCGTCGGCGGATCCTCGCCCTGAGCGGAGCCGAGGCGCCCTATCCTCGCCGGGTGAGCATCGCCACCGCCGCTCCACTACTGCGCAATCGAGTCTTCGCCCGGCTGTGGTTCATCCAGGCCGCCACCCAGGTCGGCGGCAACATGGCCCTCTACGCGATGACCATCCTCGTCTTCGACACGAGCGGCTCGACCTCGGCCGTGAGCGTCCTGTTCGCGACCTACGTCCTGCCCCAGATCGTCCTGTCGCCGTTCGCCGGGGTCGTCGTCGATCGGCTCAACCTGCGCTGGGCCCTGGCTGGTCCGAACGTCGCCCGAGCCCTGTTGATGGTCAGCCTCGCCCTGACCGGGACCAACCTGGTGGCCCTCCTGGCACTCAACCTGGGGGTCAGCCTGACGAGCGTGGCCCTCACCCCGGCCGAGGGTTCGATGATCCCGCGGGTCGTCCCGCGCGCCCAGCTCGAGACGGCGATGGCCGTCTTCAACCTGACTCTGCAGGGCTCGTTCGCCGTTGGCTTCGCCTTCGTCGGGCCTGTGCTGGTGGCTGTCGCCGGCCCGTCGGCTGTCCTGGCCGTGGTCGCGGCTCTGTACATCGCGGCCTCGATCGCCTGCATCGGCCTGCCGTCGGCGCCCCCGATCGACCGTGCCGCACGCGGCGGCCGGCGCCAGGAGCTGGCCGAGGCCTGGCGTGAGATGCACCAGGGCTTCGGCATCGTCAGGGGCAATCGGGAGATCAGCCGGCCGATCATCCACCAGGCCACCAGCGCGTCGGTGGCGGGCGTCCTGGGGGTCCTGGGTCCGGCGCTCGCCCTGAGCGTGGGCATTCCGCCCGACCACCTGATCGTGATCGTCCTGCCCCTCGGCCTCGGGGTGATCGTGGGCGTGCTCTCGCTGCGCCGGATCAGGACCATCCCGCGGCGCCGGGCCGCCGAGGCCGGCCTGCTCGCCTTCGGCAGCCTGACGGCATCGCTGGCCCTGGTCGCGCCACTCCGTACAGCGCTCGGCAGCGCCGTCGTGTCGGTCATGCCGTTGCTCGTGCTGATCGCCATTGCGGCCGGAGCGGCCTACGCCATCACCCTCGTCTCGGCCCAGACGGCCCTCCTCGAATCGATCCCGGCCGAGGCCCGCGGCCGGGTGTTCGGGGTGCTGGCCTCCATCGTGAGCACGGCCAGCCTGCTGCCAACGCTCATCGCCGGACCGTTGGCCGACCGAATCTCGGCGCCGCTCGTGCTGGTCGTGGTAGGCCTGGCGGTCACCGCGATCGGGGCCTGGTCGGCCCGCTGGTTCGGGCCACTGGCCGAGACCAGCCGGGCGAGCTGAACCTGGCAGCCGAGCGGCCGGGCCTCGGTCCGAACCTCAGCCCAGGATGTCGGGCAGGACCGCCACGACCTCACCGGCCAGGTGCCGGCCGGACATCGTGCCGATCAGCTCGAGCGCCGCCTCGGTGGTCATGCCGGGCCGATAGGGCCGGTCGGCGGTGAGCGCCTCGTAGACATCGGCCACGGCCACGATCCGGGCGCCGATCGCCAGCTCGTCGCTCGACAGTCCCCGGAAATAGCCGCTGCCGTCGAGCCGCTCGTGGTGGGCGGCGGCCAGGTTGGCCACCGTGGCGAAGGTCGGGATGGGCGACAGGATCCGAAAGGTCAGCTCGGGATGGCGCTTGATCACGCTGAACTCGGCCTCGGTCAGGCGGGCCGGCTTGTCGAGGATCGAGTTGGGCACCCCCAGCTTGCCCACGTCGTGGAGCAGGGCGGCCCGGCGGATGTCCTGGCTGGCCAATGGATCCAGTCCGAGGCGTTCGGCCAGCAGCTGGGCCACCTCGGCCGTGCGCCGGGAGTGCGTGCCGGTGAACGGGCTCTTGGCGTCGATGATCTCGGCGAATGCTGCCGCGATCCGATCGATATCGGCCTCGTCCGAGCGGCGCACCTCGCTGACCGGCTCCAGTGCCCAGGTCCGGGCCGAGATGTCAGGCAGGGCCAGCTCGGCCAGCCAGCCCGCCGCCCCTGGCAGCACGGCGTCGACTACCTCCGGCTCGTACCACGAGCCACGCCGGGCCTTGAGCATCCTGATCGCCGCGTCGGGCCCGCGGACCGAGCTGAATACGTCCAGGGCGGCGCAGGCCGCCAGGATCCGGGCGAAGGGGTGGATCTGGTCGCCCCGCCGGCCGGTCGGCAGCCCATGGCCGTCCCAGTGCTCGTGCAGGTCGTTGATCGCCGAGCCCACGTCCTCGCCGAATCCGGCCCGGCGGGCGATCGCGGCGCCGCGCTCACAGCGGGTCTGCTCCACGAGCCGGAGCTCCCGCTGGCCGGACAGCGCGATCCGGACGAGGCGGGCCACCCGGGCGGGCAGCGGCTCGGTCAGGGGCAGGTTGCGCAGGGTGAACGCCGCGTAGGCCGTGATCGACCGGTCCAGGGTGGCCTGGCTGGCCTTGAGCGCGATGTCGTCGCCCCCGAAGATCTGGGAGATCGCTGCGGCGTTGGTCGAGCAGCCGGCATCCTTGAGCAGGGCCGCGTAGAACAGGTTGGCTCGATCATGGTCGGGCAGCCCGAGCTGGATGGCCAGCCGGCTGGCCAGGTAGCACGTCCGGACTGAATGGCCGGGCAGCTGGCCCTCGGTCAGGTCCAGAGCCGTCGACAGGGCGGCCAGGAGCTGCGACGTCGGAATGGTCGTGCCGGGCTCGGCCACCGGCCGTTCCGGGATCCTCGAGGCGGGCAGCGCATGGCCGCCATCGAGGTAGCGGATCGCCACGCCGGCGGCGGAATCGATAGCCATCGGGCCAGCCTGAGCGGCCGACCCGCTTCGTTCAATCGCCCCGTCGCCGCTCCGCCGCCGACAATGGTCCCGACGTGGGTGGCCAGGACCCGGCCATCACGCCGCCGCCAGGCTCATTTCTTGCCGGACAGGATCCCGAACAGGCCGCGCATGATCGTGTTCGTCGTGGAGCTGGTCAGGACCCGGGTACCGAGCCTCGCCGCATCCTCGAGGTCGAAGCCGCCGGCCGCCGGGCGGGCAGGCGGGCGGCTCGCCGGCGCACCTCCGCCGGTCGGGAAGGCCACGGTCGGCGGGGCCGCCTCGGCCGCGGCCGCCTGGGCCGCGGCCAGCCGGGCCGTGAGCATCTCCTTGGCCGACTGGGGATCCTGGTCGGCGGCATATTTGGCGGCCAGGGACGAGGCCGAGACCAGCGCGCTGAACGCGGCCGGGTCGATCTGGGCCATCAGCGAGCGCGGTGGCCGCATCATCACGTGGACCGTCGGCGTGGGCACGCCGCGCGGCGAGAGGACCGTCACCAGGCCCTCGCCGGTGCCCAGCGAGACGAGCGCCCTGGCTACGTCGTAGTCGGTCGTGGTCGGGAATGTGCGGGCCGTGTCGGTGATCATCTTCTGGTCGTCCGGGGTGAACGCGCGGAGGGCGTGCTGGACGCGATTGCCCAGCTGGGCCAGGACCTTGGGCGGGACGTCCTCGGGCGACTGAGTCACGAAGTACACGCCGACGCCCTTGCTCCGGATCAGCCGGGCCACCATCTCGATCTGGTCGAGAAAGCTCTGGTTGGAGTTCTCGAACAGGAGATGGGCCTCGTCCAGGAAGAAGACGAGCTTGGGCTTGTCCGGGTCGCCCACCTCCGGGAGGTGGTGGTAGACGGCGGCCAGCAGCCACATCATGAACGTGCTGAACAGGGCTGGCCGATCCTGCATGTTGGCGACTTCGAGGATGCTGACCACGCCGCGGCCGTCCGAGGTGCTCCGGATCAGGTCGTTGATGTCGAACTCGGGCGCCCCGAAGAAGGCGTCGGCACCCTGTTGCTGGAGCTGGACGATGTTGCGCAGCATGACCCCGACCGAGGCCGGCGAGATGCCGCCGTACTGGGCCAGTGCCGCCTCCCCCGCCGGACCGTTGAGATAGGTCAGGGTTGCCTGCAGGTCGGCCAGGTTGACCAGCGGCAGCTGCTGGTCATCGGCGTACTTGAAGATCAGGGACAGCACGCTTTCCTGGGTCTCGTTGAGGCTGAGGACCTTGGCCAGCAGGATCGGACCGAACGAGCTGACGTTGGCCCGCAGCCGAATCCCCTGGCCACCCTGGTCGAGGGTCTGGAACTCGACCGGGTAGGCCCGCGGGGTCCAGTCGGTCACGCCGATCTGGGTCAGCCGGCTGGTGATGTGGTCGTTGACCACGGCTGGCGCCCCGAGGCCACTGATGTCGCCCTTGATGTCGACCAGGAAGACCGGCACACCGGCATCCGAGAGCTCCTCGGTCAAGACCTGGAGGGTCTTGGTCTTGCCGGTGCCGGTGGCCCCGGCCACGAGGCCATGCCGGTTGACCATGCCCAGGGCCAGCCGGGCGACGGCCGCCGGATAGGTGGTCGTGCCCTGCACGATCGCCCCGTATTCCAGGGAGGGCACGCCGGTCGCGTAGGCGGCGGCCATGCGCTGCTCGAAGTCGTCGGCCATGGCTGAGCTGGGCACCTCAGGTGACGGGAGCGGGTCCCGGATGATGACGGGGCGGGCGGCCCCGAGGGTCAGATGGCGCTGGTGCAGGCCCTGCAGCGGGTCGCGTCGACCGCGTTCGCTTCCTTGCAGGCCGGGCAGGTCTTGGTGGGCACGGGTTCGGGCTCCTTGATCATTGCCTTGGCGATCAGGTAGACCACGAGGGCCACGATGATGAACGTGATGACCAGGTTGATGAACGTGCCGTAGCGAATATCGACCGCCGGCACCGGCTTGCCCGTTGCATCCGTGGTGGCCGCCTTGAGCTCGATCACGAGGCTGCTGAAGTCGACCCCGCCGAGGAGCACCCCGATCGGCGGCATGATGATGTCGTTGACCAGCGAGCCGACCACCGCGCCGAGGGCGGTGCCGATGATCACGCCGATCGCCAGGGCGAGGGCGTTCGTCTTGAGCAGGAACTCCTTGAACCCGACCATCGCACACCCTCCAACTGTGGCCCGTGGCCGGTTCCCGAACGGCCGCCCGACCCGGCGGCACGACCGGCGAGCGGGACGATGCTACTCCGCTGGCGAGTGCGCCGAGCGCCGATCGGCAAAGCCGACGATGATGAGATCGAGCGTCGGGCAGAGGCGTGGAGCGAGGACGATCAGTGGCAGTCGAGAACGGAATCGACCCGGGTGTGGCGCCCAGCGGACCAGGTTGCGTCGAGTGCGAGACGAGCGCCGGCTGGTGGTTCCACCTGCGGCGCTGCGCCCAGTGCGGCCATGTCGGCTGCTGTGATTCGTCGCCGTCGCAGCATGCCAGCCACCACGCCTACGACCAGCAGCATCCGGTGGTCGCCAGCTTCGAGCCGGGCGAGGACTGGTTCTGGGACTACGCCCGCCAGCAATACGCCGAGGGACCGAGCCTGGTTCCGCCCGATCACCATCCCCTCGACCAGACCGTCCCGGGTCCGGCCGAGCGGGTCCCGCCGGATTGGCAGGACCACCTGAACTAGCCGGTCAGGCGCGCGCGGCGCCGGCGCTTCCCCAGCGCCGAACCTCGGAATCGAGATCGAGCGGCAGGACGGCGCCGTGATGCTCGAACTCGCCCCAGGCCTCGCTCGGCACTCGCCACATGATCTCGAACTCGTTGCCGTCGGGATCGGCGCCGTAGAGCGACTTCGACACCCCGTGATCCGAAGCCCCGCCAAGGGCGCCCGCGGCCGACAGGACGGCAGCGGCATGGGCCAGGTCATCGATCGTGGGCACTTCCCAGGGGAGGTGGTACAGCCCGACCCCACCACGGACCGGGCCGACGGCATCGGGTCCGACCGAGAACAGGCCGAGGTCGTGATGGTTGTCGCTATGGGCGGCCCGCAGGAACACGGCCCGCCCGCCGAAGGCATGCTCGACGACCTCGAAGCCGAACACCCGGGCGTAGAACGCGGCCGCTACGGTCGCGTCGCGGACGTACAGGACGGCGTGGTTCAGGCGGGTGACGGGAATCGGTCCCGGTGCCTGCCCGGTGGTCTGGTCGGTCATTGGTCAGGCCGCCTTGGTCACCGACGGGGCGCCGATGAGCTTCCAGCCCGACTGCCACGAGCCACCCCGGGCAATGTTCAGGCTGATGTTCAGGAAGGCCATGCCCTCCAGCTGGCGCGCCCGGGCGAGCGGGCCGACATCGATCGGGTTGAGGCCGATCGAGGCGAGCAGGCGGCCGACTTCCTCCTTGGCCTGGGCGTCGTCGCCGGCCACGAAGCCGTCGAGCTGGAGGCCCTCGGCGATCGGATCGTGCTGCTTCGAGGCGAAGAGCGTGTTGAAGGCCTTGACCACCCGGGACTTCGGCAGCAGGGCCGCAAGCTCCTCGGCATTCGAGCTGGTCGTGTCGATGTCGGGGCCGGCCGGACCGAATGACATCCGATTGGTCACGTCAATGACGACCTTGCCGGCGGCCGCTTCGGCGATCTCGGTGGCGATCTGGGGCGCGCTCGTGAACGGCACGGCCAGGATCACGACATCGCCGGCCGCGGCGGCTTCGGCATTCGAGCCGGCCAGCTGGGCCCCGGTCGAGGCGACGGCCCCGCCGGCATCCTCGGGATCGCGGGACGCGATGACGACGTCGTGGCCGGCCTTCTTGAACGAGGTGGCGAGGGCGGTGCCGACGTTGCCGGCGCCGATGATTGCAATCTTCATGAGGTGATCTCCTTGGATCGGGCTTGACGAGTTGGCTGTCGGCAAGCAATATTTGTTGTTGGCACAACGATAGGTCGGACCTGTGCCGTTGTCAATACCAGTTTGTGGAGACCAAACATGACCACCGAGGAGCGGCGCAAGCCCGCCGTCGGAGTCCAGATCCGAAAGTGGCGGCTCGAACGCGGCCTGACCCTGGCCAAGGTTGCCCAGCGCAGCGGCCTGAACGTCGGCTACCTGTCCCAGATCGAGAACGACAAGGCATCGCCCTCACTCCAGTGCCTGACCTCCATCGGCGCGGCCCTGGAAGTCCCGGCCGCCTGGTTCCTGATGGATGACGTGCCCGAGCCGTACCTCGTCCGGGCGGCCGACCGTCCCACGACCGAGATGAGCCTGGGCCGGATCGAGCACGTCGACGGTCGCGGGTCGCGTGACGTGTCGATCCTGGAAGTGACGAGCACCGAAGCCGGCCAGCGGGTCGGCGCGCACGCCCATGCCGGCGAGGAGCACCACCTGGTCCTGCGCGGCACGTTCCGGATGACCCAGGGCGATCACAGCCTGGAGCTCGGCCCGGGCGACTACGTCCGCTGGGACGGCACGATCCCCCACGACGGCGAATCGACCAGTCCCGGCGGTGGCTCGATGCTGATCATCCGGATCCGGCCGAAGGAGTAGCCAGGTCCGTGGCCCTGGCCCGTGCCCGGGTCCGGTGCCGCGATACGCACACTAGGACGGGCGCGCCGCGCCGCGTCTGTTCCGGAATATCAACGGGACGAGTGCTACGGAAGGATTCGAGCGGCCCTCTCGAGCTGCTGGAGGTGGCGCGCCCCATTCCATGCAGGGGCCGACCCGATCCGAGCCGACCTACGGCCACGCGCGGGGTGATTCCTTCCTTTGTACTTCGCCGGTTGATATTTCGGAAGAACCGCGCCGGTAGGGCCCGCGCCGGTCGCGCTGGGCCGGCGCGATGGGGCCGGCGCGATGGGGCCGGCGGCCGGACCTTAGGCCGCTCGACTCCGGCTGCATGGGCGCCGCCAGCACAAGCCGAAGCCTTTGGAGTCTGATCCGGCCGTCGCTGCCCGCCGAGCCGTCAAGATCGAGCGTGCGCCACGCTCTGGCCAGGCGTAAGCAGGGATCCCTGGGGCCTGCAGCCAGGCCTTCTCGGCCGTAAGCCACTCCCCCTGTGCTCACGGCGTCCATGGACCCGGAACGAATCGGGCTAAGGGCGCAACCGAGCCCTGTCGAGGCACGCGGGCAAGAACGGCAGCCGGCGGCAGCTCGGCACGAGCGGATCGGCGCCGGCTCGCGACCGAAGAGCCGTCAGGCGGCCGGCCGAGCCGCCTCGCGTTGGCTGGTCTCCTGGTGGACGTACTTGCCGCCGCGCAGGGCCGAGGCGATGGCCGCCACGATCGACATGCCGGCCGCGACCAGGAATACGATCACCAGGCCGTCGTGGAACGGTCCGCTGATCAGGTTCGGGAAGAAGTCCTTGCCGGTCAGGATTGCGGCCTGGTCGGGCGGCAAGGCCTTGAGCACGTCCGGGGGAAGCAGCGACGCCATCAGGTTGTAGCCAAGTAGTGACGCGAACAGGCTCCGAGACCGGCGGCAGGTGCGAGATCTGGGTGGCCACGTCGATCGGTACGTCGTGGGCGACGAGCCCGGCGTACAGGGTCGACGACAGGGATCCGGCCAGGCCCGCGATCATCAGCGAGAAGAACAGGCCGATCGACACGACGAAGCCGGCGTTGGCGAAGACCGCCCGCATGCCGGACGCGGCGCCGCGCTGGTTGGCCGGCACGCTGTTCATGATCGCCGCCGCGTTAGGCGAGTTGAACAGCCCGGATCCAAGGCCGGCCAGGAGCAGGAAGAAGGCCAGGGTGGGATAGGCGAACTGGACCGGCAGCCCGGTCAGGCCGATGAACGCGATCGCCGCCAGGACCATCCCGCCGGTCGCGAACAGGCGAGCCCCGAAGCGATCCGAGAGATAGCCCGAGAGCGGCCCGGCGATCAGGAACCCG
>JBBSFD010000028.1:0-42500 GCA_038239115.1 Candidatus Limnocylindrales bacterium | reverse complement strand
TGACCGGCCAGACCCGGGCGGGCTATGTCGCGCTGACGACCAGCGCGCAGAGTCACCCGGCCACCTCGACCCTCAACTTCCCGCTCGGCGACACCCGCGCTAACGGGGTGACCGTGGGCCTGGCCAGTGGCCATCTCTGGGCGACCTACGTGGGGGCCAGCACCTCGGCCACGACCAATCTCGTGTTCGATGTCACCGGCTACTTCAGCAACTAGGGGCTGCCCGACGATGCCCGTAAGCCTCGTGACCCTGCTGGTGGAGAGATGAGCCCGAAGCGGGCCAGGCAAGCGCGGCTCGCGCTGAACAGCCTGATCGCCGTGCTGGCAATTGGCACGTTGGTGGTGGTCGCCGTCCTAACCCTTCATCCACAGCTGTGGCTGTTTTCGGATTCCCGTTCGCCGTTTGACGGTCTTGGGGCGGTCAGCGACGCCACGTTTGTTCCGCTCCCCGGCGAGAGCCCTTCGCCCGGGCAGGCTCCGAGCATTGCCCCGTCGCCATCGGACAGCCTCGCGCCGTCTGAGTCGCCGTCCGCATCGCCGACGCCGGTGCCGACGGCCTCGAGCGGGATCCCGACGGCGCAACCGACACCAAGACCGACGCCCGCACCAACGCCGGTGCCAACCCCGATCCCCACGCCGTTCCCAACCCCGGCTCCCACTCCCGCCCCAACGCCGGCGCCCACCCCCGTCCCAACGCCGGCTCCGAGCCCGACCCCTGTCGTGCCTGCGAGCCTGACCCTGACCGGGAGCACGGGCGCTCTCGCCTCCGGCGGCGCAGCCCGGGCGATCACCGCGACCGTCCGCGACGCGCTTGGGAATCCCCTGGCCGGCCAAACCGTCAGCTTCGGCGCGGTGGCCGGCTCCGGCACAGTGACCGGCCTGGGCGGCGCTACCACCGACGGCTCAGGCGTTGCCACCACCGAGGTCGTCGGGAACCTGGCCGGGGCGATCACGATCGAAGCCCGAACAGCCAGCGTGAGCGCGAGGTTGACCCTGACCGTCGTCGCCGGCGCCCTCGACCACATCACCCTGACGCCGAGCTCCGTCTCGATTGCTCAAGGCCAGCCACAGGCCTTCGTCACTCGTGCCTACGACGCGGCGGGCAACCTGATCGGAGACGTCTCGACGCTAGCGATCCTGCAGATCAGTCCTGACGGTACGTGCGGGACGGGAACCTGCACCGCACCCAGGCGCGGTTCCTATACGGTCACCTCGACCTACTCTGGCCTCGTGGCGACGGCGACCATTCATGTCCGCCACCACTAATCGCTGGGCGCGCGAGAGGGAATCCTAGGGCCCGAAGAAGCCCGTCACGTCGAAGACCAGGTTGGCCCTGGCCGAGCTCGAGGCGACATAGGTCGACCAGAGGCCACCGTTGGCGGCTAGGCCGAGGGTTACCCCGTTGGCCCGGGTATCGCCGAGCGGGACATTGATCGTCGAGGTCGCCGGCGCGCTCTGGGGGGTCGTCGTCAGGCTGACATAGCCCGCGGCCGTCTGGCCGGTGACGGTCAGGTTGCCGGTCACCGCGATCGCGGCATCATCAACCCCGCCTTGCCCGGCGACCGAGAACTCGCGGGCCACCCGGTTCGTGAACGCCCCCGACAGCCCGGTGCCGAAGCGCGTGTCGAGGATCCGGGTCGAGCCGAGGCTGTGGTAGGTGGCCCCGGTCGCATCGGGCGTGAAATAGCCGGTCACGTCGAAGGCCAGGTTGGTCGTGCCCGAACGACCGACGTACGTCGCCCAGAGCTGGCCGTCACCGGTGAGCTCCGCGGTCACCCCGTTGGCCCGGGTGTCGCCGAGCGGGACATTGATCGTGGACGTGGCCGGGACGGCCTGGGCCGTGGTCGTGAGGCTGACGTAGCCGGCTCGAGTCTGGCCGGTCACGGTCAGGTTGCCGGTGACGGCGACCGCTCCCGAAGGTATCCCGGCGTGGCCGGTCACCGGGAATTCGAAGGGAACCTTGCTCGTGAGCCGCGACGCGGAGCGGGTATCCAGGATCCGAGTCGGAGCCAGGGCGTGATAGGTCGCGCCGGTTGCATCGGTCGTGAAGAAGCCGGTCACATCGAACACCAGGTTCGCCGTGGCCAGGCCCGAGGCGACATAGGTCGCCCATAGCCCGCCGTTGGCGGCCAGGCCGAGGGTCACGCCGTTGGCCCGGGTGTCGCCGAGCGGGACGTTGATCGTCGAGGTCGCCGGAGCGCTCTGGGGCGTCGTGGTCAAACTGACATAGCCCGCGGCCGTCTGGCCGGTGACGGTCAGGTTGCCGGTCACCGCGATCGCGGCATCATCAACCCCGCCTTGCCCTGCGACCGAGAACTCGCGGGCCACCCGGTTCGAGAATGCTCCCGACAGCCCGGTCCCGAAGCGGGTGTCGAGGATCCGGGTCGAGCCGAGGCTGTGGTAGGTGGCCGAGGCGCTCGGCACGGAGGCCTTGATGGCCACGACACCCGACAGGGTTCCTACCAGGACCAGCCCATCCCAGAGCGTTGGCGCGTCGAAGTGCGGCACGGCCCCGAGGCCGATCTGGGCCAGGACGCTGCCGTCGGCTTCGGAGAGGGCGAACAGCTTGCCCGTGGAGATCGACACGCTCCAGACGGCACCGCCGCCGACGACCGGCGGCCCGGTCGCCGAGTTCGTCTGCCAGCCGGGGATGATCGTGCCGCCGGCCCCGATCTGGATCATTCGAAGTCCGCTCGAGCACGGCAGGTAGATCGTCGATCCCTCGATGGCCGACCCGCCGAACCCCCGGCAGACCGTGGCCGAGTGGATCTCGCCACCGATCCCGCCGAGCGCGCCCTGCTTGAGCACATAGCCCGTCCCGCTCTTGCCGGCGATGAACACCCAGCCGCCCGGCACGAGGACCGGGCTGAGCGAACCGAGGTCGGCGTCGGTCGCGTTGTCGTGCGCCCATCCAGACGGTGCGAAGCGGGACACCAGGGTGAGGGTCGGCGAAAGCTCCACGACGCTGTCGCTGCCGTCGTAGGTGGTCGTCGAGCTGCCGTTGCCGACCGACACGTACAGGTTGCCCGACGCGTCGATCACCGGTCCGCCGGTGGCCCACACCGCGCCCTCCCGCGCGACCGGGACCTGGTAGGAAATCGTCGCCCCGGAGCCGGTCGTGGGCACGCCGACGACCTCGCCCTGGTACTGGCCGCAGTCGCCGGCGAGCCCGCCAAAGCCGATATAGACGTAGCCGTTGCCCAGCGCGAGGCCCGCCCGCTGCTGGTGGGTGGACGGATCGTGGCCGGCCAGATCGACGCTGCGCGACCAGCGCACGGCACCGGTGGTGGCATCAAGCGCGAAGAGCTTGTGGGCCGGCCCGGTCATCTCGGCCACGACGAACACCGTCGCGCTCGACGGGTCGTAGACGGGCGTGCTCGTGATCCCGAGCGGATCAATGTTCCCGCAGGGCAGGGTCGAGAGCGGCACCGACGTACCGAGGTGGGTATGCCAGGTGACCGAGCCGGAGGTTGGGTCGAGGCTGTAGACGGTGTCGTTCTCGGTGGCCACGACCACCTGGCCGGCCACCCCGAGCGGCTCGCCGTAGACGGCGCCATCCAGGGTGGCGCTCCAGGCCTGGGTCAGTCCTGATCCGAGGGCTGGAAACGAGGCCGCAACCCCGGTTCGCTGCGGGTCGCCGTGGTACACGGGCCAGTCCGCGGCAACGGCCGGGCCGACCGACCCGGAGTTCGGGGAAGCGAGCTGGCGCTGACCAGTCACGGCGGGCGTCGGAGACTGGTTGCCGGCGGTTCCGGGCGCGAGGCAACCGGCGGTCGCCAGCATGGCGACCAATGCGACCACGATCGGGCCGAGCCTCGTTCGGCGCCGGAGACGTCGCTTCATTCCGAAACCATAGACCCATCAGAGGCCTAGCATCCGCAGCAGCACGGAGAAGCCCTCCGCCGAGCCCGACCAGTGGGCTCGCAGGCCGTCGGCTCCGATGCGCCGACCGGTCCAGCGCAGGACGAGCGCCGCCACGACGACATCGTCCAGCTGGCCCAGGCCTGGGATGAAGTCCGGCACGAGGTCGATCGGGCTGATGAGGTAGGCCAGGAGTCCACCCAGGGCGAGCTTGGCACTTGCCGGTGTGGTCGGATCCGCCAGCAGGGATCGAGTCAGGCGAACCACGTCCGGGATGGCTCTGAGGGCGACGGCCGCGATATCGCGGGTTGGTCGGTGGAGCCACAACACGATGACGAACGCGAGCCAGGCCAGCCCCAGGACGATGAGCGCGCCGCCGATCAGCTCCACTTGCGCATCCTATGGAAGCCTGGCACCCATAGGATTGGGGAATGCCTCCGATTGACGGCTCGAGGCGGGCCACCCACTACCGCCTGGCGCGACTCCTCCTGCTCACGGGTCTCCTCGTTGGCGCTTGCGGCACACCGCTGCCACGGCCTTCTTCGAGCGCTCGCCCGCCGGTGCTCACGAGTCCAGCGGCCCAGGCGACGCCGGCTCCGACGCAAAGCTCCTCAGCCCCAAGCGCGTCCCCGGGCCCGTGCTCGGCTGCCTGCCCGGCGCCGGCGTTCTTCTTCCACCACGGGCTGCGCACGGGTGCCGGCAAGGTCGTGGCGCTGACCTTCGACGACGGCTTCAACATCCCGGCCTGTATCTCGATCGTCCACACGCTGCTGGCCAAGGGGGTTACCGCGACGTTCTTTCCCAATGGCCAGTACGTCCGCGAGAACCCCGGCTTCTGGCACTGGGTCGCCGGCTTTGGATTCCCGATCGGCAACCACACGACGACCCACCACGACCCGACTAGCCTGTCGGCCCAGGACCTGGCCCTCAACATCGAATCCGATCGCCGAATCGTCGATGAGACGACGGGCCTGCCCTCGATCAATGCCTACCGGCCGCCGTACGGCCGTTCTGACCCAGTCGTCGCGCAGGTCGCCGCCGATGCCGGCTACCCCTTGATGGTCGGCTGGGACGTCGACTCAGGCGATCAGACGGGTACGCCCACGGTGGCCGCCGAGATCGCCAACGCGACCAAAGGCAAGAATGGGTCGATCGTGCTCATGCACTGCGGCTCGGCCCTGACTCCGCTCGCCCTGCCGGCCATCATCGACTTCTACGCGAGTCACGGCTTCTCGTTCACGACGGTCCCCCAGCTCCTCATCCTGCCCGATCCGGCCGCTGGCTGGAGTCCCCCATCAGGGCCGGATCCCGGGCCGGTCCAGCAGCCTGGATCGGGCGATTCTCAACCGAGCTGGAACGGCAGCCCCGCCTTCGATCACGCGGGCCACCTGCACCTGGCCTACGAGACGCCCAGCGGGATCGCCTATGGCGACGACGCGGCCGGGAACTGGCAGTGGGCGACGATCACGCTGAGCAGCCAGTCGGACTTCGTCTCGCGGCCCTCGATCGCGCTCGACCCGCAAGGCGGCGTCGACCTCGTCTATGTCTCCTCGGCGACCACTGGCTCCGAGCTCATGTATCGATACCGCTCGAGCCTGGGCGTTTGGACGAGCCCCCAATCGGTGGCGAAGCTGGCCGCCCCCGCCTCGACGGCGACGATCACGACGGATCCATCGGGTGAACCGGTCGTCGCCTTCGCGCTGCTTGCGGGTTCGCACGCGGGGATCATGCTGGCCCGGCCTGGGCCAACGGGCTGGACCCAGATGCATGTTCCGACGACCAACCAGTCGTTCATCGGGCCTTCGATCGCGATCGCCCAAAGCGGGGCGATCTACCTGGTCGTGCGCCGCAACGGACGGTCGGAGGTGGACCTGACCACCAATGAATCCGGAACCTGGACGACCAGCACCCTCACCGCGGTACCGGCGAGCGCGGTGCCCTATGCGGCGTTCGACCCCGCCGGCCGCCTCGTCGTGGCGATTCAGCCGGCGTTCGGTGGGGTCATCAGGCTGGGCATCGGGCCGCATGCTGGCCCGTTCACCTGGTCGGTGGTAACCAACGCCGGCGACCTGTCCGGATTGGCCATCGGCCCTGACGGCAGCCCGCGCGTCGCATTCAGCCGAATTGCCCGAGCGGCCGGCCCGAGTCGGATCTGGCTGTCATCCGCGCCGCCCCCGTAGCCCAGATCTCGCCGGCGCGGACCTGCCCGGACCGGCCGTCCTCCCATTGATCGGGGAGGGGCAGCGTTATCTCCCCAGGAGATCAAATCTGCCCGATGCTCGGTCGTTTGGTGGCTGGCGGGCGCCAATTCCGGGGATTCGATCTCCTGGCGAGATCAAACGGGCGGTTTGGGTCTCCGCGGCGGCCCGGAGCACGGAGGATTGCGCCGTTTTGATCTCTTGCGGAGATAACCGGCCCGACGGGCGGGCGCGTTCGCCAGGGACGAACAAACGGGACGACTCTTCGCCTCGTCTCGGTCGTTCACCGGGGCCGTGGCCGAATCGTTCGCCGCGGGCGAACAAGTCGGCCGAACCGGCGTTCGAGGAGCCCGTCCCGGCGATCGACAGCCGCGATCTGTTCGCCTGGGGCGAACGTCGGGGCTCGCTAGGGGACGCCGAGCCTGGCTAGGGGGCGCCGAGGCTCGCTAGGCGGGCGCCGACCCTCGGGCCAGCTCGACGTAGCGCTCGGCTACCTGCTCGTCGATCGAACGCGGCACCGGGACCACGCACGACTCGCGCCCAACCGACCCGTTGGCGACCGCCTCGAGCGAGCGCGCCTGGAGGCTGAAGCCCAGGTCCATCGACTCGATCGAGTTGCCCAGTGGACGCGGGCCGGCCAGGTTGACCATGTGGCCATCGCCCAGCACGTGGAATTTGCGGCCGTCGTCGACCTCGGCGGTGGTGATCCCGTCGTCGCCCGAATAGCTCAGCACGTGCTCGTCGGCGAGCAGGTCGTCGACGTCGATCTCGACCGGGAAGTGGCCCGCGTTGGCCATGACCACGTCGTCGGCCAGCAGGCCCAGGTCGGCCGCGGTGATCACCCGCTGGGCGCCGGTCACGGTGATGATGATCTGGGCGCTGGCCAGGGCCTCCTCGCGCGGGGGCACGTTGAAGCCGTCGAACATCGCCTCCAGGCGAGCAACCGGATCGATCTCGACCACCGACACGATCGCGTGGTTGTTGCGAAAGTTGAGGGCCACGCCCTTGCCGCAGGCGCCGTAGCCGAAGACGGTTACCCGCCGGCCATTCGTGGCTCGGTTGGTGATCCGCAGGAACGACTCGACGACGCTCTGGCCGACGGAGTGGCGGTTCTCGGCGAACTGCTTGATCGGGCTGTCGTTGATGACCAGGACGGGCTTGGCGATCTCGTCGCGCAGCTCGGCCAGGCGCATCCGACCCGAGGTGGTCTCCTCGGTCCCGCCCAGCAGCCGTTTGTAGGGATGGTCGAGATAGCGATCGAACAGGTCGCCGCCGTTGTCGAGCAGGAGGTGCGGCTCGGTGGCCAGGACTTCGTCCAAATGCCCGGATCGCTCGACGGGATCCTGGGTCGGACCGCCGATGACGGTCACGCCGTGCTGGCGAAGATAGGTCACGGCGCTCGGCTGGGTCGAGTTGAGGTTGCCAGTCGAGACGACCTCGGCCCCGCCCGACTGGAGGGTGAGCAGGAGGGCCACCGTCTTGGGCTCGAGGTGGATCCCGGTCCCGATCGTCATCCCCGCAAACGGCTGGGTCCGCTCGAACTCGGCGCCGATCTCGTTGAGCATCTGGCAGCTGCTGCGGACCCATTCGATGCGATACGTCACAGCGGCGGCTCCTTCGTGGGTCGAGCGAGCAAAAGGCGATCGACCGGGCGGTCGACCTGGCGACCTACCACGACGATCCGCGCGGGATGGGCTCAGGCAGCCGGCTGGGGTCGGCCAGCTCGAGCCGGTCTCGGAGGTAACCGTCGCCGTACCAGCCGGACTCGTGGGCAACCAGCCCTTCGCGTACCTCGAACAGGTCGACGGCCCGCAGGCGCAGCTCGCGCCCATCGGCCGGGACTCCATCAAATGGCGCCGACAGATGGCAGGTCTCGGCCCATTCGACCAGGGCCCATGGCCCGTCGACGATCAGGAGCTTCGGCTTGAAGTCGAGGTCGGGCAGCGCCCGGTAGTACATGTCGAGGTAGCGCCGCAGCTCGGCCTTGCCGGCGACGCGCTGGGCCAGGGTCACGTCATCGAGGACGCCGTCGTCGGCCCACCAGGCCAGGACGTCCTCGGCCTGGCCGGTCGCAGCCGCAGCGAACAGCCCGTCGATGACCAGGCGTGTGTCATCCGAGCTGCCGGCCGGTCGCTGGTCGGGCACGACCGGCTCGGCCCAGCTGGCGCCGCGGGGCAGGGGAGGTGGCGATGGCGCGTCGGAGCCGATCGAGCCGATCCTCCGGCGGAACCACGAATCGCCGTACCAGCTCGACTCGTGCTGGACCAGGCCGTCCCGGATCTCAAACAGGTCCAGGGCCCGCAGCTGGAGCTCTCGACCATCGGGCACGAGGCCGTCGAACGGTCCGCTCATGTGGCAGGTCTCGGCCCACTCGACCGCCGCGTACGGGCCGTCGACCAGGATCCGGGCCGGCTTGAAATCGAGGTCCGGCAGCGCCTTGAAATACCAGTCGAGGTAGGGTCGCAGCTCGGCCTTGCCGTTGAAGATCCGGCTCAGGGTGATGTCGTCGAGGACCCCGTCGTCGGCCCAGCAGCCGAGCACGTCCTCAAGCACACCGGTCGCGGCAGCGCCAAAGATGCCGTCAATGACGGCCCGCGTCGCGCGGGATTCGGCTGCCGGGGCGTGCCCGGGCGAGCCCATCACGTCGGGGATTGACATTGCGAGTTAAACGTATAACGTCTGGCCATTCCCGGTCAATCCTGTGAGGGCTGGATTGCGCATCTTCTTTGCCTCTGACCTGCATGGGTCGGATCGCTGTTTCCGCAAGTTCCTGAACGCCGCCAAGTTCTACAAAGCCGACTGGCTGGTGATGGGCGGTGATGCGGCCGGCAAGCACCTGGTCCCCCTGCTCGAAGAGGGCACTGGCTGGCGGGGCAACTTCCAGGGGGCGCGGCTCGAGGCCAGCACGGTCCAGGAGCTGAGCGTGCTCAAGGCCCAGCTGGCCGACATGGGCGCCTACGCCCTGCCCACCAATGCCGAGTTCATCCAGGCCCTCAGCGCCGACCCGGCCCTGGTCGAGACCACCCTCCACGAGCTGATCGTCAAGCGCGCCCAGGACTGGGTCCAGCTCGCCAGCGAGCGGCTGGACGAGACCACCCGCTGCGTCATCGGCCTGGGCAACGACGACTACGACGACATGGCCGGGATCTTCGCCCAGGGGCCCACGCTGTGCCCGCCGGATGGCCTGATCGAGATGGATGGCTTCTGGTTCGGGACGGTCGGCTGGAGCAACATCACCCCCTGGCGGACCCACCGCGAGAAGTCCGAGGACGAGCTGGCCGGCCTGGTGGCCGCCCTCGAATCGCCCGACGCCAGCCGCACGATCTGGAACATCCACGTCCCGCCCTACGGCTCGACCCTCGACGTCGCCCCGCGCCTGAGCCCCGAGCTCCAGGTGGAGCTGGTCGGCGGCTCGCCCGACTTCATCCCGGTCGGCTCGACGGCCGTGGCCGACGGGATTCGCTCGCTCCAGCCGTTGCTGACGATGCACGGCCACATCCATGAGAGCCGGGGGATCGTGAAGCTGGGCGGTTCGACCGTCGTCAATCCGGGCAGTGCCTACGAGCAGGGAACGTTGTACGGGGCGCTCATTCGAGTCTCTTCGGGCAAGGTCGAGCAATGCCAGCTGGTCATTGCCTGATGGCGGTGGTGGGCTAACGGTGGTGGGGCAAGCAGGTGGGGCAAGGAGGATGGGATGGACAAGCCGGTAGCGGCCGGTCCGATCACGACCGGCACCGTGCCGGTCTTTGCCCGCAACTCGTCCGGGCTCGTCCGGGCGGCCTCGGCCACGGACGCCTCGCTCGTGAACATGTACGTGGCGACCTTCCCGATCATGCTCGGCTTCATGCTCGGGCTGGTCCTGGCCTTCTACCCGGGCGTGAACATCTTCCTGACCCTGGTCATCGGGTTCATTCTGGCCATCCCCATCGTCCTGGCCTACGCCATGGCCAGCACGATCATGAAGCGCAGTGGCGGCGACTACGTGTTCATCAGCCGGACGATCCATCCCTCGATCGGCTTCGCGGCCAACTTCGTGTTCGTGGTCTTCAACACGGTCTTCCTGACCTCGACCGGCTACTACTTCTGCATCTGGGGCCTGTCACCGCTGGCCCGCTTCCTGGGCGTGGAGCTGAATAACCCGGGCCTGGTCTCGCTGTCGGTCCAGCTCGTTCAGCCGTTCGCGATCTTCGTGGTCGGCGAGCCGTTCGTGATCGGCTTCGCAATCCTGTTCATCATGGGCAGCATCCGGGCGGTCCTGAAGGTCTTCCGCTACACGATCGTGGTCAGCCTGGTCGGCCTGGCCGCCACGGTCATCGTCCTCGTCCTGACCTCGCCGTCCGCGGTCCAGACCGCGTTCGACGGTTACGTCCAGGTCGCGACCGGGGTCAGCGGCGCGTCCAGGGCGGTGATCGCCTCGGCCGCCGCCAACGGCTATGCCGACGCCCCGGTCGACCTCGGCATGACCGTCCTGGCGGTCTCCTGGCCGGCCTTCTCGCTGCCGTTCTACCTGGGCTCGGCCTACTTCGCCGGCGAAGTCCGTTCGGCCCGGCTGTCGCAGCTCCTGGCCGGGCCGGTCACCGCGGTGATCGCCTTCATCGCCGCCCTGATCCTGGCCTTCCTGGCCCTCAACGCGATCGGCCAGGGCTTCCTGGCCTCGCTCGTTGCCGCCAGCCCCACGGCGACCGGCCTGGGCGGCGCGCCGACCTACATGGAAGTGGCCGCGATCGCCAGCGGCAACCCGCTGATCGGCTCGCTGATCATCATCGGCTTCGCCTCGTGGCTGTTCCCGACCGTGCCGATGTCGCTCCTGATCATGACCCGCTGCATCTTCGCCTGGTCGATGGACCGGGTGGTCCCGGACAACCTGTCCAAGGTGACCGAGCGCTCCAACTCGCCGGTCAACGCGGTCATCCTGGTGACCCTGGTCTCCGTGGTGGTCGCGTGGGCGTGGGCCTACACGAGTATCTTCACCGTCGTGGTCGGTGCCTTCGGCCAGATCATCGCGTTGGGCATCGGCAGCCTCGGAGCGGCCTTGATTCCGTACAAGTTCAAGAGCCTGTATGACCTGTCGCCGGTGGGCTGGTACGTGGCCAAGGTGCCCGTCCTGGGGATCGTCGGCGTGGCCGGCGCGATCGGGGCCTTCCTGATGGTCGCCAACTTTGCCCGCGACCCCAATTCGGGGGTGAGCCTGTCGGCCAGCCCGGGCATGTTCTGGTTCAGCCTGGCCCTGTTCCCGGCCGGGGTGATCATCTACTACGTCAGCCGGACGATCCGCAAGCGCCAGGGCTTCGAGATCGACCTGGCCTACGCCGAACTCCCGCCGGACTGACGGGGCGAAGGCGTGATCCTCGAGGGGACTCGGTCGTCGGCCGAGGCCATCGCGGCAGTGCCCCGCCTGGCGGAGCTGCTCGCGGCGGCCACCACCGCGATCGGCCGGGCCCGGGCCAGCTATTCGAACTATCCGGTCGGGGCAGCGGTCCTCGATCCGGACGGCGGGATTCACATCGGCTGCAACGTGGAGTCGGCCGCCTACGCGGCCACGATCTGTGCGGAACGGAGCGCTGTCGGGGCAGCCGTCGCGGCCGGAGCCAGCGCGTTGGTGGCCTGCGCCACGGTGACCCTGAATCCCGATCCGGCCTCGTGCTGCGGGATGTGCCGGCAGCTGCTGGCCGAGTTTGGGCCGAATGTCCTGATCGTGAATGGCTCGCTGAGCTCCGATCGATTGCGCTGGGGGACGATTGCCGAGTGGCTGCCCCACACCTTCTCGGCCGCCTCGTTGGAGGCCGCTCGCGAGGCAGCTGGCGAGGCCGCTCGCGAGTCCGCTCTCTTGGCCTCCGAGCCGGGGCGCTAGCCCAACTTCCGTGAGCGAGGACAAACGGGTCCGGCCGGCGACCGGATCGGACGTTGCCCGGCTGGCCGGCGTCTCGCAGGCGACGGTGTCCCTGGTGGTCACGGGCAAGAGCCAGGGGCGGATCTCGGATGAGCAGCGCGACCACGTCCTGAAGGTTGCCCGGGGGCTGAGGTACCAGCCCAACGCCTCGGCCCGCAACCTCCGCCTGGGCCGGGCCCACACCGTCGCCCTGATCGTGCCCAATGTGGCCAACCCGTATTTCTCGTCGGTCCTGCTCGGGGCCGAGCGGGCCGCCCGGGCGCGCGAGCACGCGGTCATGCTCCTCGACACCGGCTCCGATCCGGACTGGCTGGCGTGGGTCAGCGCCGTCCTGGTGACCCGAGCCGTCGACGGCTGCATCGTCTACGCCGCCGACCCGCTCAGCCAGCGCCAGGTCAGCCAGCTCGGGCGACACGTGGTCCTGGTCGAGGCCAGCTCGCGCGGCGCCGGCAGCGTCGGCCTGGACATCATGGGCGGGATCAACCTGGCGATGAGCCACCTGCTGGAGCTGGGCCATCGCCGGATCGCCCACTTGGGGGCCGCCTTCGACCAGGAGACGTTCAAGCTGCGCGAGGCGGCGTTTCGCGCCAGCCTCGAGTCGGCCGGCCTGGCCTGGCGGCCCGAGCTCGACGTGCGCGCCCGCTTCCAGATCGAGGCCTCGACGGCGGCGGCCGAGCGGCTTCTTGCCCTGGACCCTGATCGGCGGCCGACGGCGATCGTGTGCGACGACGACCTGCTGGCGGCAGGGGTCTACAAGGCGGCCGGTGGCCGTGGCCTGCGCATCCCCGGCGACCTGTCGGTTGTCGGCTTCGACGACATCGAGCTGGCCCGGATGCTCGAGCCGGAGCTCACGACGATCGCGATCCCGGCCGAGGAGGTCGGGGCGCTGGCCGTCGAGATGATCCTGGGCCTGGTCGACGGCGGCTCGGCCAAGTCCCGGACGCTGCCCCTGTCGCTGCGCGTGCGGGGCTCGTCAGGACCGCCGCCGGTCGCGTCGTAGCGGGTCGGGGTGGCGTGCCGAGGCCGTCGGGCCTCGTGCGGCGGCGGATCATCTCCGCAGGAGATCAGATCGTCCGAATGCTCGGTCGTCAGGGGGTGATCGGCGGCCATTTCGCGGATTCGATCTCCCTGGGAGATCAAACAGGCGGTATCGCACTCCTCGAGGCCGGAGGGAGCCGTCGATTCCTGCGTTCTCATCTCCTTGGGAGATAACCGCGGCATCGCCTAGTCCGTGCACCGCCGGAGCCAGCAGGAGTCATTCAGCAAGACGCTGACGATCTCGTCCGGTGTCTACGGCTGGGCGATCATTCTCCTGGCGATCGCGTTCTGGTGCTGGATCAGCCGTACCGTCGACAACGAGCCGCCGCTCGCCGCTGGCACACCCAGGGACAGTCCGCGCTGGAGCATCGGCTGGTGGTTCGTGCCGATCGCCGATTTCTGGCGTCCGTACCTTGTGGTCCGCGAGGCATGGGACCGACTCTCGAGTCCGGCTCGACCGGCCGGCGGGCGGATCGTCGAAACGTGGTGGGTCACCCTGCTCGGCGGCTTCTTCCTGGGCAAGGTCGCCCAGTTCGTGTGGTCGGGCGTCGAAGACTGGAAGGCCGTCCAGATTGCCGATGTGGTCTCGCTCGTCGGCCTGCTCCTGTACGTCGTCGCGGCTGTGTTCGGCTTCATCATGGTCCGCGAGATCCAGGCTCGAGCCGACCTGCGCGCCGACGCGCTGGGCTTCGCATTCCGACCGGCCACGCTGCCGTTCGTGCCCGCCTACGCGGTCTCGGGCTCGGCCGCCGGCGGTGGCCCGGTCGCGCCTCCTCCGCCGATCACCCCGCGGGTTCAGCCGAAGGAAACGGGCGACGCTTTGCGCCACCTGATCGAGCTCAAGGACCAGGGCCTGATCAGCGACGCGGAATACGCCGCCAAGCGGATCGAGGTCCTCAGCCGGTTGTAGCTGTCTCCGCGGCCGTCACGGATCCCGCGGGCTGGGCTCGGACCATCACCGTCGAGGCGACCGCACAGCCAAGCAGTGCGGCCACGATCAGCCACAGGGTCAGGGCCATCGCGTCGGCGCTGGCGTGGATGCCCGGCAGGACCGCCTGGGTCAGGAACACGCTCCCGAACGTGGCCACGCCAAGGACCAGGCCAAGCTGGATCACGGTGGTCAGCACGCCGCTGGCATCGGGCGCGTCCTGGGACGGGACCTTCGAGAGGGCGACAGTCAGGATCGGACTGGCGGCCATGCCCTGGCCGAAGCCGGCGATGAACAGGGCCACCGGCAGCACAAGGCCGCCCGTTCCGCCGTCCGAGATCGACAGCCCGGTGAGCAGGTAGCCCCCCGCGGCGATCACGCAGCCGGACGGGATGACGATCTCGTGCAGGCGGGCCGGCAGGCGTCGCCAGTTCAGGCTCGACAGGGCGAAGCCGATGGCCAACGGCACGAACGTCAGGCCGGCCTGGAGCGCCGAATCCTGCAGGGCACCCTGGAGGTGCTGGGTAAACGTGAACAGGAACCCGCCGTAGGCCGCCAGCGCCAGGACGATCGCAACGAGGGCCGCCGGCAGGCCTGGCGCGCGGACGACCCGCTCGGCGATCAGCGGCTCCCCGCCGCCGCGCTCGACCCGGCGCTCGATCAGGGCGAACAGGACGATCGCCACGACGCTCAGGGCTAGCGACCAGATCGTCCAGCTGGGCCAGCCGAGCTGGTGGCCGAGGACCAGCGGGACCACCAACAGGAGGACCGCCGCCGCGAGCGAGAGCAGGCCGGCGACATCGAGCTTCCGGGCTCGTCCTGGTAGATCGATGGGAAGGTACCGGTAGGACGCCGCGAGGAGCACGAGGCCGATCGGCACGTTGACCAGGAAGACCGGCCGCCAGCCCAGCCCGGCGATGTTTGCGCTGACGAGGACACCGCCCAGGACCTGGCCGACGAGGCCGCCCAGGGCCAGCGTTGCCGCCCAGAAGCTGAGGGCCTGGGCCCGCGCCGCTCCGCTGAAATTGCGCTGGATCAGGCTGAAGACCTGGGGGACCATGAGCGCGGCCCCGCCACCCTGGATCGCCCGCACGACGATCAGGGCCTGGCTGCTCGGGGCGATGCCGCAGGCAAAGGACGCCACGGTGAACAGGCCCAGGCCCCACATGAACGCCGTCCGAAAGCCGAAGCGCATCCCCAGCCGAGCCCCGGTGATCAGGAGCACGGCGTAGGCGATCACGTAACCGGCCACGATCAGCTGGAGGTCCGAGCCGGACGCCTGCAGATCGACCCGGATCGTGGGGATCGCGACGTTCACGATCGACGCGTCGAGGACGGCCATGAACTGGCCGGTCAGGATCAGGGCCAGCAGGATCTTCAGCCGGCCGGTGAGCTCGGGACGGGTCGGGGCGAGGGCGGCTGCAACTTCCATTCCGCGAACGATATCTTTGCCATCGAAGACGCGCAGGTAGCAGCTGCGGCTGCGCTCCCCATCGAGGTCTGACCTGGCCATCGGCGCCCAAGACTTCCGGATTATCAATGGAGGGAGTGGTAGAGAAGGAATCGGGGCTCGCCGGGCTCCGAAAGGAGCCTGTTTCGGTCGGAGTTAGCCTCCCGTGGCTACCGAAGTGAGGCTCCCATCCCTTTGCCGCCGGTCACTTCTCCTTACTACTACGCCCATTGATATTCGGGAAGAACGAGCCCGCCTGGGCGGTCAGGCCCGGTCCCGACTGGTGTGGCTCGCCGAGCCCTGCTGCGCGGCGACGTAGTCCTCCCAGGTGGTTCGGCCAACCGCGTGGTTCAGGGTCAGGTTTGCCCCCGCCCGGACTGCCGCCGCGGCCCCGCCCATGGCCGGGACCGGGATGACCAGTCGGTGCTTGTTCGCGGCGCGGAGGTACACCCGAACCAGCTCACCCATCGTGTACACCCGCGGGCCACCCATCTCGGCCACGAGGCCGGCCGGCTCGCCGAGGGCAAGCTCGACCAGTCGATCCGCAACCTCACGGGCGTCGATCGGCTGGAACCGAAGGCCCGATGGCGACGGGACGATCGGGAGCCGGGCCATGCCCTTCGCGACGCCCAGGAAGGTCTGCTGGAATTGCGTCGCCCGGAGCGTCGTCCAGGGAATGCCCGAGCCGGAGACAACCTCCTCGGCGGCCAGCTTCGAGCCGAAATAGCCGAACATCATCCGGTCGATCCGGCCATGGATCGGGATCCGGTCGGCGCCGACGACCGAGATGTAGACGAAGTGCCGGGCTCCGGCCTTCGACGCGGCGTCAACCAGATGGCGTGTCTTGATCTCGTCCCCGACCCGCGTCCCAGCCAGGTGGACGATGATCTCGACGCCAGCCACGGCGGCTTCCACGCCTTCGCCGATCGTCAGGTCGGCCGCCGCGAACTCGACGCCGGCCTGGGGCGCGCCGGCGTGCCGGCTCAGCACGCGGACGTCTCGGCCGCGCTCACGAAGCCGCTCGGCGACGAGCCGGCCGAGGGTGCCCGTGCCTCCGGTAACGAGGATCGGCGTGGTCATGGCTAATCTCCTCTGGGTCGCACATGCCTCCGTCTGGCGGGGTCAATGGGGTGACACCGCTCGTCGAAGGACCGTGACCGAGTGAACGAACAGGGGTTGCTCGCGGAGCAATTCGAGACCCACCGCCGGCGGCTCCGGGCCGTCGCCTACCGGATGCTCGGCTCGCTGACCGAGGCCGACGACGCCGTCCAGGACGCCTGGACCAGGCTCAGCCGCGCTGACGTGGCCGACGTCGAGGACCTGAGCGCCTGGCTGACCACGGTTGTCGCGCGGGTCTGCCTGAACATGCTTCGCGCGCGCAGAAGGCGTCGCGAGGACTTCGTCGAGGGGCGCGTTCCCGAGCCGATCATCGACCGCGAGGACGGGATGGGTCCCGAGCACGAAGCCCTCATCGGCGACTCGGTTGGCCTGGCCCTTCTCGTTGTCCTCGAGATGCTGGCACCCGCCGAGCGGGTCGCGTTCGTCCTGCACGATGCATTTGGCGTGCCTTTCGAGGAGATCGCCCCGATCGTCGGGCGCACGCCGACGGCCGCCAGGCAGCTCGCGAGTCGAGGCCGGCGTCGCGTCCAGGGCGCAAGCCCAGGCAGCGATCGGGATCTCCGCGCGCAGCGACCGGTGGTCGACGCGTTCGTGACGGCCGTCCGCAGCGGCGACTTCGAGGGCCTGCTCGCGGTCCTCGATCCGGATATCGTCCTGCGGGCCGACGGCGGCGCGCGCTGGGTCGGCGCCACCCGCGAGATCCGGGGCGCCACTGCCGTCGGTCGATCGGCCCTGACGATCACCCAGCTCCTTGTCGGCATGGATGTCCGGAACGCCCTCGTCAACGGTGCGGCAGGGCTCGTCTCACGCGACGCAGACGGTCAGCCGTTCTCGGTGATGGGCTTCTCGGTCCGCGCCGGCCGGATCGTCGAGATCGACGTCCTCGCCGATCCGGATCGCCTGGGCCTTCTCGATCTCTCGATCCTGGATCGGCCGCGACCGTAGGTCAGCCGGCGGATCCGGCGGTGTAGGTCTGTACGGCCCGGCACTGCCCTCCGACGCCCGCGCAACTTACCCCGACCGCGTGGCGAGAGCCGTCCGTGAACTCGAACACGAAGACGCTGTAACCACTGATCGCACAAGACCGGGCCGCAGAAACGCGCCATGTCGAGCGCGTACTCCGAACTATGAACGACAGCCGGATGAAGGCCGTCCCAGAACGGAAGATTGTCGATCGCCAGTCCGTTCTCGCCACAGCCCGCGGGTTGGCCGCCACAGTCCTGCATCAGCGTGCCGAGCGGGAAGCCGTCGATCGTCGAACAGGCCAGAGTTCCGTCGGGAACGCACGCCGGCAGGGCGTTGGGCGCCGGACGATAGACGAACACGCCCCACCCGATCCAACCGAGGACGGCCAGCAGGATCACGATTCGCACTCGCATGTCCGTACCGTAGTCGAGACCTGGACCGGGTCAATAGCCAAAGTGGGCAGAGCACGCTAGACAGCGAAAGGCGGCCCTGGATGACTCCGGGACCGCGTTTGGCTCGGGGCAGGTTGCCGGTGGCGGGTGCCGCTCGCACCGGGTCTGCCGGAGCGGATCGGCTGTTGGGACCGACCCGCGGGATGTTGGGGGAGCGTTTACTGCTTGGTCGGGCGCTTGGTCGCCCAGGCCGGCGGTGTCGCGTTCTGCTCGGCCACGATGTCGCCCGAGATGATGTCGGCCTGGAGGCCGCGGCTGATGGTCGGCTTGGTCGGGACGGCCTCTTCGGTGATGATGTCGCCCGAGATGATGTCGGCCTGAAGGCCGCGGCTGATGGTCGGCTTGGCCGGCACCGCCGGAACGGCGATGTCCGGAGCGCCCACGTGCGGCTGGGCCATCAGGTCGGTCGCGATGGCCGTGCCGCCGACCGTCAGGGTCGCCGCGACGAGCACGCCGGCGGCCAGCTTGAGCCGCAGCCGCTGGGCCGCATCGGCATCCGGGAAGCGCAGCGTGAACGCATGGCCCTGAACGTCGTCGGGGTCCTCGATCGTGACGTCGATCGTCACTTCGATGCCGTGGCCGGCTACATCGTCGCTGTTGCGGCGGGCGACCATGACCACGCGCCGGCCCTTGGGATCGCCGAACAGCTTGTCGAGCGACGAAGCGGCGTCCGAGTCGGTGGGCTCGAGGGTGGCCGACCAACCGGGTCCGAGCTCGATCTGAGCGGCGACTGCCTGGGATGCCATGGTTCGACCTCCTTCGTTCCTGAGGTTGCTGAGGCGAGTGCCCTTCGATGGGTGATGACCGAACAATGGACCTCGGCTCCCTGATCCACCAGTAGATAGCCGACGCCGCGAGGGTCGTTCGCACGCATCGTTGGGTGCACGTTGGCCGTCAGTCTGGCGGTCGGATAGCCGACAGGCAGCGTCGGGCTTGGGGTGTCACGAGGCCCGGACCGGAACCGAATTGGCCGTGTTCGCCAGCGGCGAACAGAACGCCCGAATCCGGGGCGCCTGCCGGCAACTCGGACTGGCATTTCACCGATTCGTTCTCCGCAGGCGAACGATCAAGCCTTTCAAGTAGTTGGCGGTGGACTCCCGGTCTCGATTCCCGTGATTTGTTCGCCGATGGCGAACGAGCCGCCGCCACCTGAGGGCTGGCCGCCGCCACTGGAGGATGCGCCGCCGATCCGCGCGCGCAGCCGGGCGTAGCGGGTCATGACCTGCTGGACGTCGCGCGGCTTGAGATCCGGATCGGCCAGCAGCTCGTGGCGAACACGGCCAACGATGTCGATTCGCCGCTCGGGACCAGCCGATGGCCGCGTGCTCTGGATCGCGACCGCGATTCGCGCCGCCGTGTCGACCGAAGGCTTGCGCTGGCCAAGGAGCAGCCTCGAGATCGTCGATCGATTGAGGCCAGCCAGCCGGGCCAGGCGCTGCGGTGTCAGCGCCGTCGCTTCGAGCTCGGCTGCCAGCCAGGCATCGAAGGGCAAGGTCTGCCCGTCGCCGACGAAGGCATCGTCCTCCGACGGCTCGACGTTGCGGCCTGGCTGTCCCACGTTACGGACGCGAGCCTTCCGGCTAGCGGATCAGCTGGATGCCAACCGAGTTGATGTTGCTGGACCCGCCACCCACCCCGGGCCCGATCGTCCCGCTGCTCTCGATTTGGACGAATTTCCCAACCAGGCAGGACGTCGCTCCGTTGCCGGTGTCACAGACCTGGCTGTTGTTGCCGTTGGTATAGGCGCCGTACGAAGCTCCGACCGCAGCGCACCCGGTGACGTTGACGCTGCACAGTTGGAAATGGGCAAAGCTGGGCAGCCGGTACCACTGGTTCTGGCCGTTGCCTCCGAGGTCACCGGCCGGGCAGCCGTAGTTCGGAGCCGTGTTGATCGCGGGACTGGTGCTGTCGGGCGGAGCGGCGTTGTTGCCGGTGTTGCAGGTCAGGTCGAACTGCGGGATCAGGACGATCTGGCCGTCGTACGCTCGGATCGCTGACTCGATCCCGGAGGCGTTCGGATTTCCGGTCGAGGTGACGTACTGCCACGAGGGCAGGCTGATCGCCGGATTGTTCGGGTTCTGGATGGATGAGATCAGCTCGGACGACCCGCCCCCCGGTGGTGTCCAGTCGAGCCAGCCAACGTTGCCCGGACCGTTCTTGCAGAGGGGCACCTTGTAGACCTGGCCCAGGATCCACGGGGTTCCGGTATTGACCGCGTTGTTCGAGCCATTGCAGTTGACGATGTCGACCGGGATCGTGACCGGCAGGAGGGCACACGAATCGCCTGCGTCCGCGGTGCACGATTCCTGGAGGTACCCGGCGGCGGCCGTCGATTGCTTGCTGACCGTGATCGCGTTGAGCCCCACGGCCCCGGCCAGGAACGTCTGGATGACCTTGCGGCCGAGAACCATGACGCCGGCGGCCGGCCCGACCACGTGGCTCGGACAATTGGGGGTGGTGCTGACCGTTGCCGGCAGTGCGCCCGAGCCGACCTGATCCGCAACCGCCAAGTTGGCACTGCCGTCGGCGTTCAGGGCGGCCGACCCGTCGGGTCGGAGCGGGATGCCGCAGATGTCGGTGTAGTACGCCGCCGCGACCGTGACCGCATTGGCCGCGCTGGCCGTGGTGATGGCCGATTGGACGGTCGCGTCCCAGCCTGGCGCGGGGGCTGTAACGCCGGCAAAGCGCTGGGCCATGACGATCGCGCCGGCCTCCGCCGTTGCGTCGGTGCCGTTCTGGACGACCCGTTGCTGGGACCAGGCATTGCCGCCGTCGACGATCAGGGCGACCATCGCGATGACCGCGACCATCCCGCCGACCATCAGGACGAGGGCTTGTCCGCGCTCGGCTGCTCTGGTTCGAATCATCGCGGACATGGAGGCTCCTTCGGGGCGGTTGGATGGCTCATGGGAAGACACGCTCAATGGGCATCTGGGAGGTCGACGACATCGTGATCGGGCCAACCAGGCCGCCGATCAGCGGCGTGATCGACGACCAGCTGTACTGGACCGTCACGCTGGCGATGCAGCCGAGATGGAGGGTCGGTGCGCAAGTAATGGTGCTGCCGGTCGGCGGCGCATAGGACACGCTGATCGCGCTGGCCGGCAGGCCGAGTGCCTGGGCCGCCGCGATGGCGCACTCCTTGACCGACCAGTGCGGATTGGCTGGGTCCTCGACCGGCATCGACTCCACGCAGTCGGGGCTCGTCAGGACCTGGTCGACGGCGGCCACCCGGGCGCCTTCGCGGGCCGCGTTCGCCACCGTATTGAAGGCGAAGATCGCCCGGCCAAGATCGAAAATCCCGAGAAACAGCAGGAGGATGACGGGGATCACCAAGGCGAACTCAACGAGGCCTTGCCCGCTGGCGGACTCAGCGTGGGTCCGGCTCATGGCTTGACCGTGATCGAGGAGCTGCACAGCTCGGTGGTGCCTGGGACCGTGCTTTGTGAGCCGACGCTGTAAGGAGGGCTCCCCTCGAGCGGGTTGAAAACGATCGTCGTCGTGAAGCCCGCGTTGTCCCAAGAATTCTTGGCCGGAGTGGGGTTCTTGCCGACAAGATTTGGCACGACGCAGGTCGGTGCAGCAGAAGGCGACGGGCTCGGGCTCGCCGAGGGGGATGAGCTCGGACCCACAGACGGGCTCGGCGACGGGCTCGGTGACGGACTCGCGGAAGGGAGCGCGCCCACCGGGATGCCCTGGATCACGCCGTAGGTGACCGGGAACGCAGCCGAGGCGCTCACCGTGAGGAGGCCGTTGGTTCCGATCATGTTGCTGATGCCCGGAGTGATGATCCGGAACTGACAGGTGAAGCTGGCCGTGACGAGCTCGCCGATCGGATGGCTGCCGTTCGGACCATCCGGAAACGAGGGCGTTGGCACCGGGCTGGGCAGGGTGCAGTTGATCGCGCTGGCATCGTTCGTGACCAGGCGCTGGTACTCCGCCTGGGCGGCGGCGTCGGGCGTGCCCGTGTTCCAGGCGCCCGGATTGTCGGCGGCATAGTTGGCCGCCTCGCGAACGACGTTGTTGAGCTCCACCCAACCGAGGAACACGCGTCCGAAGTCGAGCCCCACGAGGATCAGAAGCAGGAGCATCGGCAGGACGAGGGTGAATTCGACAAGGCTCTGCCCGCGCCCACTGCGCTGCCGAGGCGGCGCACTGAGGGCGATTCGGGCGGGACCGAATGCCGGAATTCGTTTACGTGCCATCGCGACGTCCGTTCTCGTGCGGCGCTTGTGGGCTGTCCCACAGCAACCGGAGGAGGTTTTCCTTCACTCGGGCGATGCGCTCCGGATCCGCCGGGTATGCGTCGTCCAAGCGCCGTGCGATCTCGTTCACGGTTGGAGCCGTAGCCGATGGCCGGGGCGGGACCGATGGCTCCCCCACGGAGACCGGATTCACCGGCGCGGGTGGGGGGACCTTGCCCTGCTCGACCATCGCGAATAGAACGCGCGACCGGTCGAGGCGTTACTCGATCCGCAGGACTAATTTCGACGGGCGGCAGGACCTATGGCCGGACCGGCCTATTTCGTCTTCGGGTGGCCCTTGCCGTTGCCGCCGGTACCGTTGCCGTTGCCGGCTCCGTTCCCGCCGCCGTTGCCGCCCGGTCCGCTGCCGCCGTTCCCGCCCCCGTTGCCGCCGCCGCCGTTGCCGGCTCCCGGTGGGCTGCTCGGCTTGTTGCCCGGGGCGCCATTGCCGCCGCCGTTGGCGCCCCCGTTGCCTTGGCTCGGCTGGCCCGGGATCGGGCCGTTGCCAAGCGTGGCCAGGATCCGGTCGAGCTTGGCCTGGACGGCGGCCATCTGGGCCCTGGCCGCCGGCGATCCGAGCTGGGCGGCCCGTGCGAGCTCGACCTTCTCGACTTTCAGCTGGGTTCGGATGGCATCCAGGTCGGCGCCTGGCTCGGTGATGGCCGCGGCCACCCCGGTGAGGTCCGACTGGTAGGCCTCGACGACGGTCACCAGGGCGGCGGAATCGCCAGTCTGGACGGCCGCGAGGACGGCATCGAGATCGGACGAGGAACGGGCCATCGTCAGGGCCGTCGAAATCGAGGGTACGGGGCTGGTCGAGCCGACCCTGCCCGCAGGTTGGAGCAGGCCGCCACCGACCACGGCCACGAGGACCAGGGCAAAGGCGACGGCCATGACGGTCGCCCCGGCGATCACCCTATGAATCGGCAGCCGCGGGCCGGCCGGACGCTGGATCGTATCGCCTGACACGGACCTGGATGAGACCAACGCGCGACCTCTCGCGATCGCGCTCGCGTCCATCGGGAATGTGCGCTCGATGAGCTCGCTCAGGGCATGCTCGCGGGCCCGACCAGCCAATCGCTCGCCGAACGACGGCCCTTCGAGCCGATCCTGGGTCATGCTCGCACCTGGGCCGGGCCGGCCAGGTCCATCAATGGACCGAGCTCCTTGTGGAGTGCCTTGACCGCCCGGAACTGCAGGACCCGAATGGCGCCCTCTTGCCGATCCATCAGGCTGCCGATCTCGCGGTGCGAGAGCCCGGCGAAAAACCGGTATTCGATCACGGTCCGTTGATCGGGCGTCAGCCGGCTGATCGCGGATCGGATGGCGACCCGGTTGGCGGCAGCCTCGAATTCCTCGGCCGGTCCACGACGGTCGTCGGCCCGTTCGGCCATCGTCGCCAGGTCGGCATGGCCTCGATCTGCTCGGGCGATGTCGAGCATCGCATTGTGGGCGATCCGAAACAGCCAGGCCGCAAACGGCAGACCGCGATCCTCGTAGCGGGGCAGGGCCTCGATCATCTTGAGGAAGGTCTGCTGGAGGACGTCCTCGGCGTCGGCCTGGGACTCCACGCGAACGAGGGCATAGCGGTAGACGCGGCCGGCGAACAGGTCGTAGAGGCGCGCCAGTGCGTCGGGGTCGCCCGCTCGTGCTTTTGCCACCGTCCGTCGGACGAGGGCGCCGTGAACCGAGCCGGCGACATCAAGCATCCGCGCGATGCATGCCGGCGCGGTCGTGGGAGGCGGCCGAGCTGGCTGGCGAGTTCATCCAGTTGGTCACGCTGATGCATATGGCCAAATCCGACTATCGACGGGAAGTCCCAGTACCGCGCTGACCCGAGCGGGCCAGCCTGGGTCAGTTCTTGTCCTTGCTGTTGGGGCTGCCTGGGCCATGGCTGCCGCCCGGGCCGTGGCTGCCGTGGGCGACGGCGCTCACCGCCCCGCCGTGGTTGTTGTGCGGTCCGCCGAGGGCGGTCTTGTCCTGGGCCACCGCACTGACGGCCGCGCCGTGAGCTCCCTGGGCGCCCGCACCGGTCGTCGTCGTTGTGGGGCTCGTGATGGTAGGCGCCGGGCCGTGGGCTCCGCGGGCGAGCGTGCTAACCGCGCCGCCGTGGTTGGCCTGGGCTCCACCGACGGCGTTCTCGTCCCGGGCGAGGACACGTACCGTGGAACCGTGGTTGGCCGGAGCCGCGCTCGTGGCGGCCAGCGCGCCGGTGGCGGTCAACGTCAGGCCGACGATCGCGGCGACTGCCGCGGCTGCTTTCTTCATGGTAAGGGATCACTCCTTTGGGTTCGCCCAAGGTGGCTGATATCTAAACGGAGATCGGGCCGATTGGTTACGCGACCCGCCCCATTCCTTCGGCGACGGGCCGGTACGCTTAGTCCTATGACCGACTTCTCGATCCCGCAGCCGACCGACGCCTGGACCACGCCCCTCGACGCTCCGGCCTATCCCCGCTATCCCATCGCATTTCGCGATTCGGAGATCCTGACGATCCAGTACCGGACCGATCCCGAAGCGATCCGGGCCCTGCTGCCGTCACCCTTGAGCTCGACCGGCGACACGGTCCTGCTGCACATCGCGCGCTATGGCGATGTGCCCGGCGTCGGCCGCGACATCCACGAGTGCAATGTCATGGTCGGCGCCACCTATGACGGCCCGGATGGGGTTGTCTCGGGCGCCTACTCGCCCTACTTCTTCCTCGACAGCGATCGGATGATCACCTTCGGGCGCGAGGTCCAGGGCCAGCCGAAACGCCTGGCCAAAGTGAGTCTCGAGGTTCGCGGTGATGTTCACGTGGGGACCGTCGTGGCCAACGACATCGCCATCCTGACCTGCACCCTGCCCTACAAGGCGCGGCCGGCGGCCATGTCCGAGATCCGGGCGCGGATCAATGTCACGACCAACCTCAACCTCAAGGTCATCCCCCAGATCGACGGCCGGATCGCCGTCCGCCAGCTGGTCGCCCGGGACCTGGCCAACGTCTCGGTCCAGGAATGCTGGGGTGGCCCGTCAACCACCGAGATCCGACCGAACGCGGCGGCGCCCCTGTACCGGCTGCCAGTTCGGGAGTTCCTGGAAGGCTTCTACTGGCGCGCGGAGTTCGACCTGGTCGGCGGGACCGTCCTCCACGACTACGAGGCTTCGAACCCAGGCCGTAGCTGACTCGTCATCGGGCGCGGTTTGTACTGGTCGCCTTCGGCGTTCGCGACCGACGAACAGAACGGCCACGCCGGCCGCGGCTGGCCCACCCTTGCCCGCGCCCTTGATCGAATCGTTCGCCGGCGGCGAACGTTGATGCGAATCGATGGCTCGCTCGAGGACCCATAGGGCTCAATTCCTGCCCTTTGTTCGCCCCTGGCGAACGGTGGGTCGTTCACGGTCGCCGGAGTGGCACGGCTGAGCGTGGCGACACGGCGGACGGGCCCGGTCGTTCAGGGCCCCGCCTCGTAGCGCGGGCCGCGCGGACGCGACACGAACGCACCGTCGGCCGAGGTCAATACGACGACCTCATCCTCCGTGGCCACGAATACGCCGAGCTGATCCCAGCGCCGCGCCAGGGCGAGGGCGTCGGCTTCGGCCAGGGCGCCGATTGCGAAGCCAGGCTCGGCCCAGGTCCCGTCGGCCGCCCGGCCGATCGCGACCGCGGGTTGGTGGCCCGCATCCGCGAGCTCTCGAAAGAGCCGTCGGTTGGCCGCCCGGTTCTCGTTCCTGGGCCTGGCCAGGCCGAACGGGTTCCAGGCGGTGACGATCGTCAGTGGCAGCTGAATGGGTGCCAGGCTGCTCGCCAGGGACCCGGCCGGCACCCGGTCGATCTCGATGCTCCGGCCGCCGATCCGAACAAGGATCCGGGTTCGAAACCAGGCGGCGCGAAGCTCATCAGACGGCAGCTCAGCAACTGGGACGAACCGGGCCAGAGCGGCATCGTAGACCCGCAGCGCGGCCTGGCCGAGGTCGTAGACCCAGCCGTGGAGGCGGATCGAGCTTGCGACGTTCGCAGGGTGCCAGCGTTGGGCAAGCGTGGCCAGACCGGCGAGGACGTTCTCCTCGACGGCCCGTGCGAGCCGGGCCACGGGATCGAGATCGGAGGCACGAGCGTCCGCCACCGCCGGACGGACATCGGCCAGCCACGATCCGAGATCGGAATCCGGGTTCAGACCGGCGAGCCCGTCAAGCGCCGCCTGGACGCCGCCACAGCCGTCGTGGCCGCACACGATGATGTCGGTCACGCCCAGCTGGTCGACCGCGAACTCGATCGCCGCATTGACGCTTCGTTCGCCGTCGGATGGCCGCGGGATGTGGTTGGCGACGTTGCGCACCACAAACAGCCGGCCGGGGCCCGAGTCGGTCACTTGCTCGGGAATGACCCGTGAGTCCGAGCAGCCGATGAAGACGGCCACCGGTCGTTGGCCGTTCGTGGCGAGACCCGCCAGGAATTCGCGCTCAGTTGAGCCGAGGTCAGCCCGGAACCGGCCATGCCCCGCGAGCAGCTCGTCGACCATGACTCAGACGATACCCGCCCACGTGTGGTGTGCGTGGGCGGCGCGGCTCCGCGCGGGACCGGTCGCATTCGGTGTTCGCCACGGGCGAACAAAGGGGCAGTGGCGGCTGGGACAACTGGACCCGCGCCCTCCACCGAATCGTTCGCCGGCGGAGAACGATCAGGCGAATCGATCGCTCTCGCGCGGACCCGCGGGCTCGATTCGTGCGTTTTGTTCGCGCCCGGCGAACGGCGCTCCGTTCACGGCCACGCCCGAGCCCGTCAGAGGAGGACCGGCAGGTGCTGGAGGCGACGCTCGGTCTTGCTCGTGATCCACTCGAGGCGCTCGTCGGCCAGTCGGATCTCGGGGAAGCGGCGCAGGACAGTGTCGATCGTGATCCGGGTCTCGACCCGGGTGAGTGGCGCGCCGAGACAGTAGTGGGCGGCCCAGCCGAACGACATGTGCCGATTCGGCGACCGAGCCAGGTCCAGCCGATCGGGATCCGGGAACGGCTCGGGGTCCCGATTCGCGGCACCCACCACCATGATCAACAGGTCGCCCGGCTTGATCTGGCGACCACGCAGCGGAACGGGCTCCAGGGCGACGGCGCTCACGATCTGGAGCGGCGCTTCGTAGCGGAGCAGCTCCTCGATGGCCAGGGCGTGGATGGTCGGCTCGCTCAGCCAGCGCTCCTTCTCGGCCGGGTTGGCCAGCAGGAGCATCAAGGCCGTGGTCAGGAACGGAAACGGCGTCTGACCCGCCGCAAAGATGAAGACGCACAGGCCGAGCAGCTCGTCGTCGTTGATCTCATCCCGGCGCCTCAGCCCGGCCAGCTCGGTCACCAGGTCATCGCCGGGCCGGCTTTGGCGCTCCTGGACCAGCTCGCGGAAGAAGCGCTGGAGCTCGAGGGTCGCGCTGTTGGCGTCATCGGCCGCCTGCTGAAGCGAGGGCCCCACGTTGCTCACGAACGTGCCGACCCGGTCGACCAGCGCGCTCATCTCCCGGCGCAATGTCAGCGGGATGCCCATCAGCTCGTAGATCACCACCGCCGGCAGGGGCCGGGACAGGTCGTCGAGGACGTCGAGGCTGGGCCCCTCCGCGAGGCCGTCCAGGATCTGGTCGACGGCGGCCTGGATCCGACCGGACATCGCCTGGGCGAAGCGCGGCGTGAACGTGTGACTCACGATCTTGCGCAGTCGGGTGTGCTGGGGCGGATCGGTGAAGCCGAGCCAATGCCCGATGTGGACCTCGAGGGGTCTGACGGCGGCCCGTTTCTCGGCGGGGATCGCCGCCATCAACGCCCCGATCCGGTTCATCCCGACCCGGGGGTCGCTCATGATCGCGAAGACGTCGTCGTGCCGGGTGAGGACCCAGCTATTCAACGGCTCGCTCCAATGGACCGGATCCGCGGAGCGCAGATCCGCAAAGAACGGATAGGGGTCGGTCAGCGAGCCGGCGCAGAAGCGGGCATAGGAGGCCGGATCGATCCCTAGCGACGCCATCACGACCGCACCGTCATGCCGATGACCCCGATGTCGACCCCGTTGAGCATCTGGATCCCGTCATCGACGGCCTGTTCGAAGGTGATCCGGGGCACATAGCCAAGGATGCCCCGCGCCTTGGCCGTGCTCAGCTCGGTGGCCTGGCGAATGGCGACGGTCGCCGTCCGCCACTCGATCCCGCGGCGCTCGCCCAGGTAGCGGACGGCCTCGAGCCAGGTCGTCGGAGCGGGTCCCAGAATGTTGAACGCCTCGCCGTCGGCCGCCTCCCTTTGCAGCGCGGCCAGGATGCCCGTGACGCAGTCGCGCACGTCCGTGTAGTGGGACTGCCACGGCCGGCCATCGGGCCCGAGCAGGGCGATCAGGCAATCCTCCAAGTCAGGCCGCGATTCCAGGGCCGCCCACGGTTGGTTGTGCTCAAGCAGCCTGATCCAAAGGTAGTTGTCGTGATTGCGCTTGGCGGCCCGGAACCGCTCGATATGGGCCGCCAGGCGGAAGCCGGCTCCCGAGGCCCGCTCGTCGGGCGTGGCCACGTTGCCGAAGCGCAGGATCCGGGCGGGCACGTTCCACTCCGTCCGATAGCCCAGGCACATCCGCTCGCCCACGGCCTTGGTCAAGCCGTAGGCATTGACCGGGTCCTGGGGATGGGTCTCGGAGATGGGCAGGAAGCGCGGTCGCGACGCGGGGTAGGTGGCGTCGGTGCTGGCGAACACGAACGCGGACAGGTTCGCGTTGGCCCGAGCTGCCTCGAGGAGGCTGTGGGTGGCGTCGACGTTCCGGCTCCAGAATTCGGCCGGAGCCATGTTCCCCTGGTCCATCACGGCGGCGAGGTGACAGATCGCGTCGACGTCGGCGGCGGCATCGCGGACGACGGGCCGGTCGAGCAGGTCCGCCTCGACGACTTCGAGCGCCATCCCCGCCAGCCTGGCGCGGGCCGGGTCGCCCGGCAGGACCACGGCTCGCACTCGAAAGCCTTCGGCCAGGAGCGAGGCACACAGGTTGGCCCCGATCCGTCCGGTCGCGCCGGTCACCAGGACGAGGTCGCCGGGCCTGGCAGCGAGACGGCGCATGTCAGATCCCTCCGGTTGTCTAGACTTGTGATCCTGCTCAGTATGCGAAGACGGGAGCCCGCTTGAATGACGACTGTGTTTGCGCCAAAGGCCCGGATGTATATCGGCGGCCAATGGATCGACTCGGGTGAGTCTCGTCCGGTCATCGACCCCGGCACCGGCTCGGCGTTCGCCGAGGCAACGATCGGCGGGCAAGCCGAGGCCCGGGCGGCCATTTCGGCGGCGCGCGCCGCGTTCGACAGCGGGCCCTGGCGCAAATGGACCGTCACGGCCCGGGCGGACCTGCTCCGGCGAGTCGCCGATGACATCGCCGGCCGCAACCTCGAGCTGATCACGCTCGACTGCCAGAACGTCGGAACCCCGATCCGCCAGGGCCACGATCACCTCGGCCTCGTGCCCTCCGTGTTCCGTTACTACGCCGACATGATCGAGGCCCAGGCGACCCGCGGCCCGGAGGCGGTCGGTCCCAACGGCTCGGTCGTCGAGCGCGAACCGGTCGGCGTCGTGGCCGCGATCGCGCCCTGGAACTACCCGCTCTGGATGGCCAGCAGCAAGGTCTCGGCGGCGATCGCTGCGGGCTGCACGGTCGTGCTCAAGCCGTCCAGCCTGACCCCGCTCAGTGCCGCCGAGCTGGCCCTGGCGTTCGAGCGGGCCGGGGCGCCCGACGGGGTGTTCAACGTCGTCCTTGGTCCGGCCTCGACGGTCGGCGAGGTCCTGACTTCCAGCCCCGACATCGACAAGGTGTCGTTCACGGGCGGGACGGAATCGGGCATGGCGGTCGCCCGCAGCTCGTTCGGCCAGAACGGAGCAGGGCAGGTCCAGCGGCAGGTCAAACGGGTCGGCCTCGAACTCGGCGGCAAGAGCCCGAACATTGTCTTCGCCGATGCCAACTTCGAGCAGGCCGTGGCCGGAGCGATGACCGCGATCTTCGTCAACCAGGGCGAGGTCTGCTCCGCGGGCAGCCGGCTGGTGGTGGATCGGCGGATCCAGGCTGAGCTCGAAGACCGCCTGGTCAGCGCGACCCGGGCGCTCCGGGTGGGCTACCAGCTGGATCCGGCGACAGAGATCGGCCCGCTGATCTCGGCCGAGCATCTGGACGAGGTCGCCAGCGCGGTCGAGCACGCCGTGGCCGACGGCGCGCGACTGCTGACCGGTGGGCACCGGGCGACGGTCGCCGGCCACGACGGGGGCTTCTACTTCGAGCCCACGATCTTCTCCGGCGTGCGCCCGGACATGCGCATCGCTAAGGACGAGATCTTCGGGCCGGTCCTGGCGATCCAGTCGTTCACCGACGAGGCCGAGGCGATCGAGCTGGCCAACGACACCCGCTACGGGTTGGCGGCGGGGATCTGGTCTGAGGACGAGGACCGCTGGCGGCGGGTCGCCCGCGAGGTTCGCGCCGGCGTGGTCTTCATCAACTCGTACCACAGCGCCACGATCGAGGTTCCGTGGGGCGGCGTGGGCATGAGCGGCATGGGTCGGGAGCTCGGGTCGGCCGGCTTGGACAGCTTCAGCGAGGCCAAGTCGATCGTCCAGGTTGCTCGTTAGTCGAGCGGGAGATCGTCCAGCAGCAGCTCGAGCCGGGGTGCGTAGCCGGCCTTGCCACTGAGCGAGATGACCGCGCCGCCGGCGGCCGAGGCCAGCGGGTTCAGGTCGAACCGGGGGAAGTCGCTGGCGCAGGCATAGAGCCGGAGTCGGTGGCCGGCCTTGATCAGGGCGGCGGTTGCCCCGAGCTCCACCCGCTGCGACCCGCCCCGCTGCTCCGGCTGCACCCGGAGAATGCTCCCGGTGAGCAGCTCGGCCTGGCCTGACGGTCCCACGTCCGCCAGGTGGGCAACAAGGTCGAAGCTCTCCGTGGTCGCGTCGGCCGAGACCTGCCAGGCAATCGGGCCGATCAGCAAGCGGTCGCGCTCGAACGGCGCGCTCGTAAAGGTCCGGACGTCGGAGCGCGACTCGAGCTGGGCCAGGTCGGCCGGGCCGACCCGTTCGCCGATCGTGCTCCCGGCAAAGAGCGTCGAGCCGCCCAGGGTGGGGACCGGGTCGCCTGGGTCGAACGAGATCTGGATTGCCGCCTGGTCGCTCGCCGGTGGATCGACCAGGAGACCGCCACCGGGCTGATCCCGTGGATCGGTGGGGGAGAGGTAGAGCGTGGACGGCGTGGCGCTCGCCGGCGGCCAGTCGTCGAAGTCGCGCCACTGGTCGAGCCCGAGGATGAACAGCCGGACCGGGGCGCTGGCCGCCTCGGGTCCTCCGCGCAGGTGCTGGTCGAACCAGCGGATCTGCTCGTTGACGATGCCCGCCACGTCGATCTGTGAGCGGACGCCGAAGCGACGCTCATGGAAGCGGCCCGAGTACACGCCGTGGGCCCACGGTCCGACCACCAGCCGGGGGCCCGGCCGGCCCGCGGCTCGGGCCGCCGCCCGCTGCTGGACGAAGTTGGCCAGGGTCCCCACCAGGAAGATGTCGTACCAGCCACCGATATCGAGCGCCGGCGCCAGGGTCGTGGCCGGGGACGGATTGGGCGCGATCGCGGGCCAGTCCTCGTCCTCGACCGGATGCGCTCGCCAATCCCCGTAGAACGGTGCCAGCCGCTCGATCAGGTCCTCTGCGTCGGCGTCGAAGCCCGGGTAAAGCGCCTCAATCCGATCCTGGGCATCGCGCACCCGATCGACGAAGGCCTTGGAGCCGGGGGTCTCGCGATCCAGCCGGTCGGCGGCCTCGAGCGCTATCGAGAGGGTCCACTGGAGGCAGAAGCCGAGCTCGAAGGCGCCGCCCCGATAGATCCAGCCGTCGCGGTAGTCGGCGCCGGTCACGATCGGCGCCATCGCCTTGAGGGCCGGCGGATTGGCGCGTGCCGGCAGCCATTGGGTTGCCCCGACGTAGGACGCCCCGATCGTGCCCAGCGAGCCCGAGCACCAGGGCTGGCCGGCGACCCACTCGAACGTGTCCAGGCCGTCGTCGGTCTCGGCTCGGAAGGGATAGAAGACGCCCTCGGAATCACCCCGGCCGCGGACGTCCTGGATGACCAGGGCGAAGCCTTCGCGGACGAGGCGCAGGCCCTCCGAGAACGGGCTGCCCAGGGCGAGGTCCTTGCGATACGGGGTGCGCATGAGCAGGGCCGGCACCGGATGGTCGACGTCGGGCCGATAGACATCCGCGCGGAGCACCACGCCGTCGCGCATGGCCACGGGCAGCCCCACCTCGGTCAGGATCTTCATTGTTGTTGGATTGCTCATCCGGGCTCGCTCATCCAACGAGCAGGGGCAAGCGATCCATGCCCCGGAACGCGATGTTGCGACGCCAGACCGGTTCCGCCGCTGGATCAAGCTTGAGGTTGGGGAAGCGCTTTGGGAGCCGCTCGAAGACGATCGTGCCCTCAAGCCGCGAAAGGGCGGCCCCGACGCAGAAATGGATCCCGTGGCCAAAGGCCAGGTGAGGGTTTTCGGTCCGCTCGACGTTGAGCGCTTCGGGCGACTCGAACTGCTCGGGGTCGCGGTTGGCGGCGCCCCCAAAGGCCATCACGAGCTGGCCCGGCTGGAGGACGCTGCCCTCGATCTCGGTCTCCTGGCGAATGACCCGCCGGAACCGCTGCAGGGGAGCGTCGTAGCGCAGGAACTCCTCGGTGGCGGTCGCGGCCAGCTCGGGTCGAGCTCGAAGCTGCTCGAACTGGTCCGGGTTCCGGAGCAGGGCCAGGATGCCGTTGCCGATCAGGTTGGCCGTGGTCTCGTGGCCGGCCGTGACCACCGCGGCCGCGGTCGCGATCAGCTCGTCCTGGCTGAACGGCTCCGTCAGGCCGCCAGTCTCCACGAGCAGGCTGACGATGCCCGAGTCCGGCTCGACCCGTCGGGCGTCGATGAAGCTGTCGAGGTAGGAGCGGATCCGGGCCATGCTCGTCTCGGCCTGGATCGCCCGCTCCAGCGACGGCGAGCCCGTGCTCACGAAGTCGACCACGTCCTCGGACCAGGCCATGAAGTCATCCCGATCGGCCGGTGGCAGGCCCATCATCTCGGTGATCACGCTGCCCGGCAGCAGGTAGCCAAAGTCGCGGATCCCGTCAAATCGGCCGCGTCGCTCGGCCTCGTCGAACAGCTCCTCCACGATCCGCTCAACGAATGGCTGGACGGCCGCGATCACCCGCGGGGTGAGCGTCTTGACCACGGGCCGACGCATCCGCGCGTGGGCCGGCGGGTCGGTGATCGACAGGAACGCGGCCGGCTTGAAGTGGGCCATGAGGTTGGGCATGCGGGCCTGGTCCTCGGCCGAGAATCGCTCGAGGAAGCGCGATTCCCAACCAGCGCTCCCGAACCGCTCCGGCTCGCGCAGGACCCGCACGACGTCGCTGTAGCGCGACAGCACCCACTGCTGCCACGGCTCGGACCAGTGGACCGGCGCCTCGTCCCGGAGCCGGACGTAGGTCGGATAGGGATTCGCGGAGAAGCCCGGCGCGGTCAGGTCGGCGTCGATCGCGGCGGTCGTCGTCATCCGCCCGGGCTCTCCCTCGGGTCCCAGCCCGCCCCCGCCTCCACGACCCGGGACTGATCGCCGGTCTCGACGAGCTCGCGGCCGGCGCGCAGCCGGAAGCCGGTGCCCCACTCCTTGAGCCGTTCGTCGTGGATGCCGTTGGCACCCTCGACCGACGGCTGCGGCCAGATGGTCAGGAGCACGAAGTCCTCGTCCCAGTCGTTGCGCAGCCGGTGAAAGGTGCCGGCGGGAATCATTGTCACCATGCCAGGCTCAAGCCGATAGGTCGTCGAGCCTTCGCCCGAGACCGGATCGCCGCCGAGATCGACCCAGCTCTGGCCGCTGACCGCGTAATAGATCTCGTCGTTGTCCGGGTGATTGCCGCCGCCGAGGCCCATGTGAGCGCGCACCCGGCCCTGATTGAGGAGCAGATCGTGGACGCCCGCGCTCTCCCGCCCCAGGATGTGCTGGGAGAGGTAGGCCGGCTCACCCGGATGCGCGTAGGGCTCGATATCATCGGCCCTGAGGACCAGGTGTGCTCGCGTCATCGGTCCGGCTCTCCCTCTGGAGCGCTCCCGCATCGGCTTTGCATCGGCTTCGGCCGCGCCCCGGACGGGACGAGCGAGGGCAAAGGCAATGGTATATATGTCTGACGCGGGCGACAACTCGCCTGCGCCTCGACTCAAACCTTGACCCGAACACGGCCCACGTGCGACGATCGCTCACACGTCTAGATGACTTGGCCGCTTCCCGCGAGCCTCTCCCTTCCGCCTCGAGGACCCAGCGATGCGCGAACCGCCTGTCCTGGGCCACGCCGGCCCCGATCGTTTCCGGCTCCATGGTCGAGTCGCCCTGGTCACCGGCGCCGGCGGCGCGTTCGGTCGCGAGATCTCGCTGGGCCTGGCCCGCGCCGGGGCGGCCGTATTCGCAACGGACCTCGATGGGTCACGCGCTGCGGCAACCGCCGCCGCGGTCGAGGCCGAGGGCGGACAGGCCGCCAGTCTGGCCGGTGACGTGGGCCTCGAGGCCGACGTGGAGGCCGTGTTCGCCGCGCTCGATGCCCGCTTTGGGCGGATCGATGTCCTGGTCAACAACGCCGGCGTGAACCCCAGCCAGGGCATGCCCGAGCGCTTCCCGATCAGCATTTGGGAATCGGTCCTGCGGACCAACCTGACCGGGATGCTGCTGTTCGCCCAGGGGGCCGCTCGGCGGATGATCGAGGCCGGAGCCGGCGGCAGCATCGTGAACATGAGCTCGACTGCGGGCAGCTCCGTGCTCGGCCGGGGCAACCTGGCTTACGGGGTGAGCAAGAGCGGGGTGATCCAGATGACCCGCGAGCTGGCCGTGGAATGGGCCCGTTACGACATCCGGGTCAACGCCATCCAGCCCTGCCAGTTCCTCAACGAGGGCTGGCGAACGAACCTGGCCGATCCAGCCAAGGACGAGCTCGTCGAACGGGTCGTCTCGGGCATCCCCCTGGGCCGGATGGGCCAGCCCGACGAGGTCGTCGGGCCGGTCCTGTTCCTGGCCTCGCCGGCGGCTTCGATGGTCACCGGGATCACCCTGCCAGTAGATGGCGGCAACCTCGTCTTCAATCCGGGCGGAACCCTCTCCCCGGCCTGATCGCAATTCTCCTTTTGGAGAGCCCCTGCCCTTTGGAGAACCCATGAACTTTGACCAGATCGCGGCCCTCGACCTGCGGCCGCGCGCGCTGCGCGAGCCTGTCCCGACCGATCTTCGGATCGGCATGATCGGGCTGGGCCGGTTCGTCAACAACAGCGTCCTGCCGGCTTATCGGTCCCGGGGCTACAACGTGGTCGCGGCGGCCGATCCGGACGAGACGGCGCGCGAGCGAGCCCAGGCACTCCATCGCGTCAGTACGGTCTACGCCGACTACCGCGAGATGCTCGATAAGGAAAAGCTCGATGTCGTCGACATCAACCTGCGCTGGGACCGGGGCATGTCGCCGGCCCGGGTCGAGGCAGTCCGCGAGGCGGCCGCCCGCGGGGTCAACATCCAGCTGGCCAAGCCGCTGGCCGCGACGTACGCCCAGTGCCTGGAGATCCTGGAGCTGACCAAGGCCGCCGGAGTCAAGCTGGCCGTCAACCAGAACTCGCGCTATGCGCCGGCCTTCTTCGCCGCCGGCGAGCTGATCCGCCAGGGGGCGATCGGGCGGCTGATCTCGGCCGGGATCCAGTGGGATTCGGCCCGCGGGCTTCAGCATCGACCGAACTTCGACGCTGTCCACGACGTGACCGTCCACCAGGTCGACATCCTGCTGTCCTGGTTCGACCAGGAACCCTCGCTCATCTTCGCCAACCAGACCCGCAAGACCGAGGCGGGCTCGGTCCTGGGTGCGATCTTGGTCTTCGACGATGGTTCGAACGGCATGATCCGGGACGACTTTGCGGCCGAGCTTCGACGGACCTGGCCGATCACCGCGGTCGGCGAAGAAGGCGCCCTCGATGGCACCGACGACATCGAGATTCTCGAGGCGGGCCAGCCCCGGATGGTCCGCGGCTACCTTCGCCTGGGCCTGCACAAGCAGCCCGGCGCGGCCCTCGATATTCCCCTGATGTACCGCTACGCGCCCGAGTCGTTCGCCTCGACGATGGGCGACCTTCTCCTGGCGATCCAGAAGGGCGACGAGCCCTGGGCGAACGGCGAGAACGTGCTCCGGACGATGCGCGTGCTGTTCGCGATCGAGGAGTCGATCCAGACCGGGCGGCCGGTCGCACCGAGCTCGATCAAGGCCTCCTGAGGCCTCGGATCGGGGCCCGTAAATTTTCCTTTACATGCCCGCTGGGGCCGACTACGATCCCGACGTCTAGGCGTTCGCTCGTCTAGACGTCCCGACGCCGGCGAGCAGGGTGCCAGCCGGAAATCCCATGGATTTCCGGGTTGCGCATGCCGGCTACCGAGCAGCGAGGGGCATGTAGGAGGAGAGCATGTTGAGTCCTAGGTTTAGCCGCGTCGCCGTGACGGTCACGACGGTCGCGATACTCGTGGGGGCCTGTAGCAGCTCGGCCACCACCGCGCCCACCGCTGCGCCACCGGCCAGCACCGGTACAGCCCCATCGGCTGCGGCGGGATCAACTGCGCCGTCCGCTGCTGCCCAGCCGTACGCGGGCCAGACGGTCGTAGTCAACACGATCGAAGGCCAGGAGTTCACGGCCTTCAAGGATGAGCTGCCGGCCTTCGAGGCCCAGACGGGGATCAAGGTCAGCTACAACTTCATCGACCCGACCACCTACCAGGACAAGCTGCCGATCCAGCTGGCGGCCCACGACAGCTCGTTCGACGTCTTCTTCATCGGCTCGGAGAACCTGCCCAAGTACGTCGCCCAGGGCGTCGTTGAGCCGCTTGATCCGTACATCCAGGACACGACCAAGACGCCCGCTTCGTGGGACTACACCGACGTCCTCCAGACGGCTCGCGACGTGTGCACCACGCCGGACGGCCACGTCTACTGCGTCGGGACCCACCTCGGTGCTTCGATGCTCTTCTACAACAAGAAGATGTTCGCCGCGGCCGGGATCTCCGGACCGCCGCAGTCGACCGATGACGTCCTCGCGGACGCCCTCAAGCTGACCACCGGCACCCAGTCCGGGTTCTGCATGCGCGGCGACAAGACCCAGAACCTGCTCGACCCGATCTATTCGTGGGGCTACTGGCTGCCCTTCCAGAACAAGGTGACCGGTTACTGGTTCGACAGCAGCTGGAACTTCATGCTTGGCCAGTCGCCGTACGCCAATCAGTTCGGCACCTGGTACAACCAGATCATGACCAAGGCCGCTCCCAAGGGCATCACCACCTACCTGTTCAGCAACTGCGAGTCGGATCTCGAGCAGAGCAAGGTGGCCATGTGGTGGGACGACAGCTCGTTCGTGTCAGACCTGACCGATCCGACGAAGTCGGCGGCGGCCGCTGACCTCGGCTTCACCGAGATCCCGTGCGCGGCGGTCAACCCGCAGTGCGTGGTGGTTGGTCCGTGGGCCGGCTTCATCAACAAGAACTCCACCCACAAGGACGCTGCCTGGCAGGTCCTCCAGTTCCTGACCGGCAAGGAAGCGTCGACCTACGCCGTCTCGAAGAAGGCCCTGGCCAACCCGGTCCGGACCTCGGTCACCCAGGATCCGACCCTGTCCAGCGCCTATCCGGCCGACTACCTCGCTGCCGTTGCCTACGCTGGCGCCCACGGCAACCCGGTCCTCCTGCCGTTCATCCCGGAAGGGGTCGCGATCATTCCGCCGATCTCGCTGGGGCTCTCGGAGCTGGCTTCCAATCAAGGCAGCGTCGACTCGATCATGGCCACGATGACCGCGGGCGTGAACGCGATCATGAAGAAGGCCGGCTATCCGAAGCCGGTGCCAGGAGTCAGTCCATAGCCGAAATCGAAGCGCGATGACGACTTCCGCGTCTCGTCGCGTGGTGACGTGACCGCCGAGCAATTCGATCGAGCCCCGAGCGTTCGCAAGAACGTTCGGGGCGCGCTCGATCCCGAGCGGAGCTTCCTCGCCCTCATCGCCTTGCCCGCCCTGGTCGTCATGATCGCGGTCACGGCGATCCCGTTCCTGGCCACGATCGGGCTGGCCTTCACCAATTACGACCCGCTCCGGGGCGACTCCTGGTCGATCATCGGCCTGGACAACTTCACCGACCTGCTCAACGACCCGAACATCCCGACGATCATCTGGACGACCCTGTACATGGTCACCGCGATCGTCATCGCGGAAACGATCGTGGGGCTCGGCCTGGCGGTGCTGCTGGCGATCCCGATGCGCGGGATCTCCATCGCCCGGACCCTCTTCCTGGTCCCGGTCATGACCGCCGGCATCGCCGTGGCGATCGTCTGGAAGGTCCTGCTCAACCCGGACTATGGCTGGGTCAACTACTTCCTCGGCCTGCTGCACCTGCCCCAACCGGTCTGGCTGGGCGACCCTGCCCTGGCCATCCCTTCGGTGGTCATCGCCGACATGTGGACGGGGGTACCGTTCATGGCGATCCTGCTCCTGGCCGGGCTGCTGGGCGTGCCGGCCGAGCACAAGGAGGCCGCCGTCGTCGACGGCGCCTCGGCTCGGCAGGTCTTCTGGTATATCGAAGTGCGGGCGATCCAGCCGATCCTGATCATCGCCATCCTCTTCCGGACGATGGACTCGTTCCGCAAGTTCGAGGGCGTCCAGGCCCTCACCGGCGGCGGGCCAGGGCTGGCCAGCCAGGTGGCCAACCTGGAGATCTACCAGCGTGCCTTCGTTTACGACCAGACGGGTTCCGCGGCCGCGCTGTCGGTCGTGATGGCGATCATCATCATCATCGTCATCGGGCTCATGTACTGGACCCTCCGGCGGCTGTCCCGATGACCACGGCGACGCTCCAGGGCGTGCCGATCCGCCGGCCGAGGCGTCGGCGCCGACTGGGCCGGGTGGTCGCCGTGGTCATTCTCCTGATCGGCCTGCTGATCACGTTCATGCCCTATGCCTGGATCCTGTTCACCGCGTTCAAGCTGCCGGTCGACGCCAACGCAGTCCCTCCAAATATTTTTTCGCCGTACACGTTGATCAACTTCCAGCACCTGCTGGCGGGCAGCTTTCCGGGCTCGGTGTGGGTCTCGGTGGTGATCACCACGGTCAGCACGATCCCGACCCTGATCATCGGCGTGCCGGCCGGCTACGCCCTGTCGCGGGGCCGATTCCGGACCGGTCGCCTGCTCGGCGGCTGGCTGCTGTTCTCGCGGCTGATCCCGAGCGTGGTCTTCATCCTGCCGATGTACCTCTTCTTCCACCTCCTCGGCTTGATCAACACGTTCCAGGGCCTCGCGCTCGCCTACATGACCGGCTTGCTGCCGTTCACGATCTGGCTCATGGCGGGCTACTTCGCCGACATCCCGGTCGACCTCGAGGAGGCAGCCAGGGTGGACGGGGCCAGCCGCCTGCAGACCTTCCTGCGGATCGACCTGCCCCTGGCCGTGCCGGGCATCGTTACGATCGGCCTGCTCGTGTCGATCGGTGCCTGGAACGAGTACTTCGGGCCCCTGATCCTGGGCGGACCGGACACGACTCCGGCGACGGTCGGACTGCAGACGTACGTCGGTGAGTCGTTCCTCGATCTCGGCCAGGTCGCGGCCGGTTCCCTCGTCCTGGTCCTGCCGATCCTGATCCTGACCCTCTTCACCCAGCGCGGCCTGCTGCGCGGCCTGACGGCCGGTGCGGTCAAGGGTTGAGTCGCGACGTAGCCCGGCTCCCTGCCTTCGAGCCGCTCCATCTCGAGTCGATCGAGGTGGTGCCAATCCGGGTTCCGCTGGGCCGGGTCTTCCGTGGTTCGAAATATTCGATGGACAGCCGGTGCACGTTGATCACCCGGGTTCGAACCCGCGAAGGAATCGTCGGCGAGGCCTACAACGGGGACGAGCCCGGCGCCCAGGCGGAGATCGCCGGATCATCGTCGCTGAGCTTGGGCCCCTCCTGGCGGGCCGCGAGATCCCCGCCCAGGCCGCCCTGTGGAACGCCCTCCTGCCGCCGACGTTCGACATCCTGCGTGACCGGCGGCTCGTGATCATGGCGATGGCCGCCGTGGATTCGGCGGCGTGGGATGCCGTCGGCAAGGCCCTCGGCGTGCCCCTCTGGCGCCTATGGGGCGGCAGCCGGTCGTCGCTGCCGATCATCGCGATCGGCGGCTACTACAACGAGGGCCCCGGCGCCCTGGCCAGGGAGATGGCCGACTACCGGCGACTTGGAATCGGTGGCCGCAAGTTCAAGGTCGGGGGTCGAAGTCCGGAAGAGGATGCGGCGCGCTTGCGCTCCGCACGCGAGGCCACCGGGCCGGATTTCGTCCTGATGGCCGACGCGAACCAGGCCTGGCTGCACGACTAGGCCGGGCGGGACTCCAGCGCACCCATGAACTGCTCGAGCTCCTCGGGCTTCATGTTGACCGTGTGCCCGGCGTCCGGATACGCGCCCGAGACGACCTCCTCGCGAAAGGTCGTCAAGGCGTCGCGGGCCTGGTCGAACAGGTTCACGTATGTCTTCGAGTGGCGCGGATAGTGGCCGAGGTTGGTGCCCAGCAGGTCGGCGGTGAACACGATCTGGCCATCACAATCGGGCCCGCTGCCCATCGAGAAGGTCAGGATCTTGAAGCGCTTCGTGATCTCGGCCGCGACCTGGCGCGGGACCAGCTCCATCTCAACGCCGATCACGCCGGCGGCCGCCAGGGCCGCCACGTTGTCGTAGACCTGGAGGGCCTCGTCGGCGGTCTTGCCCACGGCTCGTAGCCCGCCGAACCAGTGGTTCTGGTTGGGCAGGTAGCCGACATGGCCGACGCACGGAAAGCGCTGCCGGCCGAGGGACGCGAAGCGCTCGACGATCATCCCTGACGCATAGAGGATGTCGGCACCCAGGTTGCGGCACAGCTCGCCGGCCAGCCTGAGCGCCTCCGTTTCGCTGGAGTAGGCTTCGACCAGGGGCAGCCCCGCCCCGATCAGCGTGTTCGGCGCGCCCAGCCGGACCTGCTCCAGCACGCCTTTCAGGTGCTCGAAGTTGCGGGCTGAGGTGATGACCATGTCGACGCCGGCCTCTTCGGCGGCCCGGGCCGTCCAGGTGTCGTAGGCCGTGGTCAGGACCAGCTTGCGCTTGCCCTTCGCGTCGAGGAGGTCCCGTACGGTTTGCTTCATCGAAGGTCGCTGTTGACCCGCTCGGCCAGGGGCGGCAGCTCGATCCAGATCGCGTCGTCCTCGACCCGGACCGGGTAGCGCACGAGGGGCTGCTCGGCCGGCGGGTCGAGCGCCTCGCCGGTGACCAGGCTGAAGCGCGACCCGTGCAACGTGCAGGTGAGGGCATCGCCATAGAGGAAGCCCTGGTCGAGCTCGTATTCCTCGTGCGAGCAGACGCCCTGCATCGCGTGGATCGTCCCGCTGAGGTTCACCAGGAGGACCGGCTCGCCTTCGACCGGCACGAGCAGCATCGTGCCCGGCGCCAGGTCCGCGGCCCGGGCGACGCGCACGCTGGTCGACTCGCTCACCAGCGCAGGTCCAGGGACTGCAGGACGTGGTGGGTGATGCTCGGCTGCCAGGCTGGTTCACCATCGAGGGCTAGCTTCGGCAACCGCCGGGCGAGCGTGCCCAGGGCGATCTCGCCCTCCAGCTTGGCCAGCGGCGCGCCTAGGCAGAAGTGGATGCCGCCGCCCAGCCCGACGTGGCGATTGGGCTGGCGGCCGACATCGAACCGGTCCGCGTCGGGGAATTGCTCGGGATCTCGATTGGCCGAGGCCAGCGAGGCCGACACGATCGCGTCGGCCGGGATCACGGTGCCGGCGATCTCGACCTCGCGAGTCGTCCGCCGCCAGGCCCGGGGAAACGGCGACTCGAAGCGCAGGACCTCGTCGACCGCCGTTCGGATCAAATCTGGCTTCAAGCCTGGCTCCTCCCTCAGGCGGGCGAGCTGGTCGGGATGGCTGAGCAGGGCCAGCACCCCGTTGCCGATCAGGCCCGTCGTGGTGACGTGGCCGGCGGTCATCAGGGTCACCAACGTCGACAGGATCTCGACATCGCTGAGCGCGTCGCCATCGATCCGGGCGTTGACCAGGATCGACAGGACGTCGTCGCGCGGCCGGGCCCGTCGGTCTGCGGTCAGCCCCGCCAGCCAGTCACGGGTCGCCTGCCAGGCCGCCCAGGCGACGTCGGCCGCCTGGGGATCGGGCCGGCCGGAGGCGTGCAGGGCCACGATGTCGTCCGACCAGCGCTTGAACTGGTCGACATCCTCGACCGGCAGCCCGATGAGCTCGGCGACCACGGTGGCCGGAAACGGATAGGCGATCGTCGCGATCAGCTCCATCCGGCCGGGCGCGACCACC
>JBBSFD010000027.1:0-46506 GCA_038239115.1 Candidatus Limnocylindrales bacterium | reverse complement strand
CGCCGCCCGGCCCCTGCCGGTCGACCTGGGCGTCCGGCTCGATCCCGGGCGCTGGCCGATGCCCTCGGTGATGCGCCTGTTCGGGGCGCTGGGCGGGCTCGAGGACGACGAGCTGCGGGCCACCTTCAACGGTGGCCTGGGCATGGTCGTGATCGTCGCCCCCGAAGCAGCCGGCACCGCCCTGGCCTTCCTGGCCGAGTCCTCGGTCGAGGCCTGGATCGTGGGCGACGTGGTCGGCGTGCCCGAACCCGGTGCACCCCGCTACGTCGAGGCCAGCCTCGATCCAGCCTCCGCCACGCCGGCGTACCGCGCGGGATGACCGGCCGGATTGCCGTCGGGGCGTCCGGCGCCGGCTCGAACCTGCGGGCGCTGGCCGCGGCCGCGGCGCGGGGCGAGCTGGCCGGCTCGATCGTGCTCGTCTTCGCCGACCAGGCCTGCCCGGCGATCGAGTGGGCCGTCGAGCAGGGCTTCGAGACGGCCCTGATTCCCAGCCCGATCCTGTCCGACCGGGCCGGCCGGGCGGCCTGGGACGCCGTCCTGGCCGAGACCCTGGCCGCCGTCCGGCCTGATGTCGTGGTCCTGGCCGGCTTCATGCGGATCCTGGGGCCGGCCGTCCTGGCCGCCTTCCCCGAACGGATCGTCAACACCCACCCGGCACTGGCCCCGGCCTTCCCCGGCGCCGATGCGGTCGGGCTGGCCCTCGCCCACGGATCGGCGGTCAGCGGAGTGACCGTCCACCTCGTCGACGCGACCCTCGACGGGGGACCGATCCTGCTCCAGGAAGCGGTCCGGATCGAGCCGGACGATGACGCCGCGGCCCTCCGGGCACGGATCCAGGCGGTCGAGCATCGGCTGCTGCCCCGGGCGGTAGGGCTGCTGCTGGCCGATGCGCTGACCGTCCATCACGGCCGGGTGACCATCGACGTGGCCCGGGCCGAGGGAGCCCTGCCGACGCCCCGCCGGGCCCTCCTGTCGGTCTCCGACAAGCGTGGGCTGGCGACCCTGGCCCGAGGCCTGGTCGCACTCGGCTTCGAGCTCGTGTCGACCGGTCGCACGGCCGAGGCCCTGCGGGCGGCCGGGCTGCCGGTCACCGACGTGGCCGCGCTGACGGGCTTCCCGGAGATGCTCGACGGCCGGGTCAAGACGCTCCATCCCCGGATCCACGCGGGGATCCTGGCGGATCGGCGCCGGTCGGACCATCGCCGCCAGCTCGTGGCGGCCGGGATCGCCCCGTTCGAGCTCGTCGTGTCCAACCTGTACCCCTTTGGCGCCGCGGCGGAGCGGCCGGGCATCGCCTTCGACGAGCTGGTCGAGGAGATCGACTTCGGTGGTCCGGCGCTGATCCGGGCGGCCGCCAAGAACCACGCCTCGGTCGCCGTCGTCACCTCGCCGGAGCGCTACGAGGGGGTCCTCGCCGCCCTGACCGGCGAGGCTGGCCTGGACGATGGCCTGCGGGCCGCCCTGGCGGTCGAGGCTTTCCGTCACACGGCCGCGTACGACGCCCGGATCGCGGCGACATTGCCCGGCCGGATGGCGGCCGCCGGGATCGCCTTGCCCGACGAGCCCGGGCTGCCCGGCAGCGCCGATCCCTACCCGGACACGCTGACGATCGGGCTGGAGAAGGTCGAGTCCCTGCGCTACGGCGAGAACCCACACCAGCCCGCCGCCCGCTACCGGGTGCCCGGGACGAGCCTGGCCGCAGGTCCCTTCGGGACGGGCCTCGAACCGCTCCAGGGCAAGGCCCTGAGCTACAACAATGTCCTCGATGCCTCGGCCGTGGCGGCCCTCGGCCGGAGCCTGCGCGGCCCCGCCTGCGTGATCGTCAAGCACACCAACCCGTGCGGCGCGGCTGAGCGACCGACCCTACTGGAGGCCTGGCAGGCGGCCCTCTCGGGCGATCCCGTCTCGGCCTTCGGAGGCGTCGTGGCCCTGACCCGGACGGTCGATCGGACCGTGGCCGAGGCTCTCAGCACGATCTTCGTCGAGCTCGTGGTTGCGCCGGCCTTCGACGCCGACGCCCTCGAGGTCCTGGCCCACCGTTCGAACCTGCGCCTGGTCGTCGATCCGGAGCTGGGCGCGCCGGCCGCGCCGGCCGCGCCGGCTGGGTCGCTTCCGGCCGATCCTCTGGGCTCGATCCGGACGGCCGGCGGGGCCGTCCTCGTCACCAGCCCGGACCTCCTGGCCGATGACCCGGCCGGCTGGAGCCAGGCCACCCGGCGCGCGCCGACGGCCGCCGAGCTCGACGACCTGGACCTGGCCTGGCGTCTCGTCCGGGGGGCCACCAGCAACGCGATCGTGCTCGTCCGGGAACGCCGCCTGATCGGGCTTGGCTCGGGCCAGACCAGCCGGGTGGACGCCGCCCGCCAGGCCGTAGCCAAGGCGGAGGCGATCGCCGGGCCCGGCTCGACCCGCGGTGCGGCCTGCGCCTCGGACGCCTACTTTCCGTTTGCCGACGGCGTCGAGGTCTGCCTCGCCGCCGGCGTTGGGGCGTTCGTCCAGCCCGGCGGCTCAGTCCGCGACGCGGAGGTGGTGGCCGCGGCGGATGGCGCGGGTGCCGCGATGATGTTCACGGGTGTGCGCCATTTCCGGCACTAGCCGGGCCGGGGGCCGACGGTGGGGAGGCCGGGTTGGCAGGGTCGCGTCCGTGCTCGCCGCCCTGTCGCTGTGCGTATCGGCCTGCCTGCCCGGTCCGGCGCCGACCGCGCCGGCCAGCGCCGGCCCGATCTCGGGACCCACGGCCGTGCCCTCGCCCAGCCCAAGTCCGTTGGTCAGTCCGCTGGCCAGCCCAGCTCCCAGCCCCACGGCCGCGCCGACCCCATCTCCGTCAGCGCTCCCGACGGCCTCGCCCTCGGTCGCCCCGGCCGGCGTGCAGGCCGGCTGTCCGGCAACAGCGGCAACCAACCCGGTCGCGGCCGGCCAGACGGCCCTCCACGTGGCCACGACCAACTGGTCGGGCTACGTAGCTCGCTCGAGCAAGGCGTTCAGCTGCATCGAGGGCACCTGGACCCTGCCCAAGCTGACCTGCCCCACGTCGGGCAGCACCTCGCTGTCGATCTGGGTCGGCTTCGACGGCGAGCAAGGCCCGAGCCGGGCAACGCTCGAGCAGATCGGCACGAACTCGGACTGCGCCGGCGGCCGGGCCCGGACGTTCGCCTGGTTCGAGATCCTGCCCCGCGACCGATTCGAACGCGAGCTTGACCTGGAGCTGTCGGCCGGCGACCGGATCGAGGCCTCGATCGAGTTCGTCGGGCGCTCCTATCACCTGGTCATCGAGGACCTGACCACCGGGGCGGTTGTCGACACGCTCGAGCGATCGCCAAATTCTCGCCGGCTGACGGCCGAATGGATCGTGGAGGCGCCCACCGTCGGCTGTCCCGATGCCTGCCAGGTCGCGGCCCTGCTGCGTTTCTCGCCGATCTCGTTCAGCCAGGCGATGGCGGTCCTGGCCGGCCGGACCGGGCCGATTGCCGACGGTCGCTGGACCCGGGTCAGGCTCGACCTCGAGTCAAGATCGGGCCTGGTCAAGGCCCGGGCCGGCACGCTGAGCAAGGACGGCACGACGTTCTCGGTCGTCTGGCACCACCGCTGATGGACGCCCGGCTGGAGTGGCTTTCGCGCCGACGCGATCCGGTGCATGATTCGCAGCTGGAGGTGCTCCCCGATGAATGAATCCACGAACCCCGAATCCTCGAGTGAATCACCCGCCGACGACGAGGCCCCGGCCGAGTCGAGCGGCCGCGATGTGAGCGGCAAGGTGTCGGCTGTGGCCAGCCAGGTTGGCGACAAGGTTGGCCAGGTCGTGGCCATGGCCACCCCGGCTGCCAAGGGCGCCGCGGCCATCGCCTCAGATCTGGTGGCCAAGGCCGGCGATGCCGCCGGTCCGGTCGCCCACAGGGTCGCCGACGTGACGGCCGAAATCGGCGGCAAGGTTGCCGACAAGAGCCGCAGCATCGCCGCCGACCTGCGCCGCTCCGACGGAGCTTCGAGCCCGGCCGAGGAAGTCGACGCCACGCTCGCCGACGCCGCCGACTCGGCGGGCGAAGCCGCCCACCACGGGGTCGACTCCGCCGCCGATGCCGCCAAGGACATCTGACCGGCCACTCCAGACGCGAGGGACCGGGCCGGGCTGAATTCCGGGGCGCGGGCGACCGCGCCAGTCGCCACGCTCTCATGCGCTACTCTGCCTCGATGGTCGACGACAGGTCCCGCTTCTACATCACGACGGCGATCGCGTACGCCAACAACCAGCCCGGGCTCCATACCCTCTACGAGGTGATCGGGGCCGACGCGATCGCGCGCTGGCACCGGATGCTGGGCGATGAGACGCGCTTTCAGACCGGCACCGACGAGCACTCGGTGAACATCGCCCAGCGCTCGGCCGAGGAAGGCCTGACCCCGCGCGCCTTCGTCGACCAGAACGTCGAGCTGTTCCGGGCGTCGGAGGACCTGCTGGCGATCAGCCCCGACCGGTTCATCCGGACGACTGATCCGGACCACTACCGATCGGCCCAGGAGATGGTCCGGCGGGCCTATGCCAACGGCGACATCTACCAGGGCACATACGAGGGCTGGTACTGCCCGAACGAGGGCTTCCGCACCGCCTCGGAGGTGCTCGAGACGGCTCGCGGCACGATCTGCCCCAACCACCCCGACGTGCCCCTCCAGTGGCTGACCGAGCGCAACTGGTTCTTCCGCCTGTCGGCCTACCAGGAGCGGATCGAGCGTCATTTCGCCGAACACCCCGACTTCGTCCAGCCCGACTACCGACGCAACGAGATGCTCGGCTTCATCCGGGGCGGCCTCGAGGACTTCTCGATCAGCCGGGCCGGCGCCGGCTGGGGTGTCCCGTTCCCGATCGCCGAGAACGGCGAGTCCTCGCTCATGGAGGATGGCCGCTGGGATCCGGAGGCGGGCACGATCTACGTCTGGTACGACGCCCTGATCAACTACCTGACCGGGGCCGGCTTTCCCGACGATCCGGCGGGCTATGCCAAGTGGTGGCCGGCCGACCTGCATGTGATCGGCAAGGACATCGCCCGATTTCACACGATCTACTGGCCGGCGATGCTCTGGAGCGCCGGCCTGGCCGCGCCGCGCCATGTCTGGGTGCATGGCTGGCTGCTGGTCAAGGGCGGCGAGCGGATGAGCAAGAGCCGGGGCAACTTCTTCGATCCCAACGACGTCGTCGCGGCGCTCGGCTCGGACGGAGCCCGCTACGTGACCCTGGCCGAGGTGGCCTTCGACCGGGACACCGAGGTCAGCTGGGACTCCTTCATCCGGCGCTACAACGCGGACCTGGCCAACGACTTCGGCAACCTGGTCAACCGGACCGTGTCGATGGTCAACCGCTACCTGGATGGGGAGCGTCCGGCGCCCTCCGACAGTGGCGCGCTTAGAACGGCCTGGGAGCGCACCCTGCCGTCCTACCAGGCCCAGCTCGAGGGTTGCCTGCTGCACTCGGCCCTGGGCAGCCTGTGGGGCTTCGTCACGGCGGCCAACCAGCTGGTCGACGCGGAACGGCCATGGGACCTGGCCAAGGCGATCAAGCTGGGCGGACCGGATGGTGAGGCCGCCACGCTGCGCCTGCACGCGGTCCTGGGCGACCTCGTCGAGGCCTGCCGGCTGCTGGCCCTGGCCGGCGCGCCGTTCCTGCCGGCCACGGCTCCCCGGATCTTCGACCAGCTCGGCTACGCCTATCCCTACGCCAGCGACGGCAACGGCGGACCGCCGCTCCTGGGTGAGCTCGCCTGGGGCTGCCATTCGGGCGAATCGGGTCGCCTGTCCGAACCGGTACCGCTGTTCCCGCGCCTCGAGGGCGAGGCAGAAGCGGTCCCAGCCGGACGCTGATGCGCCTGGTCGACTCCCACGGCCACGTCCAGGCGGACCGGTTCGTGGCCGACGTCGAGCTCGTTCTCGGCGGCGCCCTACTGGCCGGCGTCGAACGCATCCTCGTCCCGGGCTGGGATCCGCAATCGAGTGCCGACGCGCTGGAGATCGTCGGCCGCTACCCCTGGCTCGATGCGGCCGTGGGGGTCCATCCCCACGATGCTGCCCTGGTCGACGATTCCGCGTGGGCCGGGATCGTCGCGCTGGCGGACGATCCCAGGGTGCGGGCGATCGGGGAGACCGGCCTCGATACCGACCGGGGCTACTCGCCCTTCCCGGACCAGCTCGCCAACCTCCGGCGCAACCTGGCGCTGGCCCTGGCCACGGGCAAGCCGGCGATCCTCCATTGCCGCTCGAAGCCGGGCGAGCGCGACGCCCAGGACGCGCTGGTTGCCGAGCTTCGGGCCCTCGGCTTCGACGGTACGCCGGCCCGGGTGGCGTTCGGCGACCGGCCGCCGGCGATCATCCATTCCTATTCCGGCCCGCTCGACTACGGCCGGACGGTCATCGAGATGGGTCTCGCCGTGAGCTTCTCCGGTCTCGTCTTCCGGCCAGGTGAGGAGGCCAGCGCCGCCGTTGCCCGGCTCGTTCCGCGGGACCGGCTGCTGGTCGAGACGGATGCGCCCTTCCTGTCGCCGCCCGGAGCGCCGCGCAAGCGCAACGAGCCGGAGTGGGTGCGGGTGACCGCCGCGTGGCTGGCGGAGCAGCGGGGCGAACCGCCCGATGACCTGGGCGAGGGACTCGTTGCGGCCTACGACCTCGTCCTTGGGCGGGCGTGACTGGTGGTCCGGATCGCCGCGGCGTCGACGCCGCTGACAGCCAGCCTGGCGCAGGCCGTGCCGGCTGCCATTGCCGCGGTCGAGGAGGCCGGGCGCCTGGGTGCGGCGATCGTGTGCCTGCCGGAGTCGGGCTTGCCCGGGCATCGCGTCCAGGCTCAGCTTGTTCCCGCCGTTCCTCAGGACGAGCTCGATGGTGCCCTGGCCGAGGTGGCGGACGCCGCCAGGCGGGCCCGGGTTGTCACGATCGTGGGCACCGAGCGCCTGACCGAGGCCGGCCGGCAGATCGTCTCCATCGTCCTGGATGCGGACGGAACGCTCCTCGGCGAGCAGGCGAAGACGCAGATCGATCCAAGTGAAGGGCAGGACTATGTCCCAGGTGCGGGCCGCCATATCTTCAGGGCCGCGGGCCTGACCTTCGGCATCGCCATCTGCCACGAGGCGTTCCGCTATCCGGAGATCAGCCGGTCACTGGCGCTCGCGGGCGCCGAGCTGATCTTCGTACCGCATTTCGTCACGACCGACGACGGGTCGCTGCCAAGCGCCTGGTGCGACCCGGCCAACCCATACAACGAGAAGGCGATCATGCTCCGGGCGCTCGAGAACACGGTGTACGTCGCCGCCGCGAACGTGGCGGGCTCCGATCAGGGTTCGATCACCGGCGTGATCGCGCCCGACGGCCGGCTCCTGGCCAGCCTCGCCTACGGGGTTGTTGGGGTCGTGGTCGCCGATATCGAGCCTGAGCTCGCCACGCGCCGGCTCGCCCTGCGCTGGGCGCCCGAGCGCAATGCGATCGCACCGTGACGTTGCCGGCCGTTCGGTGACATACGAAGTCGTCGTCGAGCGCGCGCGGCCGCAGCTCCTTGCGGCCGTCCGCCTGACCGTGCGGGTGGGCGACGTTGGCCGTTCCTGGCGGCCCGCCCTCGGCCAGGTCTGGGCATTCCTCCGTGCGACTTCGGACCTGCCCCGGGGGCACAACCTGTTCCTCTACCACCACCCGGAGCGTCGGAGCGAGCCGATGGCCGTGGATTTTGGCGTCCAGGTCTTCGAGGCGTTCGAGGCGGTGGGCGAGGTCCGCTGCGTCGAGACTCCCTCTGGGCTCGTGGCCCGCACCGTGCATCTGGGCCCGTACGAGCAGCTCGGTGCCGCGCACGAGGCGATCCACGCCTGGTGCGCCGCACACGGTCGGACGATCGGCTCGGCATCCTGGGAGACCTACGGCGACACGACCGACGACCCAGCCCTCCTCGAGACGACGATCAGCTACCTGTTGGCCTGACCAAGGCCCCCGGGCGGACGGACGGAGAGCGCCGACCGGCTAAGGGCGCCCGCGAGCCGAGCGCCCTTAGGCCCCGACGTGCTCGCTGCATGAGCGTTCCAAGGGGATCGATGCCCTCAAGCAGCCGGGTGAGGGCTGACCGCTGGAACCCGGCCAGCGTCTGAGCGTGGGACGAGCACAAGGGACTGGAGGTATCGGCCTGCCGGGCGATTGCTCGACCCATTGGCCGTCGTCCTGCCCAAGGAATGCCCATGCACCGAGCGCCGGCGGGCCTTAGCCAAACCGATTCCGCATGCATGGTCACGGTGAGCGTACGAGGAAGGCTTAGGGCCAGCTCGAGGCCGGCTGGGGAGCGGATCCGTCCTCGGGCGGCTTCGGGTCGACGCTCAAGGCGGCGACGATCCAGTCTCAGAACCCTGGGAGGAGGCCTTGCGGCTTGTCCTGCGCTGGCAGTGCCCATGCACGCGGAATCAAAAGCCTCAAGGTCGGCTCGAACGCTCAAACGCGGCTCAACGCTCCGGGAGCGCCTAGGGCCATGTCGCCCCCGAGCCGCGCCCCGCCACGACCCGGTTGACACGCGCCTGAGCGGAGCGGTACTGTATTGGCACTCTCACATCGAGACTGCTAAAGCAGTGGATCCGGTCGGTTCGCTCGGCCGCCCCGAGGAGGGGCGAGGGCCGTGGAGGCAGTCGAACCGGGTTCCCGCCAGCACTCAACTCTGGGACTTCCGGACGTGGCCACGCGACGTCGCTCGCCTCGTCCTTAACCAACCACGTCGGCACACGTCGCCGGCAGAGGAGGGCTCGCACCTTGGCGAAGGCCACTGACAACAAGGCTGCAGAGAAGAAGCTGCGCCCATTGGGCGACCGCGTCGTGATCAAGCCGACCGCGCGCGAAGACATGACCAAGAGCGGAATCGTCCTGCCGGACACCGCCAAGGAGAAGCCCCAGGAGGGCGTCATCCTGTCGGCCGGCCCAGGCAAGATCGACGACAACGGCAAGCGCGAGCCGATGGACGTCAAGGTCGGCGACAAGGTCCTGTACGCGAAGTACGCCGGGACCGAGTTCAAGATCGAAGGCGACGACCTGCTGATCGTCAGCCAGAAGGACATCCTCGCGATCGTCGAGTAGGCGACCGCGCGACCTGACACCCACCGACACTCCGGAGGAAGATTCAATTGGCTAAGCAGATCATCTTCGACGAGACCGCTCGTCGCTCGCTGAAGCGGGGCATCGATCACCTGGCCGACGCGGTCAAGGTCACGATCGGGCCCAAGGGCCGCAACGTGGTCCTGGACAAGAAGTTCGGCTCCCCGACGATCACCAACGACGGCGTCACGATCGCTCGCGACATCGAGCTCGACGACCCGTTCGAAAACATGGGCGCCCAGCTGCTCAAGGAAGTCGCGACCAAGACCGACGATGTTGCCGGAGACGGCACCACCACCGCGGTCGTCCTGGGCCAGGCCATGGTCGCCGAGGGCCTCCGGGTCGTCAGCGCCGGGGCCAACCCGATGGTCGTCAAGCGCGGCATCGAGGCGGCCGTTGCGGCCATCGTGGAAGAGATCAAGAAGCAGTCGCGGCCGGTTGCCAACCGCGAGCAGATCGCGGCCGTGGCCGGGATCAGTGCGGCCGATCCTGAGGTCGGCGAGATCATCGCCGAGGTCATGGACAAGGTCGGCAAGGATGGTGTCATCACCGTCGAGGAAGGGCAGTCGCTCGGCCTCGAGAAGGAATACACCGAGGGCATGCAGTTCGACCGAGGCTACCTCTCGGCCTACTTCGTGACCAATCCCGACCGGATGGAGACCGTCCTGGAGGATCCCCGGATCCTGATCACCGATCGCAAGATCTCGAGCGTCCCGGACATGCTCCCGGCGCTGGAGAAGGCGGTCCAGATCGGCCGGCCGATCGTGATCATCGCCGAGGACATCGACGGTGAGGCGCTCGCCACCCTGGTCGTCAACAAGCTCCGCGGGACCGTCTCGGTCCTGGCGGTCAAGGCGCCCGGCTTCGGAGATCGCCGCAAGGAGATGCTCCGCGACATCGCCATCCTGACCGGTGGCACCGTGATCAGCGAGGAGATCGGGCGGAAGCTCGACTCGGTCACCCTCGAGGACCTCGGCTCGGCCCGGCGCGTCGTCGCGACCAAGGACGACACGACGATCGTCGATGGCTCGGGCACGCCTGACCAGATCAAGGCCCGGATGAGCCAGATCAAGGCCCAGATCGAGGACACGACATCGGACTACGACAAGGAGAAGCTCCAGGAGCGCCTTGCCAAGCTGTCCGGCGGCGTGGCCGTGATCAAGGTCGGCGCGGCCACCGAGGTCGAGCTCAAGGAGAAGAAGCACCGCATCGAGGATGCCCTCTCGACGACCCGCGCGGCCGTTGAGGAAGGCCTCGTCGCCGGCGGTGGGACCACCCTCCTGCAGGCCATCCCCGCACTGGACAAGATCAAGCTCCAGGGCGACGAGCAGATCGGCGTCGAGATCGTGCGCAAGGCACTCGAGGCTCCGGCCCGCCAGATCGCCGACAACGCCGGTGCTCGGGGCGAGGTCGTCGTCGAGGCGGTCCGCAACGCCAAGAAGGGCCACGGCTTTGACGCGCTCAAGGGTGAGTACGGCGACATGTTCGCCCGAGGCATCGTCGACGCGGCCAAGGTCACCCGGTCCGCACTCCAGAACGCGGCCTCGATCGCGGCCATGGTCCTGACCACGGAGACGTTGGTCACCGACCTGCCCGAGAAGAAGGACGCCAACGGCGGCGGCGGCCACGGTCATGGCGGCGGCGGCGGAGACATGGACTTCTAGTCCGGCTCACCTCGGCCGGCGATCGCCGGCCAGTCAGAACATCGAAACGGTGAGAGCCGGGTCCTCCTCGCGAGGCCCGGCTTTCTCATTTCTCGGCTTCGACGCCTGGTATCTCCGCAGGAGATCAACCAGGCGGAATCGCTGGGCTCATCGCCGGTAGTTCGGCTCGGTTTCGATCATTCCATCTCAGCAGGAGATCAAAACGGTGATAGCGGGGTCTCAGACGGCTGAGGGAACGGTCGACACCCCAGTTTTGATCTTCTGGGAGATAAGGGCGAATGGAGTCTGGGCCGAGCGGGACATCGCCCGATGGTTATCTTCTCGGCTGATACCCCATAGCCACGGCCCCCGAGGCGAGCTCCAGCCGGCTCACGAGCTTCAAGTCGATCGGCTTCGAGAGGCCCGCGAACAATGTCGGCCCGTGGCCCACGAGCCGGGGTTGCACCACGAACTCGTACTCATCGATCAAGCCCAGCTCCGCCAACGCCTGGGGAAGCTTCACGCCTCCCACGAGCAGTCCGTTGCCGGACTCCTGCTTGAGCTGCTCAACGGCCGGGCCCAGATCGCCGCGCACGAGCTCAGCGTTCCAATCGACCCGTTCCAGGGTGCTCGACACGACGTACTTCTTGGCCGCATCGATCGTCCGGGCGAAGGGTTCCATCCACGGTTCCATCCAGTCAGGCATCGCCCCCGCCGGCGCCGACGGCCGCCACGCTGCTTCCATCATTTCGTAGGTCACTCGGCCAAAGACGAGGGCATCGGCCTGGGCGAGGTTCTCGGCCGCGTGACGGTGCAACTCTTCGTCCGCGATTACGGCGCGATGATCGCAGCACCCGTCCAACGTGACGTTGATGGAGTAGCGAAGGGGTCGCATCACCCCAGGAATACCTGCCGATAGCCGGGTTCATCCCTTCGGGGATGGCCCGGATCTTTCGGTTCCCGTCCGCAGCGGTTGGCTCACGGCGCGAGGCGCTGCCAGGTCAACAGGCCCTGGCTGTCAGTGTTGATCGAGACAGGGCCGTTCGCGGTCACGGGTCCGCCACTGGCCGATCCGACAGGCAGGAGCACGGCATGCCCACTGGGCAACTCGTAGCCAGCGACTGTCCGACCGTCGGGCGACCACAGCAGCGTCGTGAAAGCCGTGGGCGTGCCACCGTTCAGCGCCACGAGGCCCGTTCCGTCCGACCCGATCACCCAGGGGATTGCCATGCCGTTCTCGCCGGCCCCGTCGTCGCCGGGGGTGGGGTCGACGAAGGCGATTCGGGATCCGTCCGGTGAGAAAAGGGGCAGAAGGTGATCGCCGGGCGGCAGAGGGATCACTCGCTCCGTCGATCCATCGAGGTGGCCGACCGCCAGGGTGTGATGTCCCGCCGCACCGGTCGCGTAGACGAGCGACTGGCCGTCGGGCGACCACGATGGCGACGCACTGACGGGTGGACCGCCGAACCCCGTGTAATTCGGTGCCCCGCCCGCACGCACGGAGGTGCTGATCCTGCGCTGGCCGGTCCCGTCCGGTGCGATGACGTATACCCCGATCGCCGCGTCCACGGGATAGGCGTCCGGCAGCAGGCCGATCGTGTGGCCACGGAATGCGATCAGGCGGCCGTCGGGCGACCACGCAGGATCGGATCGCGACAGGGTCCCTGAGCCCACTTTATGGAGATCGGCCCCGTCTGCGTCCACGACGTACAGGGTGCTACTCGAATAGATGTCGCCCGCGTCGAACGCGAGGGAGCGCGAATCGGGCGACCAGACCACCTGAGTGTCCTCGCTGCTCAGGAAGTCGGCGCTGCCCGTGACGTCGTGCTTGGCTGAACCATCGGCATTCATGACCCACAAGGAGACCGGCGAGCCGTTCCTTTGCTCGGACCAGTACGCGAGCTTCGTGCCATCGGGCGAGAAGCTTGGGCTGCGCTCGAGGGCCGAGCTCGAGGTCAGATTGCGCAGGTGGCCCTGCCCATCAGGGTCGACCAGGAAGATGTCACCGGCGTTGTCATAGGCGATGAGCCCGTTCCGAGCCGGCCCGACCTCCAGAAGCTGGTGGCTCGATCCAACCGCCAGCAGGCCGATGCTCAGGATGATGATGAGGGCGACCACCAGCACGACCCACGCCGTCTGACGGGTGGATCGCGTTCGGCCCGAGGGCACGTCCCACTCCGGTAGCCGGAGCCAGCCGACGCCCCACGCGCGCCGACGCGGCATCGTCGAGGTCCGCGCGACAACGGCCTGGAGCAGGCCGGCCGGCGCGTCGGCAGGCGCGTCCGCAGCGAACCAGTCACTGAGCTCGCGCTCGAAACCGTCGTCGTGGATCATGCCAATCGCCCTTGGCTGGGTGCAGTCGAGCGAGCCTCGGCATCGAGGTCGGCGCGCATAATCTGGATCGCCCGATGGAGCCTGGATTTGACCGTGCCGATCGGGATTGCCAGGACCTCGGCGATCTCGACCAGGGTGTGACCCGAGAAGAAATGGAGGACCAAGATCGCCCGCTGCTCCGGATCGAGGCGCCGGAAACCGCGTTCAAGCTGGTCTCGATCGGCGATCAGGCGACTCTCGTCGGGCCGGCCCAGGTCGATCGGGGTGACCTGGACCTCGATCCTACCGATCCGGCGCGACCGGCGGGCCTCGCGATAGCACGAGCGCACGAGGAGCCGATGGAGCCACGCCTCGAAGCGGTCCGGGTCGCGCAACGTGGGCAGGTCGCGCCAGGCCGCGACAAATGCCTCCTGCACCGCGTCCTCGGCCAGCTCCGACTCGCGCAGGATCAATCGAGCCACGGCAAAGAGCCGGCCGATCGAGGCGGCGGCGAGCTGACTGAATGCATCGTGATCTCCGCCCATCGCCCGGATGATCAGATCCCTCGGCATCGAGCCTCCCCGCTGGGCGGATCATCGCCCAGTCTCACAAGGTATGGGACCGGGCGGATCAAAAGGGTTCCCAAATCACCCGTTGGGGCTGATTGCCTCCGGAACGGGCTGCCGGATCGAGCCAGACGTGCCATTGGCAGCGTCGTGCCAGGTCAGCTCGACGATGAATCGACGGGTCCAGGGCTGGTTCGGCAAGGCGATCAGACGCTGGAACGAACCCAGCTGGGTGCGGGCCTCGCCATCCGATCCGGGCCTCTCGTCCTCCATCACGACCGGCGCGAGGTACGTCGCGACGAGGTGTCCGGCAGGGGTCAGGAGCCGGATGACCAGGCTCCGGATCGCGGTCGGGGAATCGCCGTCGACCAGGAGTGCCTTCCGGGCCTGGTCATCTGCGACGACCCGCGCCTGCCAGACCGGCGGCGTGCCCTCCCCGTCAGTTCCGGCCGAGCGATCCACCCTCGGGCCGCTGAGCGTCGGCGTCGGAGATGGCGTGGGCTCGGCCGGAGCCGACGAGGAGGGCATCGCAGGAGTCGCGAAGGCACTGCCCGATGCCGGGACGGGCACCGGCGCGGCCGCGTGACTGACGAAACCGAGGCAGACCACCGCGGAGCAGATCGCGATCGTGATTCCCAGCCACCGATCGCTGTGCCGGGATGACGCGAGGCGAGCGGCGCTGGGCAGCTCCTCGATCGACGACTCCTGGCCGAACGTCGCGTCCGCGGTCCCAGCCGGAGGATCGATGGGCGGAAGACCGACACCAGTCTCGAACCTCTGGAACTTCATCGGAGCCTCGCTCGAACCTCGCGGAGCAGGCAGGGGTGCTGCTCTACTCCCTATGGGGCGTCGGCTGGCCGTTTGGTTCCCAACCGGGCCGCCGATGGCCGATCCGGCCACGATCAACCCACGTTCCGATCAGCTCGACGGTGAGAGCTGGGTCCTCCTCGCGAGGCCCAGCTCTCTTCTTTCTCGGCCTCGGCCCGGGATATCTCCGCAGGAGATCGAAGAGGCGGAATCTCGGGGTTTGCGGCCGGTAGTCCGGCTCGACTGCGGCTATTCGATCTCCCCCGGCGATGGAATCGGTAGTTCCTGGGTCGCCGGCGGCAGTGGGAACCGTCGATACCCCACGTTTGATCTCCTGGAGAGATAACGGCGCACGGGGCGGCTGCCGTTCGCCTCCGGCGAACACAACGGCCGAGGGAACTCGTCGGACCCGATCGGCCCACAGTCCTTCGGTCGAACCGTTCGCGCCTGGCGAAGATTTCGGCACGATCGGCCGTCCCGAGTGCCTCCGGTCGTCGACGCCCGCCCTTTGTTCGCCTGAGGCGAACGGGCCGGCCGGCCGAGTGTCGCGAACCGCTGGATCGAGGATCGGGCTAGGATCAACCGATGTTCCGATCATCTCGTGGCCTCTTGAGGCCCTGGCACAGGCCGGCCGCGTTCGCCATCGTCGCCACCCTCGTGCTGGCCGCCTGTGGCGGCAGCTCGGCCAACTCGGCGTTTACCGGGCCCCTGGTCAGCGACCCGGACCAGATCGTGGCCCGCAGCCTGAGCGCGCTCAACGATGCCCGGACGTTCCACCTCGACGGCCAGCTGACCGGCACGCTGAATGCCGACTTGACCGGCAGCGGCACGACGTCGGCGATCGACCTCAAGGGGACCTCGCTGGCCGCTGACGCTGATGTGCCCAACCAGCGGGCCACCCTCTCGATCAAGGTCCCGGCCCTGTTTGCCCTGACCGTCGATTACATCCAGATCGGCCCTGACACCTATAGCCGGAACAGCCTGGATGGTTCGACCTGGACGCACACTTCGCAGGCCGATACGAGCGCCTCTGGCTCGAGCCTGGCGCCGGGAAGCAGCGCCCGTCCGGCCGCCAGCATCGGCCCCGCGCCGAGCCTGGACCTGGTCGGCCAGCTGACGGCCGCCCTCGACAGCCTGCCCAACCCGCCGACCAAAGGCGCCGATGTGCCCTGCGGCTCGAAGACCTGCTACTCCGTCTCGATCGAGGCGCCGCTCAGCTCGGGCGGGACCGATCCCCTGGGCCTGCCCCTGCCCAGTGCCGCGACCGCCAACGTCTCGATCCAGCTCGATATCGAGCGGGACACCTTCCGGCCGGTCCAGGCCATGGTCGTCATCGATGCCGGCACGAGCGGGACCTTCACCCTGGCCCTGACCCTCTCGAAGTTCGACGAGCCGGTGACGATCAGCCCGCCCCCGTCCGACCAGGTGGTCGAGGCCAGCCCCGGCGCCTAGGACTCACGGCCGGCGCTTGGGACTCACGGCCGGCGCTTGGGAGTCACAGCCGGCGCCGAGGACACACAGCTAGGGCGCGTGGCGTGGCGCCCGGCCGACCGCCAGGTAGCGTTGCCAGCGATCGGCGGTGCGCTCGACCAGCCCCTGGTGGGCCCGTTCGACCCGATCGATCTCGCCCAGCCGGCGGACCTTGATCCGCTCGAAGCCGGCCTGGCGCAGGACGGCCACGATCGCGTCCGTGCTGGTCTGGTGGAGCAGGGGCAGGCGTGCTTCGACCTCGGCCGGATAGTCGTGCTCGTCCCGCCCTTCGTGCGACCGGGCGGCCAGAAACCGGGCCGCCCAGGCGCTGAGCAGGCGCTGGGCAGCCGGCTCGCCCGGATAGATGCCGTCGATGACCGCCACCAGCCCGCCCGGACGCAGCCGCCGGCGCCAGGCTCGCGCCGCCGCCACGGGATCGGCCAGGGTCCAGGCCAGGTGGCGACTCACGACCGCGTCGACGCTCATCTCGGGCACCGGTGGGTCCTGGGCATCGCCGATCCGCCAATCCACGGCGAGGCCGGTCTCGATGCTCCGCCGCCGGGCGGCCAGGATCATCCGCTCCGACAGGTCGACCCCGATCACGTCGTGGCCCAGCTCGGCGGCCGTCAGGGCCAGCGTCCCGGTCCCGGTCCCGACATCGAGGACATCGAGACAGGGCATCTCCGAGTGGGTCGCGTCGCCCAGGATCGCCGCCACCAGCCGGCGCCAGGCCGTTCGCTCGTCGTCATGGAGGACGCCGTGGCGGGGCAGCCGGTCGTAGTCGGCGGCGCCCCGATCCCAGGCCTCGGTGATGGCCGCCTGGAGACGCGCCCGATCATCCTCGTGCATCGGCAGAGAATAGCCAGCCCACGAGCGGTGGAGGGGCCCGCCCTACAATGTGAGGGTGGCTTCCCTGACTGATCGGCTCCCTCCCGAGCCGCCCGATGACGATGTCCCGTTCCCCGACGGACTGGGCTTCGAGGCCGTAGAAACCGATGGCCTGGACGCGTCCGACGCTGCGTCCGGGGCCGACCCACGGGCTCCCCGCAAGCGGCGCTCGAAGTCGGCCGCTGCGAAGGCAGCCGGGCAGGCCGAAGACGGCCAGGATGGCGGGCCCGGCATGTTCGACGACGAACCGCCGCCGCCCGACGATCCGGAGGGCAACCGGCGACCGGCTCCCCGGATCAAACTCGATCTGGCCGAAGCGGCGGCCGAGGCAGCGGCTTTGGCCGAGCGGATCGTGGCCCGCCTCAACCCGGAGCAGGCCCGGGCGGTCACCACAACCGAGGGTCCGCTCCTGATCCTGGCCGGCGCCGGCAGCGGCAAGACCCGCGTCCTGGCCCACCGGGTGGCCTATCTCATCGGCGTCCTGGGCGTGCGTCCCTGGCAGATCCTGGCCGTGACCTTCACCAACCGGGCGGCCGGCGAGCTGCGCGAGCGGATCGTGGCCCTGGTCGGCGAGGCCGGCCGCGAGGTCGAATGCGGGACCTTCCACGCGGTCTGCGCCCGGGCGCTCCGCCGCGACGGAGCGGCCATCGGGCTCGACCGGCGCTTCGTGATCTACGACAGCGACGACCAGCAGACCCTGATGAAGCAGATCCTCAAGGAGGAGGACCTGCCGGCCACCGGCGAGTTCCGGCCGGCGGCGGTGCTCGGCGCGATCAGCCGGGCCAAGAACGAGATGCTCGACAGCGCCGCCCTGGCCGACGGTGCGCTGAACCACCACGAGCGCCAGATCGCCCACCTCGCCCGGATCTACCAGGCCCGCCTAACGGCGCTGGGCGCCCTCGATTTCGATGACATCCTGCTCGACGCCGTGCGCCTGTTCGAGGAGGCGCCGGCGGTCCTGACCCGTTACCAGGAGCGCTGGCGCTATCTCCACGTCGACGAGTACCAGGACACCAACCGGGCGCAGTACCTGTGGATCCGGGCCCTGGCCGCCCGCCACCACAACCTGTGCGTGGTCGGCGACGACGACCAGTCGATCTACTCGTGGCGTGGGGCCGACCTGCGCAACATCCTCGACTTCGAGCGCGACCAGCCCAATGCCACGGTGGTCAAGCTCGAGCAGAACTATCGCTCGACCCAGCTGATCCTTGATGCCGCCCACGCGGTGGTCAGCCGGAACACCGCGCGCAAGGACAAGAAGCTGTGGACCGAGCAGGCCGGCGGCCGCCCGATCCAGCGCTTCGAGGCCTACAACCAGGAGGAGGAAGCCGAGTGGATCGCCCGTCAGGTCGAGGGCCTGATCGGCGGCAGCGGCTCGCTCCTGACCCGCAAGGCGGACGACGAAGAGGGCCGGTCCAGCCCCCGGGACGTTGCCGTGATGTATCGCACGAACGCCCAGAGCCGGGCGATCGAGGAAGCCTTCCTGCGCTACGGGATCCGCTACCAGCTGATCGGCGGGACGCGCTTCTACCAGCGCCGCGAGGTCAAGGACGCCCTGGCCTATCTGCGGGTCCTGCGCAGCGACACGGACGCGATCGCCTTCGAGCGGATCATCAACGTGCCCGCTCGGGCGATCGGCGACAAGACGGTCGAGGTCCTGCGGGCCGGGTCGGGCCAGGAATCGATCGGCACGTTCTGGGCCGCGATCGAAGCGGCCGTCGACGGCCGCCTGCCGGGCGTCGTTCCCCGGGCCCGGGCGGCCCTGGCCGACTTCGCGGCCGTGGTCCGCTCGCTGCGCGGCCGGATCGGGGTGCTGCCCTTGCCCGAGCTGCTCGATGACGTCCTGGAGCGATCGGGCTACCGGGCGATGCTGGCCGACGGCTCCGAAGAGGGCGAAGACCGCTGGAACAATCTGCTCGAGCTGCGCTCGGTCACGACCCGCTACGACGACCTGGCCCCGGACGACGCCCTCGACCGGCTGCTCGAGGAGACGGCCCTGGTAGCCGACCAGGATGCCTACGCCGGCGACGCCGACGCGGTCACGATGATCACCCTCCACGCGGCCAAGGGCCTCGAGTTTCCCGTCGTGTTCATCGCCGGCCTGGAGGAGGGTACGTTCCCCCACAGCCGGGCCCTCGACGACGAGCGCCAGCTGGAAGAGGAGCGCCGCCTGGCCTACGTCGGGATCACCCGGGCGAAGCGCCGCCTGTACCTGTCCCACGCGTGGCATCGGGTCACCTGGGGCATGAGTGGTGCCTCGGTCCCGTCGCGCTTCCTGCTCGAGATCCCGGCCGAGCTGATGGAAGGTCCGCGCCTGCACGCCGACGACCAGCATGCTGAAGGCCCGCTCGACCTCGACCTGGTCTTCGGCGCGCGGCGGTCGGCCCGCTTCGGGACGCCCATCCGGGCCGGCGGCGCGGCCTACCGGCAGGGCAGCGGCCGGCCGGGTGCACCGGCCGCCGGCACCCCGTTTACCCCGACCCGTGACCTGGCCGCCCGGCGTTCGTCGTACGCCGCCGGGGCGCGCTCGGGTGAGCTCCAGCAGGGGCAGGGCAGAGGCGACGCGGCCAGGCGGGTCTCGGCCTGGGACGAGCCAGCCGACGTGGAGCGCGATTCCGACTCGCCCGACGAGCTGCCGGTCCGCCGGATCGAGGAAACCCGGGCCGCGATCCCGCCCCGCCCGATCATTCCCGGCGAGCGCCGCTACCGCGACGGCGACCGGGTCCGCCACCTCCGCTTTGGCGACGGCATCGTCGTGTCGGCCCGGCTCACCCGCGACGACGAGGAGGTCACGGTCGCCTTCCGGGACAGCGCGATCGGGCGCAAGACGATGCTGGCCAGCCTGGCCAACCTCGAGCTGATCGGCTGACCCCGTGAGCGTCTTGCCGGTCGATCCGGCCCTGGTCGGGGCCGCCCTCGGTCTCGGACCGGACGCCGCGGCCGCGCGCCACGGCGAGCTCGCGGCCGAGGTCGAACGGGCCAACCGGCTGTACTACCTGGACGACGCGCCGGAGCTGTCCGACGCCGACTACGACGCCCATTTCCGCGAGCTCGTCGCGCTCGAGGCCGCGTTTCCGGACCTGCGCACGCCCGATTCACCCACCGTCCGGGTGGGCGCGAAGATCTCCTCGAGCTTCGCCGAGGTTCGCCACCAGCGGCCGATGCTGTCGCTCGGCAATGCCTTCTCGGCCGACGAGCTGCGGGCCTTCGACGGCCGCGTCCGGCGCGGGCTTGGCCTGGGCGCCGCGCCCGAGCCACTGCCCGAGCTGCGCTACGGCGCGGAGCTCAAGATCGACGGCCTGGCCGTCAGCCTGCGCTTCGAGCGCGGCCGGTTCAGGCTCGGGGCGACCCGCGGCGATGGCACGACCGGCGAGGACGTCACGGCCAACCTGCGCACGATCCGGGCGATCCCCGACCGGCTCAACGAGCCGGTCACGATCGAGGCTCGAGGCGAGGTGTACATGCCCCGGGCCGAGTTCGCCCGGATCAACGCTGAACGGGAAGAGGCCGGCCTGGCCCTGTACGCCAATCCCCGCAACAGCGGCGCGGGATCCCTCCGCCAGCAGGATCCCAGGATCACGGCCGGCCGGCGCCTGTCGGCCTGGTTCTACCAGCTGATCGAGGAGCCTCCGGCGGCCAGCCAGTCGGCTGCCCTGGAGCGCCTGGCGGCCCTCGGGCTGCCGGTCAATCCCGAGAGCGCCGCCGGGCTCGACATCGAGGGCGTGATCGAGTTCGTCGAGTCATGGCGCGAGCGCCGCCACGGCCTGCCCTACGAGACCGACGGGGTCGTGGTCAAGGTCGACCAGGTGGACCAGCAGGAGCGCCTCGGGCTGGTCGCCCGGGCCCCCCGCTGGGCGATCGCCTACAAGTTCCCGCCCGAACAGGTTCGGACGGTCATCGAGGACATCGTGGCGTACGTCGGCCGGACCGGGACGCTGACCCCGGTGGCCCACCTGGTGCCGGTCAAGGTGGCCGGCTCGACCGTCGCCCGCGCCACCCTGCACAACCTCGACGAGGTCCGGCGCAAGGACATCCGGATCGGCGACACCGTGATCCTGCAGAAGGCCGGCGATGTGATCCCCGAGGTGGTTGGGCCGGTCCTCGAGGCACGGACGGGCGCCGAGCGCGAGTTCGAGATGCCCCGGACCTGCCCCGTCTGCGCCACTCCCGTTGTGCGCGACGAAGGCGCGGTCCGCCATTACTGTCCGAACCTGGCCTGTCCCGCCCGGGTCGCCCAGGAATACGGCCACTTTGCGGGCCGGGGTGGGATGGATATCGAGGGCGCCGGCTGGGCCGTCGTGGAGCAGCTCCTGCAGCGCGGACTGCTGCACTCCCGGGCCGACTTCTTCCGGCTGGACGTCGACACGTTGATGGGCCTCGACCGCTTCGCCCGCAAGAGCGCCGAGAACCTGGTCGCCTCGATCGACAAGGCCCGCCGCCGGCCGCTGGCCCGGATCATCAATGGGCTGGGCATCCCCCAGGTCGGCGAGCAGACGGCGATCGACCTGGCCGGCTGGCTGGCAGCCCGCCTGCCGCCGGCCGACGATGAGCCGATGGGTGGTCCGGGCGGCTGGACTGCGCGCGCCGCGGCCGAGCTGAACCGGCTGGCCGTGGCCGAGCCGGAGGCATTCGAGGAGGTCCTCGGCGTCGGTGCGACGGTCGCCGCCAGCATCGTCAGCTACTTCACCGAGCCGGCCACAGCGGGCGTCCTGGCCGAGCTCGTCGCGGCGGGCGTCGAGGCGGAGCGGCCGGTGATTCGGCCGGCCGCCGCGGAAGCCGGCTCGGCCGGACCGCTCGCCGGCCTGACCCTGGTCGTGACCGGCTCCTTGAGCACGTTTGACCGACAGGGCGCCGAGGACGCCATCCGGGCGGCCGGCGGCAAGGTCTCGGGCTCGGTCTCGAAGAAGACGAGCTACCTGGTGGCCGGCGAGAACGCCGGGTCGAAGCTGGTTAAGGCCCAGGAGCTGGGCGTGCCGGTCGTCGACGAGGCCGCCTTCCAGCTCCTCCTCGATGGTGGCCCTGGGTCGGCCCCAGCCTGAGCCGGCCAGCCTGAGCCGGCCAGACCGAGCCGGCCTGTGGCTCGGCTATCATCGGCCGATGGCCAGCCTGACCCGCACCGATGTCGCCCACGTCGCCCACCTGGCCCGGCTGGGCCTGACCGACGCCGAGCTCGACCGCCTCGAAGGCGAGCTCAATCACATCCTCGACCAGTACGCCCGCTTGACCGAGCTCGACACCGAAGCCATCGCGCCGACCGCCCAGACCATCGAGCTCGAGAACATCCTGCGCGACGACGTCGTCCGGCCCGGTCTCGACCAGGCCGCAGCCCTGGCCAATGCGCCTGAGACGAGCGATGGCTTCATCGTGGTCGCCGCGATCCTCGGCGGCGACTGAGGATGGCCTCGTCCGCGGCCGCCCCCGCCGACCTGACCCGCCGCACCGGGCATGAGCTGGCCGAGGGACTGCGCTCCGGCGCGTTCAGTGCGGTCGAGCTGACCGATGCGCACCTGGCCTCGGCCGAGGCCCACAACCACGCCCTCAACGCCTGGCTGACGATCGACACCGACCGAGCCCGGGCCGAGGCGGCCGCGGCCGACCTTCGCCTGGCCGCCGCCCGCAAGGCCGGCGCCGACGCCGTCGCGGCCCTGCCGCCGCTGCTGGGCATGCCGGTCGCCCTCAAGGACCTGGTGTCGCTGGCCGGCGGCCAGTGCACGGCCGGCTCGCGGATCCTGGAGGGCTATCGGGCACCCTATGACGCGCACGTGACCGAGCGGCTGCGAGCGGCCGGGGCGGTGGTCCTGGGCAAGACCAACATGGACGAGTTCGCGATGGGCAGCTCGACCGAGCACTCGGCCTACGGGCCCACGGCCAATCCGTGGGACCTCGAGCGGGTGCCCGGCGGTTCGAGCGGCGGTTCGGCCGCGGCCGTGGCCGCGTTCGACGCCCCGTTCGGCATCGGGACGGACACGGGTGGCTCGATCCGCCAGCCGGCCGCCCTGTGCGGGATCGTGGGCATGAAGCCGACCTACGGCCGGGTCAGCCGCTACGGCATCGTCGCCTTCGCCTCGTCCCTCGACCAGATCGGCCCGTTCGGCCGGGACAGCCGTGACGCGGCGGCCCTGCTCCATGCCCTGGCCGGCCGCGATGAACGCGATTCGACCTCGGCGCCGGTGCCCGTACCGGACGAGCTGCTCCGGCTGGCGCCGTCGGACGAGGCGGCTGCCGGCGTCCTCAGGGGCAAGCGCCTGGGCCTGCCCCGGGAGTATTTCGTGGCGGGCATGGAACCCGGGGTCGAGGCCGGCGTCCGGGCGGCGGTCGGGGCCCTCGAGGCGGCCGGGGCGCTGGTCGAGGAGGTCAGCCTGCCCCATACCGACTACGGCCTGGCCACCTACTACATCGTGGCGCCGGCCGAGGCCTCGGCCAACCTCGCCCGCTACGACGGAATCCGGTATGGCTTCAACCGGCGCGACGGCGACACCCTGGCCAACGAGCTGGCGACCCGGGGCCAGGGCTTCGGGGCCGAGGTGAAGCGCCGGATCATGCTCGGCACCTACGCCCTGTCGGCCGGCTATTACGACGCGTTCTACCTCAAGGCCCAGAAGGTCCGGACCCTGATCAAGGCCGACTTCGACCGGCTATGGGCGGCCGGCTTCGATGCCCTGGTCGCCCCGACCAGTCCGACGGTCGCCTTCCGCTTCGGCGCCCGCCTGGCCGACCCGGTATCGATGTATCTCTCGGACGCCTGCACCCTGCCGGTGAACATGGCCGGCCTGCCCGGCGTGTCGATCCCGTGCGGCCTGTCCGAGGGCCTGCCGGTCGGCCTCCAGCTGATCGGGGCGGCCTGGCACGAGGCGGAGCTGCTGGCCCTCGCCCGCGGCTACGAGGCGATCACCGCGGATGCGGCCTGGCGGCAGCAGGCGCCCCGCGATCTCGACCGGGCGGCCGAGCCCGGCGGGCCAACCCCGGCCGAACGCGCCGCTGCAATGGCCAGGAGCGCGGCCTAGGAGCTTCGACGAGCCTCGTACCCGCCCGCTTCGGCCGGCCGGACCTCGTAGGTCGGCTGGTCGTAGACGGTCGGCCCGCGCCGCCGGCGGCCGGTCGCGAGCTCGAACCGGGAGCCGTGCCAGGGGCACTCCACCGAGCCGGCCACGAGCGTGCCTTCGCTCAACGGGCCACCGGCGTGGGCGCACTGCTCGTGCAGCGCCAGGATCGTGCTGCCGGTCCGGATCAGGACCAGGGACTGGGCTCCGGCGTTGGCCTTGACAGGCTGCCCTCGGGGATCTCGGTCACATCCAGGTGCTGCCACTTCGTGCCGCTCGAGCGCCAGGCATGACGGTCCACCATGTTGCCCAACGCGAAGACCACGTCGCCGCCCACGTACGCCCCCACGGCCAGGATCAGGTAGGCAACGATCGACAGGACGATCGGGACGGTCCGGCTGGCCGGCCCGGTTGCCCGAATCGCCAGGGAGATGACGTACACCACCAGCGAGATGAGCATGACCGTGCTGTGGACGGTCGCCCGGACGCGCGCCCGGCCATCCGTCGTGGAGTAGTCGGCGTAGCCGGCCAGGGCGGAGGCCAGCATCGCCAGGATGCCGATCAGCAAGGACACGTCGGCGGCCACCGGCTGGCCAATGAGGTCGAGCACGATCGTCAGGGTCAGCGCCCCGATCGGGACGTCGGTCAGGAAGGCATGGACCGGGTGGCCCAGCCAGGTCCCCCCGAGGAAGTCGCGGATCGGCAGCATCCGCCCGAAGATCGCAGCGACGATCCGATGGACCCAATCGCCGAAGGGCTTGGCCCAGGGCGTCTGGGCGACGACGATCCGATCGAGCAGTCGGCCGAGCATGGGCATCCTCAAGGCGGGGTTTCAGGTGATGCTACGCCCTGCGCCCTGCGTCGGATCGAAGGCGACGGCAGGTTCCGTATACTCGCCGGCATGGCCACCGAGACGACCCCGCCGCCCAGCGCCGAACGCCTGCCGCTGGCCGAGCGCGCCTTGGCCGAGCGGGTCCGCTCGGTGCCGCCGTCGGGCATCCGCCGCTTCTTCGACATCCTGGCCACGATGGACGACGTGATCTCGCTGGGCGTCGGCGAGCCGGACTTCGATACGCCGGCCGGGATCGTGGAAGCGGGCGTGGCCAGCCTTCGTCGCGGCCGGACCCACTATACGAGCAACTACGGCACGATCCAGCTGCGCCAGGCGCTCGTCGCGCACCTCGGTCAGCGCTACGGCGTCGAGTACGACCCGCAGCGCGAGGTGCTCATCACCGTCGGTGCCTCGGAGGCCGTCGACCTGGCCCTGCGGGCGACCTGCGATCCGGGCGACGAGGTGATCCTGCACGAGCCGTCGTATGTCGCCTACGTGCCCGCCATCCAGTTTGCCGGCGGTACGGCCGTCCACGTCGCGACCCGGATCGAGGACGACTTCGCCCTTGATCCGGGGGCGGTCGAGGCCGCCATCACGCCCCGGACCAAGGCGCTCTTCCTGGGCTATCCGTGCAACCCGACCGGGGCCGTCCTGCCATCGGCCGTCCAGGACGAGCTGGCGGCGATCGCGGTCCGCCATGACCTGCTCGTCTACTCCGACGAGATCTACGACCGGCTGGCCTACGGCTCGTACCGGCATCGAGCGATGAGCTCCCTGCCGGGCTTGCGCGAGCGGACGATCCTGATGGGTGGCTTCAGCAAGGCCTATGCCATGACCGGCTGGCGGGTTGGCTGGCTGTGTGCCCCGGCCGGCATCCTGGATGGGATCGTCAAGGTCCATCAGTACACGATCATGTCCGCGCCAACCACCGCCCAGGACGCCGCGCTCGAGGCGCTGACCAACGGCGAGCCCGACGTGGAGCGGATGCTGGCAGCCTACGACCGCCGGCGGCGGCTCATCGTCGATGGCCTGAATGACCTCGGCCTGACCACGTTCGAGCCCCGCGGCGCCTTCTACGCCTTCCCCCGGATCACCTCGACCGGGCTCGACTCGGAGACGTTCGCCGAGCGGCTGCTGGCCGAGGAGCACGTGGCCGTCGTGCCCGGCGGAGCGTTCGGCCCGTCCGGTGAGGGCCATGTCCGGGCCTGCTATGCCACCTCCGAGGAGCAGCTCCAGGAGGCGCTCGTCCGGATCGGCCGGTTCGTCGCCAGGCTGCGTGCCTGAGCCGGTGCCGATGGCTCACGTCCTGCTCCTGCTGTGCGGCGTGGTCGCGGTCGTGATCGGGGCCTCGCGCGGCTATGCCGCGACCCGCCAGGCCATCGCCCCGCTCGTGCACGAGGGCGACCCCACCCGGACCGCGATCGAGGCCACTCGGCGGGTCATCGACCGGCCCCGCGTCCGGCTGTTCGCCCGGCGGGTGGTCGTCGCGATCGCCTGGCTGGCCGTCGCCATGTACGGCCTGTTCATGATCGCGGCCGGGCAGGTCTCCGGGTGAGCGTCCTCGAGCGCTGGGAGGCGGTCATCGGGATCGAGATTCACTGCCAGCTGCGGACGGCCAGCAAGATGTTCTGCTCATGCTCGACCGCCTACGACGGGGCGCCGCCCAACAGCCACACCTGTCCGGTCTGCCTGGGCCTGCCCGGCGCCCTCCCGACCATCAACCGGGCGGCGGTCGAAGGCGTCCTGGCCACCGGCGTCGCGATCGGGGCAACCACGCCCGAGGCGACCCGCTGGGATCGCAAGAACTACTTCTACCCGGACCTGCCCAAGGGCTACCAGATCAGCCAGTACGACCTGCCCCTGGCCGCCCACGGCCAGCTGGCCATCGAGACCTCGGCCGGGCCGTTCGTCGTGGGCATCCAGCGGGCCCATCTCGAGGAGGACACGGCCAAGCTGATCCACGGTACGGACGCCCACGGCCGGAGGGTCAGCCTGGTCGACTTCAACCGGTCCGGCGCGCCGCTCATGGAGATCGTGACCGAGCCCTCGCTGCGCACGGCCGAGCAGGCCCGGCGCTACGCCGAGGAGCTGCAGCTGGTCCTGCGCACGATCGGCGTGTCCGATGCCGACATGGACCGGGGCCAGATGCGGGTCGAGGCCAACGTCTCGCTCCGGCCCCGCGGCAGCGGGCCGTTCGGGACCCGGGTCGAGGTCAAGAACATGAACTCGTTCCGCTCGGTCGAGCGGGCCATCGAGTTCGAGATCGAGCGCCAGGCGGCGGCCCTCGACGCAGGCGAGATCCTGACCCAGGACACCCGCGGCTGGGACGATGGCCGCGGCGCGACGTACGTCATGCGCTCCAAGGAGGATTCCCACGACTACCGCTACTTCCCGGAGCCGGACCTGCCGCCGTTGCGGGTCGACCCGGCCTGGCTGGCCGCGATCCGGGCAGCCTTGCCCGAGCTGCCCGCCGCCCGCCGGGGGCGCTACGTCGATGGGCTCGGCCTGTCGGCCTACGACGCCGGGGTGATCGTGGCCGACCCGGTCCTGGTCACGACGTTCGAGGCGATCCGGGCGGCCGGCCCGGACCTGCCGGCCAAGGAGATCGCCAACCTGGTCACCGGCGAATACGGCCGGGCGGCCAAGGAGATCGCCGAACGCGGCCCGGCCGGACTGGTCGGTCGCGCCCAGGCGTCCGAGCTGGCCGACCTGCTCAGCCGGATCGGCTCGGGCGAGCTGTCCCGAACGAATGCCCGCGAGGTCCTCGCCGAACACCTGGCCGGCGGTGCGCCGGTCGGCTCGATCGTGGCCGAGGAGGGCTTCCGCCAGATCAGCGACAGCGGCGCGCTGGCCGGCACGATCGAGGCGGTCCTGGCTGCCAATCCGGGGGCCGTCGCCGACCATCATGCGGGCAAGCCGGCCCTGGGCTATCTCGTCGGGCAGGTGATGAAGGCAACCCGCGGCCAGGCCAACGCCGAGCTCGTCGGCACGCTCTTGCGCGAGCGCCTGGCCGGCTCCGGCAGCCAGGAGGAACCGCGATGACACCCCCCGCCATCATCCTGCTGGTCATTGGCTTCGGCTTGATCGTCGTGGGCTACCTGCGCACCCGCGCTCCGTACGCCAAGCTGCGCGCGCTCCGGGCCAAGGACCAGAATGTGGCCCGTTACAACGCCTGGCGCGGCGGCGTCCGCGACGACCAGCCCGACTCGGCGACCGGAGCCAACCTCCAGCGCCAGGTCCGCCTCGGAGCCGGCCTGGGCCTGATCGGGATCGCCGCCATCTTCACCGCCCTGGTGATGCGCTAGCCGACGCTGCGCCGGGCCCGCAACTCGATCGCCGTGCAGCGGTTCATGACCACCGGCAGGCCGCCCGCCGCGGCCACCTCGGCGGCCTCCCAGCTGACCACTCCGAGCTGGAGCCACAGGCAGCGCGCCCCGATCGCGACGGCCTCGCGGGCATGGGCCGGGCACAGCTCGGACCGCCGGAAGACGTCCACGATGTCGAACGGGCCGGTCGCCGCGGCCGCCTCGGCCAGGGTCCGGAAGGCAGGCTGGCCCAGGACGTCGCGTTCGTTGGGGTTGACCGGGACGCACTCGTAGCCGTTCAGGAGCAGGTAGCGGAAGACCGCGAACGAGGGCCGGCCCGAATCGGACGAAGCGCCGACCACGGCAATCCGGCGCGCCTCGGCCAGGACCCGGCCGATGCCCGCCTCGTCGAGCAGCTCCACCGGCCCGCGGCCCTGTTCAAGGTCGAGGATGGCCGCCGCGCGGGCTCGCTCGTCGGCCCGCGAGCTCATGCCCGGACCTGGAGTGATTCGAGGCCGCGCAGGACGAAGCGGGGCTTCCAGGCCGGCTCCTCGACCAGCTCCAGGCGGGGCATCCGCTCGATGATCTGGCGGAACACGACGTCGAACTCGGCCTTGGCCAGGGGCGCCCCGAGGCAGTAGTGGATGCCCGCCCCGAACGACAGGTAGGGGTTGGGATGGCGCTCGAGGACGATCTCGTCGGCTCGCTCGAAGGCCGCCGGGTCGCGGTTGGCGGCCGCGAACTGGAGGGCCAGCTCCTGGCCTCGCTCGATCCGGATCTCGCCGATCTCGATGTCCTCGAGCACCCAGCGTTCGAACATCGGGGCCGGTGTGTCGAAGCGCAGGAGCTCTTCGATCGCGGTCGGGACGAGGGCCGGTTCGGCCTGCAGGGCGGCCAGGGCGGCCGGGTTGCGGAACAGGCTGTACCACGAGTTGGCGGCGCCGTTGACCGACGCCTCGTGGCCGGCGTTGAGGAGCAGGATCGCCGTGGCCACCAGCTCATCCTCGGTCAGCCGATCACCGGCCTCCGCCACCAGGGCCAGCTCGCTCATCAGGTCGTCGGTCGGCGCGCGCCGGCGGGCTCGGGCAAGCTCCCGGATGTAGGCCTCGAAATCGCGCCCGGCGCTGACCGCCCGGGCCCGGTCCGGGGCGGACGGATTGAGCTCGAAGACGAGGGTCATGTCGGCCGACCACGGCCGGAGGCTGGCCCGGTCCGCCTCGGGGATGCCCAGCAGCTCGGCGATCACGTTGACCGGCAGCAGCTCGAGCAGGTCGCCGATCAGGTCGAATGCGCCGAGCCCGGCGGCGTGGTCGACGAGCGCCCCGGAGATCTGCTCGATCCGGGGCCGCAGGCGCTCGACCGTGCGCGGCGTGAAGGCAGTGCTGACCAGCCGGCGCAGGCGGGTGTGGTCGGGTGGCTCCCGGTCGATCATCTGCGAGTTGAGCAGATGCCAGAACCCGGCTTCCTCGGCGGGCGGATCGGGCAGGCCCCACTCGGCGTTGCTGGCCACGTGCTGGTACGTCCGACCCAGCCGGCGGTCGCGCAGGAGAGCGTTGACGTCGGCGTGCCGGCTCACCAGCCACTGGCTTGTCCGCTCGTCGTAGAGGGCCCGCGGACCGTTGCGCAAGCGGCCCAGGGCCGGGTACGGATCGGCCACGAACGCCGGGCTCCACGGGTCGTAGCCGAGCTCTACGGCGGACGGGCTCAGGACGCCGCCTCGCGCACGTAGGGCTGGCCGTCGGCGGCGGGCGGCACGCTCCGGCCGACGACCCCGGCCAGGATCACGATCGTCAGGATGTAGGGCAGGGCGTCGAACAGCTGGGGCGGCACGCTGGCCATGATCGAGCCGAGCTGGCCGCTGGGCGGGGCGATGTTGATCAGCTGGCCGAGCTGCAGGAAGGTGGCAAAGAGAAGGGCCGCGCCGAACGAGCCGATCGGCGTCCAGCGACCCATGATCACCGCAGCCAGGGCGATGAAGCCCCGGCCGGCGGTCATGTTCTGCTGGAACGAGTTGGTCGCCTCGATGCTCAGGAAGGCGCCCGCCAGGCCGGCAAAGACGCCGCCCAGGATGACGTTCCGGTAGCGCACCCGGATCACGTCGATGCCCACGGTTTCGGCCGCCCGGGGATGCTCGCCGACCGCCCGGGTGCGCAGGCCCCAGCGTGAGCGGAACAGCCAGAGCTGGCAGCCGATGACCAGGATGATCACCGAGATCGTGATGGGACCCTGGTTGAGGATCATTGCGAACAGCCAGCCCACGATCGGCAGGCTGGTCAGGGCCGTCGGTGCAACGAACCGGGCGAACTCGCCCGCGCCGGCCGGCGAGTTCTGGGAGATCAGCTGGTTGAGGTAGCCGGTCAGGCCGGCTGCCGCGATGTTGATGATCGTGCCGCTGATGATCTGGTCCGCCCGCAGTGATATCGACAGCCAGGCGTGCAGGGCCGAGATGCCCATCGCGACCAGGACCGCCGCGACCAGGGCGATCACCAGCGGGAACGTCAGCCCGAACAGGTCGGTCGGATTGGGCGTCCCGAAGTAGGGCTGGATGGCCACGCCCACGATCCAGGCCGTGAACGCTGCCGCGAGCATCGTCCCCTCGATCCCGATGTTGACCACGCCCGAGCGCTCGCACAGGACGCCGCACAGGGCAGCCAGGGCCAGCGGGGTGGCCTGCTGCATGATGTTGGGCGAGTTCTGCGGGATGACCGCGACGAGATAGCCGGCCAGCTGGAAGACCAGGCCGATGACCGGGATCCCGTAGAGGCCGTTGATCCAGGTGGTGAAGTCCATCAGTCGGCCAATCCGCCGCCGAGGGCATGGCTGGGACTCGATTCGGTGATCCCGGCCTGCACCCCGCGCATGCGCAGCAGACGACGCAGGACCGGGCTGGCGACCAGGAACAGCAGGATCGTGGCCTGGAGCACATCGACCAGCTCGACCGGGATCCCGGCGTTGATCTGCATCAGGCCCGCCCCGGCGCGCAGGCTGCCGAACAGGAAGGCCGCGGCGATCACCCCGAGCGGGCTGGACCGGGCGAGCAGGGCCACCGCGATCGAGTCGAAGCCGACGGTCGTGCCGAAGCTCGAGGTCATCGTATGGGTCACGCCCAGCAGGACCGCCGTGCCGGCCAGGCCGCCCAGGGCGCCGCTGAAGGTCATCGTGGCAATGATCAGGGCCTTGGGACGCATGCCGGCGTAGCGGGCAGCATCGGGACTCGCTCCGACCGAGCGGACCTCGAAGCCCCAGGTCGTCCGGAACAGCAGCCACCACACGAAGACGGCGGCGATCGGGGCGAGGATGATCCCGATGTGGCCCGTGTCGCCAAGCACGATCGGCCAGGCCGCGTTGCCCACGTCATAGGTCACCGGCGAAGGCGACTTGGGCACCTTGAGCGGGCCGCTCACGAGGGCAGCCAGGAGCTGCACGGCCACGTAGTTGAGCATGATCGTGCTGACCACCTCGTGGGCTCCCGAGACGGCCTTGAGGAAGCCCGGGATGAAGCCCCACAGCGCCCCGCCCAGGATCCCGGCGGCAGTGGCGGCCACGATCGCCACCGGCGCCGGAGCGTCGGCCAGGGCCACGCCCACGATCACGGCCCCCAGGGCACCAACCAGGAACTGGCCCTGGACGCCGATGTTGAACAGGCCGGCCTTGAAGCCGAAGGCGACCGCCAGGCCGCCGAAGACCAGCGGGGCCGTGTAGACCAGGGTCGACACGATCGCCTCGGGCGAGCCGAAGGCGCCTTGGAGCAGGGCGGCATAGGCGGTGAACGGCAGGAACGGGTCGAACTTGCGGCCCGTGACGATGAGCTCCGAGGCCAGGATGATCAGGGCCCCGACCAGCAGCGACAGGACGGTCACCACGACCGGCACGGCCAGGATGGCCCAGGCCCGAACGGCCAACGATGGGCGCGGCCGGACGGCTCCGGCCGGGGCGGGGGCGGGGGCGGGCGTGGTCACGTCGGGATCGCCGGTGCGGCTGGGCCGGCTGGAGCGGCTCGTTCCGCGCCGCCGGTGGCCATCAGCAGGCCGACCTCGTTCTTGTCGGCCGTCCGGCCGTCGAGGACGGCCACGATCTTGCCCGCGAACATGACCCCGATCCGGTCCGACATCTCGAGCACCTCGTCGAGCTCGGCCGATACGAGCAGGACCGCCGTCCCCGCGTTGCGCTTGGCGATGACCTGGCGATGGATGAATTCGATGCTGCCCACGTCCAGGCCCCGGGTGGGCTGGTCGAGAACGAGCAGCTTGAGGTCCCGGTCGAACTCGCGGGCTACGACCGCCTTCTGCTGGTTGCCCCCGGACAGGGTGCTGGCGTTGACCGTGGCCGACGGCGTGCGGATGTCGTAGCGCTCGATGGCCGTGACCGCATCACGCTGGATCGCGGCCGGATCGCGGACGATCCCCCGGGCGTACGGCTTGCGGTAGTAGCTGGTCAGGACCAGGTTGTCGGCCAGCGGGAACGACAGGATCAGGCCGAATCGGTGGCGGTCGGCCGGGACGTAGGCCACCCCGGCCTCGTTGAGCTGGCGGGGGGAGTGTCCGGTGACATCCTGGCCGCCCAGCGAGACCGCGCCGCCGGTCGGCTTGCGCAGGCCGACGATCGCCTCGACCAGCTCGTCCTGGCCATTGCCGGCGACCCCGGCAATGCCGAAGATCTCGCCGGCGCGGACCTCCAGGTCGACGCCCCGGACGGCCGGCTGGCCGCGATCGTCGCGCGCTTCCAGGCCAGCCAGCTGGAGGATCGGCCCGGCCGGGTGCGATTCGCCCCGGTCGACCGTGAGCTGGACGGCCCGGCCGACCATCAACGCGGCGAGGTCATCCTCGTCGGTTGCGTTGGGCAGGCGCTCGCCCACGACCCGGCCGCGCCGGATGACCGTGATCCGGTCGGCGATCTCCAGGACCTCATACAGCTTGTGGCTGATGAAGACGATGCTGTGGCCTTCCTTGGCCAGCCTGCGCAGGACGCCGAAGATCTCCTCGGTCTCCTGGGGCGTCAGCACGGCCGTCGGCTCGTCCAGGACGAGGATCCGGGCATTGCGGTAGAGCGCCTTGAGGATCTCGACTCGCTGCTGCCAGCCGACCGACAGGGAGCCGACCTTGACCTCCGGATCGATCTCGAAGCCGAACCGCCGGCCGAGCTCCACGATCCGCCGGTGGGCCTCGCGCCGATCCAGGAAGATCCGGTTGGCCATCGTCTCGTCGCCCAGCAGGATGTTCTCGGCCACGGTCAGGACGGGCACGAGCATGAAGTGCTGGTGGACCATGTTGATCCCGCGGGCGATCGCATCGGCCGGTCCGCTGATCGTGACTGGCACGCCGTCGAGCAGGATCTCGCCCTCGTCGGGCGTGGCCAGCCCGTACAGGACATTCATCAGGGTTGTCTTGCCTGCCCCGTTCTCGCCGAGCAGGGCATGGATCTCGCCGGGCCTGACCTGGAGGTTGATGCCGTCGTTGGCGACGACGCCCGGGTAGCGCTTGGTGATGCCCCGCATCTCGAGTGCCGGGGCGAGACGTGAACCGGTCTCGTCAGTCATTCGGTCCAGGTTCCGATGATGCCGGTGGAGAAAAGGTGAACGGGCCGGCCGGGGAGGTCGGCCCGTTCAGTTCAGCTACGAGGCAGTTGCGACTACGGTGCGACGCCGCAGCCGGTGGCCGGGCAGGTCACGAGCGTGCCGGCCTGCATCGCCGCCAGGGCGGTCTGCAGGGCGGTTGTGACCTCGGGGCCGAAGAGGCTGGCCTTGTCGTGGAAGTCCGAGGCACCGATGCCGTCGTTCTTCGCGTTGTACAGGACATCACCCGCCTGGAGGTTGCCCGCCGCGATCGATTCGATGGCCTGGGCCACCGCCGACTCGACGTGCTTCTCCGCGCTGGTGACGATGCACGCATTGGCCGGCGCGCCCAGTGAGCTCCACTGGTCGACGTCGACCCCGATGCCGTAGATGTTGGCGGCGCAGGCGGCCTCGAGGACGCCGTTGCCGGTCTTGCCGGCGACCTGGAACAGGACGTCCGGCTTGTTCGCCTGGATGAACGTCTGGGCGAACGCCTTGCCACCGGCCGGATCGTTGAACGCCGCATTCGAGAAGTCATGGGTCACGTAGGCCGACTTCACGACGATCGACGGATTGACCGACTGGGCACCCAGGGCGTAGCCCTGGATGTAGCGAACGCACGGGGCGCACAGGGTGGTCCCGCCGATGGCACCGATCGTGCCGGTCGGACTCGGAGCGCCCTTGTCCGCGTAGGCGGCGACGATCCCGGCGAGGTAGCCCGCCTGGTCCTCGGCGAAGTACAGCGAGGTGTAGTTCGGCAGAGCCGTTGCCGGGACACCCTTGCAGGCGAACGCCGCGTCAGGAGCACCCGCCGGCGTGATGCACTCAGGGGACTGGTCGACGCCAACGAACTTGATGTTCGGGTTGGCGTGGGCTGCGGCAACGGTGGCACCCGTCAGGTTGAAGCCGACCGTGACGATCACGTCGAACTTCTGGTTGACGAACTGGGCAATGTCGGCCGCGTACTCGGACGCGTCCTTGGGCACGATCGACGGGACCGGATCGGTGACGCCGATGGCGGTCGCGCCGTCCTGGGCGCCCTTGAAGCTGAACTCGTTGTAGCCCTTGTCATCAAGCGTACCGATGTCGGTCACGACGCCGATCTTGAGGTTGGGCATCTGGGCGAAGCTCGGCGCCGGGGTGGCAGCCGCAGACGGAGCGACCGAGGCGGCCGGTGATGGGGCCGGCGTCGCCGGGGCGGTCGTCGGAGCCGCTGTTGGCGGCACGGCCGTCGCTGCGCTCGAACAGGCCGATACAAGCAGGGCGACCGCGGCAAACATGCCGACGCCCTTGGAGCGGATGCGCATTGTTCCTCCTCAAACGCACGAGACGGTCCGCGTCCGGATCGGGCTGCTGCCCATGGATCGCGCCGGCCGCCATTCCAGCCGGACCCAGGGGGCACGGCCGCTGATGGCATCCTAGCGACCGCACTGGGGGCGCGGCAAGCGGCTCCGCAAATCTGCCGGCCGGCCGGGCGGCGCCGCCCCCGATTCGGCGGACGAGGCTCCCGTATCATCGGGCCATGGGCAACCCAATCCAGATCATCCTCGACTGCGATCCGGGCCACGACGATGCCCTGGCGATCACCCTGGCCCTGGCTCGCCCGGAGCTCGACCTGCTGGCCTTGACGACCGTGGCCGGCAACGCCCCGCTGGCTGCGACCACGCGCAACGCCCTGCGCGTCCTGACCCTGCTCGGCCGGACCGACCTGCCGGTCGGGGCTGGCGCGCCCGCCCCGCTCATCCGGCCACTCCACGTCGCCGCCAACGTCCACGGCCTGAGCGGCCTGGATGGCGCCGACCTGCCCGAACCGGCCATGGCCGCCCAGGACATCCACGCGATCGAGCTCATCCGGACCACCCTCGAGCGCTCGCCCAGCCCGGTGACCCTGATCCCGACCGGGCCGCTGACCAACATCGCCCTGCTCATCCGGACCTATCCCGGGATCGTCGAGCGAATCGAGCGAATCTGCCTGATGGGTGGGGCGGTCGGCGAGGGCAACACGACGGCCTCGGCCGAGTTCAATATCTGGGCCGATCCCGAGGCCGCAGCGATCGTGTTCGAAGCCGGCCGGCCGGTCACGATGATCGGCCTCGATGTCACCCACCGGGCCATCGTCACCGCCGCCGACGCGGCCCGCATGGCCGCCCTGGGCAACCGGACCGGCCAGGTCTTCGCCGACCTGCTCGAGTTCTTCGGCCGGTTCCACCGCGAGCGCTACGGCTGGGATGGCTCGCCCGTCCACGACGCGGTTGCCGTGGCCCACGTGGCCGTCCCGGGGCTGGTCGAGACGCAGCCCAGCCGGGTGGACGTCGAGACGGTCAGTGAGCTGACCCGCGGTCGGACGGTCGCCGACGTGCGCGGCCTGAGCGGTCGGCCGGTCAACGCCGAGGTGGGCCTGGCCATCGACCGGGCCCGGTTCGTCGACCTGCTGGTCGACGCGGTGGGGCGGTTCGCCTAGGGCGTCTTGCCGTCGATCACGACGGCGGGCGTGAGCGAGCCGTCGGCCAGGCCCTGCAGAGTCGCGTCGAGCCGGGCCCGATCGGCGGCCGAGATATCGCCCGACAAGGCGTGCCCCGGCGCCATGAGGATCCCGCCCGAGGCCGCATCGTCGGTGTGGAAGCCGGACGTGAACGAGCCAGCCGCGATGCGCAGCAGCGCCGCACTGACCGCCCCGCTGATGTTCTTCATGGCACTCGACACGATGCAGCCGGCGGCGGTGGGCAGGGTCAGGGCCTGGTCCGTGTCGGACCCGATCGCCAGCACGCCCGCCTTGCAGGCAGCCTGCAACGCGCCGTCGCCGGTTGCGCTGCCGGTCGAGAAGATCACGTCGGCACCCTTGGCCCTCATCGCGCCGGCGGCCGCGCCACCCTGGGCCGGGTCGTCGAACGAGGTCGTGTAGGCGAACTGGACGGTGATCCCCGGCGCAGCTGCCGCGGCGCCATGCAGGAAGCCTTCGACCGACGCCTCGACCTGGGGCACGAGGAGCAGGCCGCCCACGACGCCCACGTTGTTGTTGTGGCTGAGGAGGGCGGCCAGCGTCCCGGCCAGGTAGCCCTGCTCGTCCTCGGCGAAGAACAGGCTCTGGCCGTTCATGTTCCAGCTGGCATCGTGGGTTGGACCGGGTGCCGTGTCGACGCCGATGAAGCGCACCCCGGAGTTCTTGGCCGCGCTGTCTCCCAGGGCATCGCCGAGGGCTTGGCCGACGCCGATCACGACGTCATAGCCGCCGCTGGCGTAGGCGGCCACGTCGCTCGTGGCATCGTCAGCGGTCTTGGTCGCGACGCTGTCGAGGCTGAAGCAGCCGGGGGCGGCGGCCGCCGCGGCGGCGAGTCCGCTCACGGCCGACTGGTTGTAGCCGTTGTCGGTCAGGCTGCCGGGCTGGCCGACCAGCCCGACCCGCAGCGGGTGGGTGCAGCTCAGGCCGCTCGGGCCAGCGCTCGGGGCCGCCGATTCCCCGGGCCCGAACGAGATCGGGCCGCCCGGGCCGATGCTGGCGGGCGGCGGCGGCGGATCGGTCGGATTGGCCGATGAGCAGGCGGCGGCCATGACCAGGAGGAGGGCCAACGAGGCGCTGCAGATCGCTCGGAACGACGCTCGGTGCACCCGAGCATGCTGACGCCCGCCGCTCGGCGAGGCAAACGGCCGGGCGGTCAGCTCGCCTGGGGCCTGAGTCCGGGTGCGCTGCGGGCCAGGTCGTGCAACCAGGTATCGCGGCTCATCAGGGCCGAGAGGTCGACCGTGGACGTGTCGATCGTGCGCAGGTCCTCGGCCGAGCCCGGCCGGCCGAGGAGGTAGCCTTGGCCGGCTCCAATCTCAAGCTCCCGCACCACCCGGAGCTGCTCCGGCGTCTCGATCCCTTCGGCGATCACCCACGCCCCCCAGCGCCGAGCCAGCTCCTGGAGCGACCCGACGACCGCCAGGGACGTCTCGTACAGAGCCCCTTCCTGGACCAGCGACAGGTCCAGCTTGACGATGTCGAACTGGATCTGGCTGAGCAGCCGGAGGCCGGCGTTGCCGGCCCCGACGTCGTCCGCGGCGACCCGGAAGCCGGCCGACCGGCAGGCCGCCACGTTGCGCTTCAGGCGTTCCATTTCCTCGATCGTCTCGCGCTCCGTGATCTCGATCACGACCCGCTCCGGCTCGAGACCTGACTGGTGCAGCGTTCGGACCAGGTGGGGCAGGCTGAAGTCGGGCAGCTCGAGCGTCCGCGGCGAGAGGTTGATCGTGATCATTGGCGTAAATGGCAGGCTGGCCGAGCCGATCGCGACCGCCTCGATGCAGGCAAAATCGAGCTCGACCGTGCGGCCGGCCCGCTCGGCCGCGATGAACATCGCGCTGGGGTCGGGAAAGCCTGACTCGGGCAGGGGCCGGATCAGGCCTTCGTAGCCGATGACCTTGCCGTTACGCAGGTCCACGATCGGCTGGAAGACCGGCCGCAGGAGCTTGTTGGCGACCGTCTCGGCGATCGCCGCCGATGCCTCGCCGGTGGACGACAGCAAGCCCGGCGCCCGGTGCCGGGCGACCTCGAAGATCTCGACCGCGGTCCGGCCGTGGCGCTTGGCCGAGGCCATGGCCGCCTCCGCCTGGGCGATCAGCTGGCGGCGGTCGCTGGCCAGGGCGGGGCAAGCCGAGACGCCGGCCGAGAACGAGACGCCCTGGCGCGCCGTCCGGGTTGGTTCCAGGCTGGCGGCCAGCAGGCGCCGGGCGAAGATCTCGCCGCCGTCGGCGTCGGTGTGGGGGAGCAGGACCGCGAATCCATCGGCCCCGGTCCGGAATGCCCGGTCGGGCGAGCGCATCGTCGACTGGATCTTCTCGGCGAAGGCGGCCAGGACCGCGTCGCCGCCCTCATGGCCGAGCTCGTCATTGATCACCTTGAAATCATCGATATTGACCAGGACTACGGCCAGCGGCGCCCCGTAGCGCCGGGAGGCATCGATCTGGCGATCGGATTCCTCCTGGAACGCACGGTGATTGCCCAGTCCGGTCAGCATGTCCCGGAGCGAGTCGACCCGGGCCATCTGGTACAGGTCGTGCAGCCGGACGCGCGAAGATTCGAGCTGCTCAGCGGGACGCAGGATCTGCCTGGCCATCCAGACCACGAGCGACAGCAGCACGATGACGGCCAGGCCCAGCAGGGCCACCAGGCCAACCGGCAGCGAGCCGGCCGCGACTGGAGCAGTGAGGCGGACCTGCCAGCCTGGCTGGCCAGTGATGACCTCGGCCGGCGGGCCATAGGTCGAGCCACTGCCAGGGCCGACGGCCGGGCCAGGCGTGCCGCCGCTGCTCCCGGCCGGGGCCTGGTAGGTGGTGATCGCCCGGCCGGCCGAATCGGCCAAGGTCAGGGAGCTGCCGGCGGCCAGCTGGCTGCCGGCCCGGGCCACGAGCGTCGTCAGGGACAGCTCAACCCGGACGATCCCGATCGACGCGGCGTCGGCGGTTGCGCCCGCCAGGGGGACGCCAATTGCGACGACCGTCGTGCCGTCGGCCAGGGTCGATGGGTCGCCGACGATCAGGTCGCCCGGCCCGTTGCTGTCGAGGGCGGCCAGGAGGGGCTCATGGGCATTCGCCGGCGCGCTCGTCGAGACCTTGCTGCCGACTTCCTGGAACGGCACCCGGCCGTCGCTGGTGATCACCGACACATCCAGGATGCCGTCGCGGGTGTCGGCGGCGATGGGATCGAGGATCGCGCGCGCCCGGCTGGCGGCGCCTTTGTCGCCCCGGGCAACGCCCGCGACCGGATCGGCCGCGGCCGCCCGGGACAGGCCCGTTTCGACCGAGGCGAGGGCGGAGCCGATGGCATCGGAGGCAGCGGCGGCCACATTGTCGACCCGCAGGTGCTCGGTCGTCGTCTGGCTGTCCAGGGCCGTCACGAGCAGGGGAGCACCCACCGCCAGGGGCAGGATCGCCATCGCCAGCATGGCCAGCGTCAGGCGCAGTCGAACAAGCCGGAGGGAACCGGTCCCGATCGGCTGATCGTCCTCGACGCCGCTGGGCAACGGTTGAGCTTGGATCGCGGACTCCCACGAAGCGGACTGAGTGGGCCCTGTTATCCCACTCCACGCTCGGCGGCGTCCTCACCCGATGGTCAGGGGAGGTCCCACGGTCTGCACCGCCCAATCCGGGATCGGTCGATTCGGGGCGTCTCGTACTAGGACCCCGGACCAGCAGGCAGCGAACCCGCCAGGGCGCTCCGGAGGGGCGCATCATGGTGCCCTCGACCGCCAGTCCGCCCCGGAGCGCCCGCCCATGCCCCACCTCCAATCGAAGAGCTTCGCGACGCCCGATGCCGTGCGGGAGATGCCCAATGTTCGCGTCGCGACCGTTGGTCTCGACGACGCGACGATCGGCCTGTGCAGCTTTGGGCCGGGCTGGCGCTGGTCGACCGACATGGGTCCGCTCGTTCACACCGCCACCTGCCAGGTGCGCCATTTCGGGTACACGATGTCCGGCTCCGTACGCGTGGTCATGGACAGTGGCGCGACGCTCGACGTTGGACCAAACGCTGTGTTTGAGATCCCGCCCGGCCACGACAAATGGGTGGTCGGCGACGAGCCGTGGGTCGTCCTGGAGTGGGGCGGCAGTGGGCGGGCCATGGAGGCGGCCATGGAAGACACCGGGGAGCGGATCCTGGCCACCGTGATGTTCACCGACATCGTCGATTCGACCGTGACCCTGGAGCGCCTCGGCGACGAGGCCTGGCGGGCCTTGCTGGTCAGCCATAACGCCCGGTTGCGGGATGAGCTGAACGTGTTCCGTGGGCGCGAGGTCAAGACCACGGGCGACGGCTTTCTGGCGATCTTCGACAGCGCCTCCCGAGCCGTCCGCTGCGCCGCGGCGATGACCCGTTCCGCCCGGGCGGTCGACCTCCAGATCCGAGTGGGGATCCACACGGGGGAGGTGGACCTGTCCGGCGGAGATGCCCGCGGGCTGGCCGTTCACGCGGCCGCCCGGATCCTGGCGCTGGCCGGCCCCGACGAAGTTCTCGTCTCCTCGACCACGGCGACTTGCTCGATGGCTCCGGCCTGGTCCTCGAGGACGCCGGCACCCACGAGCTCAAGGGGATCTCCGGCCCGCGCCGGATCCTGCGCCTGGTCCAGCCCAGCCCGTAGCCGGGTTCGGTCGGTCGCCTCAGGCGCGCGCCGCCAGCTCCCGGCCCACGGCCAACACTTCGTCGACCAGGGCGTTCGCGTCGGCCAGGGTCGTCCGCGGGTTGATGAAGCAGGGTCGGATCGCCAGCCGGCCATCCACCCGGGTGCTCGACGTCACGACCCGTCCGCGGGCCCGGATCCCGTGGAGCACCGCGTCGTTCAGGGCGTCAAGGCGCTTCTCGTCGGTCCAGCCACCCGGCTTGAAGCGGAAGCAGCAGATCGAAAGGACGGGTTCGGACAGGAGCTCGAGCTCGTGCGACGTGCGGGCCCGTTCGGCCACCCGGCGAGCGCAGTCATCGTGGCGGACGACCCGTTCCCGGACACCGGCCGCACCGATCTCGCGCAGGATTGCCCAGACGGCCAGGCCGCGGGCCGGGGTCGAGAAGTCGACGCCCCAATCGGGCGTGCCCAGACCGAGCTCGTCGAAGGGCGAGCCCAGGTCGGCGGTCCCGCCTGTCGCGACCTCGCGCTCGCGGTCGTAGTCGCCGGTCTCGATGGTGAAGGCCCGGCCGAGGACGCCCTCATCGCGGACGATCGCGGCCCCGGTGCCGACCGGCGCGGCCAGCCACTTGTGCGGATCGATGGCGAAGGAATCGTAGGCGGAGATGTCGCCGTAGAGTTCGCGAATCCGCTCGTCCAGCAGGCCGAATCCGCCGTAGGCGCCGTCGACGTGCAGCCACAAGCCGCGCTCGTGGGCGATCCGGGTCAGCTCGGCCATCGGATCGACCCGGCCGGTGTTGACATCCCCGGCGCAGCCCACCACGGCCACCTGGGTCCGCCCCGCGGCCAGGTCCTCGTCGAGGGCTGCCTGGAGCAGATCGAGGTCGATCGTGCCCGCTCGGTCGAGCGGGATCGAGCGCAGGTTGGCTCGGCCCATCCCGAGCACGCCCAGGGCTCGTCCAACCACGTGATGCGTCTCGGTGCTGGCGTAGACCCTCGGTTCGACCATGCCTTCGATTCCGTCGAGCGACGGCCGCAGGCCGAGGCGCTCTCCGGCGTGCTGGCGCGCCGCTCCGATCCCGACCAGGTTGGCGGTCGAGCCGCCCGATGTGAACGTGCCCACGAACGACGCCGGGAATCCCAGCAGCTCGATCAGCCAGCGCATCGCGAGGTCGTCCACGAAGTTGCCGGCGGTGCTCCACCAGCGCTGGGGCACGGCCACGGCCTGGGCCAAGTCAGCCGCGGCGGCGACGTCACTCGGGCCGGTCGTCACCCAGCCGGAAAACCCGGGGTGTCCGACGCGCAGGCCGTTGGCGATGACCAGCTCGGACAGCTCGGCCAGGGTGGCGTCGCGGCCGATCCCGGCAGCCGGCAACGGCCGGTCCAGGGCCGGCCGCCAGCGCGAGCGTTCTCGAGCCGGATCCGGCCCCTCGAATTCGAGGAATCGCTCGAGGGAGGGCAGCACAGCCCGGATCGCTTCGCCGAGCGCGTCGGTCGTCGCGGCATCCCGGCGCGTGTCCATGGCGCCGAGTCTAGCGAGCGCGGCAGCGATGTGGCATCCATCGGCGGCCTGACCTGGCTGGCCGGCCGCATGTGCAGCAACGCCGCGCTCCACCTCGGCACCCGAGTAGGGTTCATGAAGGCGTTCCGTGGGTAACGCTCGTGGGTCGGTACAGCATGTTCCGGCCCTGTCGGGCCGTAGCGATTGGAGGAGAAGTCAGATGCCGCCTCGGGTGAGGGCCCATCCATATTTGACCCTGATGGCGGTGGTCTCCGCGATCCTCATCGTGGTCGGCCGGGTCAACAACGACATCTGGTGGGGCGACTGGGTCGTTGTCGCCGGAATCGCGCTGCTCGTCGTTGCCGGCGCCCTCTTCGTCCTCTCGACAAGGAGGTGACCCAGGGGAGACCTGGCGTCCGGCGCGGGTCGTGCCCGGACCGCCGGGCTACCATTGACCTCCCGTGACGACCCTGGCTCCGAACGATTTCACCCACCTCCACGTTCACAGCGAGTTCAGCCTGCTCGACGGCCTGGGCCGGATCAACGAGCTGGTCGACAGCGCCTCGCAGCTCGGCTTCGACTCGCTGGCTCTGACTGATCACGGCGCCCTGTACGGTGCCGTGGCCTTCTACCAGGCGGCGACGGCCAAGGGCATCCGTCCGATCATCGGGGTCGAGACGTACGTCGCCCGGCGGTCGATGGCCGACAAGGAAGGCAAGGCCGATGCCCAGCCCTACCACCTGATCCTGCTGGCCCAGAACCTGGTCGGCTACCGCAACCTGTGCCGTCTGATCACCGACGCCCACATCGACGGTTACTACTACAAGCCCCGGATCGATCGCGAGCACCTTGCCCGGCACAGCGAGGGCCTGATTGGGCTGTCGTCATGCCTGAGCGGCGAGATCCCCCGCGCCCTCGAGAACGACGACTGGGAGCTGGCCCGGAGCCTGGCCGGCGAGTACGGCGACATCTTCGGGCCGGAGCGGTTCTACCTGGAGCTCCAGGACCACGGCCTGCCCGATCAACGCCGGCTCAACGAGCAGCTCCTCCGGCTGGCTCCCGAGGCCGGCCTGCCCCTGGTCGTGACCAACGACCTGCACTACGTGCGCCAGGACCAGTCCGAGGCCCATGACGTCCTGCTCTGCGTGGGGACCGGCAACAACCTTGATACCACCGGCCGGATGAAGTTCGACACCAACGACTTCTGGCTCAAGTCGGCAGCCCAGATGGCGGCCCTCTTCCCCGACCAGCGCGAAGCGATCCTGAACACGAAGCGGATCGCCGAGATGGCCGGTGGCCTCGAGCTGCCCCTCGGCCAGACCCGGATCCCGCACTTTCCGGTGCCCGACGGCGAGACGGTCGAGAGCTGGCTGCGCCTCGAATGCCAGCGCGGCCTGGAGCGGCGCTATGGCGGCGCCACCCCGGCCCTCCAGGCGCGCCTCGACTACGAGCTGGGCGTGATTAATTCGATGGGCTACGCCGGCTACTTCCTGATCGTGGCCGACTTCGTCCGGTTCGCCCGCGAGGAGGGCATCCAGACGACCTGCCGGGGCAGCGCCCCGGGTTCGATCGTGACCTACGCCCTGGGGATCACGCCGGTCGACCCGATCCTGTACGAGCTGCCCTTCGAGCGTTTCCTCAATCCGGACCGGGTGACGATGCCCGATATCGACGTCGACTTCGAGGACGGCCGGCGCGAGGAAGTCATCGCCTACGTCGGTCGCAAGTACGGCCAGGACCACGTGGCCCAGATCATCACCTTCGGCACGATGCTGGCCCGGGCGGCGATCCGCGACGTTGGCCGGGTCCTGGGCATGAGCTACGGCGAGGTCGACCGGATCGCCAAGGCCATTCCCAACCAGCTCGGCATCCGGCTCGAGGACGCCCTCAAGACCACGCCGGCCCTGCGCGAGATGGCGACCGATCCGCAGGTTGGCCGGCTGCTGGGCCTGGCCGAGCACCTCGAAGGGGTGGCCCGCAATGCCTCGACCCATGCCGCCGGGGTCGTGATCAGCCGGGAGCCCCTGACCGAGCTCATGCCCCTCCAGAAGGCGACGAACTCGGACGGGCTGATGACCCAGTTCGAGATGCACGCGGTGGAGGCCCTGGGCCTGCTCAAGTTCGACTTCCTGGGCCTGTCCAACCTGACGATCCTGCGCCAGGCGGTCGAGCTGATCCAGGCCAACCGGGGGGTCACGATCGACCTCGATGCGATCCCCCTGGATGACCCGACGACGTTCGAGCTGCTGGCCTCGGGTGAGACGACCGGCATCTTCCAGCTCGAGTCGGCCGGCATGCGCCGCTACGTGCGCGAGCTTCGGCCGACGTCCGTCTATGACCTGGCCGCGATGGTTGCCCTGTACCGGCCCGGTCCGATGGACAACATCCCGGCCTACATCCGGCGCAAGCACGGCCAGGAGCCGGTCACCTACCTCCACCCGCTGCTCGAGCCGTATCTCAACAAGACCTACGGCATCTTCGTCTACCAGGAAGACATCATGGCCTCGGCCATCGCCCTGGGCGGCTTCACCGGGCCCGAGGCGGACACCCTCGGCTACGCCATCCGCAAGAAGAAGTCGAGCGTGCTGCGCTCGATGAAGGACCAGTTCGTCCGTCAGGCGGCCGAACGGGGCGTGCCGGCGGCGACGATCGACGCGGTCTTCACCGCGTTCGAGCCATTCGAGCGCTACGGCTTCAACAAGGCCCACGCGACCTGCTATGGGCTGGTTGCCTACCAGACGGCCTACCTCAAGGCGAATTACACCGTCGAGTACATGACCAGTGTCCTGACCGCGTCGCGCGACAATGGCGAGAAGGTCGCCGCCGCGATCGCCGAGTGCCGGCGCATCGGGATCGAAGTCCTGGCGCCGGACATCCGCAGCTCGGGCGTCGAGTTCTCGGTCGAGGGCAACGCGATCCGGTTCGGCCTGATCGCCGTCCGCAACGTCGGCCAGGGCGCGATCGAGTCGATCATCGCCGCGCGGGCCGATGGCGAGTTCCGCTCGCTGACCAACTTCTGTGAGCGGATCGACCTGCGCCTGGCCAACAAGCGGGTGGTCGAGTCCCTGGCCCGGGTCGGCGCCCTGGCCGCCTTCGGCCACCCGGCCCAGATCCTGACCGGCCTGGACGACGCGATGGCCGCGGCGGGTGCGACCCAGCGGGACCGGATCAGCGGCCAGGTTTCGCTATTCGACCTGGCCGCCGATGATGCGGCGATCCTCGACGCGCCCCTGCCCCGGGTGACCGAGGCGCCCACCCGCGAGCGCCTGCGCTGGGAGAAGGAGCTGCTTGGGCTGTACCTCTCGGATCATCCGCTCAAGGAGATCGCCGAAGCCGTCGGCCCGTTCGTGACCGCCTACTCGGGCGACCTTCACGATGAATCGCTCGACCAGCAGCGAGTGGTCGTGTGCGGCATCGTCACCGGTGTCCGGACCGTGATCACCAAGGCCAAGGCGTCGATGGCGATCGCGACCCTGGAGGACCTCCAGGGCTCGATCGAGGTAGTCGTCTTCCCGCGCCTGTATGAGACCACCCGGCCGACCTGGCAGGAGGGCCAGATCCTGCTGGTCTCGGGCCGGGTCGACCACAAGGCCGAGGAGGTGTCCCTGCTGGCCGACCTGGTCGTCGCCTGGGACGAGGCCCTGGCGCGCGGGCCGGCGGCCTTCGCGGCCGAGGTCGGCGCGGCGGATCGCGGCCGCGGCCGGGGCTCGAATGGCAACGGCTCCAGGAGCTCGAACGGGGAGCGCGGTGGCTGGCGGCCACCGTCAGGCGAGCGGTCCGACCAGGGCCCCCGGCCGACATCCGTGGCCGCACAACCGGTCGCCGTCGGACCGGGCCGCCAGCCTCAGCCGGCGCTGGCCGTCAGCCCCCTCCGCACCGCGGCATCTGCCGCCCGATTCGATGCTGCCTGGGCCCTGGGCGAGCTGCCCACGATCGAGCCTGCCGAGCCGTTCCCGGCCGATTCGGAGCCGGTCGCCTTCCAGGGGCTCGGCCCGGAGATCGACGAGCCCGCCCTGCCCGACGACGCTCGCCAGGAGGCGCAGGCGGCGGCATCCGCACCGACCGTCCCGGTGGAGGCGGGCACCGACCAGGTGCTCCACGTGAGCTTCGCCGGCGGCGCGGCGGCCGAACGGGCGATGGAGGACCTGCGGGCCCTGATTCGGGCGCGCCCGGGGGCCACCAGAGTGATCCTCCACGTCCCGGGGGCACGTGGCGGTGAGCTGCCGATGGAGTTGCGCAGCCGGGTCGCCTACGATGCCGACCTGCTGGCCGAGATCGGCCGCCGGCTGGGTAGCGGGGGAGAACGCCAACTCGGCTAGGAGGGCGTCCCCCCGGGGGGCGCCAACAACCCCTTGTTACCCCAGGAACGATACGCGCCAACCCCACCGCGCCAACCCAGCGACCGCGGT
>JBBSFD010000026.1:0-46646 GCA_038239115.1 Candidatus Limnocylindrales bacterium | reverse complement strand
GTCGCGCCCGCGGCGAGCTGGAGGTTGTGCGACGACCGGGCCTGGGGGACGCGCTCATGACTACCCTCGCCCCCGCGCCCGACAGGCGCGAGATCGACGCGTCCCTCGGCGGCGGTGGGCATGCCGAGCGGATCCTGGAAGCCACCTCGCCCGATGGCCGGTTGCTCGGCCTCGATGCCGACCCGGCCGCGATCGCCCGGGTCGAGGCGACCCTTGGTCCCCGCTTCGGTCGGCGCCTGGTCCTGCGCCAGGCCAACTTCCGGGAGCTCGGCGCGGTCGCTCCCGGGGCCGGCTTCCAGCCCGTCGATGGGCTCCTGTTCGACCTGGGCCTGTCCAGCTTCCAGCTGGCCGACCGCGAGCGCGGCTTCGGCATCCGGACCGGCGGCCCACTGGACATGCGCTTCGATCCGAGCCGGGGCGTGCCCGCTTCGGAGCTGCTGGCCAGCCTCGACGCAACCGAGCTGACCGCCCTCCTGCGGCGCTACGGCGAGGAGCCCCAGGCGAGCCGGATCGCGCGGGCCATCGTGGCCGCTCGAACGACCGCCCCGATCTCGACGGCCGAGGAGCTGTCCGAGCTGGTCGTCCGGGTCGCCCCGGCAGGCATCCCCGGCCGGCGCCGGATCCATCCAGCCACGCGCACGTTCCAGGCCCTCCGGATCGCGGTCAACGCCGAGCTCGAAGCGCTCGAGGAGGCCCTGATCGCCGCCGTGGACCTGCTTCGACCGGGCGGCCGGCTGGTCGTCCTCAGCTACCACTCGCTGGAGGACCGGATCGTCAAGCACTTCTTCCAGGCGGAGCGGCGCGGCTGTGTCTGCCCGCCCAGCTTACCTGTGTGCGTGTGCGGCCGGTCGCCCCGGCTGCGCCTCGTCACCCGCCGCTCGGTCACCGCGAGCCCCACCGAGATCGCGACCAACCCACGCGCCCGGAGCGCCCGCCTGCGGGCCGCCGAGCGCCTTGCCGCCTGATCGACCAGCTGGAAAGGGAGACCCGATGAGCAAGCACCACCAGTCGCACCGCCGCCGATCCTATGGCCGGCGCCAGCACGAGATCCACGAGCGACCGATGGAGCAGCGTGACCAGCAGCCGGTCGACGCCGACGAGGGCAGCCGGACCGATCGCGGGCCGTCCCCCGCGCGCTACGACCTCGATGCGGCACCCCATCGGCTGGGCTTGTCGGTGGGTGACTGATGGCGGTCCAGGTCGGCCGCCTCGGACCTCGCTCGGGCGTTCGGGCGCCCCTGGCCACGGTGGCCCTGCCGCGTTCGCGACCGGCGGTCCAACCCCGGCCACGGGTTGAATCGGCCCCGGCCATCGCCCGTCGCCGGGCGCGCACCGCCGTCCGGGCGGGCCGCCGGGCGAACCGGGTGGGGATCCTCCTGGGCGCGATCGCCATCGTCTTCGTGCTCGGCTTCTTCTCCCTGGCCCAGACCGTCCAGGTCTCGACGACCGGGGTTGACATCGACCGCCTGAGCAACCAGCAGTCTGTCCTCGAAGGCCAGCGCCAGCAGGTGATCAGTGACCTGAACCGCCTCGGCGGGGCGTCGGCGATCCGCAAGCTCGGGATCGACCTGGGCCTCGACCAGCTGGGCGACCCGCTCATCATACCTGCCCGGTAGCCGAGGATCGATCGATGCAAGGTCGGACCGACTCGCGCCGTCGTCTGCTCGTCGTCCTGCTGGTGTTCGTCATCACCGGCGGCGGGCTCATCGCCCGGCTCGCCTGGTGGCAGGTGGCCGAGCAGCCGATGCTGGCGGCCCGGGCCCAGGCCCAGACCCTGACCCAGGTCACGATCCCCAGCCGGCGGGGCACGGTCTACGACCGGAGCGGGACGGTCGTGCTGGCCACGACCGTCGACCGCTACATGCTCGAAGCGAACCCCAACCTGCTCGGCTCCGATGTCGCCGCGCGGACCACCCTGGCCGACGACCTGATCTCGATCATCGGCCTCGATCCGGCCGACGGCGCCACGTTCAGCCAGAAGCTCAACTCTGGCCGGGCCTACGTCATCCTGGCTCACGACCTCGACCAGGCCACGGCCGACCGCCTCCAGGCCGCCATCAGCGCCGACGGCGCGGCTGGCGCGCTCGACCTGGCGACCGAGGCGACCCGGGTCGAGCCCCAAGTCGGCGGCGCGCCCCGGACGTCGCTGGCGGCCCAGCTGCTGGGCTTCGTCAACCGCGACGGGCTGGGCCAGTACGGCATCGAGCAGTACTACCAGGACGTGCTGGCCGGCCAGCCCAAGGTGGTCCTGGCCGCCCGCTCGATCACCGGCCGGCCGCTGATCGACAGCGCCCAGGTGGTCGATCCGGGCACGCCCGGCGAGGACATCAGCCTGACCATCGACGACAGCCTGCAGCTGGCCGTGGAGCAGGAAGTGATGGCGGCGTCGGTCGCCGACAGTGCCATCTCGGTCTCGGCCGTGGTCATCGACCCGAAGTCGGGCCAGATCTACGCCGAGGCCAGCTATCCCTCATACGACGCCAACAATTACTCGACGACCCCGGCCGCCGACTTCGTGGACCCGGTGGTCAGCGCGACCTACGAGCCCGGCTCTGTGTTCAAGATGCTGACCGCCCTGGCGGCGCTGCAGGCCGGCACGATCACCCCGACGACCCTGGTCAACGACAGCGGCTCGCTATCGCTGGACCATGGCCATGCCCGGATCTTCGACTCGGACAAGCGGGCCATGGGCCGGATCCCGTTCGAGAACGTGCTGGCCTACTCGCGCAACGTCGGGGCGGCTCGGGTAGCCCTCGGCCTGGCCTCGACCACCAACGCCGCGGCCGGTGTGCTCAAGGCCACCTGGGACAAGCTGGGAATCGGCCGGCCGACCGGGATCGACCTGGCCAACGAGGCCGCCGGCACCGTCCACGATCCGACGATCCAGCCATGGCACCAGGTGGACCTGGCCAATGCCGCCTTCGGACAGGGCGTGGCGGTCACGATGATCCAGCTGGCGACTGCCTACTCGGCCATGGTCAACGGTGGCACCCTGATCACGCCCCATGTCGTGGCCGCGATCGGCAACCACCCGGTCGCCCCGACGCCCGGCGCCCAGGTCATCTCGCCGACGATCTCGGCGACCCTCACCAACCTGATGTCCTATGTCGTTCACACCGTGCCCTGGTATGCGGCCAAGACCCTGATCAAGGGCTATGACGTGGGCGGCAAGACCGGCACCGCCCAGATCTGGGATCCCACCCTCAACCACGGTCACGGTGGCTGGATGACCAGCCGCTACAACAACACGTTCGTGGGCTATGTCGGGCGGAATGCACCCGACCTGGTGATCGCGGTCGAGATCCACGAGGGCAAGCCGCTCGTGATCCGGCAGGGCGACCTGCCCCTGGCCGTCGAGTCCTATGAACTCTTCCGCCGGATCGCCACCGACTCGATGAAGATGCTCGACCTGAATCCGACCACTCCGACCACTCCGACCACTCCGACCGCTTCGCCAGTCCCGGCCAGCCCCAACCCGTGAACCCGGGCCGTGGGACACTGGCTGCCGTGACCGACCCGCCCGGCTCGCAGCCGCCTCCGGGGAGCGACGCGCTCGACGCCAGCGAGCTGACCCGGTTGAGTGGCGGCCAGCTCATCCACGATGCCGGCCGGCCGATCCGGGGCGGGGCCGTCGACTCCCGCCGGGTCCAGCCGGGCAACCTGTTCGTTGCCCTGCCGGGGGAGCGGACCGACGGCCATGAGCACCTCGTGGAGGCGCGGGCCAACGGCGCCGCGGCCGTCCTCATCAGCCGGCCCGGGTCCGTCCCCGACAGCCTGCGCGACGTGACCGTCGTGCGCGTGCCGCGGCCGCTGGACGCCCTCGGCTCGGTCGCGGCCGGCTGGCGCAACCGGTTCGATCCGCTGACCGTGGGCATCACCGGCAGCATCGCCAAGACCTCGACCAAGGAGGTCGTCGCGGCGGTCCTGGCCAGCCGCTTCCGGACGCTGCGCAGCGAAGGCAACGAGAACAACGAGATCGGCCTGCCCCTGACCGTGCTGCGCCTGGACCGGGCCGACGAGGCGCTCGTCCTGGAGATGGGCATGTACGTCGGCGGCGAGATCGCCCAGCTGGCCCGGATCGCCCGTCCCCGGATTGGTGTGGTCACCGCCGTCGAGCCGGTCCACCTCTCCCGGATCGGCTCGATCGAGGCGATCGAGCAGGCCAAGGGCGAGCTGGTCGAGGCGCTGCCGGCCGACGGCACCGCCATCCTCAACGCAGACGACGAGCGGGTCGCCCGGATGTCCGCCCGGGCCGCCGGCCGGGTCCTGACCTACGGCTTCGGACCGGCCGCCGAGGTCGGCGCCGAGCAGGTTGAGACGGCCGGCTCGGCGGGCATGCGCTTCGTCCTGCGGACGCCGGCCGGACGTCGGCCGATCGCCCTGCCCAGCCTGGGCCGCCACGCCGTCCAGAACGCCTTGGCCGGGGCTGCCGTCGGCCACGCCGCCGGACTCGACCTCGACGAGATCGCGGCCGGCCTGGCGGTCCGACCCGCGGCGGCGCACCGGGGTGACCTGATCCGTCTGGGGGACGTGACCATCCTGGACGATTCCTATAACGCAGCTCCGGCCTCGATGCGGGCTGCCCTGGCCGTCCTGGCCAGCCTGCCTGGCCGGCGGATCGCCGTCCTGGGCGAGATGCTCGAGCTGGGCGACGGCCACCGGGACGGCCACCTGGCGGTGGGCGAGGCAGCCGCCCGAGTGGCCAACCTGCTGATCGTGGTCGGGCCGGGCGCCCGGCCCATCGCCGCTGGCGCCCGGGCAGCCGGGCTGGCCGCCGGCCGGGTGATCGAGGTGGCCGATCGCGAAGCCGCCCTGGAGGCCCTCCGGCCGCGCCTCGCACCGGGTGATGTCGTCCTGGTCAAGGCATCGCGCGGGCTGGGCCTCGATCGTCTGGTCGACGACCTCCGGACGGAGCTTGCTCGATGACGATCGGCACGATCGAGCTGATCCAGGGCCTGCTCATCGCGTTCCTGCTGGTCGTCGTGCTGATGCCGCCCTACATCCGGTTCGCCCGCTCGATCCGGTTCGGCAAGCACATCCGGCAGGAGGGACCCCAGAGCCACTACCTCAAGGAAGGCACCCCGACCGGGGCGGGCATCCTGATCGTGCTCGTCGTGGCCGCGGTGGCCGTCCTGTTGGGCGCGGTCGGCTCCGACACGCCCGACACCTACTCGCCCCTCGGCGCGCTGCTCGGGGTGGCCGCCCTGGGCGCCTTCGACGATTACCTCAACGTGCGCACCGGTGACGGCATCCGGGCTCGCCACAAGCTCATCTGGCAGATCGTGGTGGCCGTCCTGGCCGCCCTGTACATCCAGCGCCATTTCGGGATCGACGCGATTCGGGTGCCGGTCGCGGGCGATGTCGTGATCGGGGCGCCGCTATGGATCCTGTTCGCGGCCTTCGCCATCGTGGCCACCAGCAACGGCGTCAACATCACCGACGGACTGGATGGCCTGGCCGGCGGGACGACCGCCTTCGGCTTCGTGGCCTACATGATCATCGCCCTGTTGAACGTGCCTCGCCAGCCCAACCTGGCCCTGCTCTGCGCGATCGTCATCGGCGCGACGCTCGGCTACCTCTGGTTCAACGTCCACCCGGCCCAGGTCCACATGGGCGATTCGGGCTCGCTGTCGCTCGGTGCCTGTCTGGCCGTCTGTGCTCTGATCACCGGTCAGATCGTGGTCCTGCCCCTGATCGGGATCGTGTTCGTGATCGAGACTGGCTCGGTCATCCTCCAGGTGGCCTACTTCAAGGCGACCGGTGGCCGCCGGATCTTCAAGATGAGCCCGATTCATCACCACTTCGAGCTGTCCGGCTGGGACGAAGAGAAGATCACCGTCCGGCTATGGATCGTGGGCGCCCTGGCCGGGATGATGGGCGTGACCCTCTTCCTGGCCTCGATCAACGCGCTCCAATGATTGCCCTGACGATCGACCCCGATCAGCTCAGCCTGGCCGGACTGCGCGCCGGCGCCCTGGCCGGCCGACCGGTGGCCGTCCTGGGCCTGGCCCGCAGCGGCGTCGCCCTGGCCCGCTTCCTGGTCGACGCCGGGGCCGAGGTGACCGTCTACGACGGGCGGCCAGCGGGCGAGCTGGCGGAGGCCCGGGCCCGCCTCGATGGCCGAGCGATCCGCCTGCTGGCCGGGCCGTCGGTCGATCCGGCCGAGGCCGTCCAGGGGGCGGCCCTGGTCACGACCTCGCCGGTCATCTCGCCCGACTTCCCGACGACCGAGCCCCGCCTCCGGGCGGTCCTCCAGGACCTCGTCGCCCGGCGCTCGGCGGGCGACCTGCTCGCCCCGGCAATCGTGTCCGAGGTCGACCTGTTCCTGCGCCTGTGCCCCGCGCCGACGATCGGGGTGACCGGGACGAAGGGCAAGACGACGACCTCGGCCCTCATCGAGCACCTGCTCGCCGCCGACCCCAGCCATCGGGTCACCCTCGGCGGCAACATCGGCCGGCCCCTTGTCGAGCGCCTGTTCGAGCTCCAGCCCGACGACCGGGTGGTGGTCGAGCTGTCCGAGCTGCAGCTGCCCACCCTGTCGCGCGGGACCCACGTCGCGGTCTATACCAACGTCACCTCGGACCACCTCGACCGGCACGGCAGCCTGGCCGCCTACCGCCGGGTGAAGCGACGCCTGGCCGAGCTGGTCGATCCCGATGGCTGCCTCGTCCTCAATGCCGATGACCCGACCGTGGCGGCGTTCGCCGGCCTGGGCACCGCCCCCGACGTGATGTACCGGCTCGACCGGCCGATGGCCCACGGGGTCGGCATCCGCGACGGCTGGATCGTGGCCGACGACGTCGAGCGGCTCGGCCTGGCCGGCGGCGGGCGGGCGGCGACCGGCCCGGGCGGGCGGATCCTGCCCCTGGCCGAGCTGCCCCTGCCGGGGCGCCACAACGTCTCCAATGCCCTGGCCGCGATCAGCGTATCCCTCCTGTTCGGCCTCGCCCCGGACGCGATCCGGGCGGCCAGCGCCACGTTCGCCGGGGTCGAGCACCGGCTGGAGCCGGCCGGCGAGATCGACGGGGTCCGCTTCGTCAACGACTCGCAGGGGACCCAGCCCGACGCGGTCATCGCCGCCCTGCGCGCCTATCCCGCCCCGATCGTGCTCATCGCCGGCGGCCGGGACAAGGGCATCGACCTGGCCGAGCTGGCCCCGGTCGTGGCCGAGCGTGCCGTCGCCGCGGTCCTGATCGGCGAGAGCGGAGCGGCCCTCGAGCGGCTTTTCCGGTCGGCAGGCCTGGCCCGGACAGAACGGGCCGATAGCCTCGAGGCGGCCGTCGGACGGGCGGCGGCCATCGCTCGCGAGGTCCGGGCCGGCCTGGCCGCCGGGCGACCGGACGACCCGGATGGTGTGCCCCGGGCCACCGTCCTGCTCAGCCCGGCTGCCGCAAGCTTCGACATGTTCCCCGACTACGAGGCCCGCGGACGGGCCTTCAAGGCGGCCGTCGCCGCCCTGGCTGCCTCGCCCACTGATCCGTCGCCAAGCCCCCTGGAGGACCGATGAGCGTCGTCACGAGCCTGGTCAAGCCCACGGTCCGCAGCCGGCCGGCGGGCGGACGGGGGATCCCCAGCGTGCTCCGCCGGGAGACCCACGCCCCGGACTACGTGGTCCTGGTGGCCGTGGTCGCCCTGACCGCGATCGGGGTCCTGATGGTCTACTCGTCGTCGGCCATGCAGGCCTACGCCGGCTCGGCCAACTCGTTCGCGGTCGTCGGGCCGCAGGTCGTGTGGGGCGCCCTGGGCCTGCTGGCCATGATGGTCATGGCCCGGGTCGACTACCGGCGCCTGCGCCTGGTATCGATCCCGCTCTATGGCCTGGCGGTCTTCCTGCTGATCCTGGTCTTCGTGCCCCAGTTCAACCGGGTGGTAGGTGGCTCGGCCCGCTTCCTGCAGGTCGGACCGCTGCCCGCGATCCACCCGGCCGAGGTGGCCAAGCTGGCCCTCGTCATCTACCTCGCTCACTGGCTGGCCAAGCGGGGGACCGAGGTGGGCAGCCTGTGGCGGGGCTTCCTGCCGTTCCTGATGATCTACCTGCCCCTGGTCGCGCTCGTCCTGCTCGAGCCGGACCTGGGCACGGCCTCGGTCATCGCATTCACTGGCCTGCTCATGATGTTCATCGCCGGGGCCCGCCTGCGCCACCTGGCGGCCCTCGGCGCGCTCGGCTTCGCCGGGGTGGGCGCGTTCATGCTCCACGGCTACCAGCTCGAGCGAATCCGGATCTGGCTGAACCCCTGGCAGGACACCACCGGCGCCGGCTATCACGCCATCCAGGGCCTGCTCGCGCTGGGCATCGGCGGGGTCTTCGGGGCGGGCCTGGGCCAGAGCCAGATCGCCGGCGGGATCGCCCTGCCCAATGCCAGCAACGACTTCATCTTCGCCGTGATCGGCGAGGAGTTCGGGCTGGTCGGGGCGGGCATCGTGATCGCCCTGTTCGTCATCCTGGCCTACCAGGGCGTGCGTATCTCGCTGGCCGCACCGGACACGTTCGGGGCCCTGCTGGCCGGGGGCATCACCGCCTGGCTGTGCATCCAGGCCTTCATCAACATCGGGGTCGTGGTCGCCCTGATCCCGATCACCGGGATCACCCTGCCGTTCATCAGTGCGGGCGGCTCGTCGCTCTCGATCAGCCTGGCCGCCGTCGGAATCCTGTTGTCAATCTCACGTGAAACTGTCGAACGAGGCACCTTCAACGATGCGCCTGCTGATCGCGGGCGGCGGAACGGGCGGGCACATCTACCCAGCTCTGGCCGTCGCCCGGTCACTTCGCGCTAGCCCGCTCGAACCGGAGCTAGCCTGGCTGGGAGGCCACCGTGGCCTCGAGGCCACGATTGTCCCGACCGCCGGAATCCCGATCCGGCGCCTCGCCCTGCGCTCGTTGCGGAGCACCGATCGATCGATTCACCTGGTCCTCGACCCGGCCCGCCTGGGGCTGTCCGTGCCGCAGGCCACGGCCATCCTCGTCCGGGAGCGGCCGGCGGCGATCTTCACGACCGGGGGCTACGTGGCCGTGCCGGTCATCATTGCGGCCAGCAGCCTGCGCATCCCGGTCGTCATTTGGGAGGGCAATGTCGTGCCCGGACGGAGCGTCCGCGCCACCGCCCGCCTGGCCCGGGCGGTGGCCGTCTCGAGTGGGGCGACCTGCGCCGCCCTCGACCTGCCGGCCGCCCGCTGCTTCGAGACCGGGACGCCCATCCGCGAGCTGGCCGGGATCGACCCGCTGGCGGCCCGGGCCCGCTTCGGCGTGCCGGCCGGCGATCGCCTCCTGCTCGTGTTCGGCGGCTCGCAGGCCGTCCGCCGGTTCAACGCCGCGGTGGCCGGGGCGCTGGCCCGCCTGGTCGAGCGAGTCCGCGTCGTCCACGTGACCGGTGATGCCGGGTATGCCGCGGCCCTCGCGGCGCGCGAGGCGTTGCCGGCCGAGCGGCGCGAGCGCTACCGGCCGTACCCGTTCCTGCGCGACGAGATGACCGACGCGCTGGTGGCTGCCGACCTGATCGTGGGCCGGGCCGGCAGCTCCACGCTGGCCGAGGCGACCGCCCTGGGCCGGCCCCTCGTGATCGTGCCCTACCCCCATGCCGGGGGCCACCAGCGGGCCAACGCCCTGCCCCTGGTCGAGGCCGGGGCGGCCCGCCTGATCGAGGATGACCAGTTCGATGCGGCGGCCCTGCTCGAGGCGGCGGCGATCCTGGACGACCCGCCGGCCCACAACGCCATGGCCGCCGCGTCGCGCGCCCTCGGCCGGCCCGCTGCCGCGGCGGCCGTGGCCGAGCTGGTCCTGGCTGCCGCCGAACGGCGCTCGCTGCCGGAGCCGGCCGCGATCCTGCGCCGCTCGCGGGGCGAGCTCGCCGGATGACCTCCCTGATCGGCTCGCCGGCGCCCTTCGACGCCCTGGCCATCGGCACCGACATCCAGCGCCGGATCGGGGTGAAGACGTCCCGGGACGAGCCGCTGGCCCGCTTCACGACCATCCGCCTGGGCGGGCCGGCCGACCTGTTCGCGGTCGCCCATAACGCCTTCGAGCTGCGCAAGCTGGTCCAGTTCGCCCGGTCCCGGGGGCTGGCCCACACCGTTCTTGGCCGGGCCAGCAACGTTCTGATCGCCGACGCCGGGATCCGCGGGCTGGTCATCCAGGACCGGGCCGAGGGGATCGAGGTGGTCGGCTCGAGCCTGGTCGCCGAGGCCGGCGTGCCGATGGCCCGGGCGGCCACCGTCAGCCAGGCGGCCGGCCTGTCCGGCCTGGAGTACGGCCTGGCCATCCCGGGCACGGTCGGCGGGGCGGTCTGGGCCAACGCCGGCGCCCATGAGTCGGATACCGCGGCCGTGCTCGAAACGGCCCGCCTGCTGGCCGCCGACGGCAGCGAAGGCGAGGTCGGTCCGGCCGCGCTGGGCCTGGGCTATCGCGACAGCCGGCTCAAGCACCCGGCCGCCGAGGGTCCGGCCGAGATCGTCCTGGGTGCCACCTTCCGCCTCCAGCCGGCCTCGGCCGACGAGATCAAGGCCCGGCTCGAGGAGATCCGCCACTGGCGCCAGGAGCACCAGCCGCTGGGCACGCCCAGCGCGGGTTCCTGGTTCCGGAACCCGCTCCCGGAGTCGGCCGGCGGCCTGATCGATGCGGCCGGCCTGAAGGGCCTCAGGATCGGCGGCGCCTCGGTCAGCGAGAAGCATGCCAACTTCCTGGTCAATGACCAGAAGGGCAGCTCGGCCGACCTGCGCCGCCTGGCCGACCGGGTCCGGACGGAGGTCGCCCAGCGCTCGGGGGTCGTGCTCGAGGAGGAGGTCGTCTACCTCGGGGACTGGGGCCCGTGGCCCGCGGCGGGGCAACCATGACCGCCAGCCAGCCGGCCGTTCCAAGGCCGGTGTTGCCGAAGCCCGCCGTCGTCGTCCTGCTGGGCGGGCCGTCGGCCGAGCATGACGTCTCGATCGTGTCCGGCACGGCCGTGGCCCGGGCCCTGGCCGCGGCCCGCCACCCGGTCGACCGGGTCGTGATCGACCTGGCCGGCGCATGGTGGTGGCTGCCCGGCCCGGCCGGCGGTCTGCAGCCCGACCCGGCGCCGCCCGCCTTCGACGATCCGGCCGAGCTGGGTGGCGAAGGTCCCGAGGCAGCCGGTGCGGTGCTCGAGCGGCTGGCGGCCTGGCCCAGCCCGCCGGTCGTGTTTGTTGCCCTGCACGGTCCGTTCGGCGAGGACGGCACGGTCCAGGCCCTGCTCGAGGCGGCCGGCCTGGCCTACACGGGCTCGGGCGTGGCGGCGTCGGCCCTGGGCATGGACAAGGCCCTCTTCAAGCGGCTCGTGCGCGGCCTCGGGCTGCCGGTCGTCGACTGGCGCGAGATCTCGCTGCGGCGCTGGCAGGCCGACCAGACCGCCGTGCTGGGCGAGCTCGAGGCGTTTGCCCAGGGGACGGGTGATCCCCGCCTGATCGTCAAGCCGGCTCGCCTGGGCAGCTCCGTCGGGATGACCCTGGCCCATGACCCGGCCGAGCGAGCGGGCGCCCTCGAGGCGGCCTTTGAGCACGACAACCTGGCCGTCGTCGAGCGCTACGTCAGCGCCGCCCGCGAGCTCGAGGTGGCCGTCCTGGGCAATGACCCAGGCGGGCTCGAGGTGTATGGCCCGGGCGAGGTCCTGTCCGGCCACGAGTTCTATGACTACGCGGCCAAGTACACCCCGGGCCTGTCCGAGACCTCACCCAGCGCCGAGCTCGAGCCACGCCAGCGGGCGACGATCCTGAAGATCGCCCGGGATGCCTATCGAGCGGTCGGCGCGGAGGGCTTCGCCCGGCTCGACTTCCTGGTCCAGGGCGAGGCGATCTACTTGTCCGAGATCAACACGATCCCGGGCTTCACCCCGATCAGCCTGTTCCCGGCCATGGCCGCCGCCGGTGGCTACAACTTCGGCGCCCTGGCCAGCCGGATCGTCGAGCTCGGCCAGGAACGCTGGACCGGCCGGGTCCAGCGCCGGCTGGCCCCGGCCGACCTGCCCCGATGAGCCACCTGCCGACGCGCCGGGTGAACCAGCCCCGGGCCGGGCGGCCGATCCGGCGATCATCGGCGGGCTTGTCGCGCACCCGCGCCCTGGCCGCCCTGACCCTGGTCCTGTCGTGCCTCTCGATCTACGGCGTGGGCGCATCGCCCGTGTTCGCCTTCCAGCACCTCGACGTGATCGGCGCGACCTGGACCAACCCGGTCGACGTGCAGGCGCTGCTCGGAGTGAGCGACGGGACGAACCTGGTCACCCTGCAGACCGATGGCCTGGCCGGCCGCCTGGAGACGCTGCCGGCCGTCCGCTCGGCCGAGGTCAGCGTCGTCCTGCCCAACACCCTGCAGGTCCGCCTCGACGAGCGCCAGCCGATCCTCGTCTGGCAGACCGGCAGCGGCCGCTTCCTGGTCGACGCGGCTGCCGTCGCCTTCGTTGAGCTGGCCGATGGGGCGGCCGTGCCCAATGGCCTGCCCACGATCACCGACACCCGGCTCGGCGCGGCGATGAGCGTCGGGTCCACGATCGACCCGGTCAGCTTCGATGCGGCCACGCGGCTGGGCTCGCTCAAGCCAACCGACCTGGATTCGGCCGCCAATGGCCTGATCGTGACCCTCGGCGACGACCTGGGCTTTACCGTCAAGGCGGTGCCCAACCTGTGGACCGCGGTCTTCGGGATCTACACCACCAGCCTCCGGCCGCCCACGATCATCCCCGGCCAGGTCCGCCTCCTGCGCAGCCTGCTGGCCGGTCGCGAGCCTACGGTCGAGACGGTGATCCTGGCCGACGAGACGACCGGCACGTACACCAGCAAGGCCTCGGCCAAGCCGTGATTGCGGCCGGCCGCGTCCCGGATCGCGCTGCCCGGCCGGAAGACTCGGGCCCCGCGACGGTCTGGTAGCCTTGCCGAAACGCACCGGCTGGAGGCCCCTCGCGCGTGCTCCTTCCCTTGGCAGGCCTCGGTCTCGGCGTCCTGCTCGGGCTCCTCCTCAAGGTCAACGTCAGCTACGAGCTCGCCCGGTATTCAGCCGTGGCGATCGTGGCTGCGCTCGACTCCGTGCTCGGAGCGGTCCGGGCCGAGTTGGACGGTGTCTACGACAATCGGATCTTCGTCAGCGGCTTCATCACCAACGCGGTCGCGGCCGTGTTGCTCACCTTCCTCGGCGATCGGCTGGGACTGGACCTGTACCTCGTGGCCCTGGTGACCTTCGGGCCCCGGATCTTCCAGAACCTGGCCCTGATCCGGCGCCACTTCCTGTAAAGGGGACGACGAAAGCGTGGAACGAGAGGCGGTCCTGGTCGGAATCGATGTCGGCACGACCAAGGTGTGTGCCCTGATCGGCGAGGTCAATGGCGAGGGAGCCCTGACCATCATCGGCAAGGGCGTCGTGCCGGCGACCGGCCTCAAGAAGGGCGTCGTCGTCAACATCGAGCAGACGATCAACTCGATCGCCCAGGCCGTCGAGCAGGCCGAGCGCCTGTCGGGCTGGAAGATCGACCGGGCCTTCGTGGGGGTGGGTGGCCAGAACGTCGAGTCCCAGAACTCGCGCGGCGCCGTCGCCGTCAGCGGCCACGATCGCGAGGTCAGCCGGGAGGACGTCAACCGGGCGACCGAGGTGGCCCGGGCGGTCTCGATCCCGTCCAACCGGGAGGTCCTCCACGTCCTGCCCCGGGGCTTCATCGTGGACGGCCAGGAAGGGGTCAAGGATCCGCTCGGGATGAGCGCAATCCGGCTCGAGGTCGAGACCCACATCGTGACCGCCTCGGTTACCGCGGTCCAGAACCTCCAGAAGTGCGTGATGGCCGCCGACGTCAAGATCGACGAGCTCGTGGCGGCCTCGCTGGCCTCGGCCGAGGCGGTCCTGACCGAGACCGAGAAGGACCTCGGGGTGGGCATGGCCGATATCGGGGCGGGCACGATCGACCTGGCCCTGTTCTCGGACGGCTCGCCCTTCCACACCAGCGTCCTGCCGGTCGGCGGCAACAACGTGACCATGGACATCGCGGCCGTCCTCAAGACCAGCCTGCAGGTTGCCGAGGAGCTCAAGGTCCGGCACGGCACCTGTGACCTGCGCTCGGTCGACGCCGACGAGATGATCAGCGTCAGCGTCCTCGGCGAAGAGGCCGGCCGCTCGGTCAGCCGGATGGAGCTGTGCCAGATCATCGAGGCCCGCTGCCGCGAGACCCTGGAGCTCGTCCGCAACGAGATGCGGGCGACCGGCCACGGCATGCTCCCGGCGGGGATCGTATTGACCGGTGGCGCCGCCCAGCTGGCCGGCCTGGCCGAGCTGGGCCGGGAGGTCCTGGAGATGCCCGTTCGGATCGCCGGTCCGGCCGGGGTCGGCGGGCTCGTCGACAACCTGCTCACGCCGGCCTTCAGCACGGCCATCGGGCTGCTCCGCTGGGGCGCGGCGGTGACCATGTCGGGCGAGCCCGTGCGCTACGAGTCGACCCCCGCCGGCGGCCTCTTCGGTCGCCTGCGCGACGCGCTCCGGAGCGTCTTCCCGTAACTCGCGGCGAAGCGCCGGCCCAGCCACACTTCCTTGCGCCACGCGCTTGACGCGACGGTATACTCGCCGGACGCTTTCCAACGAACTGACTCATCGATCGCCCGGACGACTTCGCCGGGCGATCCCGTCCTGATCGAATCGCCGATCGAATCGGCCCCGTGCGGGCCACCGGAGGAACCCTGATGCCGCTCCGATCAGACTCCGAGAACTTCGCGCTCATTCGCGTCGTCGGCGTCGGGGGGGGCGGCAGCAACGCGGTCAACCGGATGATCCGGGCCGAGATGATGGGCGTCGAGTTCATCGCCTGCAACACCGACGCCCAGGCGCTCCTCCAGAGCGACGCGCCCCACAAGATCCGGATCGGCGACAAGATGACCCGCGGCCTGGGGGCCGGCGGCGACTCGTCGATCGGGCAGCGGGCGGCCGAGGAGGACACCGAGAAGATCGCCGACGCGCTGCGCGATTCGGACATGGTCTTCATCACCGCCGGGATGGGCGGCGGGACCGGCTCGGGCGCCGCGCCGGTGATCGCCGAGATCGCCAAGGAGCTGGGCGCCCTGACCATCGGCGTCGTCACCAAGCCGTTCTCGTTCGAGGGCAATCGGCGCAAGCTGGTCGCCGAGAAGGCGGCCGACGAGCTGCGGGCCAAGGTCGACACCCTGATCACGATCCCCAACGACCGGCTCAAGGACGTGGTCCAGAAGAACACCTCGATCGTCGATGCCTTCCGGGTCGTAGACGACGTCCTGCGCCAGGGCGTCCAGGGCATCAGCGACATCATCACCGTGCCCGGCTTGATCAACCTCGACTTCGCCGACGTGCGCACGATCATGAAGGACGCCGGCTCGGCGCTGATGGGCATCGGCCGGGCCTCGGGCGAGAACCGGGCCGTGGAGGCCGCCCGCCAGGCGATCGCCAGCCCGCTCCTCGAGGTCAACATCAACGGCGCCCAGGGGATCCTGTTCAACATCACCGGCAGCTCCAACCTGAGCCTGCACGAGGTGACCGAGGCCGCCGAGGAGATCCGCGCTGCGGCCGACCCGGAGGCCAACATCATCTTTGGCACGAGCTTCAACGAGCGCCTCGGCGACGAGGTCATGATCACCGTGATTGCGACCGGCTTCGATGCCAACCGCAAGGCGATCCGGCCGGAAGCGGCCGCCTCGTACGACACGCCCGCTGCAACCGGCCGCAACTACTACGCCGAGCTCGAGGAGCAGCGCCGGGCGGTCGCCGACGACGCCGATGGCCTGGGCCGGGAGCCGGCCGCCGTGCGGGTCGAGTCGCGGACGGTCGGCGAGCCCGTCGTGCAGCCCGTCCGGCGGGCCGCGATCGACCCCGACGACCTCGAGATCCCGAGCTTCCTGCGCCGCAAGTAGGAGGAGCCGGTGGACGCCGGCACGCCGCCCAGCCAAGCCAGCCCGACCTCGACCGATTCGGCCGAGGTCGCTGCATTTCGGGCCGCCCGGTTGCTCGTCCTCGATCGGATCGCCCGGGCGGCTGAGCGGACCGGTCGTGATCCGTCTTCGGTCAGCCTCGTCGCCGTCTCCAAGACGGTCGTGCCGGAGCGGGTCCGGGCGGCCGTTGCGGCCGGCCTGACCGTCCTCGGCGAGAACCGGGTCCAGGAATGCGAGGACAAGCGCGGGCTGGTCGGCCCGGCCACCTGGCACCTGATCGGACCGCTTCAGTCCAACAAGGTGCGCCGGGCGATCACCGCCTTCGAGGTGATCCAGTCGGTCGACTCGCTCGACCTGGCCCGCCGGATCGAGCGCCTCGTCGCGGACGTCAGGGGAGCCGGAACGCGCCTGCCCGTCTACCTGCAGGTCAACGTCGATGACGATCCGGCCAAGGCCGGCTACGCTCCCGAGCGTCTTGCCGGGGACCTGCCGGAGCTTGGCTCGCTGGCCGGGATCGAGCTGCTCGGCCTGATGACGATCGGGCGGCTGGTGGCCGAGCCGGTGGCGGCCCGGCCGACGTTCGTTGCCCTGCGCCGGCTGTCCGAGCGGCTGCGGGCCGAGACGCCGGCCCTCGGGCCGGGCCTGTCGATGGGCATGAGCGCCGACTTCGAGGTGGCCGTGGAGGAGGGTGCCACGCTCGTCCGGGTCGGCCGGGCGCTGTTCGGAGACCGGCCAGCGGCCGAGGCCGGCTCCCCGGTTTGACCTGACCGGGACCGGCCCCGTGCTATCCTCGGGGCCGTCGGGCGGCTGCGATGGCCACTCCGATCCGGGGCGATTGGCTCAGTCGGTTAGAGCGCGCGGTTCACATCCGCGAGGTCACTGGTTCGAATCCAGTATCGCCCACCAGAGTGATCTCACAGACGCAGGGCCTTCGGGCCCTGTTCTGTTTCCGCGGCCGATCGCTGGGGCCCGACGCTGCCGCCCCGTCAGGGCGGCGCTCTATCGGCGTCGAGCAGCTCGAGGACCGGGGCCATGGCGTCGACCGCCGCCAAGGTAGACGGCGACACGATCACCTCGACGTTCGTGAAGCCGGCGGCCCCGAACCCTCGGAGGGCATCGGCGATCGCCGTGGCCGAGCCTCGGATGGGCGTCCCGAGCGCGTCCGATCCGCTGACCGACGTCGGCTCGATCACGATGCCGGCCGACTTCCCGATGGTCGCCGGATCGCGATCGACATCGGCGCAGGCCGCCTCGAGGGCCGCCAGCCGTGGCCCGAGCTCGGCGAGGTCGCTCCGCTCCTCAGCGAACCAGCTCCAGATGTCGGCGTGGAGAGCCGCCAGGCGGAGCATCTTCGGGCCTTTGGCGCCGATCATGATCGGGATCCGGCCGGGGCGCGGCCCGACCGGCCGATGCTCCAGGTTTCGCGCGGCGTGGAACGTGCCCTCGAAGTCCGCTCGGCCTTGTCGCAGCAGGGGAACGATGATCTCGAGGGCCTCCGCGAATCGGCTGTGGACGTGGTCCTCGGGCAGCCCGAAGGCATGCGCCTGGGCGCCCGCATGCCCGGACCCCAGGCCGAACACAAACCGGCCGTCGCTGATCTCGTCGAGCGTCTCGACCGCCTTGGCGGTGATGCCCGGGTTACGGTGGAGCGCGGACAGGATCCACGTGCCGACCTTCACCCGCGAGGTCGCCGCCGCAACCGCGCCGGCCATGGCTACGGCCTCCCACCAGCCCTGCCGATCTTCCGCGGTCGGACGCCACAGCAGCTCATCGGGAACCCAGACGGTGTCGAAGCCGAGCTCCTCGGCTCGCAGGGCAAGGTTGCGCACTTCGACCCAGCGCGAGGTCGAGCCGTCGACGAACGAGTCCCACAGCGGGAGGACGAGACCGATCTCGAACGGACGCATCAGACCTCCGCGGGGATCCGAAACCAAATGGATGGCGGCCTGAGTCAGGCCGTGGCCAGCCGGCGCAGGACGGCCGGCAGGATGCCGCCGTGGCGGTAGTAGTCGAGCTCGATCGGGCCGTCCAGCCGGCAGCGCACGCTGAACCGGCGCTCGCGCCCGGGGCCAGCCTCGCCCGGGGCCGGGTCGGTCCGGGCGACCACCGTCAGCTGGCCACGCGGGACCGGGCCGTCGGCGATGCCCTCGATCGTGAACGACTCCCGGCCGCTGAGGCCCAGCGAGGCGACGCTCTCGCCGGCCTCGAACTGGAGGGGCAGGACGCCCATGCCCACCAGGTTCGATCGATGGATCCGCTCGTAGCTCTCGGCGATGACGACCCGCACCCCGAGCAGCGCGGTGCCCTTGGCCGCCCAGTCGCGCGACGAGCCCGAGCCGTATTCCTTGCCGGCCAGGATGAGCAGGGGAACACCCTCGGTCAGGTAGCGCTCGGCGGCGTGGTAGATGAACGCCTCGCTCGCGTCGGGCAGGTGAAGCGTGTACGGGCCCTCGCGCCCCTCGACCAGCTTGTTGAGCAGCCGGATGTTGGCGAACGTGCCCCGGATCATCACCTCGTGCTGTCCGCGCCGCGAGCCGTAGCTGTTGAACTCGAGGGGCGTCACCCCGTGGGCCTGGAGCCACTGCCCGGCCGGTGAGGACGGGGCAATCGAGCCGGCCGGCGAGATATGGTCGGTCGTGACCGAATCGCCCAGGACGGCCAGGACCCGGGCATCCATCAGGTCGGCCAGCGGCGGCGGCTCGATCGAGACCCGGTCCAGGAAGGGCGGCCGGGCGACATAGGTCGAGGCGGGATCCCAGGCGAACTGGTTGCCGGCCGGGATCGGCAGCGCCCGCCAGCGGTCGTCGCCGTCGAACACGCTGGCGTACGTCCGGCGGAACAGCTCGGGTGAGATCGATTGGCCGATGACCGTCCGGATCTCGTCCGGTGCCGGCCAGATGTCGGCCAGCATGACCGGCCGGGCGTCGGTTCCCAGCCCGAGCGGCTCGCTGGTCAGGTCGATGTCCACCCGCCCGGCCAGGGCGAAGGCCACGACCAGCGGCGGCGAGGCCAGGTAGCTCGCCCGGGCCAGCGGATGGATCCGGCCCTCGAAGTTGCGATTGCCCGACAGGACGGCCGCCACGACCAGGTCGTGGGCCTCGATCGCCGCGGCGATCGGAGCGTCCAGCGGGCCCGAGTTCCCGAAGCAGGTCGTACAGCCGGAGCCGGCCAGGGCAAATCCGAGCGTCTCGCGGGGGGCCCTACGGCCGGCCGCCTCGAGATAACCGGTGACGGCCCTGGAGCCCGGGGCCAGCGAGGTCTTGACCAGGGGGGAGACGCGCAGGCCGCGCGCGACGGCGTTGCGGGCCAGCAGGCCGGCCCCGACCATGACCGTCGGGTTGGACGTGTTCGTGCACGAGGTGATCGCGGCGATCGCGACCGAGCCGCTCCGGATGACCGCCCGTTCGCCGTCGAGCTCGACGACCACGGCGCCGTCGGTCCCGTCGGCCGGCCCGCCCTCGCCCTCCATCCGCTCGGCGGCGGGGGAGGGCGTGGCGGCCGGGAAGGAGCTCCGGAAGTTGGCCGGCAGCTCGGCCAGCGGCACCCGGTCCTGGGGCCGGCGCGGTCCGGCCACGGCCGGGTCGACCTGGCCGAGATCCAGCTCGAGCAGGTCATCGAAGACGGGCGCCGCGCCGGGCTCGCGCCACAGGCCCTGGAGCCGGGCGTAGCGTTCAACCAGGGCGACGTGGTCATCGCTCCGGCCGGTCAGCCGCAGGTAAGCCAGGGTCTCATCGTCGATCGGGAACAGGGTCGAGGTCGCCCCGAACTCGGGGCTCATGTTGCTGATCGTGGCCCGGTCGGCCAGGGCGAGCGAGGCCAGGCCATCGCCGGTGAACTCGACGAAGGCGCCCACGACCCCGAACGAGCGCAGCATCTCGGTCACGACCAGGACGAGATCGGTCGCGGTCGAGCCGCTGGGCAGGGCGCCCTGGAGGCGGACGCCGACGATCCGGGGCATCGGCTGGTAGAGCGGCTGGCCGAGAAGGACGGCCTCGGCCTCGATCCCGCCCACGCCGTAGCCGAGGACGCCCAGGCCGTTGACCATGGTCGTGTGCGAATCGGTCCCGACCAGCGTGTCCGGGAAGGCGACCGGGCCGCCCTCGTCCGAGCGCTGGGCGATGACGCTGGCCAGGTATTCCAGGTTGACCTGGTGGACGATGCCGGTGCCGGGCGGCACGACGCGCAGTCCGTCGAACGCCTCCTGGGACCAGCGCAGGAGCTGGTAGCGCTCGCCGTTGCGCTGGTACTCCCGCTCGACATTGAAGGCAAAGGCGGTGCTCGTGCCGAACTGGTCGACCTGGACCGAGTGGTCGATGACCAGGTCGGCCGGCACGAGCGGGTTGATCCGGGCCGGGTCGCCGCCGATCTCGGCCATGGCGTCGCGCATCATGGCCAGGTCGACGATGGCCGGCACGCCGGTAAAGTCCTGGAGGAGCACCCGGGCAGGCATGAACGGGATCTCGACCTCGGCCGCCGCGGCCGGGCGCCAGGCGGCCAGGGTGCGCACGTCGTCCTCGGTCACGATTCCCCGGCCCGCGTGGCGGAGGACGTTCTCGAGCAGGATCTTGAGGGTCATCGGGGCCTGCCCGAGGTTGGTCGCCAGGCCGGCGCCGAGGGCCTCCAGGGCAGTCAGCCGGTAGTAGTCCGGCAGGCCCGGTCCAAGGCTGGCCCGGGCGGCGAACGGATCCTGGATCGACACGGGTAACGCCTCGCTCGTCTCGCTATGCTCGCTCGATGGAATCGTACCGCCCCTGATGAAGGTCTGGAGAGATCCCGTCGGGCCCCTCGACGAGACGGAGGCGAGCGAGGCGCGGCTGGCCGCGGTGGCGGCCGAGGCGGGCCTCGATCCCGACGCCCACCAGCACCCCCACCAGCACTCGGAGCCGGGCGCGCCACCGATAATCGGGATCGTCGGGGCCGGCGCCGTGGGCACTGCCCTGGGGCTGGCCCTGGCCCGGGCGGGCTGGCCGATCCGGGCAGTGGCCAGCCGCGATCCCGGCCGGCGTGAACGGTTCAGCCGGCTCGTCGGCGGGACCCGGGCCTTCGCCGATGCGACGGCCATCCTGGACGAGGTGGAGCTGATCATCCTGACCGTCCCGGACGACGCCCTCGCGCCGCTGGCCGCCAGCCTCAAGCTATACGGCGGACAGGCCCTCGTCCATACCAGTGGCGCCCTGGGCGCCGAGGTCCTCCGGCCGGCCATGGCCGCGGGCACCCAGATCGGCTCGTTCCATCCGCTGGTCGCCTTCGCCGACACGGAGCGGGCCGTGGCCGCCCTGCACGGCGCAACGGTGGCCGTCGAAGGCGACGACCAGCTGGTGGCCCTGCTGGCCGAGATGGCCGAGGCGATCGGGGCCCATGCCGTGCGCCTCGCACCGGGCTCGAAATCGGCGTACCACGCCGCGGCGGTCCTGGCTGCCGGTGGCTTCGACGCCTTGCTCGACGCGATCGCCGAGCTGGGCCGGGTGGCCGGCCTGGACGAGGCCGGCGCCCTGGCGATCTACGGGCCGCTGGTGGAGCAGACCCTGGGCAATGCCCGGGCCCTCGGGATCGGGGCCGCCCTGACCGGGCCAATCGTGCGCGGCGACGTCGGCACGCTGGAGGCCCACCTGGCCAGCCTGCACCGCCACGCCCCCGGCGTGGTCGACCTGTATCGAGCCGTTGCCCAGCGCGAGATCGCCCTGGCCGAAGCCCGTGGCGCGCTGACAACGGACGCTGCGGCCAGCCTGCGCGACGCTCTTGCATTGCGTTCCTGAGCAGGTAGGATTGCGTGATGCAGCACAGCATCGCCGCCAAGTACGCGGCTCGTCCCGCGGCGCGCTTCGTCCGATCCTCGCCGCGTGCCCGCGAGCGTCGGCTGGGCCTGCACACGACCACCTTCCAGGCCGCCAGCTCGCACCAGACGACGCTGCGCCGGACGGACCTCAGCCCGTACATCCAGCTCCGTGCCCGCTGGCGGTCGATCCGCCCGGCTAGGGTCAGCTCCGGCTTCCGGAGCGGCCTGATCAAGCCGGCCGTCAGCTTCCACTGGATGCGCCTGGGCCGGCCCGTCGGTCGAGACAAATCGAGCGCCGCGTCGGCGCCGTGGCTCGCCTGAGGAACGGCAGCGCAACTTCGGCCGGCGGGATCGTCATCCGGCGCGAGGCGGGCATCCCCCAGTTTGTCGCCGGCCGCCGCCGGCGCGAAGGCGCGGGCTACACCTGGACGCTGCCGAAGGGCACCCCCGACCCGGGCGAGACGACCGAGCAGACGGCCCTGCGCGAGGTGACCGAGGAGACCGGGCTCGAGGTCAGGATCACCGGCCCGCTCGATTCGATCTCGTACACCTTCGTCCAGCGCGGCGTCCGGATTCACAAGACGGTCCACTACTTCCTGATGGAGCCGACCGGGGGCGACCTGGCCCAGCACGACCACGAGTTCGACGCGGTCCGCTGGGTCAACCTGTCGGACGCCGGCGGCCTGCTGACGTTCGAGACCGAGCGGGCCCTGGTCGATCGAGCCGCGGGCCTGGTGGGCGCACAGGAGCGCGGGTGAGCGAGCCGCAGCCGGACGACGACGAGGCCCCGCCGCACGCCAGCTCGCTCCTCGATCGGCACCGCGCCCTGGGCGTGAAGCTGACGACCTTCGGTGGCTGGGAGATGCCCCTCCAGTACGGCGGAATCCTCGAAGAGCACCGGGCGGTCCGGGAGCGGGCCGGCCTGTTCGACCTGTCGCACATGGGCGAGCTGTTCGTGGAGGGCCCGGAGGCCGGCGAGGCGCTGGCCACCGCCCTCGTGTCCGAGCCACCTCGACTGGCTATCGGGCGGGCCCAGTATTCGATGATCTGCGCCCCCAACGGGGGCATCCTCGACGACCTGATCGTGTATCGATTGGCCGAGGAGCGCTTCCTGGTCGTCGCCAATGCCGGCAATGCGCCCCTGGTCAGCGACCTGCTGGCCCAGCGCATCGAACCGTTCCGGGCGATCCTCGACGATCGCTCGCTGGCCACCGCCCTGTGCGCGATCCAGGGTCCCCGTTCGCTCGAGATCCTGGCCCCGCTGACCGACCTTGTCCTCGATGCGATCCGCTACTACGGGATCGCCGAAGGCCAGGTGGCCGGGATCGACGCCCTGGTCGCGAGGACCGGCTACACCGGCGAGGACGGCTTCGAGATCTTCGTCGACACGGCCCGAGCAGGCGAGCTATGGGACGCGCTCTGGCAGGCTGGCCAGGCCCATGGCCTGGCGCCGGTCGGCCTGGGCGCGCGCGACACGCTGCGGCTCGAGGCGGGCATGCCGCTGTACGGCAACGAGCTCGATCCCACGGTCAATCCCTACGAGGCCGGCCTGGGCCGGGTCGTCCGGCTCGACCAGCCGGCGAACTTCGTCGGCCGGGATGCCCTGCGCAAGGTGGCCGAGGCCGGGCCGGCCCGCCGCCTCGTCGGCCTGGCGATGACCGGCCGGGGAATCGCCCGGCATGGCTACCCGGTGTATGCCGCTGAACGGGCCACCGGAACGGTCACCAGCGGCACGCTCTCGCCCAGCCTGGGCCGGGCGATCGCGATGGCCTACGTCGCGCCGGGAGATGCCGAACCGGGTACGATCCTCGACGTCGAGATTCGCGCCGCGCGGGTCGCGGCGGAGGTCGTCCCGCTACCGTTCTATCGCCGCCCGCGCTGACCGCTGACGGGGCGGGGGGCCGGTCGTCGCTGGCTCGAGGAGGTTCGCGCTCGATGGTTCCCCAGGACCTGCGCTACACCGTGGACCATGAGTGGGTCCGGGTCAGCGGCCAGACGGCAACCGTGGGCATCACCCAGTTTGCCGCCGAGCAGCTCGGCGACATCGTGTTCGTGGAGCTGCCGGCAGTGGGCAGGGAGCTGGTTGCCCAGGCGACCTTCGGGGTGGTCGAATCGGTCAAGGCCGTGAGCGACCTGTTCTCGCCGGTGGGCGGCACGGTGGCCGAGGTGAACGCGGCGCTGGCCGGCCAGCCCGAGCTGGTGAATAGCGACCCGTACGGTGAGGGCTGGATGCTCAAGCTCAGCCTGGCCGATGCCACCGAGGTCGATCGGCTGCTCGAGCCGAACGCCTACGAGCAGCTGACCTCCGAGGCCTGACCGAGCGATGCCCTACGGGCCCCATACCCCGGCCGATCGTCGGACGATGCTCGAGGCGATCGGGGTCGAATCGGTCGACGACCTGTTCGCCGACATCCCGGCCGGCCTGCGAGCCAACGGCCTGGACCTGCCCGACAGCCAGCCCGAGCTCGAGCTGGCCGCTCGCCTCGAGGGCCTGGCCGGTCGCAACCGGACGGACCTGGCCAGCTTCCTGGGAGCCGGAGCCTACCGCCACTACCAGCCGGCCGCCGTCGACCAGATCCTGCTCCGGGGGGAGTGGTACACGGCCTATACGCCGTACCAGCCCGAGGTCAGCCAGGGCACCCTTCAGAGCATCTACGAGTACCAGTCGCTGCTGGCCGAGCTGATCGGCCTGGATGTCGTGTCGGCGTCCCACTACGACGGCGCGGCAGCGACGGCCGAGGCCGCCCTGATGACCTGCCGGGCCACCGGCCGCCGGCGGATCCTGGTCAGCCGGGCGATCCATCGCCATTACCGCGAGACGCTGGCCACCTACCTCTCGGGCGGCGACCTTGAGCTGACCGAGATCCCCACGATCGCGAGCGGCGATGCGGCCGGCACGACCGACCTGGCGGCCCTCGAGCGGTCCCTGGCCGACGCGGCCCAGCCGGTGGCCGGGGTGATCGCCGGCCAGCCCAACTTCCTGGGCCTGCTCGAGCCGATGGCCGAGATCGGGGGGCTGGCCCATGCCGCCGGCGCCCTGTTCGTGGCGGTCATCGAGCCGGTCTCGCTGGCCGTCCTCGCTCCGCCCGGCGCGTACGGCGCGGACATCGCGGCGGGCGAGGGCCAGTCGCTCGGGATCCCGGTCCAGTACGGCGGTCCCTACCTGGGGGTCCTGGCCACGACCGATGCGCTGGTCCGACAGATCCCCGGCCGGCTGGTCGGCCTGACCCACGACCTGGACGGCAATCGCGCCTTCGTGATGACCCTGCGGGCGCGCGAGCAGGACATCCGGCGCGAGCGGGCGGCCAGCAACATCTGCACCAACCAGGCCCTGCTGGCCCTGGCGGCCAGCATCTACCTGGCCTGCCTGGGGCCGCACGGGCTGCGCGACGTGGCGGCGCTCGGGGCGGCCCGGGCGGCCGAGCTGGCGGAGGCCCTGACCCAGGCCGGGGCCGGCCGGCTGCACCCCGGTCCGTACCTCAACGAGTTCGTGCTGCGGGTGCCCGATGCCCGGTCGGTCCATCGCCGCCTGCTCGAGCAGGGCGTCCTGGCCGGGCTGGTCCTGGCCGACATGGAGCCGGACGACCCGAGCCTCGTCGACGGCCTGCTGGTGTGCGCCACCGAGGTCACCACCCAGGCCGATATCGGGCGCTTTGCCGATGCCCTGCGGGCCGAGCTGGGCGGTGCCCAATGGGCGTGACCGGACCGCGCCTGCAGGCCACCCTGTTCGAGAAATCGCGCCCGGGCCGGGGCGGCGGCAAGATCCCGCACCCGCCCAAGGACGCCCTCGAGCGCCTGCCGGCCGCCGCCCGGCGCGTGATTCCGCCGGCCCTGCCTGAGCTCAACGAGCCCGAGGTCGTCCGCCACTACGTCAACCTGAGCCAGCTGAACTTCGCGATCGATACCGGCTTCTATCCGCTCGGCTCGTGCACGATGAAGTTCAATCCCAAGCTCAACGAGTGGGCCGCCCGCCTGCCCGGCTTCGCCAGCCTCCATCCGCTGGCACCCGATGAGACCGCCCAGGGCACCCTCCAGGTGCTGTGGGAGCTCGAGGAGATCCTGGCCGAGATCAGCGGCATGGCCGCCGTGACCCTGCAGCCGGCGGCGGGGGCCCAGGGCGAGCTGACCGGCATCCTGATGATCCGGGCCTACCACCGCAGTCGGGGCGACACCGAGCGGCTGGAGGTCCTCGTGCCCGACTCCTCCCACGGCACGAACCCGGCGACCGCATCGATGGCTGGCTTCCGGACGATCACGATCCCCTCGGCCGCCGACGGTGGGGTGGACCTGGCCGCCTTCAAGTCAGCCCTGGGGCCGCGCACTGCGGCCGTGATGATCACCAATCCCTCCACCCTGGGCCTGTTCGAGACACGCATTGGCGAGCTGCTCGAAGCCGTCCATGCGGCCGGGGCGCTGGCCTACATGGATGGGGCCAACCTCAACGCGATCCTGGGCCGGTTCAAGCCGGGCCAGGCCGGCTTCGACGTGATGCACATCAACACCCACAAGACATTCAGCACGCCCCACGGCGGCGGTGGACCGGGCGCCGGGCCGGTCGGCGTCGGTCCCCGGCTGGTCCCGTTCCTGCCCGCGCCGCGGATTCTGCGCGAGCCCGACGGCGCGTTCCGCCTGGAACGCCCGGGCGAGCGGCCGGCGAGCATCGGCCGGCTGCGCAGCTTCGTGGGCAACACCGGCGTCCTGGTCCGCGCCTACGCTTACCTGCGGGCCCACGGCGGTGACGGCTTGCAGGAGGTCAGCAACGACGCGGTGCTGGCCGCCAACTACCTCAAGAGCCGCCTCGTCGGGACGTACGACGTCCCCTACGAGCGGGCGTGCAAGCACGAATTCGTGGCCTCGGCGGCAAGCATCAAGCGAGTGACCGGGATCCGCACCCTGGACATCGCCAAGCGCCTGATCGACTACGGCTTCCACCCGCCCACGATCTACTTTCCGTTGATCGTGGAGGAGGGCATGCTGATCGAGCCGACCGAGACCGAATCGATCGAGACCATGGACGCCTTCGTCGAGGCCCTCGTCCGGATCGCCGCCGAAGCTGTCGATTCGCCCGAGCTGGTCCACGAGGCACCTCACGGCGCGCCGGTGCGGCGCCTCGACGAGGCGACCGCGGCCCGCCAACCGAACCTGCGCTGGCGGCCGATGACCGGGGCCGAGACGCCCTGTCCAGACTGAGCCGGAAGGCCCGGGATCGCACCTGCCTGAAACATTTGACAGGCGCCAACAGCCCGCCCATATTACCGGCGGCGTCGTTGTTGGCGACGCGCTGATCGGGTGCTGTCCACGGTCCGCAGGCAAGCATGCAGCTGTCCGGATCCCGAACGCTCCCGGAATGCGCCACCCGCCGAGTCCGGATGACCACCTTGGCCGTGTGCCAGTTGGAGGAGAATAGATGCGGAAATCTCTAGGCGGGTTGATCGCAACCGCCGCAATCCTGTTTGCAGCGTGCAGTGGGACGGCGACTGCCGTGCCCGCGACGGCTGCACCGACGGTCGCAGCGCCGAGCACGGCGCCGAGCTCAGCGGGCACTTCGTCCGCCCCGAGTGCCTCGGCCCAGTCGGACCTCGACAAGGCCCTGTTCGGCACCAACTACAAGCCGCCCGCGGGCGCGGTGCCCGGCGGGACGCTGGTCATGGGCGAATGGCAGCCGCCTGACAACCTGAACCCCTACTACTCGACCGCCTTCACCACCGTCGAGGCGACCTCCCCGGCGCTGCGTGGCTTGATCACGATCACGTCCGATGGCAAGTACATCCCGGACCTGGCTGCCTCGATCCCGACCGTCGAGAACGGCGGCGTGGTGATCAGCGGCACGACCTTCACCGTCGCGGTCAAGCTGCTCCCCGGCCTCCAGTGGTCGGACGGCACGCCTCTCACCATGAACGACTGGAAGGCCACCTGGACCTGGGCCAATGACCCGAAGCAGAACGGTTGCAGCAACTGCACCTCCTTCGCCGAGATCAGCTCGGTCGACGTCTCCTCGGACGGCCTGTCGGCCACGCTTAACTTCAAGGAGCTCTACCCGGGCTGGCTGAACCTGCTCGGAACCGTCTTCTTCCAGGCCAAGTGGCTGGGCAGCTTCGCCGTGGCCGATGGGGCCAAGTCGATGCCCGTCAGCTCGGCCATCGCGAACGTCCCGGTCAACGGCCCGTTCACGATCACCAACGCCTCGAAGACCGAGATCGACTACCTGCCGAATCCGAACTGGCACGGCGGCGTCGACCTGGCGGTCAGCGGCACGGCTCACGCGCCGTACCTGGCCGGCCTCAAGTTCTCGCTGTTCGACAGCAAGGACGGCGAGATCGCGGCCTTCAAGAGCGGCGCGATTGACCTGGCCTTCGACATGACCCAGGCCGACTACTCGACGATCCAGAGCACCGACCCGAAGGTCGGCGCGGCTGAGCTTCAGCCGGCCTGGCAGTACGAGCACCTCGACCTCAACAACGACCCCAAGCATGCGCGGGGCAACGGACTGTGGATGCCTGATGTCCGCAAGGCGATCGCGATGTCGGTCAACAAGCCGGACCTCATCGCCGCCATCTTCCCCGGCGCCAACGTCCCGCCGGCCTGCTCACCGACCCCTCCGGGCCTGTGGTACAACAAGCCCGAGACTTGCCCGGCCTTCGACGTGGCCGGCGCCAATACCCTGCTCGATCCGATCATGCCCGTCGGGGCTGACGGTAACCGGGCCCTCGCCGGCAAGACGCTCAACCTGGAGCTGTGCACCACGGCCGGCAACCCGACTCGTCTGACCGAGCTGCAGAAGCTCGAGGCCGACCTCCAGGCCATCCACATCAAGAGCACCATCAAGACGGCTGACGCCGGCTCGGTCGTGTTCGCTGGCTGGGCTGACACCAAGCCGACCACCGACTGCAGCCTGTACCGGGGCACCTACGACATCGCGGACTTCGCGTACGTCCTGACCGGTAGCCCCTACAACGACTACTTCTACGGCTACGACTCGTCCCAGTTCCCTGAGACGAGCGACAAGAACGCCGGTGCGAACACCACCCGGTTCAGCGATCCGGCCATGGACGCTGCCCTCGCGGCGCTCAAGAACGACGTCGACCCGGCCGCCCAGCAGAAGGATGCCGGTGCGGTTCAGGACTCGTATGTCGCCGGTGTCCCCGAGATCCCGCTGTACTACCGAGCCGAGACGACCGGCGTGGGCGTCCACGCTGGTGGTTGGTCGCTCTACAACCCCAGCTCGGTCGGGCCCGCCTGGAACCCCGAGGACTGGTTCTTCAAGCCGTAACACCCCTGAGCGCCGTCTCCCCGATGGCGCTCATCGCTCGTCGCTAACCGAGTGGCGGAGCCGGCCGTCGGCCCCGCCACTCCCACCTACGCACTGATCGAGGCAGGCGACACCATGAGCCAGCGGCGGGGCAATCGGGCCCGGCAACGCTACTTCCGGGCAGTGGCATGACGAAATTCATCATCCGACGCGTCATCCAGGCACTTCCGGTCATCTGGCTGATCACCGTCGTGAGCTTCCTGCTGATGCAGCAGGCCCCCGGCGGCCCACAGGCCGCCTTCAACCAGAACCCCCACATCACCCCGGACCAGATCAACGCCTGGCTCGCCCGCTGGTGTCTCGTCCGGGATGCCGACATCCTGCAGACCATCCAGGAATACTTCGGATGGCTGGGCGTTTACAACTGCACCGGTGGTGGCTTCCTGTCGGCCCAGGGCTGGCCGAACTTCCTGCCGACCTTCCTCGGCGGAGGCACGAACGGCGTGCTCCATGGCGACTTCGGCTTCTCGATCTCGTCGGGCCAGCCGGTCCTGGACATGATCACCCAGCGCATCCCGGCCACCCTCATCCTGATGGGCACCGCCTGGATCCTGTGGGTCTCGATCGCCACGTTCGTGGGCGTGCTGGCCGCGGTCAAGCGCTATAGCGCGATCGACCAGACGATCACGATCTTCAGCTACATCTTCTACTCCCTGCCGACGTTCTGGCTGGGCCTGATCCTGATCTTCATCTTCGGGGTGGAGCTGCGCTTGTTCCCGGCCCAGGGGATCATCAACGTCCGGACGTCGCCGGCCCCGTTCGCGACTGACGCGTACTGGAAGGCCTTTGCCGCAAATCCCTGGCCCCAGATCGTCGACATCGGCCAGCACCTGGTCCTGCCGGTGGCCACCCTGATTGCAGTCAGCGTGGCCGGTGACAGCCGCTTCGTGCGTTCGGCCATGCTCGAATCACTAAGCCAGGATTACGTCCGGACCGCCAAGGCCAAGGGCCTGCCCGGCCGGACGGTCGTCTTCCGGCATGCCTTCCGGAATGCCCTGTTGCCGATCGTCACGAACATCGCCCTCGAGATCGCCTTCCTGTTCGGTGGGGCGATCGCGACCGAGACCGTCTTCAGCTGGCCGGGCATGGGCCTGCTGTTCTTCGATGGCGTCAACGGGCGCGACTATTTCCTGCTGATGGGGATTCTGCTGATCGGCTCGCTGTTCATCGTGTTCATGAACCTTGTCGCCGACGTGCTGTACGTGATGGTCGACCCGCGAATCAAGTACGACTGAGGCGAGCGATGACCCTGCCTGACCTCCAGAGCCCGCTTGCTCTCCAGTACGGCGGCCCGTCCGGCGGCGCCCCGCCCGAGACCGAGGACGTCGAGGTTGCCCTCGAGTCGCTCAGCCAATGGCAGCTCGCCTGGCGCCGGTTCAAGCTCCATCGCCTGGCCGCGATCGGGCTGGTCATCTTCGGGGCGATGGTCCTGGTCGCGATCCTGGGCCCGATCCTGCTGCCCTACGACCCCTTGTTCATCCCCAACGCGACCCGGCCCGGGGGCGACGCGCCCTCGCTGGCCCACCTGTTCGGTACCGACAACGTCGGCCGGGACGTGTTTCGGATGGTGATCAACGGGGCCCGGATCTCGGTCACGATCGGGATCTTCTCGATGATCATCGCGGGCGTCGTGGGTGTCTTCATCGGCGCCATCGCGGGCTACGTCGGCGGCGTCACCGACAACGTCCTGATGCGCGTCGTCGACGTCTTCTTCGCCATCCCGTTCCTGTTCGTGATCCTGGTGGCGGCCCGCTTCTTCGGCCAGGGCCAACTGTCGTCCCTGATCCTGATCTTCGGCCTCTTATCGTGGCCGCTCATCGCCCGCCTCGTGAGAGCGATGTTCCTGTCACTGCGTGAGGCTGACTTCGTCGAAGCGGCCCGGGCGGTGGGGGTGAGCGACATCCGGATCACCTTCCGCCATATCCTGCCCAGCGCGCTCGGCCCGGTGATCGTGGCGATGACCCTGATCATGGCCTCCAACATCGTCCTCGAGGCCTTCGTCAGCTACCTAGGCTTCGGCCTGAGCGAGGACCAGACCAGCTGGGGCAACGCCCTCTCGAACGCCCAGACGGTGCTCAGCCAGGGCAACTGGTGGTGGGCCTTCTTCCCGGGCATGGCGATCGCGCTGACCGTGCTGGCGATCAACTTCATCGGCGATGGCCTGCGTGACGCGCTCGATCCACGGTCGCGGCTGTGATCCAACCCCGAACTGAAGGAAGCGGCCCGCCGCCGGATGACGTCCTCCTCGAGGTGCGCGGGCTGAAGACCTACTTCAAGGTCCTCGACGGCACGGTGCCGGCCGTGGACGGGGTCGATTTCAGCATCCGCCGGGGCGAGACCCTGGGCCTGGTCGGCGAGTCGGGCAGCGGCAAGAGCGTGACCTCCTTGTCGATCATGCGCCTGATCGAGAAGCCCGGCGAGATCGTGGCCGGGGAGATCTGGTTCGAGGGTCGCGACCTGCTCAAGCTGTCCGAGAAGGACATGGAGGACATCCGGGGCGACGACATCACGATGATTTTCCAGGAGCCGATGACCTCGCTCAACCCGGTTTTCACCGTGGGCGAGCAGATCGCCGAATCCGTCCGGCTCCACCGGCACGCCTCCAAGCGGGATGCCTGGGACCGGGCGATCGAGATGCTTCGGCTGGTCGGGATCCCGGGGCCTGAACGCCGGGTCAAGCAATACCCGCATGAGATGTCCGGCGGCATGCGCCAGCGGGTCGTCATCGCGATGGCCCTGGCCTGTGATCCGAAGCTCATCGTGGCCGACGAGCCGACCACCGCCCTGGACGTGACGATCCAGGCCCAGATCCTGGAGCTGATCCAGCGCATCCAGGCCGAGAGTGGAGCGGCCCTGCTGCTGATCACCCATGACCTGGCGGTGGTGGCCGAGACGGTCCAGCGGGTCGCGGTCATGTACGCCGGCAAGATCGTCGAATCAGGTTCGGTCGAGGAGACCCTGCTCCAGCCCAAGCACCCGTACACCGAGGGCCTGCTCACCTCGATCCCCTCGCGGGTGGTCCGCGGCCAGCGCCTCAACGTGATCAAGGGCACCGTGCCCAACCCGTTCCGGCTGCCCAAGGGCTGCCGGTTCGAGCCGCGCTGCCCGTACTCGTTCGAGCCGTGCAAGCCGTTCGAGCCGCCGCTCGAGCAGATCAGCGCCGACCGCCGGGCGCGCTGCTGGCTGCACGTGCCCAAGGGTCGGATCCCGGTCCTGGCCAGCCCGCCGGCCAGCGGGCCCGCCGGGGCCGTCCCGCCTGCGCCGGCGAGCGAGCCACCGGCCGTGCCCGCCGGCGAGGGCGTGGCATGACGGCCGAAGCCGATCCAACGGCCAGTCCTTCCAGCGCTCCGGCGCCCCTGCCGGGAGCGTCGCCGTCGGCCCAGGCCGCGAGCACGCCGGCCATCTTTCCGGGCGAGCCGCTCGTCCGGATCGAAGGCCTGCGCAAGTACTTCCCGATCTTCGGCGGGATCCTCCGCCACAAGGTCGGCGATGTCCGTGCGGTCGATGGCGTCAGCTTCGACGTCCAACGGGGCGAGGTCCTCGGCCTGGTCGGTGAATCGGGCTGTGGCAAGACCACCCTGGGTCGGACGACACTCCTGCTCGAGCGGCCGACCGAGGGCAAGGTGTACCTCGATGGCACCGACCTGACCACCCTCAAGAGCGGCGAGCTGCGCAAGATGCGCACGAAGATGCAGATCATCTTCCAGGACCCGTACGGGTCGCTCAACCCGCGCATGCCGGTCAGCGACATCATCGGCGAGGGCCTGCTGGCCCAGGGCGTCCGCAACCACAAGATCCGGATCAAGCGGGTCGAGGATGCCCTGGAGACAGTCGGCCTGCGGCGCGACTACACCCGGCGTTATCCCCACGAGTTCAGTGGCGGCCAGCGCCAGCGGATCGGGATCGCCCGGGCCCTGGTCCTGAACCCCGAGTTCATCGTGTGCGACGAGGCCGTGTCGGCCCTGGACGTGTCGATCCAGAGCCAGATCCTCAACCTGCTCCTCGACCTGCGCCGGGAAATGGGCCTGACCTACCTGTTCGTGGCCCACAACCTGTCGGTCGTCCAGTACGTCAGCGACCGGGTCGGGGTGATGTACCTGGGCCAGATGGCCGAGCTGGCCGGGGTCGAGGAGATCTACACCCATCCCCGCCATCCGTACACCGTGGCCCTGCTGTCGGCCGTGCCCAGCCCGGACCCCCGGGTGCGCAAGAAGCGGATGGTCCTCGAAGGCGACGTGCCCTCGCCGGCCAACCCGCCCAGCGGCTGCCGGTTCCATACCCGCTGCTGGCTGCGCAAGCGCCTCGACAATCCCGAGAACTGCGTGACCGATGAGCCGGTCTTCCGGGAGATCGTGCCTGGCCACCAGGTCGCCTGTCATTACGCCGAGCAGGTCACCGATGCGGTGGTCGCCGAGCTCGTGCCCGTGGCACCAGGCGCACCGAGCGGAATCGCCAGCGGCCTGGCCCAGCTGGCAGGGGCCCGGCCGGTCAATTCGGCCCCGGTCAATCCGCCGCCGGTCGCACCCCAGCCCGGACCGGACACCCCGGCCGCGGTCTGAGTATCATTCGCGGATCGAGTGGGCCACCGTTCGGAAGACCGTGACAGGGTCGCCGGGACTGGTCGGATCTGACATCGATAGAGGAGGAGAGAGCAGTCCATGTTGCGCTTACGTACGGGCGCCCTGATCGCGGCGGCAGCTATTGCCTTTTCCGCGTGCAGTGGCGCAGCTACCGCCGCACCTTCGGTGGCGGCGGCCCCTGCGACGCCGGCCGGATCAACCGCGGCCGGGTCCGTGGCGCCGGCCTCGGTCGCCCCATCAGGCGGCACGCCGGTCAATGGCGGCACCTGGATCTTTGGTTCCGCCTCGGATCCATCGACCCTCGATGCGATCCTGATCCAGGACGGCGAGTCCTTCCGGATCGCCCAGCAGATCTACGAGACCCTGATCAAGCTCAAGCCGGGCTCATCGTCCGACCTGCTGCCTGGCCTGGCCAAGTCGTGGGATGTCAGCAGCGACGGGCTGACCTACACGTTCCACCTGCAGACCGCCGTGACGTTCTCTGATGGAACTCCGTTCAACGCCGACGCGGCGGTCTTCAACGTGAATCGCTGGAAGAACCTGCCGGCGGCGCTCCAGGGCGACGACTACTACGACGTGACCGTCTTCGGCGGCTACGGCGACAAGTCGCTGATCAAGTCGGTTGCCAAGGTCGATGACGCGACCTTCTCGATGACCCTGAACTCGCCCAAGGCCGACTTCCTGACGGCCATGACCCTGATCCCGTTCGCGATCCAGAGCCCCACGGCGCTCCAGGCGCACCACGCCGACCTGGGCTCCAAGGACCCCACGAACGACTACTGGCAGAAGGCCCCAACCGGGACCGGCCCGTTCAAGTTCAGTGAGTTCGTGCCGGGCGACCACTACACGATCGTCAAGAACCCGACCTACTGGGACACCGCCAACGCGGCCCACCTGGACAAGATCGTCTTCCAGCCGATCGCCGATTCGGCCAACCGCCTGACCGCCCTGCAGTCGGGCACGGTGGACACGATCGACTTCGTCGACGCGACCCAGCTGGCCGGGATCTCCAGCGACAAGAACCTCCAGCTCATCACCCGGCCGCCCCTTGACATCGGCAAGCTGGCCTTCAACCAGACCCAGAAGCCCTGGAACGACATCAAGGTCCGCGAGGCCGCGGCCCTGGCGATCGACAAGACCGCCCTGGTCAACGCCTTCTTCCAGAACGGTGCCGGCACGGTGGCCGACTCCGACCTGATCAACAACATGCCGGCCTACGAGCCGAATGCCGGCGTGGGTACGTTTGACGCGGCCGCCGCCAAGACGATGCTCGCCTCGTCGAGCTGCCCGCCGCCGTGCGCAATCACGTTCTGGTACCCCGACAGCGTCTCCCGCCCGTACATGCTCGATCCAAAGGGCGAGTACGAAGCGATCAAGCCGATGCTCGAAGCCGCCGGCTTCGTGGTCACCCCGAACCACAAGCCGTGGCACGGTGGCTACCTGACCGACGAGGCCAATGGCGTCTATCCGCTGTTCTTCATCGGCTGGATCTACGACTACGCTGATCCGGCCGACGGCCCGGGGCTGTTCTACGCAACCTCGACGTCCGACTGCAACGGCGTGAAGGAAACCACTCCCCATAACTGCGAGTTCGGTGAGGACAATCCCGCCGTGGCCGCAGCGATGGCCAAGGCGATCAGTGAACCTGATGAAGCCACCCGGACCCAGGACTGGAAGGATGCGATGAAGCTCATCAATGCGGACGTCCCCGACGTTCCGCTGGTGTGGGCCGGCTCGTCGCTCGCTTCCACGATCAAGGTCCATGGCTACATCCCGAGCCCGACCCAGTCCGAGTACTTCAACCTCGTCTGGAAGGACGCCAACTAGGCCCGTACCAACAGGCTTGATCCGGTCCCCGGGAGAGTTCGCCTCTCCCGGGGACCGTTGTTTCCTCGAACCGTGAGACTGTGCTCAAGTACATCGTCCGACGGCTGCTGCTGCTGATCCCGATCCTGTTCGGGTTGTCGATCTTCATCATCGTGCTGGTCCACGCCCTGCCCGGTGATCCCTGCAGCTCGATCCTGGGCGAGCACACATCGCCCGACCGGCTGGCGGCCTGCCAGCACGGCCTGGGCCTGGACCAGCCCCTGTATGTCCAGTACTTCAACTACATGAACGGTCTGTTCCATGGCAACCTGGGCACCTCGGCCACGAACCGGGTGCCGGTCCTGGATGAGTTCCTGGCCCGCTTTCCGGCCACCGTCGAGCTGTCGCTGGCGGCCATGGCCTTCGCCATCGGCATCGGCGTGCCCCTCGGGATCAGCGCGGCCAAGCGCCAGGGCTCGCTCTTCGACAACGTCGCGACGGTCCTGTCCCTGATCGGCATCTCGATCCCGATCTTCTTCCTGGGCCTCCTCCTGGCCTACGTCTTCGGGGTCTGGCTCCACTGGCTGCCGACCGCCGGCCGGTATGACCTGCGGGTGTACGACTTCAGTGGGGCCGGCACGAACTTCCTGCTGTGGGAGTCGCTGGTCATCAACCGCAACATCCCGGAGTTCCTCGACGTGGTCCGGCACCTGATCCTGCCGGCCATCGCCCTGGGCACGATCCCCCTGGCCGTCGTCGCCCGGATCACCCGCTCGGCCGTGCTCGAGGTCCTCAACGAGGACTACGTCCGGACGGCCCGGGCCAAGGGCCTGACCAGCCGCCGGGTCGACCGGCGCCACGTCCTGCGCAATGCCATGCTGCCGATTGCCACGATCATCGGCCTGCAGACCGGGCTGCTCCTGGGAGGTGCTGTGTTGACCGAGACGATCTTCGCCTGGGGCGGCGTGGGCAGCTGGCTGTTCCAGGCCGCGGTGGACAAGGACTTCATCGTGATCCAGAGCGGCACGCTCATCCTGGCCACGGTCTTCGTGCTGGTGAACCTGAGCGTGGACGTGAGCTACGCCTACCTCAACCCGCGGATCAGGTACTCCTGATGGCCACCAACAACGTCGTCCTGCGCCAGGTCATCGAAGAGCCGCTCAAGGGATCGAGCCTGTGGCGCGACGCGGCCCGCCGCCTGGTTCACACGCCCTCGGCCATGGTCGGGCTGTTCCTGATTGGCTTGTTCGTCTTCGTGGCCATCTTCGCCCCGATCATCGCGCCGTACGACCCGACCGCCGGCAACATCATCAACAAGTTCCAGCCACCCTCGGTCCAGCACCTCCTGGGGACCGACCTGCAGGGCCGGGACATCCTGTCCCGGATCATCTGGGGCGCCCGCGCGTCGCTGTGGGTGTCGATCCTGTCGGTCACCCTGGGCCTGGCCTTCGGCCTGATCACCGGGGCCGTGGCCGGCTTCTTCGGCGGCTGGGTCGACTTCTGGATCATGCGCATCGTGGACGTGATGCTGTCCCTGCCGGGACTCCTCCTGACGATCACGATCGTGGTCTTCCTGGGCCCGGGCCTGAACACGATCGCGTTTGCCATTGCGATCGAGAACGTGCCGATCTTTGCCCGGATCCTGCGCTCGAGCATCCTGGGCCTCAAGGAATCCGACTTCACCACGGCGGCCCGCTCGATCGGGGCCAAGGAATCCCGGATCCTGCTCAACCACGTGATGCCCAACTCGCTGACCCCGGTCATCGTGGCCGCGACCCTGGCCCTGGCCACCGCGATCGTCGACGCGGCCGGGCTGGGCTTCCTGGGCTTCGGCCCGCAGGACCCGTCGACGCCCGAGTGGGGCACGATGCTGACCGATACCTATCGCTACCTGACCAGTGGCGCGGGCTTTACCGCCCTGTTCCCGGGCGTCGCGATCATCCTGGCGGTCCTGGGCTTCAATCTGCTGGGGGACGGCCTGCGCGAGTCGCTCGATCCCCGGTTGAAGCGATGACCCTGGCCAGCCAGCCGGACCCGGACCTGCTCCTGTCGGTCGAGGACCTGCGGGTCGAGTTCAGGTCGGGCCCCGGCCGGGTCCGGGCGGTCAACGGGATCACCTTCGAGCTGGGCGCCCACGAGACGCTGGGCGTCGTCGGCGAGTCGGGCTGTGGCAAGAGCGTGACCTCGCTGGCGATCATGGGCCTCCTGCCCAAGCCCGCCGGCCGGATCGCCGGCGGCCGGGTGATCTTCGACGGGACCGACCTGGTCACGCTCAAGCCGGACGAGATGCGCGACCTGCGCGGGCGCGAGGTGGCCATGGTCTTCCAGGACCCGATGACGTCGCTCAACCCGGTGATCACGATCGAGGAACAGCTGGTCGAGGTGATCCGGGCGCACGACTCGAAGACGACCAAGGCCGCGGCCCACGAGCGGGCGGTCGAGCTGCTCGAGCTGGTCGGGATCCCCAATCCCAAGGTCCGCCTGCGGGGCTACGCTCACCAGCTCAGCGGCGGGATGCGCCAGCGGGTGATGATCGCGATCGCCCTGGCCCTCAATCCCAAGCTGATCATCGCCGACGAACCGACCACGGCCCTCGACGTCACGATCCAGGCCCAGATCCTGGAGCTGATCCAGCGGGTGGCCAATGAGACCGGCGCGGCGATCATGCTGATCACCCATGACCTGGGGGTCGTGGCCGGCATGACCCAGCGGATCCAGGTCATGTACGCCGGGCGGATCGTCGAGACGGCGACCACCCTGGAGCTGTTCGCCCACCCGCGCCATCCCTACACGGTCGGGCTGCTGCGCTCGATCCCGCGGCTCGACCTGGGCGACAACCGGGCCTTGATCCCGATCGACGGGCTGCCCCCGGACATGACCCGCGAGCGCTCGGGCTGCCCCTTCGCGCCGCGCTGTGCCTGGGCCATCGAGCACTGCCTGACGGAGGACCCCGAGCTTGCCCCGGTCACTCCCGGCCAGCGCACGATCGCGGCTGGGCCTGAGGCCAACCACCGGGTGGCCTGCTGGAATCCGGCCACCGATGCGGAGGCCGCGGCCGGCGTGCCGGCATCGGGCCACGTCTCGGCGATCACGGCCGCGACCGAGGCCCGGGCGGCCACGGCCACGGCCAGCCTGGTCGAGCCCAGCGCGGCCGAGCCCAGCCAGGAGACGCCCTCGTGAGCGCAATGGCAGCGGCCGGCCTGCCAGCGGCCGGGCCGGCTCCGGCCCCGGCGCCGGATCGCAACCTGCTCTCGGTGACCGACCTGCGGATGTACTTCCCGGTCACCGAAGGCCTGCTCTTCGAGCGCCACGTGGGCGACGTCCATGCCGTGGATGACATCTCGTTCGACCTGCCCCGGGGCCAGACCCTGGGCCTGGTCGGCGAGTCCGGCTGCGGCAAGTCGACCACCGGCCGGACCGTGCTGCGGCTGTACAAGCCAACGGCCGGCAAGATCGTCTTCGACGGGGTCGACATCACCCGGCTGAGCGGCGAGGCGCTGCGCCAGACCCGGCGGCGGATGCAGATGATCTTCCAGGATCCCTACGCCAGCCTGAATCCGCGGATGACCGTGGGCGGGATCGTGGGCGAGCCGCTGAGCGTCCATTCGATCGGGACGCCCCGGGAACGGCGCGAGCGGGTGGCCGAGCTGCTCGACGTGGTCGGCCTGAACCCCAACTTCCTGAACCGCTACCCGCACGAGTTCAGCGGTGGCCAGCGCCAGCGGATCGGGGTGGCCCGGGCGATCGCGGTGAATCCCGAGCTGATCATCGCCGACGAGCCGATCAGCGCTCTGGACGTGTCGATCCAGGCCCAGATCATCAACCTGCTCGAGCGTCTCCAGGACGAGTTCTCGCTAACCTACCTGTTCATCGCCCATGACCTGTCGGTCGTGCGCCACGTGAGTGACCGGATCGCCGTGATGTACCTCGGCCGGATCGTCGAGCTGGCCTCGTCGAGCGACCTGTACGCCCACCCGGTCCACCCCTACACGGTCGCCCTGCTGTCGGCGGTGCCGATCCCCGACCCGGTGATCGAGTCCCGGCGGCGCCGGATCATCCTCAAGGGCGACGTGCCAAGCCCGGTCAATCCACCCTCCGGCTGCCGCTTCCATACGCGCTGCTGGCTGCGCGACCGGCTGGGCAACCCGGAGCGCTGCACCACCGAGGACCCCCAGCTGCGGACGCTGGCCAGCGGCCACGAGGTGGCCTGCCACTTCGCCGAGGAGGTCGACGGCTCGGTCGAGCAGCGCCAGGCGATCGGCGTGCCGGTGCCGGCGGCGATCGGCGGATCGAGCACGGCCAGCGTCCCCGCCGCGCCCGCCCTGGAGGCGGTGCTGCCGCCGGTCGTGCCGCCGGCCGCACCGCAGGCGTGAGCGGCCCTTCGACGAGCACGAGCGAGCCAGCCCCGGCCGGGCTCGAGGTCGCCGGGCTGCACGCGGCGCCCGGCCAGCGGACCACCGGCCTGGTCGAGCTCGACCTTGGCCCCGCGGCCATCCAGCTGCCGCTGGTCCTGGTCAACGGTACTCGGCCCGGGCGCCGGGTGGGCATCACCGCCGGGATCCACGGCGCCGAATACGTCTCGATCGCCGCCCTCCGCCAGGTGATCATGGAGATCGATCCGGCCGAGGTCAGCGGCTCGATCGTGGCCGTCCTCACGGCCAACCCGATCGCCTTCGCCGCCCGCTCGATCTACCTCCACCCGCTCGACGCCAAGAACCTGAACCGGGTCTTCCCGGGCGACCCGGCCGGCGGACCGAGTGAACGCCTGGCCGCCTGGCTGCACGCGAACGTGATCGCGCCGTCGGGCCTGTTCATCGACATGCATTGCGGGGACATGAACGAGGCGCTCGTGCCGTTCACCGGGATGGAGCTGACCGGCGACGCGGAGGTCGATGGATTGGCTCGGACGGTGGCCGAGGCCTACGGCCTGGACTACCTCGTGGTCGGGCCGCTGACCGGCTCGACGACCAGCGCCGCTGCGGACCTGGGCATTGCGGCCGTCCTGGGCGAGGTGGGCGGCGTCGGCCAGTGGCCGGAGCGTGACGTGGCCGTCCATGCCGCCGGGCTGCGCCGGGCCCTCGTGGCCGCCGGGGTGCTGCCGGCGTCGGCCGCGACCGGGCCGGCCGGGAAGGTCTCGCGCCAGCTCACCAACGAGGCCTGGCTACGCTCCGAGGTGACCGGCTACTGGCACCCCCGGGTCGCGGTCGGTGACACGGTCAGCGCCGGCCAGCTGGTGGGCGAGGTCCGCGATGCGTTCAACGCGGTCCTGCGTCCGATCCAGGCGCCGATCGGGGGCGTGGTCCTGTTCCTGGTCACGTCGCTGGCCATGAACGAGGGCGATCCGCTCCTCGCCATCGGGAGCGAGTGACGGGCTAGACTCGGGCCGTGCAGCCCCTCCGGATCGCCCTCGCCCAGCTCGCCCCACGCCTCGGCCTGCTCGAGGAGAACCTGGCCTGCCATCACGACCTGCTCGAGCAGGCTCGGGCCGGCGGCGCCGGGCTGGTCGTGTTCCCCGAGCTGGGCCTGACCGGCTACCTGCTCCAGGACCTTGCCGCCGAGGTCGCCCTGCGCCTCGACGATCCCCGCCTGCTGCAGCTGGCGGCGGCGACCAGCGGCCCTGCCCGCGACGGTTCGGGCAACCTCTCGGCGATCGTCTCGTTCGTCGAGGAGTCGGCCGACCACCGGCTGTTCATCGCGGTGGCCCTGCTCGAAGGCGGCCGGATCCGCCACGTGCAGCGCAAGCTCTTCCTGCCCACCTACGGCCTGTTCGACGAGCGGCGCTTCTTCGCCGCCGGTGATCTCCTGCGGGCCACGCCGTCGGACCTGGGGGTGGGCGTCGGCCTGAGCGTGTGCGAGGACTTCTGGCACCTGGGCGTACCCCAGCTGCTGGCCCTCGACGGCGCCCAGCTGCTGGTCAACGTCTCGTCGTCGCCGGGGCGTGACCTGGCCGCCCTGAACGAGGTCGGCCTGGGCACGGCGACATCATGGCGTCTCCTGTTGCGGACCTATGCCCAGCTGACGACCAGCTTCGTGGTGTTCGTCAACCGGGTCGGGGTCGACGAGTCGATCTCGTTCTGGGGTGGCTCGGAGGTCATCGGGCCCAACGGCGAGGCGATCTTCAGCGCGCCGCTGTACGACGAGGGCCTGTTCTTCGTCGATATCGACCTGGCCGACGTCCGCCGCGAGCGGATCGCCCTGCCCCTGCTGCGCGATGAGCGCCTGGAGCTGGCCGCCCGGGAGCTCGGCCGGATCATCAGCGAACGGGCCGGCCAGGCCCCCGATTCGACCGCCGAGCCGGGTGCCGAACCGGGCCTCGACGTGGCCGCCCGGTGAGCCCCGGCACGCGGGTCGTGCCGACCGGGGCAGGCCTGTTCGACCTGCCGGCCGAGCTGGCGATCGATACCGACGTCGCCCGCCGGGTCATCGCCGAGTTCATCCGCGGCCAGCTCCGGCAGGCGGGCTTCGAGCGGGCCCTGGTCGGCCTGTCGGGCGGGATCGACTCGGCCCTGGTCGCCTACCTCGTGGCCGAGGCGATCGGCCCCGAGCGGCTGCTGTGCCTGATGCTGCCGTACCGGACGTCGGCCGCCGCGTCTCGGGGCGACGCCGAGCTGGTCCTGGCCGACCTGGGCGTCGCCGGCGAGGTGGTCGAGATCAGCCCGATGGTTGACGCCTACTTTGGTTTGGCTGGCTCGGGCCAGACCGATTCGGACGTGCCGGGAGCCGCCGGCCTGGAGGGCCTCGGCGCGAGCGCGCTGCGGCGGGGCAACTTCATGGCCCGGATCCGGATGACCGTGCTCTACGACCGATCGGTCACCTGGGCTGGACTGGTCGTCGGGACGGGCAACAAGACCGAAGTGCTCATCGGCTACACCACGATCTTCGGCGACGCGGCCAGCGCCTTCAATCCGATCGGCGACCTGTACAAGAGCCAGGTCCGCCAGCTGGCCGCCGCGATCGGCGTGCCCGAGGCGATCATCCGCAAGGCGCCATCGGCCGACCTGTGGCCGGGCCAGACCGATGAGACCGAGGCTGGTTTCACCTACCCCGAGCTGGACCGGCTGCTGTACTGGCTCGTTGACCGACGGCGGTCGGCCGAGGAGCTCGAGGCCAAGGGCTTCGCCCCGGAGCGGATCCAGTGGGCGATGCGAGCGATCGCCGGCTCCGAGTACAAGCGCCAGGTGCCGCCGATCGCCAAGCTCGGACCGCGGACGACCGGCGTCGACTACCTCTACCCGCGGCGCCGGCCCGGCTCGGCCCGGACCTAGGCGTCGGGCGTGGCCACCGGCGGTGGGCGGCTGTTCATCGTCGCCACGCCGATTGGCAACCTGGCCGATGTGTCGTTCCGGGCGCTCGACGTCCTGCGCGCCGTGCCCTTGGTCGCGGCCGAGGACACCCGCCATTCGCGCCGCCTGCTCGGCCCCCACGCGATCACGACCCACCTGGTCAGCTTCCACGCCCGCAACTCGGCGAGCCGGCTGCCGGAGCTCCTCGAACACCTTCGGACGGGCGCGGACCTGGCCCTGATCACCGACGCGGGCACGCCCGGGGTCAGCGATCCAGGCGAGGACCTGGTCCGGGCCTGGGCGGCCGAGGACGGGACCGTCGTCCCGGTGCCCGGCGCTTCGGCCGTCCTGGCGGCGGTCGTGGCCAGCGGCATCGCCGGGCCGCGCTGGTCGTTCGAGGGCTTCCTGCCCCGTTCCGGGCGCGAGCGCCGGGAGCGGCTGGGCAGGATCGCGGCCGATGAGCGGGCGACCGTCCTGTATGAAGCGCCCGGCCGGGTCGCGGCGACCCTGGCCGACCTGGCGTCGACTTGCGGTGGCGATCGCGCCGGTGCGGTCTGCCGCGAGCTGACCAAGCTCCACGAGACGATCAGCCGGGGCGGCCTGTCCGAGCTGGCCGAGGCGGCCCGGTCTGGCGCGATCCCGTCCCGGGGCGAATTCACTCTGGTCGTCGGGGCGGGGCGGGGGAGCCTGCCCGGCGAGACGGCCCTGCCCGACCCGGAGGCCGCCGCCCGGGCTGAGGTCGAGCGGCTGGTAGGCGCCGGCGTGGCCCGCGGCGATGCCGCCCGGCGGGTGGCGACCGCGACCGGCATTAGCCGGCGGAAGCTGTACGGGGCGAGCCCCGGATGACCTGATCGAGGACGCGGTTAGAGAGAGGAGCCCAGGGCCAGGATGTTCCCCTCCGAGTCCTTGAACCAGGAGGTCCGTTCCCCGTCGGGCGAGGTCAGGACGCCGTCGACGGTGCGGAAGTCCGGGCCGAGGTCGTAGTCCTCGAACGCCACTCCCTTGGACAGCAATTGGGCGCGCGCCGCGTCGAAGTCGTCGACGACCAGTCGCGCCGACGTGCCCTTGTTCGACCCGGCGTTCTCTGATTGGTAGATGCCGAAGACCGTCCCCTCGACCCGATAGACGAGCTGATTGCCGATGGCGTCGACCGGTTCCAGGCCGAGCACCTCCGAGTACCACGCCTTGGCTCGGGCCGGATCCGCGGCAGCTAATTCGAACTTGAGAGTGAACCTCATCTCGCCTCCGACCCAGGATCCGTTCATCGACATGTGGCGAACTGCGCGGACACTGTAGAGCCGCACCTGGGGGCTGGGCGGCGGGACGGGCGCCGAGGGGGTGACGCCCGCCCCGCGGGGAGGAGGGGAGAAACGGCGTCAGGCGGCGGCTTCGACGGGCAGCGGATCGGCCGGCGACCCTTCGCTCTGGGTGCCGAATTCCGCGTCGTCGTCCTGGGCGGAGGTCGACTGGGCGGTCGCCTCGAGCTTCTCGGCCGCCGACTGCGCCTCGTAGTCCTTCTTCTTGCGGCCGGACAGCATCTCCACGTTGGAGGCGACGATCTCGGTCTTCCAGTGGCGGGCACCGCGCTCGTCGTCCCAGGTCCGGGTCTGGATCCGGCCCTCGATCGCGACCTGCTGGCCCTTGCCCAGGAACTGGCCACAGATCTCGGCCAGGCGATCCCAGGTCACGACACTGTGGAACTCGGAGCGTTCCTGGCCGCCGGCGTACTCGTTCGTGGCCAGGCTGAACTGGGTGACCGACTTGCCGCTAGCCAGGCTGCGCAGCTCCGGGTCGCGGGTCAGGCGCCCGGTCAGAAACACCTTGTTCACGTTCGCGTCTCCTTCTGGGTCGGGCGGCACGCCGCCCGGAACCCCGATCTGCGGCGGGTTCCCAGCAACCGTAGGGCGACGCGCTTACCCGCCCGTTGGCCCGCGATCACCGGTGGCTCACGCACCACCCTGGTGGCGCCGCGGGGCTTGTGCCGGCATGCAATGATGCGTCCATGGTCGAGTATGGCAACGGCGTCGGCGGTGTCGCCGGACAGGTCGCAGGCGGCAGGACGGCCGGCGGGGGTCCGGTCGATCTCGGCGCGTCCCTCGGCCAGTTCATGACCAACTCGGTCCACACCTTCTCGACGCTGCCGGCGGCCGAGCAGGTCGTCCTCGCCCTCGTCGTCGTGATTGGCTTGCTGTTCGTCCTCAAGCGGGCGTTCTAGCCCCCGCGCTCGGAGCGCCACCGACCCGGGCCGAGGTAGCGATGACCAGGTTCGTCATTGACGCCGGCGTGGCCATTCACCTGGCGAGCGCCGGGATCGAGGTCCCGGGCAACCATCAGCTCCTGGCCCCCACGCTCATCCGATCCCAGGTCCTGTCACTCCTCCACGAGGCCGTCCAGCGCGGCGAGCTCCCGGCCAAGGCCGCCCGCGAACAGCTCGCCCGGATCAACGCGATGCCGATCCGGCTGCTGGGGGACGGGGTGCTCCGGCGGCGAGCCTGGGACCTGGCCGGCGAGCTGGGCTGGGCGTCGACCTACAACGCCGAGTACATCGCCTTGACCCAGCTCCAGGCGGATGCCTTCGTGACCCTCGACGCCGAGCTCGCCAGCAGCATCGCGCGCGTCGTTCGGACCGCCTCGATCGAGGAGCTGCTCTAGCCCTGCCCAGGGCGTGCACTCAGAACCGCAAATCGACGATTTCGACGCCGCTCAGGCACTGATCACGTGCGTCCGGCGCAGATTTCGTACCGGCGCGAGCGTGGCCCGGGACAAAACTCGCCGGCGGGCACGACGGCCTGGCGCCGGAGGATAGGGAATCGGCCCGAATCGGTCGATTTGATGTTCTGAGAACACATCCCGAGCCCGCGGATCGCCCCGATCCTTGCAGCCGGACGCGGCCTTGGCTCCGGGGCCTCGGTTCTTCCGGATTATCGATGGACGTGGTCTTATGGGAGAAATTCGGGGAATTCTCGCCCGGTCGCGGGGGCCATTGAGGCGAGCTGAGCACGAAGTGTCGCCGCGGGCCAGCTCCATTGGCTCGTTCTAGCCCTGGATCTTCTTTTGCACTCCTCGGGCTGATATTCCGGAAGAGTCGGGCGGGAGCGCCGCACCTGGACCGAGCCACGAACCGTGGCCGCCGGGCCGGGGTATACTCGGCCGGTCCTCGAAACCGCGGGTGCCACGCCCCCCAACGGAGAACGCCCATTGCTCGAGGAAGGCGCAGTGTTCGTCCCGTGAGCCGAGCGCGCACCTTCGACCAGGGGGTTGCCGGACGCTCGGCGACTCGACGAAGGGCTCAGTCTATCCAGGTCCCGGGCCGGTCGGCCCCGGGGCTTTTTCATGCCCGGCTCGCTCGGCGGGCCACAGCCCATGAGCCCGCCTGATGCCGGCCACCGTGATCGTCGGGCTCCAGTGGGGCGACGAGGGCAAGGGTAAGACGACCGACTTCCTGGCCGAGCAGGTTGCCCTGGCCGTGCGCTACCAGGGCGGCGACAACGCCGGCCACACCGTGGTCCTGGGCAACGAGGTGTTCAAGCTCCACCTCGTCCCGTCGGGCGTGCTCTATCCCCACATCAGCTGCGTGATCGGGCCGGGCGTGGTGGTCAACCCGGCCACCCTGATCGGCGAGCTGGACATGCTGGCCGAACGGGGCATCGACGTGTCCAAGGTACGGGTCAGCCGGAACGCCCACCTGATCCTGCCCTATCACATCGCGATCGATAGCGGGATGGAGGCCCGCCTGGGGGGCGAGGCGGTCGGCACCACCCACCGGGGGATCGGCCCGGCCTACGCCGACCGCGCCCTGCGGGTCGGCCTGCGCGTCGAGGACCTCGTCGACGAGGCCTCGTTCCGGGCCCGCCTGGGCCGGGTCCTGCCCGACAAGAACGCCCTCCTGGCCCGCCTGCCGGGCGACGCCCAGTTCGAGCTCGAGCCCCTGGTTGCCCAGGCGATGGCCTGGGGCGAGCGCCTGCGGCCGCACCTGGCCGACACCGTCTGGCTCGTCCAGGAGGCCCTGGCCCGAG
>JBBSFD010000025.1:0-46848 GCA_038239115.1 Candidatus Limnocylindrales bacterium | reverse complement strand
GCCCAGGAACAGTCGCCGGGCCCGCTCGTCGAGGACGTCCGTCATCGCCTCGTAGCGGGTCCGGATGGCGTGCTCATCGATCACCGATAGAGCATAGCCGGAACCAACCAGAATATCAAGTTATTGCCTGACGGCTCCTTAGCGCGCTCGACCTACATCATCACCAGGCCGCCGTCGACGGCCAGGACTTGCCCGGTGATGTAGGCCGCCTCGTCGGAGGCCAGGAAGGCGACCGCGTTGGCCACCTCCTCGGTGGTGCCGAACCGACCGAGGGGCGTGGCGGCCGTGATCTGGGCCTGGAGCGCCTCGGGCAGGTCCTGGGTCAGCTCGGTCAGGACGAACCCGGGCGCGACGGCGTTGGCGGTGATGCCCCGGCTGGCCAGCTCGCGGGCGGTGGCCTTGGTCAGCCCGATCAGGCCGGCCTTGGCCGCCGAGTAGTTGGCCTGGCCGGTCTGGCCAGCCTGGCCGGACACGCTGGTGATGCTGATGATCCGGCCGCTCCGGGCCTTGAGCATCGGCCGGGTCACGGCCTTGATCGCGTAGAACGCCCCGAACAGGTTGGTCTCGAGGACCTCGCGCCAGTTGTCCAGGCTCATCCGCATGATCAGGTCGTCCCGGGTCACCCCGGCGTTGTTGACCAGGATGTCGACCTTGCCATAGGCCTCGAGGGCGGTCTTGACCAATGACTCGGCGGCCGCGGGATCGGTCACGTCGCCCTGGTGGGCGATGGCCCGCCGGCCGAGCGCCTCGACGGCAGCCACGGTCTCTTCAGCCGCAGCTGTGTTGCCCCGGTAGCTGAAGGCGATGTCGGCGCCCTGGGTGGCCAGGCGCAGGACGATGGCCCGGCCGATCCCCCGCGAGCCGCCGGTGACCACGGCCGAGCGCCCGGTCAGGTCGATCATCGGTGCACCTCGGCGTGGGCGGGCTCGCCCGGGACCACGTCAGACAGGTCCAGCGGAACGGGTCCGGGGCGGGCCAGGATCTCGGCCAGGGCGTCCGGGATCGGGTCGACCGAATCCCAGTCGACCGGCGGACGGACCGTGACGACCTCGGGCCCGATCGCCTCGCCCAGGGCGCCCCGGGCCGGGTCCGCGGTCCATTGGATGGCCACCGCGCCCGAGGTGAAGCCGGCGCCAAAGGCCACGATCACGATCCGGTCGCCAATCTTGACCCGGCCGCTGTTGGCGGCCTCGGCCAGGGCAATCGGGATCGACGCCGCGGAGGTGTTGCCGTAGCGGTCGACGTTCACGAACATGCGGTCCATCGGCAGGTCCAGGCCCTTGGCCACGGCCTCAATGATCCGGACGTTGGCCTGGTGGGGAATGAACAGGCTGATGTCGGACGGCTTGAGCCCGGCATGCTCGATCGCGGCGAGGGCCGTGCTGGCCAGGGTCCGCGTCGCGAAGCGATACGTCTCGCGTCCTTCCATCCGGATGTAGTGCTCGCCGCGCGAGATCGTGGCGGCCGAAGACGGGCTCTTCGACCCACCCGAGGGCAGCCAGATCATGTACGCGCCCTGGGGCTCGGTGGTCAGCTCGATGCCCAGCCCGCCGCCGGGCTCGTCCGAGGCCGAGAGGACGACGGCGCCCGCTCCATCGCCGAACAAGATGCAGGTGTTCCGGTCGGTATAGTCCAGGAACCGGGTGAGCAGCTCCGCGCCGATCACGAGGACGTGCTTGGCCATCCCACTCGTGATGTAGGCCTGGGCCGTGGCGTAGCCGTAGACGAAGCCCGAGCAGGCGGCGGCGAGGTCCATCGCCGTGGCCCTCGTGTTGCCGATCGCCTCCTTGACCAGGGCGGCCGTGGCCGGCATCCAGTAGTCGGGCGTCAGGGTGGCCAGCAGGATCAGGTCGATCTCATCGGGCTCGATGCCGGCCACGGCAATGGCCCGCAGGGCGGCCACGGCGGCCATTGAGGCAGTGGTCTCATGGGCCGCCGCCACCCGGCGCTCGCGGATCCCGGTCCGGCTGACGATCCATTCGTCCGACGTGGCGACCATTCGCGCCAGGTCGGCATTGGTCAACACGCCGGCCGGCGCATAGCGCCCCCAGCCGGTCAGGTGGGCAAAACGGGGACGAGAATCGGTGGTCATAGCGGTTCGACCTCGATCAGCGGCTGGCGGGCCTTGACCAGCTGGCCACTCTCGGCCACCACCCGCACGACCCGACCGGCAAGGTCGGACTTGATCTCATTGAACAGCTTCATTGCCTCGATCAGGCCGATCACCTGGCCAACGGCCACCTCGCCGCCGGCCTGGACGTAGTCGGCCGATCCCGGCGCCGGCGAGGTGTAGAAGATGCCCGTCAGGGGCGCCTTGACCGACGGTCGACTGACCTCGGCGGCCGGCGTGCCGGCGCCTGCGGCAGGTCCGCCCCCGGCCGGAGCCGCCCCCTCAGGAGCGGGAGCCGGAGCTGCGGTCGGCCGGAGGGCGGCCGCCTTGCGCAGGACGAGGCCGGTGCCGCCGGCCTCTACCTCGAGCTCGACCAGCTCGCTCCGCTCGAGGAGCAGGGCCAGCCGGTCGACCAGGCCCAGCAGCGACCGATCCGGCGCGGCCAGGCCGGCGTCCGGGGGCAGCGTGACGGGGCCGGGATCGTCGGTCATCCGGCGAACCGGGTGAAGATCAGGGCGGTGTTCTGGCCGCCGAAGCCAAACGAGTTGCTCAGGGCGGTGGTCACCTCGCGCTTGCCGGCGGTCAGCGGGGTCAGGTCGAGGCCCTCGGCCAGCGGGTCGGGGTCGGTCAGGTTGATCGTCGGCGGGATGATCCCGGTCCGGATCGACTGGATCGTGGAGATCGCCTCGAGCGCGCCGGCCGCGCCCAGGGTGTGGCCCAGCATCGACTTGTTGGCGGTCACCGCGACCTCGGGCGCGCGATCGCCCAGGATCGTCCGGATCGCCATGAGCTCGGCCTTGTCGCCCTCCTCGGTGGAGGTGGCATGGGCGTTGAGGTGATCGATCGCGCCTGCTTCGAGGCCGGCCTTGACCAGCGCCCGGCGGGCGGCCCGGACGGCGCCGCTGCCACCCGGCGCCGGCAGGGTGATGTGCATCGCATCGGCCGTTGCGCCGTAGCCCACCAGCTCGACCAGCGGCTCGGCCCCGCGGGCCAAAGCGTGCTCGAGCTCCTCGAGGATCAGGATCCCGCAGCCCTCGCCGATGACGAAGCCGTCGCGGGCCCGGTCGAACGGCCGGGACGCCGCCGGGGGGTCGTCGTTGCGGGTGGACAGAGCGCGCATCGCACAGAAGCCGGCCACGAGGGCCTCCTGGACGCCCGCCTCCGCGCCGCCGGCGATCATCACGTCGGCGTCCCCGCGACGGATGATCTCCCACGACTCCCCGATCGCGTGGCCACCGGTAGCGCAGGCCGACACGACGGCGAAGCTGGGGCCCATCGCCCCGAAGGTGATCGAGAGCTGGCCGGCACCCACGTTGGGGATAGCCATGGGCACGAAGAACGGGCTGACCCGGTCGGGTCCGCGGGTGGCGTTGATCGTGATCTGCTCGCACAGCGTGTTCACCCCGCCCAGGCCGGTGCCCAGGATGACCCCGGTCGCCTCGGCCAGAGTGCCGTCCATCCGGCCCGGCAGGCCGGCCGAATCCAGCGCCTCGCGGGCCGCCACGAGGCCGAGCTGGGTGTACCGATCGGAGCGCCGGATCTCCTTCCGGTCGAGGACCACGCTGGCATCGAAGTCGACGACCGAGGCCGCGATCTTGGAGGTCACCCGGACCGGATCGAAGATGTCGATCGTGCGCACGCCCGAGCGGCCGGCGATCAGGCCGGCCCAGGTCTCCTCGACACCCAGGCCCACCGCCGACACGGCACCCATGCCGGTGACGACGACCCGCCGGTCGGACGTGCTCATCGGACCAGTCGCCCGGTGCGCACGGTTGCCGCCCGATAGACGTCCCCGGGCAGTCCGCGCGCGGATATGGCGTCGCTCACGGCCAGCGCGTCGAACTCGGTTCGCCGGATCTCGGCCGCCACGTCGTCGCCGTTGATGTCGATCGTGGCCCACGACGCGGTCGGGTCGCCGTCGAAGACGTAGCCGGCGCTGCCCGCATTGACGATCAGCTTCCAGCCCAGGTCGCGCACCTCGGGCAGGTGGGTATGGCCGCAGCAGATCACCCGGGCATCGGTCCGCGAGGCCCGCTCGATCGTGACATTGGGGTCGAGCGCGGCGTCGAACCCGTCGGTCTGTGAGCCGGGCGAGGCGTGGGTGGCCAGCAGGAGGACGTCGCCCAGGCGCAGCCGGCGCTCGGCCGGCAGCCGGCGGAGCCAATCGACCCGGGCCTCGCCGAGCTGGTCATGGGCCCATTCGGCCGCCGACCGGATCGACTCGGGCACGCCGTCCATCATCGACGGGAAGGCCGCCGAGTAGTCGAAGTCGGCCACCGCGATGTCGGTGTTGCCGGCCACGACCAGGGCGCCCTCGGCCTCGAGCTCGCGAACGGCGTCCACCGCGCCGGACGGATCGGGCCCGTTGAGGACCAGGTCGCCGCAGATCATCACGGCGTCCGGGCGTTCCTTCTTGAGCACGGCCCGGACGGCCGCCAGGGCCACCGGGTTGCCGTGGATGTCACTCAGGACGGCGATCCGGGCCATCAGCGGAGGACCGAGGCGTCGGGGATGACGAAGCTCAGGGTCGCCTGGCAGGCGATCTCGCCATCGACCGTGGCCGTGCCCAGGCCGCGCCCGAAACGCCGGCCGAGCTTGTCCATCACGATCTCCAGGCGGAGGGTGTCGCCGGGGCTGACGACGCGCTTGAAGCGGCACTCGTCGATCCCGCCGAACAGCCCGATCCGGTCGCCGAATCCGGGCTGCTTGGCCACGAACACGGCCATCGTCTGGGCCAGGGCCTCCACCTGGATCACGCCGGGCATCACCGGCAGCCCTGGGAAATGGCCCTGGAAGAACCATTCCGAGGCGGTCACCGCCTTGATTCCGACAATCCGCTGGGCCGCCTCGTCGTACTCGACGATCCGATCGACCAGCAGGAACGGCCAGCGATGCGGGATCAGCGCCTCGATCTCGCGGGTCGTGTGGATCACGGCGGGGGCAACGGTCACGGGCAGCTCCATCGGCTCATTGGCAAAAGTGTGCCCGCCACGAGCCGCCTCGTGCGCGGGATTCCGTGCAGGTATGCACGATCGGTCAGCGCGCCCCGGCGGCCAGGAAGGCACCCGCGCCGACGCGATCGACCAGGTTGGTGGTCATCTGGCCGGCCAGGAACGTCTCGTTGCGGAGCAGGGCCTGGTGGATCTTCACGTTGGTGACCACGCCGTCGATCACCAGCTCGTCGAGGGCCGCCAGCGCACGCGCGATGGCCGCCGGCCGATCGGGCCCCCATACGATCAGCTTGCCCAGCAGCGAGTCGTAGAAGGGCGGCACCTCGTAACCCGTGAACAGGTGGCTGTCCACGCGCACGCCCGGACCGCCCGGGGCCAGGTAGCGCTCGACCAGGCCGGTGCTCGGCCGGAAGTCGTGCTCCACGTCCTCGGCATTAATCCGGAACTCGATGGCGTGGCCCCGCAGCGTGACGTCGGCCTGGCTGAACCCGAGCGGCTCGCCGGCGGCGATCCGGATCTGGGCCACGACCAGGTCGATCCCGGTCAGCATCTCGGTCACTGGGTGCTCCACCTGGATTCGGCAGTTGATCTCGATGAAATAGGCGTTGCCGCTGCCGTCGACCAGGAACTCCAGGGTGCCCACGTTCTCGTAGCCAGCCGCGACGACGGCCTTGATCGCGCGTTCCGCCAGCTCGGCACGGGCCGCCTCGCCCAGGGCCGGCGTGGGGGCTTCCTCGAGGAACTTCTGGTGGCGGCGCTGAACGGAACAGTCGCGTTCGCCGAGATGGACGCCGTGGCCGAAGCGGTCGACCGCCACCTGGACCTCGACATGGCGGTTGTCCTCGAGCCACTTCTCGAGGTACAGCGAGTCGTCGCCGAAGGCCGCCCGGGCCTCGGACCGGCAGATCTTGACGGCGGACTCGAGCTCGCGCGGCGTGCGCACCATGCGCATGCCCTTGCCGCCGCCGCCGGCCGACGGCTTGATCAGGACCGGGTAGCCGATCCGCTCGGCTTCCTCGAGGGCGTGGAGGTCGTCGCGGAGCATCCCGTTCGAGCCGGGAATCGTCGCCAGGCCCTGGGCGCCCAGCAGCCGCCGGGTGGCCTCCTTGCTGGCAAATCGCTCGAGGACCTGGGGCGGCGGGCCGATGAATGTCAGCTGGTGGGCGCGGACGACCTCGGCAAAGCCCTCGTCCTCGGACAGGAAGCCGTAGCCAGGGTGGATGGCATCGCAACCGGTCACGATCGCCGCGCTGATCACGGCCGGCGCCGAGAGGTAGCTCCGCTTGGCGTCGGCCGGCCCGATGCAGATCGCCTCGTCGGCCAGCTGCACGGCCAGGCTGTCGCGGTCGGCCTCGCTGTAGGCCACGACGGCTTCGACGCCGAGGGTCCGGCACGCCCGCAGGATGCGGACCGCGATCTCGCCCCGGTTGGCGATCAGGATCTTGGCGAACATCAGGCGTCCCGCCCGGAGCGCTCGGCGGTCGTGGCGATGAGCTCGATCCAGACCAGCTCCTGGCCGTACTCGACGGCGTCGCCGCTCTCGACCATGGCCGCGCCAACGATTCCGTTGACCGGGGCCACGACCTCCTGGGGGATGCCCAGGACATCGACGCTGCCGATCCGATCGCCGGCCCGGACCCGGGAGCCCGAGGTGACCTCGGCCTTGGGGTGATAGACCCCGACGGCGGGCGAGGTGGCGGCCGTTCGATACGGATTCGTGGCTGTTTCGCTGCCGGCTTGTTCGGAGCCGCCGTGGTCGACCTGGCCGTGATCGCCGTGGGCATGATCGGCGTGGGCCTGGGCGGCTCGAGCGGCGGCCCGTCCGGTCGCGCTCCGCGTCGTGCTGCTGCCACCGTCCGTCGGCCGGCGCAGGCGGACCTTCCAGTCGCCTTCGCGGACCTCGAGCTCGGCCAGCCCGCTCGCGCCAAGCTTGGCGATCAGGGCCGGCAAGAGGTCATCGGCCAGGCCCTCGATCTGGGCGTGGTCGGCGAGGCGGGCGGACTCCTTGCGATCGGGCACGGATCAGACCTCCTCGCGAGCCGGCGGCTCGTTGTGTGGGCGGGCTGGGCTGGCTCCGGGGACGCTGCCCGGACGGTTGGAGCCACCAATCAGGTTGCGCAGGCGGTCGGCCAGGCCGGGCCGCTCGAGGATGGCTACAGGCTCGACATCGAGGGTCGTGAAGGCGCCCAGCGCACGATAGCGCCGATAGCGGGCCTCGATCAGCTCATCGAGCGGGATCCGGTCGAGGACCGCCAGGTGGCGCGACACGGCCGACTTGATCGACGCGGCCGTGGCCGGGTGATCGGTATGGGCGCCGTCGCGCGGCTCGGGCAGCACTTCGTCGACCACGCCCAGCTCGAGCTGATCGGCCGCAGTCATGCGCATGGCCAGGGCGGCGGCCGGCGCCTGGTCCGGGGTCCGCCACAGGATCGAGGCGCAGCCTTCCGGGCTGATGACCGAGTAGACCGCGTTCTCGAGGGCCAGGACCACGTCGCCCACCGCGATCGCCAGGGCCCCGCCCGAGCCGCCCTCGCCGGTGATCACGGTGACAATCGGGGTACGCAGCCGGGTCATGACCGCGATCGAGTGGGCGATCGCCTCGGCGATCCCGCGCTCCTCGGATTCGGCGCCGGGATGGGCCCCCGGCACGTCGACGAACGTGACGATCGGCAGGCCCAGCCGCTCGCCCAGCTCCATTACCCGGATCGCCTTGCGATAGCCCTCGGGATGGGGCATCCCGAAGTTGCGCCGGATGTTCTCGTCGGTCTCGGCCCCCTTCTGCTGGCCGACCACGACCACCCGCCGGCCGTCGATCCGGGCCAGGCCGGCCACGATCGCCGGATCGTCGCCGAAGTAGCGGTCGCCGTGGAGCTCGACGAAATCGTCCGCCAGGAGGGCCAGCAGCTCGAGCGTCCGCGGCCGGCGCAGGTTGCGGGCCAGCTGGACCCGGGCCCAGACCGCGGCCGTGGGGTCCTCGGCCGGCTCACCCGGCGCGCGGTCAGCCGGCTCGGTCCTGCGCCGGGCCCGGGCGGCCAGGCGCTCAACCACGGGCCGGCTCCTCGGGATCGGCGCTGACCCGGTCGGCCAGGGCACTCAGGAAGGACAGCGGCCGGAAGGCCGCGATGCTGCCCGTCTCGGCGGCCACTTCGGGCTCGACCGGGGCGAGCAGGCTGACCAGCTCGACCAGCTCGTCGCGCAGGGCCGAGCGATGGACCACCCGGTCGACGAAACCATGCTGGAACAGAAACTCGGAGCGCTGGAAGCCCTCGGGCAGCTCGCCCTGGATCGTGCCGGCACTGACCCGCGCCCCGGCGAAGCCGATCAGGGCGTTGGGCTCGGCCAGGTTGACGTCGCCCAGGGCCGCAAACGAGGCGAACACGCCGCCCGTCGTGGGATCGCTCATGACCGAGATCAGGGGCACGCCCGCCTGGCGCAGGCGCTCGGTTGCGGCCACCGTCTTGACCAGCTGCATCAGGGACAGGGTCCCTTCCTGCATCCGGGCGCCGCCGGAGGCCGAGACGATGATCAAGGGGACGCGCAGGGCCAGGGCGGCCTCGGCCGAGCGCGCGACCTTCTCGCCCACCACACTGCCCATCGAGCCGCCCATGAACGCGAAGTCCATGACGCAGATCGCGACCCGCCGGCCACCGACCGAGCCCAGGCCCCACACCGCGGCATCGCGCATGCCGGTGTTGGCCTGGGCCGCGCTGACCCGGTCGGGGTAGGCCTTGAGGTCAACGAAGCCGAGTGGGTCGAGCGACTGGAGCCCGGGATCGCGCTCCTCGAACGTGCCCGAATCGAGGATCAGGTCGAGGCGCGCCTCGGCGGTCAGCCGGAAATGGTGGCCGCAGTTCGAGCACACTCGGAGGACCTTCTCGAGCTGCTTGTTGAAGAGCATCTCGTGGCACTCGGGACATTGGGTCCAGAGGTCCGGCGGATAGGCGTCCCGGCGCTGGCGAAACGAGGGCAGCTTGATCGGCATCAGGCCAGGCCCGACTCAGTGCCCGCGCCGCGGCGGCCCGTCCGGATCACGGGATGGACCGGCCGGCTCAGGCGCCAGGCCACGAAGGCGGCCCCGGCCAGCGAGATCGCGGCCGAGGTGAGGGCTCCCCCGATCAGGTACGGCCGGGCACGACCGGTGGCCGGATCGCCATCATCGGGCAGGTCTCGCGCGGGGTCCCCGACGAGCTCGAGCGGGATGGGGCTCAAGGCGGCGCTCAAGCCGGTGCTCGACCCGGCGCCGGCAGCGGCCTGGGGCAGGCGCATCCCTGCGGCTACCTCGGCCAGCCGGCGGGCGACCCGCTCCTCGAACCGGAACGATGGGTGGACCCGGACGAGCTCGGCCGAGAGCCGCTCGGCGACCGCCCGCAGGGCGGGGTCCAGGTCCGGGTCGTACGGACCGAACGGGGCGCCACGGTCGCGGGCCAGCAGGATCGTCTCCAGGTAGCGATCGACCTGGAGTGCCTCGACCTCGGGCTCGCTGGCTGGCCGGTCGGTCACGAACGCCGACCACCCAGGTCGCGGGCAACGGCTCGCAGGCCGCGGTGAATCAGCACCCGGACGGCACCTTCGGAACGGCCCAGGACACCCGCGATCTCGGCCGTCGACATCTCCTCCACGAAGCGCAGGACGAGGGCCCGCCGGCGATCGGCCGGCAATCGTCCGACGGCGGCCCAGGCGGCCTGACCCTCCTGGCGCCGGCCGCTGTCGGCCTCGAGGTCGAGCGGATCGGCCACCAGGGACGCCGTGTCGAGTACGGCCTCGGGGTGGCGTCGCTCGGCGCGGCGCTGGTTGGCGACCACATTGCGGGCGATCTGGAAGAGCCAAACCCGGAACGTCGAGGCGCCGTCACCGTCGGCCGGCCGGGCCCGCTCGCTGAAGCGAGGCAAGGCAGACAGGGCGAGCAGGAACGTGCGCTCGGCGACATCCTCGGCGTCGGCATGGCTGCCGAGCTCGTAGTACGCGTAGCTGTACACCTGGGCGAGGTACTTCCGATAGAGGGGGTCGAAGGCGGCCGGGTCGCGCAGGGCAGCCTCGACGAGGGCTCGATCCCGGTCGAGATGGACGAGACGGCGGTCCTCCTCCGTCCTCACCTTCCTGAACACCGGTCGGGCCATCCTGTTACACCCCGACCGGCAGGCGCAGGTGCTCGATCTCGCCAGTCAGGATGATCCGCTCCCCGGCTGGCGCGTCGAGGTCCTCGATGACCAGGCCACCGGAACCGGTGTCGACGCCCAGGGCGCGGGTCTGCAATGAGCTGCCGTCGGGCAGGTCGAGGCGCACCGGGCGCCCGCTGGTGAGCTGTCGAGCGGTCCAGTCGGCCACGTCGAAATGGCCGCCACGCAGGGCGATCGTGCGCGCCTCGACCCGGTCGATGAACGCGGCAAACAGGTCGGCCAGCTCGATCGGCCGGCCGTTCGAAGCGACCCGCAGGCTGGTCATCGACCCGGCCAGCTCGGCCGGAAAGTCGGCCTCGGTCCAGTCGGCGTTGATGCCCAGGCCGATGATCACCCGGGGATCATCACTGCCCAGGCCGATCGTCTCGCCCAGCACGCCGCCCAGCTTGCGCACCTCGAGCGGAGCGTCGAGCAGCTGGATGGCTGCCGGCCCGCTGGCGTTGGCCAGCTTCACACCGGCCACGCCGGTCGTCTCGACGACCAGGTCATTGGGCCACTTCAGGCGGATCGCCTGGTCGGGCAGGCCGGCCACCTCTTCGGCGGCATCGGCCATCGCCAGCGACACGATCGCGGCCAGGCGCCAGGCGCGATCCTGGGCGAGCCAGCTCGGCCGGAAGCCGATCGAACACAGCAGGCCTGCTCCGGGCGGTGCCTGCCAGGTACGTCCCTCCCGGCCCCGGCCGGCCGTCTGCTCGTCGGCCACGGCCAGGCAGACCTCGGGGACGCCCTCGGCCAGCCACGCTCGGACGACGTCATTGGTCGAGCCGACGCTGGGAAAGCGCTCCTGGCGGCTGATGAACGGCGCGTCGCTCAAGCGGCGCCGGATGCCGGACCATCGGCCGCCGCGGCGGCCTCGGTGCCGACGGTTTCGGGCCGCTCCAGGGCAAACGCTGCGTGGAGCGCTCGGACCGCGGTCTCGACCTGGTCTTCGGCGATGATGCAGGTGATCCGGACCTCGCTGGTCGAGATCATCTCGATGTTGATCCCGGCGTCGGCCAGCGCCCCGAACATCCGGGCGGCGTAGCCCGGCGCGTTGTGGATGCCGGCCCCCACGATCGAGACCTTGGCCACGGCCGAATCGGCGGTCATCTCGCGGAAGCCGAGGTCGCGGATGATCGGCTCGAGGATCCGCTTGGCCCGGGCCAGCTCGACCTCGGCAATCGTAAAGCTCATGTCGGTAGAGCCGCCGTGGCCCACGTTCTGGACGATCATGTCGACGTTGATCCCGGCATCGGCCAGCGGGCTGAAGATCCGATGGGCCACGCCCGGCCGGTCGGGCACGGCGACCAGGGTGATCTTGGCCACGTTCCGGTCGTGGGCCAGGCCGCGAACCTTGTTGCGCTGCTCCACGAAGGGGTCCTCCTTGATCAGGGTACCCGGCGCGTCCTCGAACGAGCTCAGGACTTCGATGACGACGCCGTTGACCCAGCCCAACTCGACCGCCCGGACCTGCATCACCTGGGCGCCCTGGTGGGCCAGCTCGAGCATCTCCTCGTAGCCGATCAGGGACAGCTGGCGGGCATTAGGCACGATCCGGGGATCGGCCGTGAAGATGCCCCGGACGTCGGTGAACACCTGGCAGCGATCGGCCCCCAGCCGGGCAGCCAGGGCCACGGCCGTTGTGTCGGAGCCGCCTCGGCCGAGGGTGGTGGTCTCAGCCCGTTGCGGGTCGGCCTCGCTGATCCCCTGGAAGCCGGCCACGATCACGACCCGTCCCTCGGCCAGCTCCTGGCGCACGCGACCGGGCTCGATGTTGGCGATCCGGGCCCGGCCATGGCGGCCGTCAGTGGTGATCCCGGCCTGGCCGCCGGTCAGGCTGATCGCCGGCACGCCCAGGGCGTGGAGGGCCATCGAGACGAGGGTCGCGCTCTGGTGCTCGCCGGTCGCCAGGAGCATGTCCAGCTCGCGCGAATCGGGCTCGTCGGTGATCGCCGCGGCCAGGGCCAGCAGCTCGTCGGTGGTGTCGCCCATGGCCGAGACGACGACCACCAGGTCGGCTCCGGCGTTGCGCTCGCGGGCGATCCTGCGGGCCACCCGCCGGATTCGATCGGCCGTGCCGACCGACGAACCGCCGAACTTCTGGACGACAAGCGGCCGCGCAGAAGCGTTCGAGCCCGGTCCGTTCATCGGCCGATTCTAGCGTGCTCGGGTGGCTGCGCCGCTGGGCCGTGGTTTCGGTGGCCCCTCCGCCCTACGGAATCGGGGCGCGCGCTACGCTGGAGAGGCCCACTAGCTGGAGGCCCACGATGTGCTTCGACCTCGATAGCCACCCGCCGATCCCGCCGATTGCAGGCGGCGCGCTCGATCACGAGGACCTGATCCTCGAAGCGGCCGACGGCAACCGCCTGGCGGCCTTCCGCACCCGCGCCGCCCATCCGACCGGCGCCGGCGTGGTCATCCTGCCCGACGTGCGCGGCCTCTACTCGTTCTACGAGGAGCTCGCCCTGCGCCTGGCCGAGGCGGGCATCGACGCCCTGGCCTTCGACTACTTCGGCCGCGTCGCCGGGGTGGCCAAGCGGGAGGCCGACTTCCCATACATGGACCACCTGCCGCAGATGACCATGGTCGACATGCGCTCCGACCTCAGCGCGGCGGCCGCCGAGCTGCGCCGCGATGGCCGGGTCCGCGCCACATTCACGATGGGCTTCTGCTTTGGCGGGCGGTTGGCCTACAACTCGGGCACCTTCGGGCTCGACCTGGCCGGGACGATCGCGTTCTACGGCGGTCCGGTCAGCGACCGACCCGGATTCCCGGCCCCGATCACCCTCGCGGCGGCGATGGCCAGCCCGATCCTGGGCCTGTTCGGCGGTGCGGATCCGGGCATTCCACCCGAGGCAATCAGTGAGTTCGACGCGGCTCTCACGGCGGGGGGCGTAGACCACGAGCTGATCACCTATCCGGACGCGCCCCACAGCTTCTTCGACCGGAAGGCGGCCGACTTCGCGGACGCCGCGGCCGACTCCTGGCGGCGCAGCCTGGAGTTCATCGCGGCCAGGACGCCCGCCGCCTGACGGTCGATCCGACCGTCGACCTCAGCGGTCCCGATGAGCTGGTCCTCCCGCCCGTATGAGACGCCGGCCGACCTGCGCCTGATGCAGGCGCTGACCTCGGATTGCTGGCGCTTCGATTGGCCGGCCCCAGTGGCCCACCCGGGTGACCTCGACTGGTGGTCACGCGACTCGGTCAGCGGCGCGCTGCACTTGTCCGAGCGAGTCCGGCTGTGGTTCGCCGACGAGGCCGACGCCTCGGACCTGGTCGCCTGGAGCTGGTTCGGCCTGCCCGGTGACGTCGACCTGCTCGTCCGGCCGGATGCCCGTGGCTCGGACCTGGTCCAGGAGATCGTCGACTGGGCGGCCGAACGCGCGCGCACCCTGGCAGGGGCGACGGCCGGGACGGCGGCCGGCCCGACGGTCCTGCCAGATGCGGTCCAGGCCTTCGTGCCCGATGCGCAGCCGGTCCTGCTCGAGGGCCTGAAGCGGCTCGGGTTCGTCGAGGTGCCCGACGTCATGCTGGTCGGGTTCACCCGAAGCTTCGAGGGCTGGGCGCCCGAGCCGACGCTGCCGACGGGCTTCAGCGAGCGGACGCTGACCACCGCCGACATCCCCGAACGGGTGGTTCTGGGCAAGCTGGCCTTCCCCAACTCGCGCATGACCCCTGAGCGGTACGAGGTCGCCCGGCGCTCGACCCTCTACCGGCCCGGCCTCGACCGGCTGGTCATCGCGCCCGATGGCAGCATCGTGGCACTCGCCCTCGGCTGGCTCGATCCGGTCACCCTGGCCCTCGAGCTCGAGCCCGTTGCAGTCCATCCCGACTGGCACCGGCACGGCCTTGGCCGGGCCGTCTGCCTGTCCGCCATCCGGGCGGGCATCGCGCTCGGTGCCACGACCGGGCTCATCTACGCCGAAGGCCACAACGAGGCCGCCCTCGGGCTCTACTCGAGCCTGGGCTACGAGATCACGGCCCGAACGCACCCATACCGGCGCCCTCTGACCGCCTGACTGGCAGCGGCTCCCGCCGAGCGAGCCGGCGTTGCGCCGTCGTCGAGCGAGCCGCTCTCGGCCCAAGCCCGGCCGGCGTCCGGTCCGGCGTCCTGTCAAGGCCTTACGCCTGCCTGCGCTCGCTGCATGGGCATTTGCTGGGGAAGCATGGCCTTAAAGGGAGCCGAGGCACAACCGAGGGATGACGAGCGGCCGAAATCCACGCTCAGATTGAGATGCACCAGGCCGAATCCTGGCCGAAGACGCCGAGCCGGAGAGCCTTAAGGCAGCCCTTGCCCCAGGAATGACCATGCAGCGAGCACGACCAGACCGAAGGGGCCCCGGCAGGGATGTGCGCACAGAACATCAAAACGGCCGTTTTCGGGCTTGGACGAGCCCGATGGTGTCGTCAGGAGCCAGGCCCCGACGATGGGTAGCCGTCAGCGGCTAATTCTGGCGAATCTATGGGCTAGACAGGCTGATTCCGAGGCGGCCGACCCCGGAATCGGCGTGCTTGATGTTCTGTGTGCACTTGTCGGCGGGTACGGGCCGGCGCCACGCCCCCGCGGGCCGGCGCCAATCCCCCGCGGGCCGGCGCCACTCTCCGGGCGCCTCAGGACCGGCGCCACGCCCCGAGCGGCAGCTCAGGTGTGGGCGCGGACGTGGGCCCCGGCATTGCGCGGGGCCGCGATCGCGACACGGCCGGGCAGGTCCAGGTCGGCCGCGACGGCGCTGAAGGCACCCTCGATCCGGCTCAGACTGGCCAGCGCGTCCGAGAACGCGATCACCGTTGAGCCTGCCCCGGACAGGCAGGCGCCCACGGCGCCAGCCTCGCGTGCAGCCTCGATCAGGGCCGGGAACTGCGGGTAGACGGCGGCCCGGTACGGCTCGTGGAGCCGGTCCTGGGTCAGCGCCCCGAGGTACTCATAGCTGCCGGAGGCAATCCCGGCCACCCCGATCGCCAGGCGACCCAGGTTCGCCACCGCGTCCTCGAGCGGAACCTTTTCCGGCAGGACCTCGCGCATGTCGGCGGTCGACAGGCGCAGCTCGGGGATGAACAGGACCACCTTGAGGTCGCGCGGCACGTTGAACCGAATAGCCGTCGGCGGATTGGCTGACGAATCGACCACGATGAAGCCACCGAGCAAGGCCGCGGCGGCATTGTCAGGATGGCCTTCGATCTCATTGGCCAGGCGGAGCAGGTCGGCCGAGGTCAGCGGACCGCCCAGCAGGCTGTTGCCGGCCAGCAGGCCACCGATCGTGGCCGCCGCCGACGAGCCGAGGCCGCGGGTCAGCGGGATCCGGTTGTGCATCGAGATGCGCCAGCCGATCTGGCCGGGCAGCTCGCCCCGGACCGCGACGAGGGCGGCCTCGAGACCGCGCACGAAGCGGTTCTCGCGATCGTCGGTCAGCTCGTTGGCGCCCTCGCCCTCGACCTCGAGCTCCATCGAGCCGCGGCTCCAGCCACGCACCTCGAGCTCGATCCGGTTGACGATGTCGAGGGCCAGCCCGACGCAGTCATAGCCTGCCCCCAGGTTTGCCGAGGACGCCGGGACCTCCACCGTGACCCGCCGGCCATCAAGCTCCGCCAACCAGTTCGTCACCATCGCCTCACCATAACGTCGTCGTCGGCTCCATCATCGGCGCCAGGCGCAGCGTGCACACCCTTACCATCGGAGCGTTGCGCGCACCGCGGAAGTCGTTGGGCCGGCTTCCAGGACCGGTGCCGCGCTGGCCTCGGCCGTCTTGGGATCCTTGAGTCCGGCGCCGGTCAGGACGCACACGATCGTGGTCGCCTGATCCAGCCGGCCATCGCCGGCCAGGCGGCTGATCCCGGCCAGGCTGGCCGCCGACGACGGCTCGCAGAAGATCCCCTCACTCGTCGCCAGCCGGCGCCAGGCCGCCAGGATCTGCTCGTCGCTGACCGCCTCGATCAGGCCGGCCGACGCATCGCGGGCTGCGGTCGCCTTGGTCCAGCTGGCCGGATCACCGATCCGGATCGCCGTCGCGATCGTTTCGGGCGCCTCGATCCGGTGACCGCGCACGATCGGCGCCGCGCCCTCGGCCTGGAAGCCGAACATCCGGGGAGCCTGCTCGATCAGGCCGGCCGTTCGGTAGTCGCCGAAGCCGGCCCAGTAGGCGCTGATGTTGCCGGCATTGCCGACCGGGATGGCCAGGATGTCGGGCGCCCGGCCCAGGTCGTCGCAGACCTCGAATGCCGCCGTCTTCTGGCCCTCGAGCCGGAACGGGTTGACCGAGTTGACCAGGGTGATCGGGCGGTCGGGCGATTCGGCCAGCTCGCGCACGATCCGGAGGGCCTGGTCGAAGTTGCCGTCGATGGCCACGACCTGGGCACCGGCGACCTGGGCCTGGACCAGCTTGCCCGCGGCAATCTGGCCGCGCGGCAGGACGACAACCACGGTCAGGCCGGCAGCTGCGCCGTAGGCCGCCGCCGAGGCCGAGGTGTTGCCGGTCGACGCGCAGATCAGGGCGGTCGCGCCGGCCTCGATCGCCTTGGCCACGGCCAGGACCATCCCCCGGTCCTTGAAGCTGCCGGTCGGATTCTGGCCCTCGACCTTGGCGTACAGGTTGGCCAGGCCCAGCTCAGCCCCGATCCGGCCGAGCCGGACCAGCGGGGTGAAGCCCTCGCCCAGGGTGAGGGTCGGGGTGGTCGGGCTGACCGGCAGGAAGTCCCGGTAGCGCTCGAGCAGGCGCGGCCGGCCCCCACCCTGGGCAGCCAACGGCCGTTCGACGCTCACGCCACGTCCTCGATCGGGTACAGGGTCGCCTCAATGCCCAGGGCGGCCAGGGCGGCCCGGACCTCGTCCAGGGGCTGGGCCGTGGTGACGAATCCGTCACTGCCGGCCGCCTCGAGGTCGAGCTGGTCGCGAATCAGCTGGTCGGGCAGGAGTGATTGGAAGAACCAGCGGCGCGCCTCGAGGTCGTCGATCGGGATCGCGGCACTGGCCCGCTCCCCGGCCGGGGCCAGGCCAGCCCACGTGCTGCCGCCGCCCCGGGCGATCGCGATCAGGTCCGCCAGCACGGCGCTGCTCGTCGGTCCGCCCCCTGCGCCGGGTCCGTTCAGCTCGAGCCGGCCCAGCGGCGTCGCATCGAGCTCGATCCGGTTGACCACGCCGCTCGTCCGGCCGAGGCCCGAATCGGCCGGCACGGCCACCGGCTGGACCCGGGCCTGGATCGCCTCGGTATCGGCCTCGGCTCGGGAACCGCCCCCAGCCTCGGCCAGGCGGCGGCCGTCGACGAGCAGCTTGAGGCGCAGGCCGTGGACCGCGGCGGCGGCGACCTCCTCGCCGGTCACCCCGGTGATTCCGGCCCGGCCCAGGCCGAGTCCGGTCGCCGGCCGGCGCTCGATCGAGTCGGGCTCGAGCCAGCTGCCGAAGGCCAGCCGGGCCAGGATGACCAGCTTGTTCAGGGCGTCGTCACCCTCGACGTCGCCGGCGGGGTCGGCCTCGGCATAGCCAGCCCTCTGGGCATCGGCCAGGACGCCCTCGTAGCTCCGGCGGCGCTCGCCCATCGCGCTCAGGATGAAGTTCGTCGTGCCATTGACGATGCCCCGGACACGGTCCACCCGGTTGGCGGCGAGGTCGGTGGCCAAAAGCCCCAGGATCGGGACACCGGCCGCGACGGCGGCCTCGAAGCGGAGGGGCGAGCCGCTCGAGCGGGCCAGCGCCTCGAGCGCCGGGCCGTGGTGGGCGATGACGTGCTTGTTGGCGGTCACCACGGGCTTGCCCGCGGCGAGGGCTGCCGCGATCAACGTCCGGGCGGGCTCGTCGCCTCCGATCAGCTCGACCACGATGTCCACTTCGGGCGAGGCCACGAGATGAGCCGGCGCGTCGGTCAGGAGCGCCTCGGGGATGCCCGCGGCAATCGCCCGGGCGGGATCGCGCACCGCGACGCCGGCCAGGACCAGGCTCGAGCCGTCGAACGGGGCGAGCCGCTCGGGCGTCTCCAGGAACGCCCGGGCCACGGCCGCGCCAACCGTGCCGGCCCCGAGCAGGCCGACGCGCAGGGGCGAACGAAGCGATGAGGCGGGCATGGGCGGAATGGTAGCGACGCTCAATCGCGCTCGTCCATTCGAACCGCTTCGGCGGGCCGGGCGGCCGTTACACTCGCGGTCAATGGCCCTTGAGCTCGTGCCTGCCCCCGCCCCGGTCGCCCGGCCGGAAGACCAGCCCCGGATCTTCAGCGGGATCCAGCCGTCCGGAATCGTCCACCTGGGCAATGACCTGGGCGCCGTCCGAAACTACGTCCGGTTGCAGTACGACTACGAGGCGATCTACTGCATCGTGGATTACCATGCCTTGACGACCACCCATGACGGCACGCTCCTGCGCGAGCGGACACGCGAGATGGCCGCCTCACTGCTGGCCCTCGGCCTGGACCCTGAACGCTGCACCCTGTTCGTCCAGAGCGACCGGCCGGAGCACACCGAGCTGGCCTGGCTCCTGGCCACGGTCACCCCGGTGAGCTGGCTGGAGCGAACGCCGACGTACAAGGAGAAGAAGGCCAACCAGCCCGACGACGTCAACCACGGCCTGCTCACCTACCCCGTCCTGCAAGCCGCCGACATCGTCATCTACAAGGCCAACCTCGTCCCGGTCGGGCGCGACCAGGCCGCCCACCTGGAGCTGAGCCGGGAGATCGTGCGAGCCTTCAACGCCCGCTACGGCGACACATTCCCCGAGCCGCAGGCGGTGTTCACCGATGCACCGGTGGTGCTGGGCACGGACGGCGTCAAGAAGATGAGCAAGTCGATCGGCAACACGATCGACATCTTTGCCCCGCCGGAGGTCATCCGAAAGCAGGTCATGTCGATGGTCACCGACACCAAGCGGATCCTGCGGACGGACCCGGGCCGACCGTCGGTCTGCAACGTGTGCCAGCTCCACCGCCATTTCGGGCCGGACTACGAGACGATCTGGGAAGGCGAGCGGACCGCTCGGACCGGCTGCGTCGACACCAAGCGCCTGTTGGCCGAGCGGATCATCGAGCACTACGCCCCCGCCCGAGAGCGCTATCTCGAGCTGATCGGGCAGCCCGACGAGGTCGATGAGGTGCTGGCCGCCGGGGCCGAGCGGCTGCGGCCCATGGCCCAGGCCACGCTGGCCGAGGTCCATGCGAAGATGGGACTCCGCTAAGGGTCGGGCCATGACCGAACCGGATCACCAGCAACGGGGCGCGGCGGGCTCCAACGGCCGCCTCGACGGGGCCGCCGGGAGCACCAGTGACCTGAGCCGAATCTTCGGACGGGACCCACGCTGGTTCGGGGCGCTCCTGATCAGCGTCACGATCATCGCGGTGTTCTACGCCATCTCGGTGATCGGGACCGCGATCTTCGCCTTTGGCGACACGGTCCTGATCTTCTTCCTGGCCTGGCTGATCGCGTTCATCGTCACGCCCTTCGCGTCCGGCCTGAAGCGCCTCGTCCGGCCGTTGCCCCAGGCCGCCTCGGTCCTGATCGTCTACCTCGTGGCCATCGGCGCCCTGCTCCTGGCGATCTTCGTGGTCGCCGCCAACCTGGCCACCTCGATCGGCCAGTTCGTCCAGTCGATCCCCGAGATCGAGCAGAACCTGGGCCAATACCTCGCCCCGTGGCAGGAGCGGCTCAACTCGCTGGGCCTGTCGGTCGACCTGGTGGCCCTGGTCCACTCGGTCCTGGACAACCTCCAGACCGGCGCGGTCGACCTGGTCGGGCCGATCCAGCAGATCGCGGTGGCCAGCATCAGCGTCATCGGGACCGTCCTGATCATCTCGATCCTGTCGATCTACATCGCGATCGATCGCAAGCGGATCCTGGCCTTCCTGTTCCGGCTGACGCCGAGCGCCTACCGGACCGAGGCCGAGCTGCTGCGGGTCAGCGTCAACCGCTCGTTCGGCGGCTTCCTGCGCGGCCAGGTGATTATGGGCGCGGTCTACGGCCTGATCGCCGTGGCGGTCTCGGTCGTGTTCGGCCTGAAGCTCATCCCCATCACGACGACCGCCGCGGGCGTGCTCATGGCCATTCCCTTCTTCGGCCCGTTCATCGCCTGGATCCCGCCCGTTCTCGACGCCCTGATCTTCAACCCCGACGTGGTCCTGCCGGTACTGATCCTGGTCGGGCTCGGCTGGTTCTTCGTGATGAACGTGCTCCAGCCGCGCCTGATGGCCGGCGCCGTGGGCCTCCACCCGATCGTGGTCCTAGGCTCGGTGATCATCGGCGGCAAGGTGGCCGGCGTGGCCGGGGCGATCTTCGGGATCCCGATCGCGGCGATCGTGACCGCGTTCTTCTGGCACTACCTCGAGGAGCAGACCGGCGAGACGATCGCCCAGCGGGCCGCCCGCCGGGTCGAGCGCCGGGAGGGCCGGCACGTCCGTGTGCCGACCGAGCCCCGGCCCGGGATCGACCCGGATGTCGAGGACGAAGGGCTCAGCGCCGGCGCTTCTTCCAGTCGCTGAGGATCTCGCGCGCCGCGTTCTGGCCGGGGATGCCGGTGATCCCGCCGCCCGGGTGAGCGCCCGAGCCGGCCAGGTACAGGCCCGCCACCGGCAGGCGGTAGCGGGCGCTGCCGAGCAGCGGCCGCCAGGCGAAGAAGCTGTCCAGGCTGGGCTCGGCGTGGTACGGATGGCCGCCGGTCAGGCCGTAGTCGCGCTCCAGGTCGAGCGGGCTGAGGACCTGCCGGGCCAGCACGAGCCCGCTGATCCCGGGCGCCACCGTTTCGAGCGTGGCCAGGGCGATATCGCCGATCTCGTCGCGTCGATCCGGCCAGGCACCCTCCCGCAGGGCAAGCGGCGCGTACTGGAAGTGGACGCTCATGACGTGCTGGGGGTGGCGCCCGGTCGAGCGTGAGCTGGCCGGCCGGCCATCGACGAGGCCGGGATCGATGAGCGACGGAATCGTGGCCTCGAGGTAAGGTGCCGGACTGATCTGGCCGTACTTCGACGCGTCGAAGGCCCGTTCCACATAGTCGATCCCGGGCGCGATCACGATCCGGCCGCGGAGCAGGCGCTCGGCATCCGCTCCGCTGCCGGCGGCTCGGAAGGCAGGCAGGCCGGCCAGGACCAGGTTGACCTTGGCCACCGTGCCGGGGGTCCGGATGTTGGCCGCCCGCCAGCGCAGGCCAGGACCCAGCACGACCGGGTCGACCAGGTCGGTCAGGAGATGCTTGGGATCGGCCGCGCCGATCACGATCCGGGCTTTGATCTCCTCGCCCGAGGCCAGCACGACGCCGGTGGCCCGATCGTCGGCGGTCGTGATCTGGACCACGTCGGCCCTCGTCCGGATCTCCCCGCCGAGCCTCCGGACCGCCGTGGCCAGGGCCTCGGACAGGGCACCTGGACCACCCCGGGCGACGACGCTCTGGCCCGCGGCACCGCCGTCGTTGCCGGCCGAATCGGCCAGGAGGACGGCGGTCGTGCCGGCCGACCAGGGGCCCATCGCGGTGTTCTGGACGCCGCGCGCGGCGATGATTCCGCGGAGCGCGTCGGTCTCGAACGATTCGGCCACGAAATCGGCCACCGCCATGGGCAGGACCCGCAGGATTGAATGGCCGTCCTGCTTGCCCAGGCCCCGGAACGAGCGACCCAGCTTCAGGCCGGTCAAGGCGTCGCCCAACGAGGGCGCCTTGATGTCCGGCGGGGCCGCGTTGGCCAGCTCGGCCAGGAACTTGCCCAGCGCGCGGACGAGCCGGTCGAAGCCGGCATAGGCCGCGGCATCGTGGCCGGATCGAGCCCGCAGGCCGTCCGCGGTGCGGGCCACTTCGTCATAGAGGGTGATCGCCGAGCCGTCCGGGGCCGGTGCGAAGACGCGCACGTCGGGGGCGACGAAGGTCAGGCCGTGGGCCCGCAGGCCGAGGTCACGCACGACCGACGGCTTGAACCGGCCCACGGTGTGGGCCACGGCCGGGACCCGCGCGCCCGGCGCGACGGTCACCGTGTCGGCGATCCCGCCCACCCGCTCGCGCCGGTCCAGGACCAGGGTCGAGAGGCCGGCCCGGGCGAGGTAGGCCGCGGCGACCAGGCCGTTGTGGCCGGCCCCGATGACCACGGCGTCCCAGGTCTTGTCAGCCGGGCTGGCGGCCACGGTCAGGCCACCTTCCGGCCGGTCGAGCGCAGGACTTCCATCGCCGCGATCCGGCCGTTGGCGCCCATGATCCCGCCGCCGGGGTGGGTCGCCGAGCCGCACAGCCAGAGGTCCTGGACCGGCGTCCGGAAGCGGGCGTAGCCGGGTGTCGGCCGGTTGAAGAAGAGCTGCTCCAGGCTGAGCTCGCCCTGGAAGATGTTGCCTTCGGTCAGCCCGAAGCGGCGCTCGATGTCGAGCGGGGTGAGCACCTGGCGGTGGAGGATGATCTCGCGGATGTTGGGCGCCACCTCGGCGATCCGGTCGATGACGGCGTCGCCGAAGGCCTCCCGGTTGTCGTCCCAGCTGCCCAGGCTGGGGTCGAGGTGGTACGGCGCGTACTGGACGAAGCAGCTGATCACGTGCTTGCCGGGCGGCGCCATCGACGGGTCGACGAGGGTCGGAATGATCATGTCGATGTACGGCCGGCTGCTCCAGCGGCCGTATTTCGCGTCGTCGTAGGCGCGCTCCATGTCGTCCAGTGAGGCGCTGTAGCTGATCGCCCCGCGCAGGTGCTCGCCCTCGCCCGGAAGGCAGGTGAAGTCGGGCAGGCGATCGACGGCCAGGTTGACCTTGCCCGACGAGCCCCGGAACTTGAACCGCCGGACCTCCTCCTCGAAGGCCGGTTCGAGGGTGCCCTGCTCGAGCAGGCCGAGGTAGGTCAGGCGGGCGTCGACCGAGGACAGGATGTGCTGGGCGTAGATCTCCTCGCCCGACTCCAGGGCCACCCCCACCGCCCGGCCGCCACGCACGATGATCCGGGCAACCGGCGCCTCCAGCCGGATGTCGGCACCCTGGGCCTGGGCCGCGCTGCCGATCGCGTTGGACACGCCGCCGGTGCCGCCCCGGGGGATGCCCCAGGCCCGGAAGGCGCCGTCGATCTCGCCCATGTAGTGGTGGAGCAGGACGTAGGCCGTGCCCGGCGAGTGAACGCCCTGGAACGTGCCGATGATGCCTGAGGCCGACATCGTGGCCTTGAGCGGCTCGGTCTCGAACCACTGGCCCAGGAAGTCCGCGGCGCTCATCGTCATGAGCTGGACGAAGACCGCCTGCTGCTTCTCGGGCAGCCGTTGGAAGGCGCGGGCCAGGCCGGCCAGGGGTGCGAACTGGCGCGGATCGCGGCCGGTCGGGTCGGGCGGCACGATCGACAGGATCGGCTTGATGAAGCGGGCCATCTCGACCATGAGCTGGCCGTATTCCTCGTACGCCTCGGCGTCCAGCTTCGACCAGCGGCGCAGCTCCCGGACGGTCCGGCCGTGGTCGTTGACTCGCCACAGGTAGTCGCCTTGGAGCGGCGTGAACGTGCCATCGAGGGGCAGGATGTCGAGCCCGTGAGCGGGCAGGTCCAGCTCGCGGATGATCTCGGGGCGGAGCAGGCTGACCACATACGAGGCGACCGAGAAGCGGAACCCGGGGAAGATCTCCTCGGTGACGGCCGCCCCGCCGAGCAGCTCGCGCTTCTCGAGGACCACCGTCCGCAGCCCGGCTCGGGCGAGGTAGGCGGCGCTGACCAGGCCGTTGTGGCCGCCGCCGATGATCAAAGCGTCGTACGTTCCGGCCACGGATCCTCCGCTGAGGTGGACAACGAGGGGACGCAGCCGGGCATGCAGGCTGCATAGGTTTCATGCACGACTCTACCGCATACTGGACTCCTCGCGGACGCCCCGGGCGCGTCGCGCAGTCGCACCGGAGGAGCACCGTTGAGCGTCGGGACCCCGTTCCACAGCCGCACCCAGCCGTTCAACCGGAAGATGCAGTGGCGCGAGTGGTCGGGCTACTTCGCGGCCAGCGTCTACGCCGACTTCCACGACATCGAATACAACGCGATCCGCGAGCAGGCCGCCTTGATCGATGTCTCGCCGCTCTACAAGTACGAGGTCCGGGGACGCGACGCCGAGCGGCTGGTCGACCGGGTGATCACCCGCAACGCCACCAAGCTGAAGGTGGGCCAGGTCTACTACACGCCCTGGTGCGACGAGGACGGCAAGGTCGTCGACGACGGCACGATCCATCGCCTGGCCGCCGACCAGTTTCGCTGGACCGCGGCCGACCCGCAGTTCCGCTGGCTGACCCTGAACGCCGCCGGGCTCCAGGTTGAGATCGAGGACACGACCGAGTCGACCGCCGCGCTGGCCCTCCAGGGCCCGCTCAGCCGGGCCGTCCTCGAGGCGGCCTCGGGTCAGGAATTCGGGGACCTCCGTTACTTCCGGCGCAGGGCGGCCTCGATCGGCGGAATTCCGATCGACGTCAGTCGGACGGGCTACACCGGCGACCTCGGCTATGAGCTGTGGGTCGCGGCCGACCAGGCGGTCGAGGTGTGGGACGCGGTCATCGCGGCGGGCAAGCCGTACGGCATCCGGCCGGCGGGGATGATCGCCCTCGACGTCGTCCGGTTGGAGGCCGGGCTGATCCTGCTCGAGGTCGACTACACCAGCGCCCGGCACGCGATGAATGCCGAGCAGGCGTACTCCCCCGGCGAGATCGGGCTGGACAAGCTGGTCGACTTCGAGGCGGCCGATTTCGTTGGGCGCCGGGCCCTGCTCGAGGAGCGCCGCAAGGGCGGCCCGCGGCGGCGGTTGGTTGGCCTCGAGATTGACTGGCGCGAGATCGACGCGATGTACAACGCCCAGGGACTGCCGCCGACGGCACCGGCCGTGGTCGATCGTTCCGCCACTCCGCTGTTCGACGCCGGCGGCCACCAGGTCGGCCGGATCACCAGCCATGGCTGGAGTCCGATCCTCAAGAAGCCGATCGCGCTGGCCTCCGTGCCACCCGCCTATGAGCGGCCGGGTACCCACCTCCTGGCCGAATGGACGGTCGAGGCCCGCCGCGGTCGGGTCGGCGCAACGGTCGTGGAGCTGCCCTTCCTGGACCTGCCCCGCAAACGCGCCTAGCTCCTTGAGGCGTGCCCCGTGCCTGACCCGAGACCGACCTGTGCACCAGAACATCAAACATGCAGATCCGGGCAGCCGGAGAGGCATCGTGGCGTCTCGAAGGCGGCGTAGCGGTCGGAATGACCTTCGAGTTAAGCGCTAGCGGCTAACTCCGCTGGTCAAAGGCGGCTCCGGACGGGCCGGCGACCCGAAAACGGCCCGTTTGATGTTCTGAGTGCACATCGGCGCCGGAGGCGGCCAACGCCACGCAACAACGGCTCGGACGAGTCCGCCCCGGCCACGGCGCGAGTACCATGGCCGGACAACTGAATAGTGCCGTTTGACCCAAGGGAAGCCGGTGTAAATCCGGCGCTGTCGCGCAACTGTCAGCGGGGAACGGCCGGCCAGGATGCCACTGGGTGTGAGCCCGGGAAGGCGGCCGGACGTGTCGATCCGCGAGCCAGGAGACCTGGTCGAACGGGATGTGTCATCCCACCCGCGCAGATCGGTAGATGAACCTCTGACGGCAGGTTTCGCGGTGTGGGCCGTTCGCCGTCGGAGGAACCACCGTGGGTCGATACAGGTGGGCCAGCGCGATACTGGCCACAGGGCTTCTGCTCGTTAACGTTCCCGCCGCCTGGGCCGCGCCGGACCCCGCCACTTGCGCCTTGCAATACCTCGCCGGCCAGCAGGCGGCCGACGGCTCGGTGGGTGGCCAGCCAGGCGTGTCCGCCGACTACATCTTCGGGGCGGCCGCGGCCGGCTTCGACCCGTCCACCCTCAAGGCGTCGAGCGGCAAGACGGTCTACGACTCCCTGGAAGCGGGCATCGGCGGCTCCCTCAGCAACGCGGCCCTGGTGGCCAAGGAAGCCCTGGCCGCGATCGACGGCAAGCTCGACCCGACCGCCTTTGGCGGTCACGACCTGCTGACCGCCCTCGACGCCACCTTGAACACGACCAGCCACGCCTACGGCGATGGCCAGACCTACACCCAATCGCTGGCGATCCTGGCCCTCGTGGCCGCGGCGGACAGCGGCCATCCCCTGCCGGCGGCGGCCGTCACGGAGCTCATCGCCGTCCAGGACACGGACGGATCGTGGGATTTCCAGGGCGTCAAGGACGCGGCCGGCGGCGGCGACACGAACTCGACGTCGATCGCGGTCCAGGCCTTGGTCGCCGCGGGCAAGCCGTCCACGGACCCGGCCATCGTGAACGGCCTGGCTTACCTGGCCACCCAGCAGCTGGCAGACGGCGGCTTCCCGTACAGCCCCGCATTCGGACCGCCGTTCAGCGATCCCGACTCGGACGCAACAGTGATCCAGGGTCTGGTGGCCGCCGGTGAGAACCCGTCCGGCTCGAGCTGGACCAAGTCCGGCCATACCGCCCTGACCAACCTGCGGACCTTCCAGGACGCGGCCAACGGCGGCTTCACCTACCCGGGCAATCCGGGCCCGGACGCCTTCACCACCAGCCAGGTCCCGGCCGGGCTGGCCAAGGTCCCCTTCCCGGGCAGCACGTCATGGACCGGGGGGACGAGCCTGCCGGCCGGCCTGTGCGCAGCCGCGTTCCCTTCGCCCTCGGGCAGCGGCCGGCCCATTGCCACGCCACCGGCGACCTCGACCGTCGGCCCATCGACTCCGGCTCAGGGCGACGGATCGATCCTGATCCTGTTGCTCACGACGGTGTCCGTCCTGGTCGTGGGCGGGCGAGCCTGGGCGAGGCGTCCGTCACGCTGAGATTCCAGCACCTGGTCCTGGCCGCGGCTATCGCCGTTGCCGTCCAGTTCCCGATCACGGCCATCGCGTGGTCGGCACCGGCGGCAACGTGCCTGGCCGCGGATGGGGCCCACCACGTGGCCGTCGTGATCCAGCACGGCAATGGCGCAACGGTCGTCCGGTGCGTCGCCTTCGCGGGCGCGAGCTTGACCGGCGAGCAGGTCCTCAAGCAATCGGCGATCAAGTACGAAACGGTCTCGTTCGGCGGGATCGGCCTGGCCGTCTGCCAGGTCGACGGCGAGCCGGCCGAGTTCCCACCCAGCTGCTGGACGACCACCAGCCCGTTCTGGACCCTGTTCGTAGCGCGCAAGGGGGGCAGCTGGACGCCATCGAACCTGGGAATCTCAGCCCAGGTCTTGCGCGACGGCGATTCGGAGGGTCTCCGCTACGAAGCCCAGGCTGCTCCTGTTGCGCCGGCGATCTACGGCAACTGCCCAACTTCCACGCCGCCGTCGGTCAGTCCACGACCGAACCGGTCGCCGGCCCCCACGCTCGTGCCCACGCCCGCCAGGCCCGCCCCCACCCCGACGGCGGCGGGCCCGCCGAGCGTGAGTCCGAGCTCCGCAGCGAGCCTCAGCGCGGCCACGCCGGCCACGCCGGCCACGGCCGGCCCGATTGCCGCGGTCGAATCGAGTGCCAGCCCAGCAGCGATCGGCGTCGCAATCGCACCAACGGCCAGTTCGGGCGGCGGCCCGCCATCGGTCGATCCGCTCGCCCTGGCGGTCGGCGTCGTCGTCATCGGCGGCCTGGGCGGCCTCGCCATCGCTCGGGCCCGCTCGAGCCGGCAGGGGCGAACCAGGTGAACGCCCGGGCCCTGATCGTGTGGTCGCTGGCCGGACTCGTCGTGGCCCTGTCGACGACCAACCCGATCTACCGGGCGATCGTGGCCCTGGTCGCCCTGAACATCCTGCTGGCGTGGCGGCGACCCGACCAGGACCTGGGCTTCCTGTTCCGGGCGATCCTGTTCACGACGATCGGCGCGGTCGTCCTCAACGTCGTGGTCGGCCACCTCGGCGCGACGGTCCTGTTCAGCCTGCCCGACGCCTGGCCGCTCGTGGGCGGTCCGTGGACCCTCGAATCGATCGTGTACGGCTTCAACACGGCCCTCGGCCTGGCCGCCGCCGTGCTCGTCGTGGCTCCGCTGTCGTACGTCATCGAGCCGCATGAGCTGGTCGATGCCCTGCCCCAGCCGATCGAACGGGCCGGGATCGTGGTCGCGGCGGCGCTCAACCTGGTGCCCGGCGTCGGCCGCAGCTTCCGCCAGGTCCGCGATGCCCAGACGATGCGGGGCTGGCAGCCGGCCGGCCTGCGCTCGTGGTCGGAGATCCTCGTGCCGGTCGCCCTGACGGCCGTGGAGGGCTCGCTCGAGCTCGCCGAGGCGATGGAATCGCGGGCGTTCGGCTCGGGCCGGCGGAGCCGTTACGCACCCAGCCGGTGGACCCGCTGGGACGTCGCGATCGTCGTCGCGTCTCTCGTCTCGATGGCAATTGCGATCTGGGCCCGTGCGGCCGGCCTCGCGCCCGACTGGTATCCCTATCCCGGCCTGAGCCTCCCGCCGGTCAGCCCGGCCATGCTCATCGCGTCGCTCCTGCCCGCCGTGGCCATCCACCGATGACCGAACCGCTGACCCGCCTGGAACGCCTGTCGTACTGGTATCCGGGCGATGTCCGCGCCCTGACTGAGATCGAGCTCGAAGTGGGTCCTGGTCTGACCCTCGTGGCTGGCCCGTCGGGCGGCGGCAAGTCGTCCCTGCTGCGCCTCTTCAACGGGCTGATCCCCCACTTCCATGGCGGCCGGATCGCCGGGCGCGCAACCGTCTTTGGCCATGACGTCCTCAAGACCCCGACCCGCGACCTGGCCCGCGACGTCGGGTTCGTCTTCCAGGATCCCGAGAAGCAGGTGATCTACGGGACGGTCGAGCGGGAGGTCGCTTTCGGCCTCGAGAACCTCGGCTTCGAGCGGGCTGAGATGACCCGGCGGGTGGGCGAGGCCCTCGAGCGGCTGGGCCTGGTCGAGTTGCGCGGAAGGCCCGTCGCGACCCTGTCCGGTGGTGAGCGCCAGCGGGTCGCGATCGCCTCCGTCCTGGCCATGCGGCCGCGCCTGATCATCCTCGACGAGCCGACGTCCGAGCTCGATGCGAGCGGAGCGGCGGCGGTCGTCGCGGCCAGCCTCGACCTCGTCGAGTCCGGCACCGCGGTCGTGATCGCCGAGCACCGCCTCGATCGGCTCGGGCCGGCCGCCGGCCGGCTGATCGTGGTCGAGGACGGCAACGCCTGCGAGCGCCCAACCGGCTCCCAGGCCGAGGCTTCAGCCCCGAGGCGGGGTCGGTCCACCAGCGCCGGCTCGATCGCCTGGTCGACCACGGACCTCGTGGTCGGGCCGTCCGGCCTGCCGATCCTGGCCTGCCATGACCTGGCTGGGCGGACCGGGGAGGTGGTGGCGCTGACCGGCGACAACGGCAGCGGCAAGACCACCCTGCTGCGGGTGCTGGCCGGGCTGCTGCGGCCCATCGCCGGCTCGGTGGAGCGCGAACCGGTCCGGATTGCCTACCTGCCCCAGGATCCGGGGGCGCTGCTCCATCGGCCGACCGTGGCAGCCGAGGTCGCCTGGACCCTGGCCCACGCGGCCGGCAGCGGCAGCGGTGATGGGGCCGAGGTCCATCGGGTCCTGTCCGAGTTCGGACTGGCCGAGCTGGCTGAGCGGGATCCGCGTGACCTGAGCGCCGGCGAGCGCCAGCGCGCCGCCCTGGCGGTCATCCTGGCCGGCCATCCCCGGATCGCCCTGCTCGACGAGCCAACCCGAGGCATGGACGGCCTCGCCCGTCGGGCGCTCGCCGGGGCCCTCGACCGGCTGCGGGCGGAGGGCTGCTCGATCGTCCTGGCCAGCCACGACGAGCGGCTCGTCGCCGAGATCGCCGATCACGTCGTCACGATCGCGGCGGGCGTGGCGACGCAGGTGGGCGTGGCCGGTGGGGCCGCCGTAGCGACCGACCCGAGCCCCGGCGCGGCGACGCCCGAGACCCGGCTCCTCCAGGCGGCCCGGCCATGACCCTGGCCGGGCTGCTGGGCGCCTCGATCGTGGGTGGCCTCCTGTTCCTGCTGCCCTACCTCGGGCTCGAGCCTCCGGGCGGATCGATCGCGGCCTCGGCCGCCCTGGGCACCGTGGTCGCCTTCGGCGCGGTCGAGATCGGCACCCGGCGGCTCGACGCCAAGGGCATCGCCCTCCTGGCGGCCCTCGCCGCGCTCGCGGCCGCGATGCGCGTGGCCCTGGTCACCGGCTTTGCCGGGTTCAGCCCGTTCTTCCTGCTCGTCCTGTGCGCGGGCTACGCCTTCGGACCGAGCTACGGCTTCCTGACCGGGACCGTGGCGATGCTCGTCTCGGCGATCGTGACCGGCGGCCTCGGTCCGTGGCTGCCCTACCAGATGTTCGCCTCGGGCTGGGTCGGCCTCGGAGCGGGCCTGGTCGCCCAGGTTGTCGCCGGTCAGCCCGGACTCCGGCCGACCCGCCGCGACATCGTGGCCCTGGCCGGCTATGGGCTCGTGGCCGGCTTTGCCTACGGCGCCGTCATGGACCTGTGGGACTGGGCCTTCTTTCAGGGCGCCCCCGAGCTGGGCTACGTCGCCGGCCTGGGCCTGTCCGGGACCGTCGCCCGGTTCGGCCAGTTCTACCTGCTCACCTCGGCCGGCTACGACGCGTTCCGGGCGGTGGGCAACGCCGCGATGATCCTGGCCCTCGGGCCGGCAGTCCTGGCCGCCCTGTCCCGGCTCCGGGCACGGGCGACCTTCGAGTTCGTGGCTAGCGGCTGACGAAGCGCTCGAGCCCGGCCAGCGCTTCGGGCAGGTCCAGCCGACCGAAGCCCAGCCGGACGCGGTTGCCGGGCTGGCCCAGGCGCGAGCCGGGCAGAAGCAGCACGCCCTCCCTCTCGACCAGCTCCGCGGCGAACCGGTCGGCATCCCAGCCGGCGAACCGGCCCCTCAGGACGAGCTCGGGATAGCCCACCGAGCCGGCCCGCGGCCGGACCCAACCGAGGACGTCCGGCCGGGCCGCGAAGAACCGGTCGAGATGGGCCAGGTTGGCGGCGATGATCGCCCGCGAGCGATCCAGGACGACGGCCTTCGAGCGGAGGGCGATCAGGCTCAGGATCTCGGCCGGCGCGGACGGGCAGATCGTGGTGTAGTCCTTGAACGCCGCGCAGCGGGCCAGGAGGTCGTGATCGCGGCTGGCCAGCCAGCCGATCCTCAGGCCGGCCATGGCAAACGACTTGGACATCACGCCCAGGCTGACCCCGCCGGGCAAGGCATCCGCCCCGGCGACCAGCTTGTCGGCCCGATCGAACTCGAGGAAGCGATAGACCTCGTCGGAGAAGAGGGTCACCCGGGCCTCAGCGCACAGGTCGACCAGCGCCTGCCACTCGTGGGCGCTGGGCAGCATCCCGGTCGGGTTGTGGGGCGCGTTGACGACCACCAGGCGGGTCTCGGGCCGGATCGCCGCCCGGATTCGGTCCACGTCCAGGGCCCAGCCATCCCCGGCCCGGAGCTCGTGCAGGCCGATCTCAGCACCCGCCGCCCGGCCGACCTCGAACAGGCTCTGGTAGCCCGGCCAGGTCACGATCGCGTGGTCGCCCGGACCGAGTGCCACCGAGAGCAAGCAGAAGATCGCTTCCTCGGCGCCGGAGAACACGAGCACGTCGTCCGGGCCGATCTGTTCGTACAGCCGGGCAATTTCGGCCCGCAGGAGGGGATGGCCGCTCGACTCGGTGTAGCCCAGGCGCAGGCCGTCCCATAGGGCCCGCGATTCCTCGCCGGCCAGGGCCAGCAGCTCGGCCATCGGGTAGCCCTCGACATCCGAGGCACACAGCAGGTGCTCGACCGCAAACTCCCAGCGGGCGAAATACCGTTCGAGCTCGAAGTCGGCGATCTTCACGCTGACCGGGGCTGGCCTAGTTGACCGCGTGCAAGGCGCCCGTGAGGGCAGTGAAGGTTGCGTGGTCGAGGCCGCCGCCGACCGCCAGCCAGCTTGGCTTCTCGCCCCGGGCGACGACCACGGCATAGCCGGACGACGTCTGGACGAGGTCCCCGGTCAGGTCCCCGAACGGCCCGGAGCCGGCGGCCGACCCGGCCGGCACGCAGCCCGAATCGTCACTACAGAACGAGCCTTCGTCGAGCTCGAACGTGGCGTTGTCGGCACGCCGCCGGAACTGGATCGTGATGTGCCCGCCGTCGGCGAGGCGGTACGTCCCGGCCACCAGCGACCAACCCGACGGCAGCACCGCGCAGTACACCGGGAAGTTCACCGAGGAGGCAAACGACTCATAGAAATCCGGCGTGTCCTTGGCCCCCGAGCAGATTGACGCGGCGTTCGTTGGCGTCGGAGCTGGCCCGCTCGAATCGCCCGGGGTCGGGCTCGGGCTCGGACCGGCCGACGGGGAGGCGATTGGGCCGCTAGAAGCCGGCGGCGTGTCGGATGGGCCCGAGCTGGGCGCCTCCGAGGCGCTCGGGGCGGTGCTCGGCGGGACGGTCGGGGTGAGGCTGGGGGCAGGATTCGATGAGCTTTCAGCCGGTCCGATCGTGGGCGCGGCGGAGCCGCAGGCGGCGAGGAGCAGGATCGCACCAGCAAGGAGCAAGGGGAGCCGGGCGGTCCGAGCCGTCCGCGGGCGCATGCGCGTCACCGGCCAAGCCTAGCCGCAGCCGGTGACCGCGGTCAACGACGATCGAAGCGGCTGATACGTGGCAGGTGAGGGCCGGCTGGGATGCTGCCGGCGTCCGATGAACCCCTCGAGCCTGCCCCCGTTGCCGCGCCGCCAGACCGATCGGCCGGTCGTTCCGCCGGTCCTTCCGCCTTGGACATCCGCCGGAGGAGGTCCTCGTGCTTCGTGGCGATCGCACTGGCCGGCTCGCCCTGCTCTCGATGCTCCTGGCGCTGGCCGCCCTGATGCCCGTCCCCGGCACCGCCCGGGCGACCTACCAAGCGTCGGCCGATACCAACGAATCGGCCTTCCAGCCGCCCTGCGTCGGCTTCCAGGACAGCCATCCGGCCCGGATGCTGGCCCTCGCCCTGACTGGCCTGCGGTCCCTCGGCTACACAACGACCGTGGCCACCGGGACCCGCTTTACCCACGCGACGGTCCTGGCCAGGACGATCGGCGATTTCAGCTTCTACGTCCACTCCCATGGCGATAACTACTGGTACGCCCCGGGCCAGCGCCGCTACAACGGCTTTCGCGAGGATTCGGGCGATTGCAGCCAGGCGGTCATCTTCTCGAACCAGATCGCCGCGGCCCGGAACGGCCGGTTCACCAACCTGGTGGTGGTCTCGACCTGCCACAACGCTGACCCCGGCACGACCTTGCCGGGTGCGTTCGGCATCGGCCGGACGAAGGACCGGACCGGCGCGAGCCACTTCTACCTGGGCTACCTCGGGATCGCCTATGACAACGACGAGCAGGCCTTCGAGACGGCGTTCTGGGGCGCTCTCGGGCGCGGTCGAAGCGTGGGCGCCGCGTTCGACATCGGCTCCCTGCAGGCGTTCAGCCACGGCCTCGACGCCGATTGGTGGGGCACCTACACCTGGTCGGGCAAGGCCGGCGCCGCCGTCGTCTGCCCGCGCTGCCTCGCGGCAGGTGCCCAATGAGGCCGACAATCAAGCCACTGGCATCCGGCGCCGGGCTGGCTCGTGAGCTGCTCGTGGCCACCGGCATCGTGGTCGTGGCGGGCAGCCTGGTGACCGCCGGGCTGGGTCGGGCCGCGGTCGGCTTGCCCACGGGCGCTGCGGAGGGCGCCACCGGGCCGGTTCTGCCCGCGCCGGCCACGACAGCCGCCCTGGCCCTTGCGGCCCAGGTCGATACGAACCTCGGCCTCGCCGCGCCGGCCAGCCGGACGGTCGAGCACGTCGCGGATGCCGCCTCCGGACAGGTGCTCGACGAGGTGACCGACCTCGACGCCGCCGGCCTGCCGATCGGGATCAGCCGATTCGACTCGGCCGGCGGCCTCGTTTCGTCGATCCGGTTGGGCTTCGTCACGCAGGGCGGGCCGACGATCGCCGCCGCGGCCGCCGGCAGCGCGGCCCAGGCCATCCTGGCCCGGGTCGGGATCGTCCCCGGGGCCGTGACCCCGGCCGGCCCATCCGTCGGCCCGCGGGCCGCCGGCGGCTGGCTTGTACGCTGGACGCGGCTCGTCGGGTCGGTCCCCGTTCCTGGCGACGGCATCGTCGTCCAGCTCGATCCGGGCGGCTCGTTCCACGGCGTCGCGCGCACCCAGCACGGCCTCGCCCCGCTGCCCGCATCCACCATCGGCACGACCCAGGTCCGCAGCCTGGCTGGCGCCCGCCTCGACACCTGGCTGACGGCGGGGCTTCGCGACGAGGCGACGATCGCCACCGTGGCCCTGGCCTGGGTGGTCCCCAACGACACGTTCGGCGACCCGATCCCGGCCTGCTCGCCCAGCCTGCTCCGACTCGCCTGGGTCGTCCGGGTCACGACCACGGGCAGCCTGGCCGATTCCCTGGGCGGCCTCGAGCTGGCGTTCGACGCTGGCAGCGGGGCACCCCTCGGCGGCGACGTCCTCGAGTGAACCGGATCGAGTCGATCCTGGTCCTGGCGATCGGTTTGAACCTGGTGGCCGCCTGCGCGTTGGACCAGACGTCGTCGACGCTCGGCTCACCCACTCGGACCGCCGGACCGGAGCCGGCCGACCGGCTGGTCGTGGTGGCCGGCTCGGTCGGGTCGATGCAGCTGTTCACGCCGGGCTCCGACGGCCAGCTTCAGCCGTTCGGGACGAGCCCGGCTCCGGTCGACGCCGCCTGGCTGTCCATTGCCGGCGGCCAGCTGCTGGTCACGACCCTGACCGGGCGGGCGTTCGTGTCGCGCGTTGCGTCGGACAGCATGTGGCAGGCCGGGCCGGGCGACCTTGGCCGGGGCCACCCGTACCGCGCGTTCGGAGCCCTGGACCCGGACGGTGGGCGGGTGGCCTTCGTGGATGGCGATCCCGGCTCGGGGCAGGCCGGACGGCTCGTCGTCGAGGCCCTGGACGGTGCGCCGGGGCCCAGCCTGCGCCTCGATCGCGCCGCCGAATCGGCGCCGGCCTGGCTGCCCGACGGCCGGCTCCTCGTGGTCGTTCGGGACTCGTTGGACCGGCCCCGTGCGATTCTCGCCGACCTCGCCGCGGGACGGTTTTCGAGCCCGGCGGCCACTCCGCTGCGGGCGGTCGCGATCGCTGGTCAGGCGGTCGCGGTCATCCGCGACGGCGGGTTAGCCGAAATCGGGTCACTGGCCGATTGGCTCGCCGGCCGGCCGCTGTTGCTGATCCCGTCATCCGGCGCGGGCGGTTCCGCGGATGTCCTCCAGGCCTTGCCGTCCGAGGACAGTCGCGAGCTGGCGCTGGTCATCGCCGACGCGAACGGGGATGCGGCCCAGGTCCGGATCGTGAGCGCGGACGGCGGGCGCGAGATCGCCCGGTTCGGGCTCCCCGACGGAGCGAACCGGGCGATCGTCGGCTGGCTTGGTGGACCGTGAGGCGCGCGCCTCAGGCGCTGACGGCCTGTCGCTCGAAGTTGCTCGCGCCGACGGGTTCCTCGGGCGCCATCACCCCCAGGATCTTGTGAATCGCAAGGAGGTGGACGCAACTTCCCCAGGAGTCGAAGTAGTGGCAGGTGCAGCGCCACAGTCCGGCATTGAGGCTCACGGTGTGGGTGTCGTTGTCGCCCCGGAACGTCAGGGCGAGCTGTTCGAACGAAACCCGGTCGAGCTCGCGGGCGTAGCGATTCGCCTTCTCGACCTGACCGATGAGCGAGCTGTGCATGCTCCAGGACCTCCATCGCCCCGACCTGGGCGCTGTCGAAGGCCGCCGTCCGATCCTGCACGATCGACCGGTGATGGCGGTCGCTGGACCGACGATACACCCGTCCGTCTAGGGCGCGCTCGTCCCCTCGCGGCCGTAGTCATCCTCGAGCCGGATGACGTCATCGAGCTGGGGCGTGGACACCTCGACCAGCTCCGTCCGGTCGACCGCTTCGAACCGGTGGACGCGCCCGACGGGCACCCGGCGGTGGTCGCCCGGACCCATCTCGATCGCTTCGATCGTGCCGTCATCGGCCTCCAGATGGAGGCGCAGGTGGCCGCTGATGACGAGGATCGACTCGTCCTTCTCGACGTGCTTCTGGAGCGACAGGCGCTTGCCGGCCTCGATCACGATCAGCTTGCCGACGTAGTGGTCGGTGTGGGTCCAGATCAGCTCATGGCCCCACGGCTTGGGCACGCGTCGGGTGGAGTCCGGGCCGCTGCCGGGAACCTCGGGCTCAGGCAGCACGGACGAGCGCCTCCCCAGCCTGGACCATCGCGTCGCGTGTCTCGGGCGAGATCGCCTCCGTGTAGACCCGGACCAGGGGCTCCGTGCCGCTGAACCGGATGAGCAGCCACGAGCCGTCCGGGGTGAAGAACTTGAAGCCGTCGTTGGTGGTCAGCGCATCGGTCCGGACGACCGGCTGGCCGGCCAGGTCGGTCGGCGCGTGGGCGCGCAGCTCGACCAGCAGGCGGTCTTTCATCGCCGCGTAGCCGGCCTGCTCGACGTGGACATCGATGCGTCGGTAGAACGACGGTCCGGCCAGCTCGTGGAAGGCGGCCATGGCCTTCGAGACGGGCCACCGGCCGGCGGCCTTCTCGTGCAGGAACAGGTCGAGCAGGAGCAGGTCGGCGTAGACCCCGTCGCGCTCCGGCAGGTGCATCCCGAAGCCGTAACCACCGGATTCCTCGGCGCCCATCATCGCCCCGGTCTCGATCATCTTCGGGCCGATGTACTTGAAGCCGACCGAGGTCTCGTAGACCGGGATGTCGTAATGCTTGCCCAGCCGGAGGGCCATGGCCGTGTTGTTGACGCTCTCGACGACCGGCTGGCGCAGCTTGCGGTACTCGGCCAGGTAGTACATCAGCAGCCCGGTGACCTCGAGCTGGTGGATGAACGTGCCCTGCTCGTCGGCCGCCCCGGCCCGGTCGGCGTCGCCGTCGAGGAGCAGGCCCAGGTCGTAGCCGCCCTTGGCCAGCAGGCCGAGCGCCTCGTCCACGTTGGGCCGGATCGGCTCGGGGTTGATGCCGCCAAAGTACGGATTCCGCTCGCTGTGGATCTCGTGGACCTGGATCCGGCCGCCGGCCAGCAGGCGCGGCAGCCAGCCGGCCCCGGCACCGTACATCGGGTCGACCAGGATCCGGACGTCGGCGGCCTTCAGGGCATCGAGGTCGACGGTCCGCCGGACGTAGTTCTCGTAGCCCTCGTAAGGGTCGTACCAGTCGACCAGGCCGGCCGCCTCGGCATCGGCGAACGGCCGGCGCTCGATCGCGGTGCCTCCATTCGTGGCGATGGCCGCCTCGAGGTCGGCCAGGATCTCCGGACCGGCGGCCGAGCCGGTCGGGGCCTTGACCTTGAAGCCGTTGTCCGTCCACGGGTTGTGGCTGGCGGTGATCACGATGCCGGCGGCGGCGCCACGCTCGACCACCTCGTACGACGACATCTGGGTGGGCACCGCGTGCCGGGCGAACGCCACCGGGATGTCGCGGGCCATGAGGACCTCGGCAGCGGCGGCCGCAAAGTGCTCCGAGGCGAAGCGGCGGTCATAGGCGATCACCACGCCCTTGGCCTGCTCGCCCCGGTTCACGACATAGCGGGCGACCCCGTCGGCACAGCGGCGGACGCTCTCGAAGGTGAACTCGTCGGCCACCCGGGCGCGCCAGCCGTCGGTCCCGAAGACGATCTTCGTGGGCGTGGGAACCTGGCTGATGGTGGTCACGCTTGGGCCTCCGGACTTGAGCAGCGTTCGAGGAGCGCATCGATTTCGGACCGGTGGGCCCTGGCCCCGCGGAGCACGGCAACCGGCCGGTTCGACCCGACCATCCTAGCGTCCGCACCGGGCGTTGAGGTCAGGCGCTGTGGGTCCGGGCGCCAGATCAGCAGATCGTCATCGGCGGCCTCGACCGGGTCGCCCGACCGGGCAATGGCCGCGTCGATCCCGGGCAGGCCCAGCTCGCCCAGCAGCGAGGTCCAGCTGCCGAGGTCGTTCCAGCCGACGTCGGCCGGCACGACAAGCACGTCGCCGGCCGCCGAGGCGGGCTCCAGGACGGCGTAGTCGATCGAGGTCGCCCGGACCTGCTCGTAGGCGCCCTCCAGGTCGGTCCCGACGCCCCGCTCGACGACGGCCAGGATGTCGGACGCGTCGCGCTCGAAGGCCGCCCGGATCGTGCTCCGCCGCCAGGCGAAGATGCCGGCATTCCAGAGCGCCGCATGGTCGGCCAGGAGTGCCGCCGCGGCCTCCGGATCAGGCTTCTCGGTGAACCGTTCGACCGCCTGGACGGACACGTGCTCGGCCGGACCGGTCTCGATCTGCTCAGATGGCCCGGCCGGCACGATGTAGCCGTAGACCGTCGCCGGGAACGTTGGGCTGATGCCCAGGGTCACGATCGGGCGGATAACGCCCAGCGCGCCGCTGGCTGCCCGCTCGGCAGCGCGCAACGACGTCCGAAAGTCCGCGTCGCGCTCGACGGTCTGGTCGGCCGGCAGGACGAGCATCACCTCGTCGTCGGGGCGGTCGATCGCGACCGTGGCCAGGGCAATTGCGGCCGCAGTGTTGCGGCCCTGGGGCTCGGACAGGATCGTTGCCTGGGGCAGCTGAGCCCGGACGAGGTCCTCGTAGCGACGATCGGTCACGACGAAGACGGACTCCGGCGGGACGAGGCCGATGAGCCGGTCGGCGCTGAGCTGGAGGAGCGTTCGCTCGCCGAGCAGGGGCAGGAACGGCTTGGGGCGCTCAGGCGACGACAGCGGCCAGAGCCGGGTGCCGCCACCGCCGGCCATGATGACGGCGTACACCGCGGGATTCTACCCGCCCGGCCTGGCCCTCGGCGCTCCGGCCGGCGTCAGAGGGGTGTCACGGCGCTCCATCCTGACAAATTCGCGCTGTGGCGATGCTTATGGTCGGTCGGCGCGCAGGGGCGCCGCGATGGCTCTGGCGGGCCCGCTCGGGCGAGCACGAATCGGGGTCGAGCGCGCGGAGATTGGAGCGATTCCTGGTCGAATCGGGGCGGCGAGCTGCCATAAGGTCCCTACAGCCGGAATTTGGCACAAACTCGCGGCCGCGCGGGCCGGAAAGACGAACCCGGCAGGGCCGCCGTGCCTCGGTGGCAACGAGGAACTCTCAGATCGCCTCGGCGACCGGTTCGGGTTGGCGGATCCCGGCGGCGTCGGCCAGCTCGGCGGCTCGATCGGTTCGCTCCCAGGGCAGCTCCAGGTCGGGCCGCCCGAAGTGGCCGTAGGCGGCGGTCTGGCGATAGATCGGGCGGCGCAGGTCGAGGGCCTCGATGATCGCTGCCGGCCGGAGGTCGAAATGGTGCTCGATCAGGGCCTGGATCCGTTCGTCCGGGATCCGGCCTGTGCCAAAGGATTCGACCGAGATGCTGATCGGCCGGGCGATCCCGATGCCGTAGGCAACCTCGATCTCGAACCGTTCGGCCAACCCGGCCGCGACCACGTTCTTGGCCACCCAGCGCGCGGCGTACGCAGCTGAGCGATCGACCTTGGTCGGATCCTTGCCGCTGAACGCGCCGCCGCCATGGCGGGCCATCCCGCCGTACGTGTCGACGATGATCTTGCGGCCGGTCAGCCCGGCGTCGCCGAGCGGCCCGCCGGTCACGAAGCGCCCGGTCGGATTGATGTGCATGATCGGATCGGACCCGCGTAGCTCAAGGGGCAAGCTGGGCAGGATCACGGCCTCGGCGATGTCGTCGCTGATCTGCTCGGCCGTGACATCAGGGTCGTGCTGGGTGCTGACCACGACGGTCCGGACCCGGCGGGGCACGCCGCGCTCGTACTCGAGGGTGACCTGGGTCTTGCCGTCCGGCCGGAGGTAGCGCAGCTGGCCGGTCTTGCGCATCTCGGCCAGGCGACGCGCCATCCGATGGGCCAGGGCGATGGGCAGGGGCATGAGCTCGGGCGTCTCGCGGCAGGCAAAGCCGAACATCATGCCCTGGTCGCCGGCCCCCAGCTCGTGGCCGTCGACGCCCATGGCGATATCCGGCGACTGCTCCTTGATGCTGACCAGGACGCCGCAGGTCTGGTAGTCGAAGCCGTAGTCGGCCCGGGTGTAGCCGATGTCGCGGACCGTGTCGCGCACGATTGTCTGGAAGTCGGCATAGGTCGTCGTGGTGATCTCGCCGAAGACCACGACCAGGCCGGTCGTAGTAGCCGTCTCGCAGGCGACCCGGGCGTTCGGATCAGCGCGAATGATCGCGTCAAGGATCGCGTCGCTGATCTGGTCGCACATCTTGTCGGGGTGGCCTTCGGTCACCGATTCAGACGTGAACAGGTACTCGGCCGCGTCCAGGATCGTGGTCAATTCGGCTCCTCTCGTGCGGGCCGAGGGTAGCACGACGAGGCGCCAGGACCGTCGGCTCGACCGTTAGCCCGGCCGGTCACTCGGCGTCGAGGATGAACAGCTGGGCCCAGTAATCGCCGTGGGTCGCGCTCTCGTGGCGGTCGACATCGAGCCACAGGCCGATCCGCTCCAGCTCATCGCCACCGCGCACGACCGAGTTGTCGCGCTGGACCGTGTCGGCACGCGCCGGCCAGGTCGACACCCGATAGCGCTGGGCCGGATCGAGACCGGCCAGGCGCAGCCGGTTGACCCCCGGATTTGGCCGGTTCAGGGCGCGATAGTAGCCCGCGATTGCCCGGCGGCGATCGGCGGCGACAACCAGCCAGGCGGTCTCGTTGCCGTCGCCCGCGAACGGATTGCGCAGCCGGACGAAGCGGCCCCGCTGGAACAGCTCGCGATGCTCCTTGTAGAAGGCCACCTGGCCGGCCACCTCGCCTCGCTCGCTCGCCGACAGCGCCGTCGTGTTGAGCTCGTAGCCGAAGACGCCGAAGAAGGCGACCGCGGCCCGGGTCGCGATCGGGCTCAGCCGCCCGGTCTGGTGATTGGGCACGGCCGAGACGTGGGCGCCCATCGAGCTCTGGGGGTAGATCAGCGAAGCGCCCCACTGGATCTGGAGTCGCTCGATCGCATCGGTATCGTCGCTCGTCCAGGCCTGCGGCGCGTAGGCCAGCATGCCCGGATCGAAGCGGCCGCCGCCGCTGGCGCACGACTCGAACAGGACCTCTGGGAAGGCGGTCGCGAGCCGGCCGTACAGCTCGTACACGCCCAGAATGTAGCGGTGGAAGAACTCGCCCTGGCGGTCGGCCGGCAGGGCCGGGCTGCCCGGCTCGGTGATGTTCCGGTTCATGTCCCACTTGATGTACGAGATCGGGCCGCTGGCCAGGACGTCGGACAGGACGCCGAACAGGTGGTCGACGACCTCGGGCCGGGACAGGTCCAGGACGTACTGGCTGCGATGCTCGGTCCGGGGCCGGCCGACGACCCCAATTGCCCAGTCGGGGTGCTCCTCGAACAGCCGGCTGCGCTGGCTGATCATCTCCGGCTCGATCCACAGTCCGAACTGGAGGCCCAGGCCGGTGATCCGGCGGGCCAGGCCGTCGATCCCGTTGGGCAGCTTGCGCCGGTCGACGGTCCAGTCGCCGAGCGAGCTGGTGTCGTCATCCCGGGCGCCGAACCAGCCATCGTCGAGGACGAACAGCTCGATCCCGAGCTCTCCGGCGACACCGGCGATATCGACCAGCTTGGCCTCGTCGAAGTTGAAGTAGGTGCCCTCCCAGTTGTTGACCAGGACCGGCCTCGGCCGATCGCGCCACGTGCCACGCGCGAGCCGCTGGCGATAGAGCCGGTGGTAGGCGTCGCTCAGTCCGCCCAGACCCTCGCCCGACCAGGCCAGGACGGCCTCGGGCGTGCTGAACTCGGCGCCCGGCTCGAGCAGCCAGGAGAAGCCCTCGGGGTGGATTCCAATCCGCGCTCTGGTCGTGCCGAACTGGCCGACCTCGGTCTCGGCCAGGAAGTTGCCCGAGTAGACCAGGCTGAGGCCGTACGCCTCGCCGGCCGTCTCGGTCGTTGCCGGGCGGCGCAGGATGAGCGACGGATCGTGCTCGAGCCCGGAGGCGCCGCGCAGGCTGCCGGTCGACTGGCGGCCGGGCGCCAGGGCCCCCTCGACGATGTGCCGCTCGCGCGCCCAGGCGCCGCTGAGCTGGACCCGGACCCAGTCGTGGTCGGGCAAGTCGAGCGTGGCACTCATCGCACAGCTGATCCGCAGCCGCTGGTTGCCGCCATTCCGGACGCGGACGCTGCGGGCCACGATCGGCTCGTCGCGAAAGATCGAGTAGGCCAGGTTGACCTCGAGGCCGGTCCGCTGATCGACCAGCCGGATCTCGACGCTGGATGCCTCGTCGTCGGCCTCGACGTAGGTCGAAGGCAGGCCGGGGATGGTCACCTTGCCGTCGAAGACGCGCTGGCCGTCGTAGGCGAGCTGGAGGACGGTCGAGCCATCCGCCTGCTCCACGACCAGCCCTGGGATCCGGAAATCGCCGCTGCCCGAGGTCGGGCATTCGAGCGCGACCGGGTCGTCGACGTGGTTGGAGAAGCCGCTGAAGCCGGCCCGGCCGAGGTGCCGGTAGGACCGCCCGGCCTCGAGCGCGCCGCCGAAGTGGAGCAGCCCGAGCGAGCCGTCGTCGAGCACCGCCAGTACGTAGCTGATCTGGTCGTTTCGCAGGTGGAGCTGACGGGCCTCGGCGAGCCACTCGATGCTCACGGGGCGGGCGACTCGAGCGTCCACGACCAGCGGTAGATACCGGGGCCCACGAGGTACTCCGGCAGCGTGTCCGGACCACAGCTCGCGGTCCCCAGGCCGCGGTGGGCGGCATCGAAATGGACGACCGTTGCGCGGATCGGGACGAGCTCGTTGTCATGGGTCGCAGCCGCCAAGTCGGCCGCCCGGAAATGGGTGGCGGATGCCTGACAGGGCTGCTCGAACGTGAGCCGCAGGCTGCGATGGCCGGCACCGTACAGAGCCAGCCACCTGACGCCGGCGTGGCCGCCGTTCTCCTGGGGTCGAACGTAGCGTGTCGCCTGGGCCGTCACCTTGCCGCCCCAGTGGCCGAGCAGGCCACCGCGCTGCCGGTCCGGGTACGTCTCATGGGGTCCGCTGCCGAAGAACCCGACCTCCTCCATGGCCGGGGTCGTCTCGAGGACCGTGCCGACCCGGGCCAGGTCGGTCAGCTCCGGCGGGATCTCGGCCACCTCGTCCACCCGGACCCCACCGCCCTTGAGCGGCGTGAGGCGCTGCTCGTGGCGGATGCTGATTCCGGGCGCGCCCTGGTGGCTGCTGCGCACGACCGTCGTCGGGCCGTCGGAGTCGATCGACTCGAGGCGGCGTTCGAGCCGGTCCAGGCCCCAGTCAGTCCACATCGCGGCCACGCCGCCGATCCGGTCGTTGTCGGTCGGCGCCCGCCACAGGCACAAGTCGGGCGCAACCGCCAGGTCCGGATGGACGAGCCGGCCGTCCGCATCGAGCTCGACCCGGGCGCCGGCCGGGGCGGGCATGGGCCTCACGACTGGCCGGCTGGGAACAAGGGCGAGCTGGGCGGCATCGACCTCGAAGCCGGCGGGCGCCCAAGCCTGGGCTTCGGCGATCGTAAAGCGGAGGGTGAGCCAGGCCTCGCGCCCGGCCAGCGCATCGGCACCAGGCCAACCGTCGAGGCTGACCTGGCCGGTGGCGCGGGGGCCGACCGGAGGCAACTCGACCTGCCCTGACGCGAAGACCGTGGTCTCGTCGGCCAGCTGCCAGGCGCAGTTGAGCCAACCCAGGTCGCGCACGTCCTGGCGGTTCTCGAGGCTGATCCGGCCGTTCGCCAGGTCCTCGGCCGAGGCCGAGATGCGGACCGGCGAGGCGATGTGGCGGTGCTCCCAGAGGGCCGGCTTCGGCCGGCGGTCCGGGAAGACGAGGCCGTCGAGGCAGAAGTTACCGTCGTTCGGCCGGTCGCCGAAATCGCCGCCGTAGGCCCAGCGGGTCATGCCGTCGGGCAGCTTCTGGACGAGCCCGTGGTCCCACCACTCCCAGATGAAGCCGCCCTGCAGGCCGGGGGTCGACTCGATCGCGTCCCAGTACTCGGCCAGCGTGCCGTTGCTGTTGCCCATCGCGTGGGAGAACTCGCACATGATCAGGGGATGGCGCTGGGTGCCGTTGGTGGCGTGGGCCACGATCCCGGCGATCGGCGGATACATCGGGCAGGTGATGTCGCTGGCGGTCTGGGCCGAGCCCCAGTCGAACCGGATCGCCCCCTCGTAGTGGATCGGCCGGCTGGGGTCGTAGCGGCGCAGCCAGCCGGCGGCCGCATCGTGATTTGCCCCGTAGCCCGACTCGTTGCCGAGCGACCACAGGACGACCGACGGGTGGTTCTTGTCCCGGATCGCCATCCGGGCCACTCGCTCGACCCACGCGTTGAGATAGCGCGGGTCCGAGCACAGCGACGACCAGAAGGCGTGCGATTCGATGTCGGCCTCGCCGATCACCCACAGGCCAAGCTCATCACATAGCTCGAGCAGGGCGGGATCGTTGGGGTAGTGCGAGGTTCGCACGGCGTTGAAGTTGAACTGCTTCATCTGGACGAGGTCGGCCCGCATCGATTCGTGGCTCACGGTGCGCCCAGTGAACTGATCGAAATCGTGCCGGTTGACGCCGTGGAGGAGGACCGGCCGGCCGTTCAGGAGAAGCTCGAGGCCGCGGATCTCGACCCGCCGGAAGCCGATCCTGAGGCGTGCCTCCTCGACGACGCCGCCGACCGGATCCTGGAGGCGGACGACGAGCTCGTACAGGTTGGGGACCTCGGCCGACCACGGCTTGACGTCAGGGAGGTCGACCTGCCACGTGACCAGGCCATCGAGTGGCGGCGCGATTCGCGCCTCGATCTCTGGCCATTCCACGCCTGCTTCGTGCTCGGTCAGCTGGTCGCCGTAGGCATGCCGGGCCTGGATCCGGCGCTCGGCAGGGGTGGCCCGCTCCGGTCGATGCTCGCTGAAGGCCGCCTCGAGCCGCCTGGTCGCGAGCGGTGTGCCGGTCTCGCCGGCCTGGCCCAGGACCACCTCGACTGCCCAGCCCGGCCCGGGCACTCCGCTGGCGAAGCCGACCTCGGCCCGGAAGTCGAGGGTGCCGGACTTGAGGTCCTCGGTCAGGCCGCCGATCGCCCGGACCTCGGCGAGGTAGACCGGGCCGGTGGCATAAAGGAAGACCGAGCGGGTGATCCCGCCGTGCCACCACTCGTCCTGGTCTTCGATGTAGGTCGCGTCGGACCACTTGATCACCCGCAAGCGGATCCGGTTCGTGCCCGGCCGGATGACACCGGTCAGGTCGAACTCGGCGGCCAGGTGGGAATCCTTGCTGAGGCCGATCTCGGAACCGTTGACCTGAACGATCAGGAGGCTCTCGGCCGCCCCGACGTGGAGCACGATCCGGCGCCCGGACCAGGCGGCCGGCAGCTCGAAGTCGCGCTCGTAGATGCCGGTTGGATTGGCCTCCGGGACGTGCGGCGCGGCGCCCGCGAAGGGCATCTGGACGTTGGTGTAGTGAGGCTTGTCGAACGTGTCCTGCATCGTCCAGGCGCCCGGCACCTGGATGTCGCGCCAGGTCCCGCTGGGCTCGGCGTCGGCCGTGGCCAGGAGCTCGAACTGCCAGGTTCCGTCCAGCTCGAGGCGGTCCAGGTGAGGCACGGAGTGCATCGGCAGGCGGTGGAGGCTGGTCAGCTCCGGGGTCTCCCAGATCACGCCTGGCACGACTCAACCACCTCCAGATCGCGGGATCGACGCTCGACGGCGCCTCGTCAACGGTAGCCGATTCGGTGCTCCGATCGAGTTGCGATCCGCCTGCTCCAGAAGCGGCTCGGCCCTCGGGCCTCGGTCGCGCCCGTCCTGCCCTGGCCGGAGCGTTACCCTCATTTCGTGGAGCCAGACCGAACCGACGATCCGGACGTCCGCCCGGCCACGCCGGCCGAGGCGGGTGATGTCCGGGCGATGCACGCCGCCACGGGCGCCGCGTGGGACGAGGCCGCCGAACGCTACGAGGGCTGGCTGGCCGAGGCGATCGCCCTGATCAATGGCGGCGGCACGAACCTGTTTCCCGAGGAGATCAAGCTCCTGGGCGACCTCCACGGACGCTGCCGCCGGGCGATTCACCTCCAATGTGCAGGCGGGCGCGACACGTTGTCGCTATGGTGGCTCGGTGCGGATGAGGTGGTCGGCGTCGATCTCAGCCCGCGGATGATCGACCTGGCCGAGCGGCTGACGGCGGCGACGGGTGCGCCGGCTCGGTGGATCGTCGCGGACGTCCTCGACACGCCGCACTCGCTCGACGGCTCGGCCGATCTTGTCTACACCGGGCGCGGCTCGCTCCTCTGGCTGCAGGACCTGGACGCGTGGGCTTCCGTCGTGACGCGGCTGCTGACGCCCGGCGGCCGGCTCGTCCTGTTCGAGGGCCATCCATTCGAATGGCTGGTCGACGGCGACGAGGACGGCCGCTGGCAGCTCACGGACTACGACTATTTCGCCGGTCCCGAAGCCTCGCGGGGCTGGTCACCCGGCTTCATCGACCATCTGTCGATCCCCGATGGCGAGCAGCACTGGAAGTTCTCGCGGGCCTGGACCCTGGGCGAGGTGGTCAGCGCGGTGGCCGAGGCCGGGCTGCGGGTCGAGCGCCTGGTCGAGTACCCCCGCGACTGGTGGAGCGGCCACGGCGACATCGTGCCGGCCGAGCGTGGCCGGCTGCCGCTTTCATACGGGCTCGTTGCGACTCGTCCGTAGCCGGCGTCCATCGAATCCGGCCCTTAGTGAAGTTCCCCGGTGAAGATGAGACTCAGGCTGCGAGGATCGCATCGAGCAGGTCGGCAACCTGAGCAAGCGATGGGACGCTCTTGAAGCCCTGGTCGGTAAATGGGGTGCCATCGAACCGCTCGGCCGGCGTCT
>JBBSFD010000024.1:0-47391 GCA_038239115.1 Candidatus Limnocylindrales bacterium | reverse complement strand
TCGCGAGCACCCACATCCTGCCCGCGCAGGATGTCGCGGTTGCTGACGGGGCCGTCTGGGTGCTCGTCCCTCCGTGGTCGCAAACGCCTGACAACTCCCACCCGGTTCGCGGCTCGGCTGCACTGGTCGAGGTCGACCCGTCACCGAAGTCCCAGAACCAGCTGTCGGGGACGCCGCCGGTGCTCGCATCGGTGAACTGGACGTCGAATGTGCCATCGGTCTGGGCCCAGGTGAAGGCGGCCACGGGCTCAGCCGGAACCAGCCCGCCAATCTGGGAGGTCACATTGAGGTCGTCGAAGGTGACCGTGATCGGGCCCTGGTTCCAGTTGCCCGCCAGCCAGCCGAGAAGGCCGACCGCGCCAGACGCCTGGAGGGCGGTCGTAGAGTCGGTCGTGGTGTAGTCCCAGCCGGCTGGCTCGGCGGTGCCGTCTGTCCAGGCCTTCATGTTGATCGTGGTCGGGCTCGTGCCCAGGACCTGGGCCCGGACCCACACGAACTGGCCGGTCGCAACGGTTGCATGCGTGGCGTGGGTGTTGACGCCGAGGCCGGTCGACACGTCGTTGATGACCTTGTCGGCCTGCAGCCAGACCTGGTTGGTCGTCGGGACGAACCGGACCTGGCCGCGGTACGAGGTGAAGCCGGACACCCGGCGGGCATCAAAGCCGACGTTGATGTTGTCCGACGTGGCCAGGGTGTTGGTGGCGACCTTGAACCGGATGTCCACGTCCTGGGCGCTGACGTTGGTCAGGTAGCCGCCCCGGAAGACGGTATCCGGCGTGCTGTTCTTGGGGCAGATCTCGGGGTTGTGCGGGTCCGGCAGGACCAGCGTGCCGGCCGTGCCGGTCACGTTCATATCGTCATTGGTGCAATAGAACCCGGCGTAGCTGCCGCCCTGGTCGGCTCGGCCCCACGTGTTGGACAGGGTTCGGGTGAACGTGTCGGCGGCGTACACGGTCGGGCTGGGCGGAGGTGTAGGAGCCGGCGTCGGCGGCGGGGTGGGCTGGGCGATCGATGCCGCCGCCACGTTGGTGCTGAACTGGGAGGTGTTGCCGGGGGCATCGGTCTCGGTGATCGTGACCGGATCGCCGGGGCTCAGGGTCTGGTTGAAGCCGACCGTGAAGGCTCCGCTGGCCGGCACGAGGGTGCTGCCCAGGAATGTCCGGCCCTGGCCGGCGGTGCCATTGCTGGCGTCGCTGGCATCCGTGTCGGCCTTGAACGCCTCCACGGTGCAGCCGGCGCAGGCCGCGCCGCTGGCGGCGGTCAGCGAGACACCGCTGGGGCTCAGGGTCGGGATGCCGAGCGCGTTGTTGGCCCCGTTGATGACCTGGATCCCGCGCCCGGTGCCGCCCGCGCCGTTGTCGTAGATCGTGTTCTGGGTGATCGTGTTGTCGATGTCCGACGCGTCGCTGACGATCACGCCGGTCGGGTTGTTGGCCACGATGTTGCCCGGGCCGACCGTCGTCCAGCTGGCGTTGAAGTGGACATTGATGCCGTAGAACTTGTTGGGCATGGCCGTCGCGCCGTCGGCGCCGACGCCGACGTTGTTGTCCTTGATCACGTTGCCCGAGGTGTAGAAGCCCTCGATCCCGATTCCGCCCATGTACTCGGAACCGTCGGCCCGCAGGCCATTGTTGACGATGACGTTGTCGCGCACGGTGCTGTTCGTGACCCCGTCCTCGATGTGGACGCCATTCAGGCCGTTGCCGTACAGGTTGGTGGCCCCGGCATTGCCGGTCGGGTCGGTCCCGATGTAGTTGCCGATGACCTGGTTGCTGTCGGTGGTGCTGCTATGGCTGATCTCGACGCCCTCGCCCCGGTTGTTGGAGACGAGGTTGCGAGCGCCCGGCGCCGTCCCGCCGATGGTGTTGTACGAGGAGCCGGTGTTGATGTCGATGCCCAGCGAGACCTGGCCGTAGCAGATCCCGGTGCAGGTCCGGATCGGCTGGCCGTTGGGGCCAAGGCCCACGATGTTGCCTTCGACCAGGTTGTGGTCGGACTGCTCGTTGTAGGTCGAGATGCCGTTGGCGGCATTGCCCGAGGCGACGTTCCGATCGGACGGGTTGGTCCCGCCGATGACCGTGTAGCTGGCGGCCAGAGTCATGTTGATCCCGTTCGCGCCGCTCACGAAGTTGGGCGAGAAGTAGGTGCCCGCCGCGTTCGTGCCGATGAACGAGCCGGTGACTGTATTGCCGACGGCAGTCGTGTTCTCGAACGTGATCGAGCGGCGCAGGTTGTACATCGACAGGCCGCGGATGACGTTATTGGGCGAGGTCACGACCATGCCGTCGCAGGCGAAGTGGGGGCTGACCGGGTTGGCCGTGCAGTTGTTGGCGGCCGATGAGGTGATCTGGATCTCGATGACCGCGTTGTCAACCGTCGGATCGGTGTTGGGGTTGGCGCCCGGCTGGCTGTAACCATTGATCGTGACCGGTCCGGTCATATCGGTGATCGTGGGCAGCGTGCCGGTCAGGGTGATCGTGTGGACGCCCGCGCCGGTGATGTTGAAGTTGATCGTGTCCGCGCCGGGGTCCAGGTTCGCTTCCGCGATGGCGGCCCGCAGGGTGCACACATTGGCGGCGGTCGCGCAGATGCCGTCGCCGATGTTCTTGTCGACCGTGTCCGCGGCGGAGTCGACCGTGAACACGCCGGCCACGGCCGGCTCGGCAAAGCGGCCGAGGTCAGGCGCGGCCGGGGCGGGAACCACCTGGGCTGCGATCAGCTGGAGGTCGCTCACGTCCAGGCAGCCGTCGTGGTTGACGTCAGCCGAGGCGTCGGTCAGGGCGCAGCTCGTGCCGTCACCCTGGGCATTGCCCCAGGCATGGGTGGCCAGGTTCAGGTCGGCCGGACCGACCAGGCCGTCACCGGACAGGTCGATGGCCGTCGCGGCCTGGGCCGTGCCGGGCGTCTCGGCCAGCGCTGCCGGCGCTGGGTGAGCAGAGCCGCCGGTGCCAACCTTGACGGTCACGCTGCCGGGCAGGCTGAGGGTCATCGGCTTGCCGGCGGCATCGACGAAGCGGAGCGAGCCGAGGCCGATCGACAGGTTGCCGGCGACCGTCGGGATCAAGGTGAACTTGGCCAGGGCGACCGTGCCACTGACACCGGGGTGGCGAGTGGGGGTGGTCGCGGACGACGTCGCGCCGCAGCCGGCGATCGGGCATGAATAGAGGCCGAACGCCTCGCCGGCCGGAACGTCCACCGGTCCGAGCGGCTGGACGTCACGACCGGAACCGGCCAGCGCCACGCTGCGCTGGGTCAGGCCATCGAACTCGGCGGCGGCCGTGTCGAAGCGCAGGACGCCCTGGTAGCCAGCGAGGTTCTTGACCCCGGCCGCCTTGAGCGCGATCGTGATCGTCTGGCCGACCGCGACACTCTTGGGGGCGCTCAGGACCAGGCGCGCTCCCGTGCCGGCGCCGGTGTGGTCAACGAGCGGAACCTGGTCGGGGTTCGGCCGGGCGGCCGGGCGGCTGGCCTGCGATCCGAGCGGCTGGGCGGCCGAATCCGAGACTCCGCCCCCCGTCGATGCAGCGCCGTTCGTGCTCGATGCAGCCGGGCTCGACACGGCGCCGACGGTCGCGGCGGGGATCGAGGCGAGCAGGGCCAGGACGGCGGCGGCGACCAGGAAGCGGTTGCGGCCGGTGGCGGCAATAGCGCGGCGGTTATGCACGGAGGCGTCATCCCATGCTTGGGCGGCGCATCAACCCCCGCCTCGGAAGCGGCGTGATCGGCAGCGTCGCGAAACGGTCGAGAGGACCGGGATCAGGCACGGGGCTCGCCCAGTGGCTGTACGAACCCGGAGCCGGAATGGTCCCATGGCCCTCCGGGACCGTCAACCGTTCGTGCCCCGCCCACGCCGCCCGTCCGTGTTCGACGCCTCGTGGGCGTGGGCGGCCTGGTGCGCAAGTGCCCCGCATTTGGAATTGCCCGATGGATCCCGTCACGAGCCGTGGGCGCCCGAATGCGCCTCCGGGTGGGTCCGCGGCGCTCCGGTCCCGCCGCCGGCGCCCCGAATGCGCCCCCGATGCGCCTCGGACCGCCAAATCGTGCTTTGTTCGGACCTTAGGCAACGGATGAGTGGATTTCGCGGCCTGCTGGTTCGCAGGGTCTCGCCGGTCACCCAATCCGTGCTTGAGTAGCGCATCGATTCGGTCGCGGCAGGCTCGACGGGGGCCTGGTCGTCGCCGTTGATCGCCTAAGGCTCGAACAAGCAACGATCTGGCAACGAGCCGCCGATCCGTCGGTCCTCGGGCGCCGGGCCACGAACCCCTGACCCGCCACACCTAGCGCCAGCGGGTGAGGATCGCCTCCCGGTCGAACAGGCGCACGCCGAGTCGGAGGCCGCCCAGGCTGATGATCAGGATGAGCAGGGCCATGAGCAGGTAGCCCGATGCGCCGACGAGGAGCGTGCCGCTGGCCTGAATCAGGGTGATCGCGATGATCGGCACGATGACCACGCCGCCGACCTGCTGGGCGACGCGTGGATCGTTGACCCGCGAGCTGACAATGACTCCGGCCACGACCGACGCCAGTCCAACCGCCGGGCCGAGCACGAAGACACCGGCGAGCCAGCTCGAATCGGTCACGACGCCGACCAGATGCGGACCGTAAACGAACGAGGCCAGGGTGGCGAAGACGAGGTAGGTCAGCCAGCCGGCCAGCACGCCCGGCACGAGCGCGGCCAGGGCCTTGCCGGTTAACAGCTCGCTCGTCCGGATCGGCGCGGCCAGCACCGGCTCGAGGCTGCGGGCCTGCTTCTCGCCGATGATCGAGAACGTGGCGATCGCGAGCGGGATGTAGGCCGGCATCAGTAGGAAGAAGGCCAGGAACTGCTGGACCGTGAACGCACCGGCCAGCTCGGAGGCGGTGAAGCCGGCCCACTCGGGCCGCTCGGTCAGGACCGAGGCGGCCAGCTCGGCCGGCAGCGAGCGGCTGCCGATCACGCCGGCCAGGGCCAGCGGCGCGACGGTCAGGATCATCGGCGGGATGAGGATCGTGCCCAGCAGGAGCCGGTTGCGGATGGTCTCGGCGAACTCGCGCCGGAGGACCGTGTTGATGATCCGGAGGCGCATCAGGTGGCCTCGCCGCCGGCGCCCGGTCGAACGCCCATGACCTCGAAGTAGACCGCCTCGAGCGAGGTGGCGGCCGGTCGGACCTCCAGGATCGAGGCGCCCGCCGCCGCCAGGTCGCGGACGAGCGCCGGGGTGATCGCGGAGGGATCCGGCGCCTCCACGACCAGTCGATCGCCGTCGCGCTGGGCCGTCGTCACCCCGGGCAGGGCCCGGGCGATGGCCAGCAGGTCCACCGGGCCATCGCCGCGGTCGCCGGCCAGCCGGATCTCGACCCGTCTGCCGGCCAGCGAGCCCCGCAGCCGGGCCGGCGTGTCGATACGGAGCAGGCCGCCCCGGATGAAGGCGACCTCGTCGCACAGCCGATCCGCTTCGTCCAGGTTATGCGTGGCCAGGACGATCGTGCGGCCGGCGCTGCGCAGGCCTTCGATCGCCTCGCGGACGATATAGGCCGCCTCGGGATCGAGGGCCGCGGTGGGCTCGTCGAGGAACACGACGCTGGGTTCGTGGAGCAGCGCCCGGGCGATCGCCAGCTTCTGCTTCATGCCCTTGCTGAACGTGCCGGCCACGTCGCTGCGACGATCCCACAACCCGAACAGGCGCAGGTAGTGCTCGATCCGGGATAAGCGGGTGGCGGCATCCAGGCCGTACAGCCGGCCGAAGAAGTCGAGGTTGGCCGTGGCGGTCAGCTTGTCGTACAGGCCAGGTGTCTCGGTCAGGATCCCGACCCGGGCCCGGACCGCGTCGGGCTCGGCCCGGACATCGAAGCCGTCGATCGTGGCCGTACCCTCGGTCGGCGCGATCAAGGCGGTCAGCAGCCGGACGGTCGTCGTCTTGCCGGCGCCGTTTGGTCCGAGCAGGCCGAGCACGCGTCCCGGCTGGACCTCGAGATCGAGCCCCCGAATCGCCCAGGCCGACCCGAACTGGCGGCCGAGCCCGGAGGCGCGCAGGGCAACGGTGGGAGCTGCCGACGCAGGAGGGATCACGATTCCAGTGTGCCGGATTGAGCGCTGCGAGAAGGGTCTCGGCCTAGCCCAGGATCCTGAGCATGGGATCGTCGGCTGAGGCAACGGTCCTCGTTCCGGCCCGATCGGCCTGCTCGAGATGGTCGACATAGGCGCGCGACCGCTCGACCTGGCCGCTGAGCTCGCGGACGGTCACCTTCATCGTCTCGAGCGCCGTCGTCTTGTAGGCATCGATCTGGTCGAGCGTGGCGAAGACGTTGTCCCAGGCCCGCTGGAGCGACGCCATGTCGACGCCCGGCTTGGTCGTCTGGTCCTCGACCTCGGTCGTCTGGGACCTGAGCAACGCCGATGTGCTCTCGATCATCCCGCTGGTGGTCTCGTTGACGGCCTTGAGCTGATCGAGGACGAGACGCTGGTCGGTCAGGGCCTGGGCAACCATCACCGCGGTACGCAGGGCGGCCGTGGTCGTGGTGGTCGCCGTATGAATCGCCCGAATGACTTCCTGGTTGTTCTGGCGGACGACCCGCAGTGCGGCGTAGCCCTGGGCCGCCACGGCCAGCTGGGTCAGGATGTCCTGGAGCCGATGCCGAACGGGGAACAGGACGTCCTCCCGTAGTGCCCGGCCGCGAGCGGCGTCGGTCGTGGCCAGGGCATCGATCCGCCGTTCGAGGCTCTCATCCAGGGTGCGGGCCAGATAGGCGTACTGACGGAGCGTCTCCATCTCGGTCCAGAGGGCGCGCTCCTCCTGGGAGATCGCTGCGTTGTCCGCTTCCAGCGGTCGACCGCGTTCAGGCCGCCGCCGATGACGGCCTCGGCGCCGCTGAAGGGCGCGCGAGTCCGTCTCGATGGGCTCGGGCTCCCTTCGCCGAGCGACCGTTTCCAAGGCGGCCAAGGGTGCCTTCACGGTGACCTGGAAGCACAAATAGCTGGGACCTCGTTCGAACGGTAGACGGGGCGCGACGGCTGGGCTGGCACGCCACCTCGCCCATTGGGACAGTCCGGCACACTTGACCCATGCCCGACGAGCCGGACGACGCCGCTCGAGCCCAACGCGAAGCCGAGATCCGGGCCGCCTGGACCGTCGAGGCGCCGCGTCTCGACGGCAAGGTCAGGCTGGTCGACTACGACCCGAACTGGCCGATCCTGTTCGAGCGCGACCGTCAACGCATTCGAGGCGCCCTCGGCTCGGAGGTGATCGACCTACAGCACACCGGCTCAACCTCGGTGCCGGGCCTGGCCGCGAAGCAGATCGTCGACATGCTCCTGGTCGTGCCCAACTCGGCCCATGAGCCTGCCTACCTCCCGGCACTCGAGGCAGCTGGCTACCGCCTGGTGATTCGTGAGCCGGACTGGTTCGAGCACCGCGTCTTCAAGGGGCCGGACACGAACGTCAACCTGCATGTCCTGTCGGAAGGCAGCCCCGAGACCGTTCGGATCCTGGCCTTCCGCGACTGGCTTCGAACCCATGACGACGATCGCCAGCTCTACGAACGCACGAAGCGCGAACTGGCGGATCGAGAGTGGGCCTACATCCAGAACTACGCGGATGCGAAGTCCGAAGTGGTCGAGCAGATCCTCGCCCGGGCGCTGGCGGGCTAGGCCAACTCGAGACCCGCGGCGCGGGCGTCCTCCACGAGGGATTCGAGGGCTTCGTCGGTGCGCGCGGCGCCCTGGAGCAGGCCCATGACTCGATGCACGCCGGCCTCGCGATAGCCGCCGAGCAGGTGGACCCGCTGGGCTCCGCTGACCTCGAGCGTCTCTCTCCAGATGTTGACCGACAGGGCCAGGGTCGCCGGATCGCGCCCGATCTCCTCGCAGCGGCTGCGGATGACCGGGATCGCCTCGAGGACCTCGGCCGGCGAGACGCCATCGAGATTGAGCTCGTCGGCGAAGCGCGCGGCCAGCCGCCAGGTGACCTTCGGACCGTTGCCACCGACCATGATCGGGACGCGCGGCTGCTGGATGGGCTTGGGCACGTTGATCGCGTTCGTCACCCGTGAGTACGAGCCACCTGCGGTGGCGTGCTCATGCCGATCGCCGGCCAGCATCGCGCTGATCACGGCCAAGTCGTCAGCCAGGCGGGCGAGCCGCTCCTTCGTCTCGGGATAGCCGTAGCCGTAGGCCAGCCACTCGTCTTCCTTCCAGCCAGCGCCGATGCCCAGCTCCATTCGGCCGCCGCTGATCGAGTCCATCGTCGAGATCATCTTGGCCGTCAGGGCTGGATTCCGGAACGCCGTGCAGATCACCACGTGGCCGAGCCGGACCCGGCTGGTGAGGGCGGCCAGGGCGGCCAACGAGGTGAACGATTCGAACGTGATCTCGTCGGTCGGCCGGGGGATCGTGTGGAAATGGTCGAACAGCCAGATGGACTCGAAGCCAAGCCGCTCGGCCTGGACGGCCACTTCGGTCGTCCGGCGCCAGGCGTCGAGCGCCGGCCAGCCGTCGTACTCGCCCGTCCAGCCCTGGGGAACGATCACCCCGATCTTCACTGGATCGCCTCCCTGCTCCTGATCATGAAGTCCATTGCCATCATCGGTCGTCTGCCGGATGCAGCCTGAACGAGCTGCCCGCCGCGTTGGTGACGACCCGGAAGCGGCGCTCATCCAGTGTGAGCAGGTCGGTCGTTCCATGCCGGTTGGCCAGGACCACGATCGAGGCGTCGGCCAGGCCCAGCTTCAAATCGCCGTGGCGTTCCACGATCTCCCGCGCCTCGGCGATATCTGCGTTCTGGAAGGCTTCCAACTGGTACGCCCCGCGAGCAACCTCGGCGAGGAACGCCTGCGCAACGGCGAACGAGACGCGCTTCGCCAGCAGGTAGTCGAGCTCGGCCAGGACGAATGGCGAGAGCAGGCGCGGGCCCGTGGCTCGGACCAGCGCCGCGGCTGACGCCTCGTGCTTAGGCTCGGACCCGTCCAGGGCAGACAGCAGACCGCTCGTGTCGAGCAGGATCACTCCGCGTGGTCTCGATCTTCGCCAAAGCCCTCGAGGTCATCCTCCGCCCGGATGGCAAGGTCCGCCAGGCCGCTCTCGAACAGTGGGATCCGGGGCTCGCTGACCTGGTGCCTGGCAACCACGACCCCAATGCCCTCGCGAATGAGATCGGCCTCGCTGCGTCCCTCGAGCCGGGCGGCTCGGGCGAGACCCACCTTCTGATCAACCGTGAGGTAGACGGTCGTCTTCTCCATGCCACCCACAGTACCATATGTGGCAACCGAGCCTCGAGCGCGGGTAGAGTGCGAGGATGGCAGCCTCGTCTCGTGCGTTCGTCCTGCGCCATACCCGGCTGGGTCCGGTGCCCGGCCTGGAGCGCCTCCGGCTGCACCTGGCCGATGAGGTCCTGCCCTTGTGGCGCGCCGTCCAGATCGAAACGAGCGATCCGGATGCCGCCCTGCCGTATTGGGCGTTCGCCTGGGGCGGGGGACTGGCGATCGCGACCTACCTGCGCGATCACCCGGAGGCCGTGGCCGGTCGGCGAGTGCTCGACTTCGCCTCCGGCTCCGGGCTGTGTGCGATTGCGGCGATGGCGGCCGGTGCATCTGCAGCCACCGGCGTCGACATCGACCCGCATGCCGCCGCGGCCATCGAGCTCAACGCCCGGGCGAACCGGCTGCGGCTGGCAGCGATCCGGCGCGATGTCCTCGACGACGACCCGCCGGACGTCGAGGTGGTCCTGGCCGGTGACTTCTGCTACGACCTGGCCCTAGCGGAGCGGGTCATGCCCTGGCTGGAGCGGGCGCGAGCGATCGGGATCGAGGTCCTGGTGGGCGACCCGGGCCGGCGCTACCTGCCCGCGGGCGCACTGGTCGAGATCGCCTGCTACGACGTTCGGACCACGACCGAGCTCGACGACCTCGACCACAAGCAAGGCCGCGTCTACCGCCTGGCCGACCGCGTTGATACTTAGGACGTGACTCCAACGGTCGAGCCGTATCCACCGATCGAGCCGTACGAGACCGGCCTGCTCGAGGTCGGTGATGGCCAGTCGATCTACTGGGAAGCGTCGGGTAACCCCCGCGGCAAGCCAGCGGTGGCCCTCCACGGAGGCCCGGGCGGCGAGCTCAGCGCTGGCCGGCGGCGCTGGTTCGATCCTGACCGCTACCGGCTCATCCAGCTCGACCAGCGGGGCTGTGGCCGGAGTCGCCCTCACGCCGGCAGCTTCGAGACGGACCTGGCCACGAACACGACCCAGAATCTGATCAGGGACCTCGAGCGGCTGCGTGAGCACCTCGGGATCGACCGCTGGCTGGTCTGGGGCGCGTCCTGGGGCGTCACCCTGGGGCTGGCCTATGCCGAACGCCATCCCGAACGGGTGACTGAGATGATCCTGCTGTCGATCACGCTGACCCGACCCTCTGACGTGCATTGGCTGGGCCACGAGGTTGGCCGGTATTTCCCGGAAGAATGGGCCGTATTTCAGGCGGGCGTCCCAGAAGCCGAACGCGACGGGGACCTGGTGGCGGTTTACGACGGGCTCATCAACGGCAGCCACGACCCAGCGGTTCGGCTTCGAGCGATCCGGGACTGGGTCACCTGGGAGGACGCCATCCTGTCGCTCGAGGAGGGCTACGTAAGCCCCCACCCGCGCTGGGCCGACGATGCCTATCGGATCGCCTTCGCTCGACTCGTGACCCACTACTTCGCCCATGCGGCCTGGCTCGATGAGAACGAGCTCCTGGCCAATGCCGGTCGCCTGGCCGGGATCCCCGCGGTCCTGCTCCATGGCCGACTCGACCTCGCCGGTCCACCGGACGTGGCCTGGCAGCTGGCCCGGGCCTGGCCGGGCGCAAAGCTTCATCTTGTGGCGGGTGGCCATCGTGGCGACGCCGAGATGGACCGGCTCCTGCTCGAAGCGACGGACAGTTTCGCGGCGCAGCCATGAACAAGGTGGCCAAGCCCGTCGACGAGACGGCCCTCAAGCGCCTGGGCGGCGGTCGCTGGCAGACGCGCGACGAGCGCTTCAAGATCGAGCCGCAGTCGGGCACCTGGGTGGTGGTCGACGCCGAGCAGACTGACGACCTGGGCCTGCCGCTCGTGCGCGGACCGTTTGGCAGCCTGGCCGCCACCAAGGAGGCGATCGTCGAAGCGCGCGCCTCCGAGCCTGCCGTGTCGTCTCTGGCGGCCAGGGTCGCGGAGCACCGAGAGCGGCCGTCCGCCGAGGAGCAACCACAGCCGAAACGGCGAAAGGGCGCGCCATCGCCGGCGGCCCCGCTGCCGAACGAGCCGCCGCCTCCAGCTGAGCCTCCGGCACCGCCTGAGCCCCCCTGGATCCGAGCCTTGTCGCCGAGCGGCCGGAAGCGCGCCCACGCACTGATCGACCAGCTGACCGATGCCGGCGTCCCCGAGGCGGAGGAGCTCGCGCGCCGCGAGATCGTCGACCACGATGGCGCGATCGTGGCCTACGCGGTTGGTCGAGCGATCACCGCTCTCGGCCCCGGCGCCACACCGGCCGCCGTGACCGCGATCCTGTCCGACGGCGAGGACAGCCAGCTCGGCGTCGAATGGCACCTGGTCGACGGCCAGGGCCGTCCCATCAAGATCGAGCCCAGCGGAGCGTAGGGGAGATCGAAATGACCAACAACGAACCGCCTGCCACCGTCATCGACGCCCGGCTCGCCGCTCTGCCGGGGGACCAGCGGGCCGCCCTCCAGCACTTGCGCGAGACGATCGCCTCGGTGGTGCCCGACGCGGTCGAGGCCATCGGCTATGGCATGCCCGGGTTCCGCTACCGGGGCCAGCTTCTCGTCTCCTACGAGGCGTTCAAGGACCACTGCTCGCTCTTCCCGATGAGCGGCCAGGTCGTCGAGCAGAATCCGGAGCTGGCCGCGTTCGCCGTGGCAAAGGGCACGTACCACTTCACGCCCGAGGAGCCAATTCCGGACGACCTGATCGCCGTCGTCGTGCGTGCCCGGATGGCCGAGATCGACGCCCGACCTACTTCAAGAGCGCGTAGCGATAGGTCAGCTTGACCTTCGAAACGTCATAGTGCCCGCCCGACGTCCAGTTCAGGGCGAGGACAATCCCGCGCACGGTCCGGCCGATTCGACTGTACGTGGGGTCGCCGCTGACCGTGGTCCAGCCGTACTTCGTCGAGACGGCCGACAGTGGGCTGAAGTAGTCGATGATCCACGGCTTGCCCGCCGCCCAGGTACCGAGCTGACGGTTCTGGATGCCGAGAGCCGGCTGGTGGGTGCCGCTACCCAGCACGGAGAACGAGATCGCCGAGTATTCGACCGCAGACGGCAGGGTGAACTGGTACCCGAGCGCGTTGTAGAACCCGGGCGTGCCCTGGAGCATGGTGATCCGCTCACCGCCGACATAGATTGGGCTGCTCGTGTCGGATCCCTGATTTCCGCCCCTTGCGGTCGTGTGATTGCCGGCGTACGTCGTCGATCCCGTGTACCACACGAGCCTCTTGAGCGACACGGTCACGTTGCTCGTGACGGTCAGCTGGGCGCCGAGTTCGTCGGTGAGGACCTGGGTCACGTGATACAGGCCCGCGGGGACATCGGCCGGGGCTTGGATGCGGCTTCCGTGGCCGCTGGCGGCGATTGGCCCGCTGATGACCGGACGGCCATCCCAGTTGAAGTTGTAGTAGCCGGCACCTCGGTCGGTCAGGAGGAAGCTGCGCTCGAGCGCGCCCGTTGTGGCGTTGGTGATCGAGATCCTGACGGTCGCAGTTTCACCCAGGATGCCCTGGATGACGAGCTGATCGCTGTAGCCATCCGGGACTGGGTAGAACGTGGACGCGCTGACGCCCAGGTCCGTGGCGTGGACAGTGTTCGGAACCACCGATACCGATGCCGCTGCGCTGGTCGACGGCTCCGCCCTTGAGGACCCGTTGTAGGTCGCACGAATGAGGTGGCTGCCCAAGGTTGAGAAGACGGCGTCGAACTTGCCAAGCGCGCCAGCGCCTACGTTAGAGGTCCCGAGCTCGCTTGTCCCGTCGAAGAACGTGATCGTTCCATTGCCATCGATCCAGGCGATGCCCTCGGGGCTCGTAATCGTGGCAGTCAGGAGGGTGTCCGAACCAACTTCAACCGGGTTGGGCGACGCGACGACTACGGTCGCGGTCGTGATCGGGATGATGGCAACGTCCAGCAATGGGGAAACCGATCCGGCGTTGATCAGCGTGTAGCCGAATGTCGCCTGGAACTGGAAGCTCCCGGCCGGATGTGGACCAATGTCGAAATCGAATCCGCAGCCCGTGCTGCCATCCTGGTTGACGATGGAGTGGGCAGTCCCGCTGCGGTCAGGCGCATCGACGACGCCGGCTTGGTACTCGGCGAGGTCGATCTCGCCGACGCAAACGCCCTCGGTGACCCGCGCGTAGACGACCAGGTCGTCGACCCCATAGATGACAGGATCGGCAGCCGGATCGCCATACGACAGTGCCACCGCCGATGGGTGCTGATTGAGATCGACTTCGACCGTGTTGCTCGTGGCGGGTCCGTAGACGTCGTCCCCAAAGAAGGTTGCATGCACGAAGTGCTGCCCTTCTGCGAGTTGATTGGCCGTGGCCTCCATCGTGACGCTGGCGGTGCCAAAGTTGTCGGTGTTGACCGCCCAGAAAAACGTCGACGCCGAGTCAATGAAATTGATCTGCAGGTCGGCTACCGCTGGAGAGGTGGTCGCGGTCAGAGTCACGACCTGATCGGTGAATGCCGTCGTCGGCGCAGCGAGCAGCGTGATCGTCAGTGGAGTCGCTGCGCGGACGGCGGCCGGCAGCAGCATCGAAAGACCGAACAACGCGCCGATCGCGATCGACCAGCGCGATCCCCCGCGGTACATGTCGCCTCCTGCAGTTGGCGTGACGGCAGAGTCTAGTCATCGGCATGCTCGGCGAATAGTCCCTGTCGGCAAATCGCGGTGCCCGTCGCCATCGCTCTGGCGGGACACGGGCGACGACCATTACGATCCAGCCCATGAAGCCCGTTCGGAACCTGCCGAAGTCAATTGCTGGATTGACGGTCCCACAGGACGGCGTCTCCGAGACGACCTGGCGCTGGGCAACGCGATCGTTACCGGAATGCCTCCTGGCCCACTCGGTCCGGGCGTATTGCTGGGGAGCCGCGATCGGGGCGGGGGAGGGCTGGACCTTCGACGCCCAGGTCCTGTGGACCGCTTCGCTGATGCACGACTACGCCCTGAGCCGGATCCCGCGCAACACGATGTGCTTCGAGGTGGAGGGCGCCGAGATCGCGAGGCGGTTCCTGGAGGGCGTGGGGCTCGATCCCGAGGCTGCCGACCGGGCGGCGATCGCGATCATCCTGCACATGCGACCGGGCGTGACCCTGGCCGACGGGGTCGAGTCGGTCCTGCTCGACCGGGCCACTGGGCTCGACGTGCGCGGTGAAGGCTACGAGCTGGTCGATAGCGTTCGGTCAAACGTCATGGCCGAGTTCCCGCGGGGTGCGTTCGACGGGTACTTCCTGCGAGCGATCGAGCGTGAGGTGGCTGTTCGAGCCGATTGCCAGAGCGCTCGCCTCCTGGCCGCCGACCTGGCCGGCTGGATGGCTCGATCACCCTGGCGGGCGTGGGCCAGCGGCTGATCAGCCCGGTACTGCGACCTCGGCATCGGGCACGGTTGTCGGCGCCTGGGCCGACGTGAGCTGGGTGCGCCGCGTGGCCAGGGCCGAGCCGGCGATCACCAGGGCAAAGCCCACGGCCATGACCAGGCTGAAGCTCTCGTTGAGGACGAGCACGCCCAGGAAGGCCGCCACGGCCGGGTTGACGTAGGTGATCACCGTCGAGCGGACCGGCCCGATCTCGGCCACCAGGGCGGCAAAGACCAGGAAGGCGGCGGCGGTGCACACCACCCCCAGCACGACAACGGAGATCAGGACGTTCGTCGAGGGTTGCACGGCGGGCCACTGGACGATCGCGATCGGCAGGTAGACGAGGGCGACCAGACTGAGCGAGACGGCCATGATGCCCACGGCCGGCAGGCCCCCCAGGCGACGGGACAGGATCGCCGGGCCGATGGCGTAGCAAACGACGACGACGCCGATCTCGACCAGGGCGATCGCGTCCGAGGCATGGAAGTCGGCTCCGACGATGGCCACGACGCCGGCCAGCCCGACCAGCAACCCCAGCATTCCCGTCCGGCTGGTGCGATCGGCGCCGCCGGTGGCCAGGGCCAGGGCGGTGCTGACGAGCGGCGTGCCGGCGATCAGGAGGGCGGCCAGGGAGCTAGAAACGCGCTGCTCGGCCGAGCCGACCATGACCCACGGGATGGCGATCTCGATCGCCGCAAAGGCGACCAGCCAGCGCCAGCGCCCCAGGAGCGCCCGCAGGTCGGCCCGGAAGATCGCGACGGGTAACAGGATTGCGGCGCCGATGGCAGTCCGGGCGAAGACAAGCATCGCCGGGCTGATCTCGGCCACCGCGACCCGGATGAACAGGTAGGGGATGCCCCACATCACCGACATCAGGGCAAACAGGATGATTCCGCGTCGGGTCATGGACCGACGATACCCGTATTCGCGGGCGCCGCGTCCCGGCGGCTCAGTCGATGACGATCACGACCTTGCCCAGCGTGCCCGCCTGGAACGCAGCAAGGGCGTCAGTCGCGTCAGCGAGGGGATACGTCCGCTGGATGACGACGTGGGTAACGCCGTTCGCCTGGTTGGCCGCCGCTCGATCGAGGACGTCCCTCGCCGGGCTCGCGTTGGCCTTGATCACGGTGACGTCCTCGGCCTGGACATCGGATTCGGAGCGCATCAGGGTCGACACGAACGAGCCGCCCGGCCGGACGGCCGTGACCAGGTTGGCCGGATCGCCGGCGAAATGGAGGGCCACATCGACGCCGGCGGGACGGACGGCGCGGACCTCCGCTGCGACGTCGGCCTTGTAGTCGACCGTCTCCGCCGCACCCAGCGAGGTCACCAGCTCGCGCTCGGCATCGCTGTGGGCGGTGGCGATCACGTGGGCTCCGGCCCGGACCGCGAGCTCGAGGGTTTGGCTGCCTACCCCGCCGGTGGCCCCCGAGATGAGCACGACCTTCTCGGCCGAGAAGTTGGCGGCGTCCGAGGCCGCGAGGGCTGCCTCTGCCGCAACGCCGAGCGCTCCACCGGTCGTGAAGTCGATTGAATCCGGAAGCCGGGTCACGCCAACGGCGACGGGGACGGTCACAAATTCACCGAACGAGCCATCGCCCAGGAAGGGCTTGGTCACGACGCCGAACACGCGGTCGCCGACGGCGAAGTCCGTGACACCCTCGCCCAGGGTCTCGACGGTCCCCGCGAAGTCCTTGCCGATGACCACCGGAAAGCGGTGCTCCATCATGCCCTTGAGGTAACCGTTCGCGACGAAGACGTCGAAGCCGTTGACGGAGGCGGCGCGGACCCGGACGAGAACCTCGCCCGGTCCGGGCTCGGGCTGCGCGACCTCTCGGATTGCAGCTGGCTGGCCGTCGTCGAGGATTGCGAGAGCACGCATGCGAGCACCTGTGGTTGCGTCTGGCGATGGGCGGATCGTTGCAGACGCAACCATAGCAGGCTCGGCTCGGGAAGGCTCAGCGCACGTCGTAGATCGCGAGTCCGGTCACGGTCGGGTTGACGATGTACAGGCTGTAGCCCGCGTTGTTGCCGGCCAGCGCGGCGTAGTTCACCTCGACCAGGAGGGCATGAGCGGCGTCGATCGAGGAGCTCCAGGGGCTGGCGAGCCAGGTTGACAAAGGCGCCACGTCGGACGGCGATACGACGATCGTATAGACGGTGCCGGCGCTCGCGAAGAACTGGCCACGCTCAGTGCGCCAGGCTGCGAACGTCTGGGATCGGGTTGGTCCGCCCGGCGCGAGCAACGCCCAGGCAGCTGCAAAGTTCCCCTTGACCAGGTCGTCGGTGTACTGGTGGACGATCGCGCCGGAGGCATCGGCAGGAGAGACCGATGCTTCGGGACTCGCGGCCGGGCTGGCCGAGCCGTTCGGGCTGGGGCTGGCAGCTGGCGAGGGACTCGCGCCGACCGAGGGGCTGGCCCCGACGGCGGGCTGCGAGGGCTGGGGTCCGGGACCGGCCCCCCTCAGGGCCAGGGCCACGATGAGGACGACGGCAACCGTGCCGGCGGCGAGCAGGCCGATCGGCCCGCTGCTGCGACGCGTCCGTGGGCGGGGCGCCTCCACCGGGCGCTGTGCGTTCTGGGCAACCATCTTCCAAGCCTCCAGGAGCTCATCGGTGCGGGAACGGGCCATCACGCAACCTCCAGCTTCTCGCGGGCGCGACTGACTGCGGCGCGCAGGGCCCCGTCGCTCGTTCCCAATGCCGTAGCGACCTCCGAATACGACCAGCCCTCGATCGCCGTGAGGACGAGGGCGGTTCGCTCGAGAGCCGAGAGCCTGCTCATGGCGCCTCGAACGTCGATCCAGCGGGCCTGGGTCGCCTCGTCGAACGATGGCTCGGACGAGTGCGGCAGGATCCGCCGGCTCAGCGATCGAAACCGGTCTGTCGCCAGGCGCCGGGCCGCCACCAGCAGCCAGGGCAGCACGGGCCGGTCCCAATCGAGGGTCAGGCGATGCTGCCAGAGCCGCAGGTAGGCGTCCTGGGCCAGGTCTTCGGCGGCCGGCCAGTCGTTCGTCCAGGCGAGCGAGAACCGGAACACGTCGTCCCAGTGAGCCTCGAACGCCCGGTTGTACAGCAGGTCTGCGTCGCCGGTGACGGCCATGTGAACGCTCTCCATAAACACGACGGGCAGGGCCAGAACGCACGGTGGCCTGCCCGAAATTCATGGAAGAGAGCGGGAAGCTACATCTCCATCGGGCTGAGCAGCTGGAAATAGTTGCCATCGGGGTCGGCCAGGGTCGCGATCGATGAACCCGGCGAGCCTGCGAACTCATAGGGCGCGGTGATGACGATGGCGCCGGCCGCCTTCATCTTGTCGAATTCCCCGGCCACGTCCTTGGTCTCGATGTTCCAGATGATCCGGCCCGGTGAGGCGTTACGGCCCTTGACCTCGGAGTGCGGGGCGACCGTGACAAAGCCCGAGCCGATCTGCCAGCTGGTGTACGGGTCCTGGACGAAGCTCGGCGCGCCCAAGACGTTGGTGTAGTAATCGACCAGGGCCGGGGCGTTTTCGGACCCGATCAGGATTCCGCTGAAGTCCATCTGCCGTCTCCAATGAGCTGCGGGGTTCACCCATCAGGATAGGCGCGTCCAGCCGGGTCCGGACTCGGCTGCCGGGGCTCAGGTCAGTGAGATCGCGCTGCGGGCCAGGACATTGCCCGCCGAATCCCTCATCTCGATGGTGATGGAACAGGTGCAGCTCAGCGCGCTGGCTTTGACGTATTCGGCGATGACATCGGCGTTGTGCAGCGACTTGAACGAGTCAATGAGGCGAGCGTTGTCGTCGACCACGCTGTAGGTCGTGACGATCTCGCCGCTCCGGACGACCCGGACGAGCGAAGCAATCATGACAATCGACGAAGCCCTGGGGAACGTCATCCCTTGGTTCGATAGGGCGAATGTCTGCTTGTCGTAGTCCGTTCCGAACCAGATCGAGCCGACCGGCGGCGCGCTTCCAGGCTGGATGATCGGCGCGGATCCCGGGGCCGGCGGGACGACCGAGGCGAGCTCGCCCATGACCGCGCTGAAGCCTGAGCCGGCAATGAGCGCCAGGACGACGACCGTGCCCAGGATCCAGTACGGGAACCGCGTGGTCCGCGGCCCGGTGGACCGAATCGCCACCGTGTTTGCGATCTTGTCGTGCCAGCCCTGCTTGCGCGCGTCGAAGGCGACCCAGACAAAGCCTGCGTCGAGGAAGAACCCGGACACCGAGTACCCGATGAAGCGCAGGCAGGCTCGGCCAAATGAGATCCGTCGGCCGGTCTCCACATGCCGAACCTCGACGCCCAGGAGCTGCTGGCCGAGCGTCGCGCCCCGGCGCGACCAGCACAGCCCGAAGTACACAAACTGGATGACCAGCGAGGCAGCGACGAGGAGGCCGACCTGCGGCAGCAGCCGGGCCAGGGCATCATTCAGCCGGGCCAGGAAGATCGGGTCCGCGATGTACTGCTGGGTGACCGGATCGAACGTACGAGTGCTCAGGTACGCCCCGATCGGCAGCCTCGCCAGGCCCGAGATCACGGGCAGGGCCAGGATCCCGATCGGTACGCCGACGATCAGCCAGTCCGCGAGGTACGCCCAGAAGCGCCGCCAGAACCCGGCGTAGGCACAGCCGGGCGCCGGTCCTGCCGGTCCTGCCGGTCCTGCCGGTCCTGCCAGGAGCGTCGATACAGCCGCCGGCGGTGGGATAATCCAGGACGAGAGCCCGCTCGCGGGTTGTTCATCAGAGGGCTGTGCCTTGGGATTGGGCGGCGGAGCGGGTTCGAGCGGCAGGCTTGGTTCGAGCATTCCGCGCCACCATACGGCCGGTGTAGGCGGAATCGTCAGTCCGCCATAGGTCCGAGGGTCAGCGACCCGGAAGCATCGCCATATCGCATGAGCGCTCGGCTTCAGCCTGTCGATCCGTCACGGACCGTGCGCATGGTTCTTCTGGAGCGACAAACGGCGCATTTCGGGGAAGGGACGGGCTCGGGCGGGCGCGAGCCGACCGAGGCTGATCCCGGGCCACGCTCGAGCCGGGATGAACGTCCCCACAGCTCGCGACGCCGGTGCCGAATCCGGCGAGGAACCGGGTCCCGGCCGACCAGATCCGGAACGAAACGACGCATTTGTCGCTCCCCGAGAACCGTTCGGTGCCGCCGCGGCCATGAGCGGCGTCGATCAGGTCGCGGCGTCCGGCTCCTGCTCGTCTGGACCGAGGCTGACCGCGGTCGGCGTCTTGCTCAGGTGGCTCGCCTCGATGATCGTGGGCGTTCCGTCGCGATCCTTCCAGCGCGTCTGGATCTGAACCGTTTCGGTCTCGCCGACCAGGCTCAGCACGACGTTGTAGCCGGAGCCGCCCGCCTCGACCGACTCGATCGACGCGCCGGTAGCGGGCAACGGCAGGAGCGCAATCACCTCGCCAAGGTTGCGGTGGAGCTCAGCGCTCATGAACGCGATGGCCCTGTCGACATCGCCCGCGACGACGGCGTCACAGAACTCCTGGGCTCGTTCTCGAACTTGGCTGTCGTCCATTCAGCTGGCCCCTTCCTTCCTTTGTGCCTCGCTACCATATCGCCCCGCTGCGCGGCGCTAAAGTCAGCGGGTGAGCTTCGATGTCGCCGCCGATGCCTATGACAACTTCATGGGCCGCTACTCACGCCTGCTGGTGGGTCAGATGGCGGACCTCGCGAGAGTCAAGGCCGGACAGCGGGTGCTCGACGTTGGCTGTGGACCGGGCGCCCTGACCCGGGAGCTGGTCGAGCGCGTCGGGGCCGAGAACGTGGTCGGCGTTGATCCGTCCGCGCCATTCGTCGAGGCAGCCCGAGACCGCTTTCCGGGCGTGACCGTCCTCCAGGCATCGGCCGAGCACCTGCCATTGACCCACGGCGAGTTCGACGCCGCCCTGGCCCAACTCGTCGTCCACTTCATGGCCGATCCCATCAGCGGCCTGGTCGAGATGAAGCGAGTCACGCGGCCGGGTGGCTTGGTTGCCGCCTGCGTCTGGGATCACGGTAGCGGGATGGGTCCGCTGGGCCTCTTCTGGCGGGCGGCCCGCCAGCTCGATCCGGAGGTCGAGGACGAATCGGGGCTGGCCGGATCGCGCGAAGGCCACCTCGCCGAGCTGTTCGCGGCCGCCGGCCTGGGGGACCTGGTCGAGACGGTCGTCTCGGCGGACCTGGAGCACGCCACGTTCGACGAGTGGTGGCAACCTTTTACGAACGGAGTTGGGCCGGCCGGGGCCTACGTAGCCAGCCTGGACGCGGAGCACCGAGAGCAGCTGCGCAAGGCCTGTCGCCGCCTGCTGCCGGACGAACCGTTCGTCGTGTTAGCCCGGGCCTGGGCCGTGAGCGGACGAGCCTAGGAACGAGCTTCCCGGCTGGTATCCTGCCGCCGGTGCGAGTGACCAGCCGGATCGCCGAGGCGATCGCGCCGACGAGGCTCGGATCGAGCTTTCGTTGGCTGCTGTCGGCGACGATCGTCAACAACGTTGGCGACGGCGTCGTGGTCTCGGCCGGGCCGCTGCTCGTGGCGTCCCTGACCCACGATCCCTTCCTGGTCTCGATGGCGCTTTTCTTCGAGTACCTGCCGACCCTCCTGTTCGGCGTCTTCGGCGGGGTGGCGGCCGATCGCTTCGATCGTCGCCGGATGGTCGTCGTGGTGAACCTGGCCCGGACCGTCACCCTGGCCATCCTGTGCGCCACGATCGCCACCGGCTCGGTCAGCATCGCCCTCGTCCTCGTCGCGTTGTTCGTTATGGGCACGGCCGAGACGTTTGCCGACTCGGCCACGAGCACGCTCCTGCCGGGCATGGTCGCACGCGAGGACCTGGGCATCGCCAATGCGCGGATCCAGGGAGGCTCGCTGCTTACCAGCCAGCTCCTCCTGCCGCCGGTCGGGGCGTTCCTGTTCGCCCTCGGACCGGCGATCCCGTTCGCGACGAACGCCGTGTGCTTCCTCCTCGGAGTGGTCCTCATTTCCCGCCTCGCGAGCGACGCCCGGCGGGCCCGGTTGGAACACGCGTCCGTCCGCAGCGAGATGCTCGAAGGGATGCGCTGGCTCGTCGCGCACCCGCCGATGCGTACCCTCGCCCTCACGATCTTCACCTTCAACATCACGTTCGGGGCGGCCTGGTCCGTCCTCGTCCTGTATGCCAGCCAGCGGCTTGGCATGGGTCCGGTCGGGTTCGGGTTGCTGACGACGGCCTCGGCGGTCGGCGGCTTGATCGGGACCGCGATCTACGGCCGGCTCGAACGGCGCTTCGCCCTGGCCGACATCATGCGGGTCGGCCTGCTGATCGAGACCGCTACCCACCTGATCCTCGCCCTGACGACCTCCGCTGCGGTGGCGCTGGTCACGTTGGTCGTCTTCGGCGGGCACGCCTTCGTATGGGGTACGACCTCGACCGTCGTCCGGCAGCGGGCGGTCCCGGACGCGCTGCTGGGCCGAGTGACCGGCGTCTACCGCGTTGCCATCGTGGGCGGACTGGTCATCGGAACACCGATTGGCGGCCTGCTGGCGAGCACATTCGGGATCACCGCCCCGTTCTGGTTCGCGTTCGCCGGCTCGGCCCTGCTGGTCGTGATCCTGTGGGGCCAGTTCGAGAACATCGTCCACTCAAGCGAGATCTGAGGTGTCCACGGCGGCGCGGGATCGCTCCCCGCCGAGAAGCGCGTCGGTCGCAGGGTCGGGGATGCCGTTGTAGAAGCGATCCAGGACCTGGCGGAAGACCGCTTCGTCCGGCGCGGCGCGATGGAAGAGGGTCATTGACGAGCGCAACTTGATCGCGTCGTGGTCAAAGATGTCCTCGGCCGTCCTGTTCTCGCATGCAATGACGAGGCCGGCGCATTCGACCAGCCGCGGGCCGAGAATTCGATCGGCGAGATAAGCCCGCGCCTCGTCGAGCGAGGCGATGCTGAAGAAGATGGACTTGGACGTCTGGCCAAGGCCAGCGATCTGCGGAAAGACGTACCACATCCAGTGGGTCATCTTGTGACACGCGCGGAGTTCGCTGAGCACGGTCTCGTAGACAGGATCCTGGGCGATGACGAAGCGCTCGAGGCGGGCGAGCCCTTCAGCCGTCCAGGCAGTCATTCGGACGACCTTCGCTCGGCCGGCGCCGCGAGGTAGTCGGCGTCACCAATCAGGTCGCCCCACTCAGACTCGGGCCCGTCAACCGGAGCCTCCCAGATCGCGATGTGGGTCATGAACCGCTCGGGTGCGGCGCCGTGCCAGTGCCATTCGCCGGCGCTCGATCTTCGAGCTCCCATGCGTGATCCATGACGTGGTGGGCCGTGCGGCGGATGAGGAACTGGATCGGCCAGGTGCGGGCCGGCCTGCCCTCGGCGTTGTAGGCGCGGATCGCGCCGAGATAGGCCTGCCGGTGAGCGTGGAGCCCCTCGGGGGTGAGGACCTCCTCGCGCGGCGTTCGGACCTCGACCTTGCGCGAGAACTGCTCGGGCTCGTTGGCATACACGTGCCGCATGATCTGGTCCCGCGTGCGCCCGGCGCTGCGAGGGCCCGGCAGCAAGTCGGGCGAGACGCGAGCCGAGACCTCATCGAACTCGGCCCAGCAGGCTCGCAGGAGGTCGAGCCGTCGTTCGAGCTCGACGGCCGGCAGGACCTGGCGCTCGATCTCGGATGGCACATGGGCGATGCCCCAGAAATCGGTCGAGGACGAACCGGCGACGCGCTCGACGATGTCCACGTGCAGCGGCCGGGGCAGCTCGTCTCTCCGTCCGGCACGCTCGGCGACAACGGCGTAGCGGGGGAGATAGGCAGCCAGCCTGGCCAGGGCCTCGTCTTCCGCGATGCCCCACCGATCGAGCCCGGGCCAGTCCATGGCTCCAGCCACAACCCTCCGTTTCTTGCCCAGCTCGAGGATCACGCGCAGTGGCTCGGTCACGCCGGACAGCGTACCGCCGTGCGGCGGCCCTGGAAGGCTCGACCGGCAAGGTCGCCTGCTCCGCCGCGGTCGACATCGAGGCTCCGACGGCGCACTCTCCGCGCTGTGACCAGGAACCTTGCCCGATTCTCGGTTGTCGCGGTGGCCGCCGCCTTGGCCGTCGTCGCGTGTGGGCCGACCCCTGCGCCGACCACGGCTGCTGCGCCGACCAGTCAGGCGGCCTCACTCGCGCCGGCACCCTCACCTTCAAGCGGCCCGGCCACGTCGCCGTCGGCCTCGCCCGAAGCAGGTCTACAGATCGACGACCCGGCATACCTGGCCGGCAGCCCGTTCTGGTTGGCGGTTGGCGAGGCAGGGGCGGAATGGCCCGCCCCGTCGGCATTGCCAATGATGCCCAACGGGAAGCCGGCCGCCCGAGTCGCCTTCCTGCCCGCGTCGTGCACGACCGGCGACATGACGATCACGGTGGAGTTGGCGCCCGAAGACGCCTGGGAATCCGAGCTACGGACAGAGGGCACCGAGCACGGTTACAGCCTGATGTCGTGGCCCGCTGCCCAGGTGCCCGAGTGCGCCGGTGGGCAGGGCCGGACCTACCTGCAGATCGGCTATCACCCGTTGCCGCCCCTGGGGACCATCCATCTGTCAGCCACGGTGCCCGACGTTCCGGATGCTCCGAGCGTGGCGGAGGTCGTGCCGGTCTTCACCAGCGCCGACGCGACCCAGCCGGCGTTCACGGGGGCTGGTTCCAGCTCGATCGGGCCGATCCCGGGCAAGGAGGCACCCAGGAGTTCCAAGGCGCAGCTGATGGCCGGCTACGACTTCGGAGTGGCCACCCTCCCGGACGGGAGCGTGCCCACGCACTGGGGCTACCTCATCACCGGCTGCGGTCCAGCGGGCGTCCGGCCGATGACGATCTCCGTGAAGGTCGGCGACAGTACGCCGGTCGAGGTCGGGCACTGCTCGGACGGCGGAATCCAGTCCGAGCGTCTGTCACTGCCGCTGCCAGCCAATGGGACGCGGATCATCGTGCTCATGGCCGGCGGGACGACGAAGTCGCAGATGCGCGTGTCCGAGTTCCAGTGGCGCGGCGATCGTCCGTAGCCCGGGAGCTAGATCGGCCCACGCCTGGATCGGGCGGACGCGCTAGGGTGAACGCCTGATCCGAGCCAGGTCACCGCGCACGAGGAGAACGATATGGCACTGACCCTGGGAATCCTGGCGCTGGTCGAGGCGAAGCCCGGCAAGGAAGCTGAAGTCGAGGCGTTCGTGAAAGGCGGCCGGGCCATCGTCGAGCAGGAACCGGGCACGCGAGTCTGGTACGGCTTCAAGGTCAACGACTCGACGTTCGGGATCTTCGATGCCTTCGAGGACGAACCGGCGCGCCAGGCCCACCTAGCCGGTCAGATCCCCGCGGCGCTCGCCTCGGCGGGACCGCAGCTGCTGGCCAAGGATCCCGACATCCGCCTCGTCGACGTCCTGGCGGTCAAGAGCTAGCCCGACCGCCAGGTCACCAATCTCAGGCCTGGGCAAGGACGTCTGCGAGCACCTGGCGGAGCTTCGCCCCAAAGGCATCGGGCTGTCCGGGTTGGCCGTGCTCGTTGCCGAGGAAACCGCCGTGGCCGCCGGGAAAGATCACCGGCGTGAGGCCCAGTCGCTCGGCCGCCGCGAATGCGCCGCGATACGCCAGCTGGCCGTCCGACTCGGCTCCGGCACCGATGCCGATTCGGGTCGAGGCGGCCCGCAACGCCCCGAAGTCAGGCTCGAAGCTCGTGCACGTGACGATGTTCTGGGCCAGGAGCGGGTCGTTCCGATTGCCGTCGTCCTCGGTGGGCAACCCGAACATCGCGGGATCGGGCGCCGGCTGACTGGCGTAGTCGGGGCCAAACGGGCCCTTGTGGCTGACCGCGACGATGAACCGGGCCATGCCCGGACCAAATCCGCTGCGCAGGTACGTCTCGTGGATCGCCCGGTTGGCTGCCAGCGCGCCTTCCCGGTCGGGCAGGAGCGCAGCGAGGGGCGGCTCATGGGCGATCAGCAACCGAACCTGCTCCGGGTGGCGAGCCACGAGGGCGAGCGCGTTGACCGCGCCGCCACTGCTCGCGAAGAGGTCGACCGGACCGGCATCCAGCTCGGCGATGATCCGATGGACGTCGTCGGCGTGCAGTTCGGGCGTCGACGGGCTGGCCGGATCGGTCTTGATGCTGCGCTCGACGCCGCGAGGGTCGTAGGTCACCACGGTCCGATCGCTGAAATGCCGCGCCAGGGTTGGGAATCCGCTGGCACCCATCGGCGATCCGATCAGCAGGAGCACCGGCTCAGCGCTGGCCCCGGCGGAGCGGATGTCGTAGGTCAGGACGGCGCCGGGCACCTCGAGGGTGCGCGTCGTCGGTTCGGTCATCGTGGTCATCGCTGGCTCCTCTTCGGGATTCGGTACGAGGTAGCAGCAGAGTTGGTCATGCCGCCGGCATTTCCGCCAGGATTGCGTCGATCTGGCCGACGGCTCCGGTGAGGCCCTCTTCCATGCCCATGGCCAGGTACTGCTCCATTGCCTGGCTGCTCGTGTAGTGGAACTCGATCGACATCCGGGTCCGTTGCGCATCGATCGCCTCGATCGTGACTCGTCCCTCGTTGCGGGCGAAGTCGGGGTTGGGCGTCCCGTCGCCGTTGGCGAACCCGTCCCGGAAGACGAGCCGACGCGGTGGATCTGCCTCGAGGACATCCCAGAAGCCGCGCGGCTCGTCGCCAGTTGGGCCGGTCATGTGGTATTCCATGTGACCGCCGGGAGCCAGGTCGTGGGCCGTGAAGGTGGCGGGATAGGTCGGCGGACCCCACCAGCGCTCGAGCTGGCGCGGATCGGCCCATAGCTCCCAGACCCGCGTCGGCGATGCGTCGAACTCGGCGGTCAGGGTCATCGTCAGGGCGTTGGTGTCCTTGCGGACGGCTGTGACGGTCATGCCTCGGTCACCTCGCTACTCGTGATCAGGTTGGTCATGCGCTCGATCCGGCCGCGCCACAGCGACTCGTACTGGTCGAGGAGGCTTCGAGCCAGGCTGAGCCCCTCGATGTTGGTCAGCACGACCTTGCGCCGGCCCGAGCGTTCCTTGGTGACGAGGCCGGCCCGTTCGAGCACGGCGACATGCTTCTGGACGGCGGCAAAGCTCATCGGGTAGTGCCCGGCCAGCTCGGCGACACCCTCGCGGCCCGAGAGCGCCCGCAGGACGATGTCCCGCCGGGTGGCGTCGGCCAGCGCAGCAAAGATCTGGTCGGCGTTCGATGTTGGCGTCATTGGTACAACCATACGGTTGTATCACGGATCCGTCAAGCTCTGAGGCGCTGCCCGCTCAGGCGGCCGTGTCGAGGACCTCGATGGCGGTCGTCCCGATGTCGAGGGCAGCGCTCGCGGCCTCGATGGCAGCGATTGTCGGCCGGTCGAGCGTGGCCCGGGCCAGGGCGATCGCCGCCTCGCGGTCGAGCCGCTCGTCGGGAGTGGCTACCTCGAGCCCGAGTCGTCGCCGCGCCGCGCCCACGACCTCGAACAGGCGCAAGCCCTGCGCGTAGCGTCCTTCGGCGATGTCGATCGTGGCGACCACGTCCAGGCAGTCGACCTGGCCCTCCGCATGGCCCAGGGCGACACACAGTCGCAGGGCTTCGGCGCACGACGCCCGGGCGATCGCTAACCGGCCGCGCCGGCGCTCGAGGATAGCCCGATTGATGATCGCGGAGGTCTCGCCGCGAACGTCGCCGAGAGAATGGAAGACCGCGACGGCCTCGCCCAGTGCGTCATCGGCCGCGTCATACCGATCCTGGTTTCGGAGGGCCGTCCCCAGGTTCGTCAATGACGCGCCCAGGCCCCGAAGGTTGTCCGACTCGCCGACCTCAGCCAGGCTCTCCTGCCCGTAGCGGACCGCGTCGTCGACCCGGCCCATGGCCAGCGCCGTGGCCGAAAGGCTGTTGAGGGATCCCGCGACCCCCTGCCGATCGCCGAGCTCGCGGCACATCGCCAGGCATTCCTCGCCGGAACGGATCGCCTCGGCGTAGTCGCCAGTGCTCCGCGCCAGCGCCGACGAACCGCGCAGGGCGACTGCCCGCAGCCGTGACGCGGTCGGAGACGACGCCGCCAGCGAGCGCCGCAGCCAGACGAGCCCTTCCGCCACGTGGCCACGGACGTACCAGTACCACCACAGGTTCGCGGTCATCGCCAGGGCGCCCTCGGGATCGCGACCCGCGCCCAATGACCAAGCCAACGCCGCAAGCAAGTCGCCGTGGGCCTTGCCGAGTCGGACCAACCAGGCCTCCTGTTCGGCGCCGCCCCAGTCCCGGGCGGCCTCGACCAGGCTCGCGCACCAGGCGGCATGGAGCGCCCGGGTGGCCTCGAGCTCACCCGCCTCGCCAAGTCGCTCCTCGGCGTACTGGCGGATCGTTTCGAGGAGCCGATACGACGTCGGGTCCTCGACGCCGGGCGAGGCGACGACCATCGACTGATCAACGAGGCGGTAGAGCAGCTCGCTGGGGTCAATGCCATCGACCTGCTCGCCCCAGACCGTGAGCGCCCCGGACAGCTCGACGCCGCCGCGGAACACGGCCAGCCGGCGCAGCAACCGCCGCTCAGGCTTGGTCAGGAGGTCGTAGCTCCAGTCAATCGCGGCGCGCATCGTTCGGTGCCGTTCCGGGCTGGCTCCGGCTCGACCCGCCGGAAGGTCCATCCGCCCCTGGAGGTGTTGGACGAGGGCGGGTAGCGACATGGTCCGCAGGCGCGCCGCGGCGAGCTCGATCGCGAGGGGCAGGCCGTCGAGCCGCCGGCATAGAGCGACGGCGCTCGCGACAGCCGTCCCGGACAGCTCGAATCCCGGCCGGGCGGCCCTCGCCCGGTCGATCAGGAGCTGGACCGATTCTGCCGCCAGGGCTTCGACGGGTGATGCCGCCGGTTCGGGAAGGCCAAGGCCGGAGACAGGCCAGATCACTTCGCCCGGGGCTCCGAGGGGCTCGCGGCTTGTCGCCAGAATTCGGAGCCCCGGTGCGGTCGCGAGCAGGTCGGCGGACAGGCTGGCGACGGTCCCCAGGACGTGTTCGCAATTGTCGAAGACGAGGAGCACCCGGTCGTTGCGCAGACGTGCCTGGATTCCCGCGACCAGTGGCTCGCCACGTCGCTCGCGGACGTCCAGACCGTCGGCGACGAGCCGGGTCACGGAGCCCCCGGGCGGCAGGGCCGCCAGCGAGATGAGGTGGACCTCGGCGAGACGGGTGACCGCCATCGATCGAGCCAGCTCGAGGGCCAGCCGGCTCTTGCCGCACCCGCCGGGCCCGGTGAGCGTAAGCATCCGCGACGTTCCAAGGACCGCGAGGGTCTCGCGCAGCTCTCGTTCCCGCCCAACGAAACGGGTCAACGGCGCCGGGAGGCCCGCGGTTGGGCCAGCCAGGGTCGGATCGTGACGTTCGATCGCCAGCCGAAGCTCGAGGAGCGCCGTGTCCGGAGTGGCCGCCAACTCCAGCTCGAGCGCATCACGCACCCGATCGAACGTTGCCAGGGCGACGCTTGCGCCGCGTCCCCGGTACTGGGCCAGCATCAGCCGTCCAGCAAGTCGCTCGTCGGTTGGGTCTTCGGCGACCAGTCCGGCCAGCTCGGCGATCACCATGTCGTTGTCGGCGAGGGCGAGGCAGGCGTCCGCCCATTCGATCCGGGTCGTCCGGCGCTGCTCGTCCAGGCGGGTGGCTTCGGCCCCCGCGATGCGGCCCAACGTGCCCCCGTCGAGGGCAGGCCCGCGCCACTCGGCCAGCGCAGCCATGAGCTGGGCGGCGGCCAGCCCGGGCTGCCGCTCGAACAAGCTGCGTGCTTCGTTTACGGCCACTTCGAAGCGCCGGGCGTCGATCTCCTCGGGACGGGCGTCGAGACGGTAGGCGGTGCCGCGGGTCTCGACCCGACCCGGCAGCAGACGGCGGAGGGCGGCGACCTGGACCTGGAGCGCGTTCTCGGCCGTGGCTGGCGGTTCGTCGGCCCACAGCTCGTCGATCAGGCGATCGCGCGACACGTACCGGCCATGCTCGATCAGGAGGGCGGCCAGGAGGGTTCGGGTCCGCGGCCCTCCGAGCCGCAACGGGACGCCGTCGCGGAGGACCTCGAGCGGCCCAAGCATGCGGAACTCGATGGGCAGGGTCGTTCCTCTGGCTAGCCGGGACCTGCCAAGGGTAGGCCATCAGCGTTTCATCAGCGATTGATCAGCGTCGTCCCTGATCGTGCGAGGCGTGATCCCAGCACAGGACCTTGATCCGGAGACACGGGCCAACCTCGATCGACTCGTTGACGGACAGCTGCGTGCAGAACACGACGGCGACATCGAGGGGATCCTCGCGCCGATGGCGGCGGCCATCGTGCACGAAGTCGTGGGCCTGGGCGGCGAGCCGATCCGGGGCCTCGACGCGGTTCGCCAGCGCTATCGCGACCTGCTCGCGGCATCGGTCCACGAGCAGGACACCCCGATCCGCCGCCGATACGGACCGGGCTTCGTGATCGACGAGCACGCCTGGTCCGGTCGCCTGACCGGCCGTGCCTTCGACATCGACGGCCGGGGACGATGGCTCAGCTATCGCGTCCTGTGGCTGCTGGAGGTCCGCGACGGTTCGATCGTCGCGGAGACGATCTGGAACGACCTGGCGGCGATCCGCCGGCAACTCATCCCGTCATGAACAAGAAGGAGAACGACATGGGCAACGGATTCGCGATCAAGAGCATCGTGCTGGCGGCGGGGCTATCGATCGTCCTCGGCGCCTGCTCCGGCTCGGCCACGTCGCCCACGCCACCCGCGGCGTTCGGGGCTGGCACCGGTGGTGGCGCCGGGGCCTCGCAGCCAGCACCCGCTGACACCGCCCAGGCCGGCGGCGACGCCGACTCCACGGACCCGGCCTGCGCGCTCGTCACGAAGGACGATGTCGCGACGGCCGTTGGCTTCCCGATCGCCACCGCCCTGGGCGCGGGCGGGACGTGCATCTACCAGAACACCGATCCGAGCAAGCTCTTGGCCCTCCAGCTGTTCACCAACCAGGATGCGATGGCCCTGTACCTCAGCGTCGAGGACACCGCGCAGCACGTGGCTGGGCTCGGCGACGACGCCTTCTGGTCAGGCACCGGCGGCTTCCTGTTCGTCCGCGTCGGAACACGCGCGATCCTGTTGCTCAACCAGGCCTGGGTCTTCACGCCCGACACGGACACGGCCCGCCGCGACTCGTTGGTCACGCTGGCGAACGTCGCGCTCCCGAACCTGTGATGTCGTCCCGGCTGAGGTTGGTGCGGGGCTTGTTCGCCACGCTCGTCATTGCCGGTGTGGTCCTGGCGGGCTGCGCTCCGGCCGCAGCTCCGGCCGCGTCCGGGGCCGCCAAGCCGGTCGGGACCGACAGCACGCCCTTGCCGGGCTCGGCGCTCGCGTCGCGGACGCTGCCGGGCAGCTCAGCGGCCAGCGTCGATGCCGGGGCGTGGCTCATCGCCGACCGCCTGGTTGCCCCGACGTACTCCACCGACACGACCGCAGCCATGGTCGCCGGGCTCGCCCGATCCGGGATCGGCACCTACGCCGACACGACGGGCGCAACCCCCGAGCAGCCGGTGGCCAGCCCGGCCAGCCCGTTGCGGATGCTCGACTTCCAGGTCCATGCACTCGCGGTGGGGGACTGGACGGGCAGCACATTCAGCGGCTCCGAGCTCGACGCCGTCCTGCCCACCCCACCCGACCCGACGGTGATGCCGACGACGTCAGAAGTCCTCGCTGGTTACGTCGCGGCGGCCGACTCACCCGGCGGCGCCCTGTCTCGAGCCCTGATGGCCGGCCAGGATCTGCTCTCGCCAACGACGCTCCACTTCCCGGCGGTCGTCCTCGTCCTGTTCGCCTCCGACCTGGCCACGGGCAGGGGCAGCTCGAGTCACCTACCGTTCGCCGACCTGGCCCTGGCCGGGCCGGGCAGCGCCGCTGCCCCGGTCGTCCTGGCAGTGGTGAGCGGTGGCGTCTGCTCCGACACGGCGAACTGGATCAACAGCATGATCTCTGGCCTGTTCAGCGCCCTGAAAGTCGCGACGCCCGACAACCTGCCCGGCCGGATCGTCGTGTCGATCTGGAACTGGCTCGTGAGCCAGGGCGAGGCGTTCGTCCAGGGGCTCATCGACTCGGTTACCGGAGCCGTGCTGGGCACGATCCGGAGCATCGCCGGAACGATCGCGGCTGTCGCCGAGCAGATCGCCTCGCTCGTGCCCTACGGCATCAGGGCCGTCGCGGTCGGCCCGACCGGCGGTGGCACGTTCATGCTCGGTACCGATCCTCTCGCCGGCACGTTCACGGCATCGGTGAGCGCAGGCGACCTGCCCGACTGGCCGGCGGCCCTGTCCGACTGCGCCAAGGTCGCCAAGGTCCCGCTGGCCGACCTGCATTCCAAGAACGTGCCCCTCACCTGGGGCCCGCTCAGCGCGCCTGCGAACCCGCTGATCGCGCCCAACGTGCCCAAGACGGACGACGTGACTGATGCCAACGGCCAGGCGAGCTGGGACTTCACCACCAGTACGGATCCCGGTGACCCGACGGGCGAGCAGCAGAACCAGGTCGATCAGATGCCAGTTGCGGTCCATCAACCCGAGGTCGAAGCGGCCCGTGCGCACCTCACTGGAGCCTTGCTCGGCTTCATACCGGGCATCCTCCAGCCGTTCGTGGCCGCCATCTTCGCGCCCTACATCAGCGGGGTCCAGGCCCGCCTCAATGCCTTGCTCGACGCGCGGGGGACCGCCACCGCGATCATCGTCTACCACTCCGGGGCGTCGCCGAAGCCGAGTCAGTCCGCACCACCGGCGTCACCGACCCCGTCGAGTGCCTGCGGCCCCAATCCGGTGGCCGCTGGTACCTACAGCGGCCAGCTGACCAGCACATCGAGCGAGATCATCGACCAGGGGGCGTTCGGCAAGACCGTGGCGACCAGCAGCGGCTCCGGTGCGGTCACCCTCACCGTGGCCGCCGACGGCTCGGTCGGGGGCACCTGGGCCCTGAAGAGCGACTTCATCTTCAACGAGTCGATCGTCGTGGATGGTGTGGAGCAGCTTCACTCCCACCGGACGTCCACGAGCAGCTACACCGGCGGTGCGGTCACCGGTACGGTCTGCAACCTGGGGCTCGCGCCCGGCACCTATTCGGTCCAGTCGTGCATGGACAGCCTGAGCGGCGACTGCACGGGCGATCCGGCACCGCCTAAGGCGACGCCGGTACCCGGGGGCTTCGGCCCACCGGCGGCTGGTAGCCCGGGCCACGCCACCTGGCGCAAGCACTTCGCCGAGTCCGAAGGCGCTGTCGTCGTGGCGGACCTGACCCTCGACGTCAGCGGAACGGCGCCCTGAGCTGAGGTCCGAGCCGTCGACCTCCGGATATACCTCACGGATATACCGGACGATGTCTTCCGGGCGGGGGCCGAGGTGGCTGAAGGGACGAACATGACGCGTTTTGTCATCTTTCGTCGCGACTATGGTGCGAGAATCAGACCGCACGAGGTAGGTACATGGACGTCATCGACTGGCTGCTCGACTCCGATCCGGCGATCCGCTGGCAGGTGATGCGTGACCTGACCCACGAGTCGGCGGACGTGATCGCCGCCGAGCGGGCCCGGATCGCGACCGAAGGCTGGGGCGCCAAGCTGCTCGCCCTCCAGGCGCCCGATGGCCTGTGGGCTGGCAAGGCCTGGGACCACGACTGGACAGACACGTTCCACGTCCTGGAGCTCCTGCGTCGGTTCGGTCTCGATCCTGCCAGCGAGCAGGCCCGCCACGCGGTCAGCCTGGTCAAGGAGCACGTCACCTGGGGGGATGGCGCCCCGTTCGTCGCCCCGTGGGCCAAGAATCCGTTCTTCGCGGGCGAGGTCGAGCCGTGCATCAACGGCAACGTTGTCGCAACCGGTGCGTACTTCGGTGAGGACATGACGCCGCTGGTGGAACGGCTCCTCGGTGAGCAGCTGCCCGACGGCGGCTGGAACTGCGAGGTCGAGAATGGCGCGACGGTCTCGTCGTTCGGGACGACGATCAACGTCCTCGAGGGCCTGCTCGAGCACGAGCGAGCGATCGGCGGCTCTTCAGTCGTGGCCGAGGCGCGCCGCCGCGGCGAGGAATACATGCTCGAGCGCCGGCTCTTCCGTCGGAAGTCGACGGGCGAGGTGATCGAGCCAAGCTGGCTCGAGTTCTCGTTCCCAACCTGGTACCACTACGACGTCCTGCGCGGCCTCGACGAGCTGCGCGAGGCCGAGGTCAGGCCTGATGAGCGCATCTCCGATGCGATCACGGTCGTCGAGGGCAACCGCGATCCCGAGGGCCGCTGGCCGCTGCAGAACGTCCACGAGGGGGCCTCGCACCTCGAGATGGAGGCGAGGGAGGGGCAACCAAGCCGCTGGAATACGCTCCGGGCCCTGAGGGTGCTCGACTGGTTCGAGGGACAGAAGTAAGCCGACATCCGAAGCGCGGAGCCGTTGGGCCCCGCGCTTCGTGTCGTCAGCTGCACCTTGACGTTCGCCAATGACCGAAGGGCTAGTTCACGATCAGCCCGAATGGGGCGACGCCGCCCGGGATCGAAGCCGGCGATGAACCGAGTTCGGTCAGGCCACCACCGCTGATCCTGAAGGCACTGACCGCAGCCGTCCCGGCGTCGACGACATACAGGAAGTGGCCCGACGGATCTACCTGGGCGTCGAACGGTCGAAGACCGGTCGGGTCGCTCATCGGCGTGCTGCCGAGGAGGGTCAGGGCGCCGTTCCCTGCGATCCGGTAGCGCGAGATGGTGGAGCTCGCGGTATTAATTGCGAAGAGGTCCTTGCCGTCTGGCGTGATGGCCACCCAGCACGGAGCGGTCTGGTTGTCGGCAAAGGGCGAGCCATCGACGGCGGTCAGAGAGGCGTCGCGAGCGACGTGGTACACGGACACGCTGCCAAGGCCGGCGCCGTCATGAGCGTTCGAGACGAACAGCTGGCGCGGATTGGTTGGTCGGAAGGCGCTCCCGAAAGGACCGATCCGCTGGGCCGGGATCGGCGAGTCAGGCGCAGGGGTCAGGCGGCCGAGGAAGCCGACCCGGAAGCTGTCGATGAACGAGGGTCCGGCGCTCGGCCCGACCCGCGTCCCGATGAGGGTCCGGCCATCGCCACTGAACAGGATCTGGCCAGGCGAGGCCGTATCAGGTAGGGCGACCGTCGAGCCAGGAATTGGGAAGAGGTGACCGGCAAAGAACCAGAATCCGGTGTAGTCGCTCCCGCCAGCGCCCGAGTTGGCAACGTAGACGAGGAAGCCGTGGACCGTGATGCTGACCGGCGTGGTGCCGTGGGATCCCTCGGTCCCGACCAGGCGGAGCGAACCGTCGGCCCTCACGCGGAGCACCGAGATGTCGTTGCTGGCGGGATCAACGGCCAGGACGTAGTGGCCGTCGGCCGAGAACTGGATCGCGCCCGCGGAGCCAATCGGGGTGCCAGTCCCGGCACCGCCCGTGGAGAAGGGCGAGCCTGGGATCGGTGTGAGGGTGCCATTGGCATGGCGGTCGAAGCCAGCCACGCTATTTTGGGTCGCTGAGTTGTTGTTCACGAAGACGTGGCCAATGACCGGGGCTGGCGACGAGGCGAAGACGCTCGTCGCCGATCCGGCCAGGAGAGCGAGCACGCTCGCGCTGAGCGCCATGCGGCGAAGAAATCGGGGCATCGAAGGTTCTCCAAAAGCTCGGGGTTCCGGGGCAAATAGCGGGTTCAGGTGACCACCGGAGCGAACGGTGGCAAGGGCGGATGACCTGCGGATGACGCCGGGATGACGATTCGATGACGTCGGCCTCGGGGGCTTGCCAGCATCGGCGACCTTCTGCCGGTTGTGCCTAGTGCAATCCGAACAGGCTAACGAGGAGGATCACGAGAACACCCAGCGTGATCGCAACGTACAAGCGATCACGTTCGAGGGCGAAGCCAACGACCGAGGCAATGACCCGCACGACCGGTGTCGCGACAAGGACGAGCAGGCCGAGCTGGGCGATCGCGATTGGCCGCAGCTTGGCCAGGCTCTCAACGAGGCCCGAGAAGTCAGAGTCGGGACGAACCCGATCGACGGCTCCGACCAGCGAGCCGTCCCAGCCGACGATGAGTGAGGTGACAAAGGCGGCTGTGAGGAGGATTGCGCTGGTCACGACCCCGACGATCAGGACACCACTGATGACGGCCCGGAATCGTTCGGGCGTCACAGGCCCAGCCCCAGGCCACGCGCCAACGTCTCAAGGCCAATGACGACCAATACGGGCAGGAACACCAGGCGCACATGTCGATTGGAGAGGTGAGGCAGCAGACGGGCGCCGAGGACCGAGCCGGCCAGGACCCCAACGGCAACCGGTGTCGCGATCCGGGGGTCGACATCACCTCGACTGAGGTAGATCCCTGCCGACGCGGCCGCGGTGACCCCGATCATGAAGTTGCTCGTGGCCGAGCTGACCTTCATGGGCAAGCGCATCGCCCCATCCATCGCGAGGACCTTGAGCGCCCCTGATCCGATCCCGAGCAGGCCCGACACCAGCCCAGCGAAGCCCATGAGGACAAAGCCCAGCGGCACGCGCTGAGCCGCGTAGTGGACTTCTCGTCCGAGCTTTCCGTCCGGATAGCTCCCGCTCAGGCGGAGTCGCGCGGCCAAACCAGCCACGTCGGCGTCCGGCGGCACCTCTTCCCCCAGGCGCAGAACCTGGTAGGCCGCGGACCCGAGGAGGATCAATCCAAGGAGGATTAGCAGGAGTGCGGGAGCAACGACCGCCGCCAGCAGGGCTCCTGCGATGGCTCCCGTTGTTGTCGCCAGCTCGAGGAACATGCCGATCCGCATGTCGGTCATCCGATCGCGCACAAACGCAGCCGCAGCTCCGGAGCTTGTCGCGATGACGCTGACGATGCTCGCCCCGATCGCCAGGCGGACGTCGATCCCGAAGCCGATCGTGAGGGCCGGGACGATGATGATTCCGCCACCGACCCCAGCCAGTGCTCCGATGAGGCCAGCCACCATGCAGACGAGGAAGATCCCGAGATCGGCGCTGACCGTCAACCGGCAATCGCTCGGTGGCTTGTCAGGTTTGAGCGGGCATTGGATCCATTGGCGCCGCCAATTCTACCGGGAGATACTCTGCCGGTGACCCGCGCTCGAACGGCCGGAAGAGTTCTCCTGCCTGCCGCTCTGATCGCCGGCCACAATCCTCTCGCGCCAGCTTGGACTACGGCGCGGCATTGACCTCGGCGCTCGAACCTACCTCGCCAACGCTGGCGGTACGCGCTCGTGTCCAGCCTGGCGGCGATCTCCTCGAGTCGCCGGCGAACCTGGCTTTGAGCGTCAGAAGCGGTCTGGCTGGCGGTTGCATTGTTCATGCCGAAAGGATCGGCGTCGAGAGTCAGCCATGTCCATGACCGGGCGTCCGGAATCCCTGCCCGACCGTCCGAACGGCCCCGCGGCGGACCCGCTGTCCGAGGTTTTCCGGACGATCCACTTCACCCGGGCCATCTACTACACGGTCGACGCCGCGGGACCCTGGCCGGCGATCCAGGTTCCAGCCGGGATCGAGCTGGCAGCAGGCCTGGGCTCCCACACCCGGACGGTGCTGTCGTACCACGTGATCGTGGAGGGCGCCTGTTGGACGGGCCTGGAAGCGCCCGACGGCGGGGCGGCGCTCCCGATCGCGCTTGAACGCGGCGACGTCGTGGTCTACCCGCGCGGCGATCCGTATTTCCTCGCCCATGACCTCGTGGCTCCGGCCGCCGGGGGAGCGGATGCCGCTGCGATGCGCGAACTGCTCGCGGGCGTCGCCGACGGCTCGATTCCGGCGGGTTTGAGCCGCGGTCCGGCCGACGCCGACCGAACGAAGTTCGTGTGCGGCTTCCTGGGCAGCGATGCGCCGCCGTTCAATCCGCTGCTCCAGGCACTGCCGCGGATGCTCGTCGTCCGCCATGCCGCCGGTCGCCTCGAACGCCTCGTGGAGCTGGCCCTGGCCGAGGTCGACGGAGCAGGCGCCGCATCCGTAAGGGAACGCCTCAGCGAGTCAATGTTCATCGAGACCGTGCGGGCGCACCTCGCCCTGGGAGCGCCGGGCTGGCTCGACGGGCTCGGCGATCCTGTCGTCGGCCGGGCGTTGAGCCTCATCCATGAGGCCCCAGCCGAGCCCTGGACGACGGCGTCACTGGCCCACGAGGCCGGCGCGTCACGGTCAACCCTCTCGGATCGATTCACCAGGCTCGTGGGCCAGCCGCCGATGCGCTACCTGGCGGCGTGGCGGATGCGCCTGGCCGCCGACCGGCTCGGCCAGCCCGAGGCGACCGTCGCCGAGGCGGCCCACGCCGCGGGCTACGACTCCGAAGCTGCCTTCAGCCGGGCCTTCAAGCGGGCCACGGGTATCACCCCGGGTGCCTGGCGAACAGGCAGCGTCGCCAGCCCGAACGAGCGATAGTGCCCGCATGCTGATCATCCTCCCGCCGTCGGAGTCGAAACGGCTGCCGCCAGGTCACGGTCGCCCGGTCGACCTGGACGCCCTCTCGTTTCCCGAGCTGGCCGCGGTGAGGACCCAGGTCCTCGACGCCCTGGTCGCGACCAGCGCTCGTCCGGACGCGTTCAAGCGGTTGCAGGTCGGCCCGTCGGTTGCCGCGCAGGTCGCCCAGAACGCGTTCGTGCGCGGGCTGCCGGCCCTGCCCGTGCTCGACGTCTATTCCGGGCCGCTCCACGCGGGGCTGGATGCTGGGACGTTCTCACCGGCCGCGATCGAACGTGCTCGGCGCAGTCTCGTCGTCGCGTCGCCGCTGTGGGGTCTGCTCAGGCCCACGGATCGCATCCCGCCCTATCGCTTGCACATCTGCTCGCGACTTGTCGGCATGGATTGGCTCAAGCCGACCTGGCGGCCGGTGCTCGGCCCCGTGCTCGCCGACGCCGCCGGCCCCGACGGGATCGTCATCGACCTGCGCTCCCCGAACTACCAGGCGATGGGCATGCCAACCGGCATCGGCGATCGGACGATCTACCTCCACGTAGATATGAAATCCGGCGGCGGAGGGGGCATCGGCGTTGTCGTCGCCAAGCAGATGCGTGGGGAGGCGGCGCGCCTGCTCCTGGATTCGGGCGAGGAACCCGAGGATCCCGCCGCGCTCGCCCGAGTCCTGGCCGACCGGTGGCCTGTGCGCCTCCAGGAGCCCGAGCGGCCGGGCAAGCCCTGGACGATGACCCTGGCAGCGGACGACTAGAGCTGCCGGCGGTCCCAACCCTCGCTAGGCGACGGTGACCGTGCCCTCCATGAACCCCTGCATCGCGGCCATCGCGGTGCCCCAACCATCGGCGCCGTCACCGCACGGGTCGTAGCAGTGCCAGACATAGCTGCCCGGCGCGCCGGTCTTGATGACAAAGATCGTCCGGCTCATCGGGGCGATCGGCACGTTGATCCCCAGGGCCTTGATCGTGAACGTATGGGAGACCCCGGTCGCGGGATCGAGGTTGGTCGTGGTCCGCGCCTCACCCTTGTTGCCATTCGGGTTCTTGGGGTCGATCGCCTGGACCCGGAACGTTCCGTCAGCCGTCCCTTCCCCCGAGGCGTACGACTCCTGGCCCTTCGGCAGCGCCGTGGCATCGTCGAAGTTCGTGATCGTAACGATCACCGTCGAGTTCGCCGGCAGGGTGAAGTCCGACGGAAGGAACGCCGGAAACTCGTTGTGGCCAATCATGTCGCCGGTCACGATCGTCAGGTCGAGCCTGGCGGATTCGACGGTGGGCGCTGGGTTGGCCTGGCTCGCCACGGCGGGTGAGCTGGTGTCCATGCCCGCCATACCGGCCATACCCTGCATGTCGGCCATCCCCGTGCCCGCAATCGCGGTCGCTGCCGGGGCTGGCCCGGACGGATAGGCAAAGCCTCCGGCTGCAGCGCTTGAGCAGGCCGACAAAGCCACGAGCATCGCAGCGCCAATGAATACTGGGATCAGACGGTTGGAACGCACGAGTGGAACTCCTTGAGGTCGAGCGCCAGGCTCGGCAGCCTGGTCGTTCATACGACCATGGGAGTTCCGTGTGGGCCGGACAGGGACCTCGGTAATGGATCAGAGTGCCGTTTGGCACCAATGACGGAGCGGGCGAGCACGCTGGGAATGGGCGAAACGGAACTCATCGGGCGCGCGAGCGAGGTCGCGGCGGCCGACCGATTCCTCGAGCGAGCGCGCATGGCGCTGGCGAGCCTGCTCATCGACGGCGACGCAGGGATCGGCAAGACGGCCATCTGGCGTGCGGCAACCGAGCGCGCGGACGAGAGTGGCGCCCGGGTCCTTCGAGCGGCGCCGGCGGAGTCCGAACGCGCGCTCGCCCTCGGCGGCCTGACCGACCTCCTATCCACCGTCACCGCCGTCGAGCTCGCGGTCCTTCCGGTTGTGCAGCGGCATGCCCTGGAAATCGCCATCCTGCGGGCCGAGCCGTCCGGCAAGCTCCCGGACCAGCGGACGCTCTCGGTTGCCGCGGCTACGCTCCTGCGCGAGCTCGCCAGCGAGCGGCCGCTGATCCTGGCGATCGATGACACCCAGTGGCTCGACGACGCCTCAGCGGCCATCCTGGCCTACGCAATCCGGCGTCTCGTTGACCGCCCGGCGGGTGTCCTCCTCGCGGTGCGGGGCAAGCCTGAAGCGCGGGTTCTCGAGCTGACGGCCGGTGTCCCGGCTGAGCGGCGTGATCGGGTTCACGTGGGTCCGCTGCCCCTGGCGGCGTTGCACCAGCTGATCCTGGCCCGATCCGGCCGGTCGTTCCCACGCCTGGTGCTCGTCCGGATCGAGGAAGCGTCGGGCGGCAATCCGTTCTACGCCCTCGAGATCGCCCGCGACCTGGCCCGATCCGGGGCAACCGTGACGCCGGGGGAGCGCCTGCCGATCCCGCAGACGCTCGGTGCCCTCATCGAGGCGCGGATCGGTGTCCTGCCGCCCGACACCCGAGCGGCGCTCCTGCTCGCAGCCGTTGCCGCAGAGCCCGCGATCGACACGCTTCGCCGGGCGGATCCGGAGGCGCCGGCGGCCCTCGAGCCGGGGATTGGAGCAGGAATCGTGGCAGTCGATCGCCAGGCGATCCGCTTCACCCACCCGCTCCTGGCCCAGGCAGTCATCGCTCTCGCGCCTCCGGACGACCTCCGTCGAGTCCACGCCACGCTCGCTGGGACAGCGACCTCCGACGACGCCCGTGCCCGCCACCTCGCCGGCGCAACCGAGGGTCGAGACGAGAACGTCGCTGCGGCCCTCGAGGCCTCTGCGGCCGCGACCCGGGACCGCGGTGCGACGCTCGATGCGGCGTCGCTGTATGAGCGCGCGAGCGAGCTGACCCCGGAGTGGCTTAGCGACCAGGCGATCCGGCGGGCGATGCTGGCCGCCGAGTGCCTGTTTATCGACGCCTCGGAGATCGTGCAGGCGGACACCATGCTCGAGACCGCGATCGCGAAGGCGACACCCGGTCCTGCTCGGGCCGAGGCCGTCAGTCTTCGGGCGGTTATCCGCTACTACCACGGTCAGACTCCCGATGCGGTGCGGCTCGGTGAGCAGGCGCTGGCTGAGGCGGGCGGTGACCCGCTCGTGCGCGCCAGGGTGCTGGGGCGTGCGGCGTTCCTCGTCATGCAGGTCGATCTCGCGCGCGGGAACGAGCTCGCGACCGAGGCCATCGGGCTCCTGGAGGGTCCGGACGCCCCGGCGAACATCGACCTCGTCGAACCTGACCTGCTCGGCAACGTGCTCCTCTTGCACGCCAGCTCGGAGCTCGGCCTTGTGCGCGGGCTGCTGACGGACGAGATCGAGCGGGGCACGGGCCTGATCAGCGCGACCGGGCGGTCGTGGGAGCACGACGGCGCCGACGGCATCGCCTACGGGCTGGCGCGCCAGCTCGACGACGTGGATCGGGCGATCGAGATGACCGAGCACCTCATCCGGGTGAAATCGGGTCCGGGCGGCGACGACCCGTTCAATCTCGTGTCGCTGTCCGGCCTGCAGCTCCTCCGAGGCGACTGGCCGGCGGCGCGGCGGAGCGCCGAGGCAGCTGACGCGAGTTACGGACGGGAAGGGGCAACCGTGTTCCCCGCGTGGCGGCTGCGGGGTCTGGCCCTGGTCGCCGCCTACGAGGGCCGCGCGGACGAGGCCGGGCGGCTGGCAACCGAAGGCCTTGAGCTGGCCCTCGCGAGCGGCGACCTCGCGCTCGAGGTCTACCACCGGCACATCCTTGGCTTCGTGGCCATCTCGACCGGTGACGTCGCCGAGGCGGATGCCCAGCTGACCGCCGCCGAGCGGGCCGCGATGGCGAGCGGGACCCGCCACCCCGGTCGGTTCAAGCTCGATGGCGACCGGGTGGAGGCCGCCTTGGCGATCGGCGAAATCGAGCGGGCCGCCAACATCGTCAATTGGCTCGAGCACGCCGGGCGGGTGGCACCGACCCCGTGGACCCTCGCGATCGCGGTGCGTGGCCGCGGCCTCGTCCAGGCAGCGATCGGGGATGCCGAGGGCGCGCTCGAATCGCTCAATCGAGCCCTCGGCGCGCACGAGCGCCTGCCGATGCCGTTCGAGCGTGCGCGCACCCTGCTCGCGCTGGGCCAAGTCCACCGTCGCCGCAAGGAGAAGCGCCTGGCCGACGAGCGGCTGCGCGAGGCGCATCAGATCTTCGAAGCTCTCGGCGCTCGGCTGTGGGCGGATCGAGCGAGGGCGGAGCTGGCTCGCGTGGGACTCCGACCCCGCGCCCCGAGCGACCTAACTGAGACAGAGCGTCGCGTGGCGGAGCTGGCCGCGAGCGGCCTGACCAGCCGGCAGATCGCCGAGCAGGCATTCCTGGCTCCCAAGACCGTTGGCAACGTGCTCGGGCGGGTCTACGAAAAGCTCGGGATCCATTCGCGGGCCGAGCTCGGCGCGCGGATGGGGCAGGAGCGCGAGCTGGCGAACGAGCGCGACAGATCGGGGTAATCGCCCCTTTCATTGCGCCTGCCCCGGAGCCTACGGTCCGGCTCGATGGACCGCGACCACGTCAAACCTGCTCGGACCCAGACGTTCCTCGTCGAACGCTACTGGCCGGGCGTCGACGAGGCCATCGCTCGCACCGTGGTTGCAAACCTCGAGCGTGCGGCCCGGGCCATGACGTCTGAGGGGATCCCGGTCGAGCATGTCGGGTCGATCCTGATGCCCGCCGACCAGGTCGTCTTCTCGCTGATCGAGGCGGCCGATGAGGACGCCGCGCGCCAGGTCAACGAGCGGGCGGATGTCCCGCTCGACCGGATCGCGGCGGCCATCACCCTCCGCCTCCAGAGCCGCTGAAAGGGGATCCCATGAACTCCAAGCACCGTTTCGTCGCGGTCCTGAGCTTGGCCGCCGTTCTGAGCGCCTGCACCGCGACCGGCGCCGGTGCCTCCGCCACCTTGCCGATCGCCGTGGCACCGCCCCCAGCGAGTGTGATCGTCCCGCCGGCGAGCCCGTCAACTGCTTCCTCGACCGGCCCAACCGCAAGCCCTGACGCAAGCGGAGCCCAGGCCACGCCCGGCAGCATCGATCCGTGCACGCTCCTCACGCAGGCCGAGGCCTCCACGCTCATGGGCAAGACGCTCAGCGCGGGGGTGAGTACGACGCTGGGTCCCGACCGCGTCTGCACGTTCAAGAGCAGCCCGAGCGAGGTCAAGGTGTTCCTGACCCCACCCGCGACCGACGCGGCGGCCGCCAACGCGTTCTACGACGAGGCTCGGTCGAGTGTCCCGGCGGGCGTCGTGGTCGACGACATCTCGATTCCACCGTTCGCGCGGGCCGGCTACGGCTCCGGTGGGGCCAAGGTTCCGGTGAGCGGGCTCGTCGTCGTCGACGGCAACGTCGGCTTCGAGGTGTACTGCGGCTTCCCAGCCTGCGGTGAGACCGCTAGTGCTACTGCAGCGACGCTCATCGGCGGCCGGCTGCCCTGACGGAGCTCAACGGGATCCCTCCACCCCCACGCCTAAGGCCGGTTGACGAGGATATCTAGTAGATATACCGTCGGCGCATGGCAAAAGTCTTGGTCTCGATGCCCGATGAGCTGCTCGAGGCGATCGACGCCGCGGTTGCTCGCCGGCTTACGACGCGCAGCGCTTTTCTTCGGAGCGCCGCACGGGACGCCCTCGCCAGGCCCGATCCCGTCGTGATCCGGGTCGCGGTTGGACGCGCTCGGGCGGCAATCGCGGCCCTCGGGGCATTCGAGAGTGGGGACCTGATCCGGGCCGACCGGGACACCCGTGACGCTGACGCTCGTCGTCGCTGACGCGAGCGTCGTCCTCAAGTGGTTCCACGCCGCGGGGGAGGAGTCTGTCGTACCGTCCCGGGCGATCCTCGAGGCCTTCGCTCGACGTCGGATCGATCTCGTGGTCCTCGACCTCACGATCTATGAGATTGGCAACGTCCTCCTTCGTGTTGCTGGGGCCGGACCGCAAGCGACGGCCACGGTGCTGGGTGCGTTGACTGAGATCTGTCAGCCGGTGACGCTCAGTGGCCGCGAACTGGCGACGGCTGCTCGCCTGGCGGGCGAACATCACCTCACCCTCTACGACGCGGCCTACGCCGCACTTGCCCAGGAACGCGGAGGCCTGCTGGTGACGATGGGCCGCGAGTTGCTCTCGGCCAAGCTCGGGGTCCGACCGGAACATGCCTTCGACTGAACTCGAACGACCTCCGAGGATGCCTGAAGGCGCACAATCGGCCTCGAAGCCGCGTATGGACGCGAAACGAGAAGGGGGACAGTTGTCAGCAGCTCAGCCGATTCGACTCCCTGGCGGGGCCCAGCTCGCCTCAAGGGAGACGCCCCTCGTCAGTGATCGGTTCATGTTCAGCACGGTCGCGTTCTTTCTTCACACGGAGCTTGTGCTCACCGATCGGCGCCTGTACGCCCTTCGACCGAACACGGTGTTCGGGTTGATCCCGGTCGGAACTGCCCGGTCGAATTTCCCGATCGAGAACATTGCAGGCATCAATGCCGGTACCCGCTTCGACGTGCTAGGGGTGCTCATCGGAGCGATCGCCGCACTGTTTGGGGTAGGGGCATTCTTCATCCCGGGCGTCGGCCTCTTGGGCCTGCTCCTCGCACTCTTCGGACTTGGCGTGATCATTGGTGCCCCCAAGCAGGCGATCGACGTGATGAACAGCGGCGGGGGGCGGATCAGCTTCCCGGTTTCGGTGTTCGAGCGCGACCGCACGGTCGAATTCGCCAATCGCGTCGCTGAGGCGCTGGCTCAGACGTCGAGCCGGGCGAGCGGAACAGCACCGGTAGCGACGCAACCGGCACGGTCGGGGGCGACCGCAGACGCGCTTCGCAACCTCCAGGCGCTCCACGATCAGGGCCTGATCACGGACGGCGAGTTCGGGGCGAAGCGAGCGGAGATCCTGGGCCGGCTCTAGCTCGTCCTGCCGGAGTCACCTGCGGCCATACTGAGCCATGCCCATTCGCACGGTGATCGAACGCGGACCCAAGGACAAGCGCTCGGTGGCCTTCGCACTCGACTGGCCTGGGTGGAGTCGGGGCGCCAAGACCGCCGAGCTCGCCATGGAGACGCTCGAGTCGTATCGGGAGCGCTATCGGCTGATCGCGGACCTCGCTGGACTGACACGCGACTTCGACGCTGCCGGCCCGCTGGAGATTGTGGAGGAGAGGGTCGGAACCGGCTCGGTCGACTTCTGGGGCATCTCCTTCTCGGCCTCTTCGACCGAGCACGGGCCGATGGGCGAGGCGGAGCTCGAGCGAGCGATCACGCTGATGCAGGCAGCCTGGGCCTATTTCGACGGCGTCGCAGCGCGGGTCTCGCCGGAGATGCGCAAGGGCCCGCGCGGCGGAGGCCGCGATCGCAACCGGATCATCCGCCATACCATCCGCACCGAAAGCGAGGACTTCGCGAGGCAGGTCGGGTTGAAGATTCCGGAGGAAGCGGCGCTCACCCCGGATGGCCTGCGGCAGCATCGGGTGACCTACGTCGCGGCGATGCGCGCGTACAACGCCGGCGAGATCGAGAAGCGGATGCGATCGTGGACGCTTCCGTTCCTCATTCGACACTCGGCCTTCCACACGCTCGACCATGCCTGGGAGATGGAGGACAAGGACCTCTCCGCCGAGGGCCGGTAATCCAGGGATGGAGCCACTCGGCGCGGTTGCCGAGATGCCCCACGGATCGGCGGACGGCACGCTCACGATTGGCCGGGAGGCCTTTCCGGAGTTCGAACGGTTTGCGCGCCTCGGCGTGCACATCCAGTCGGACCGGGTGCGAGCCGCCCGTCCGGACGCAGCGTACGTCGGGGCAGCTCTGGTCGCCCTGAGCGAAGCCTGTCGACAGCTCGATGTGCCCGAGGCGTCGATCGTCTTCGTCGACACGGTCGAGCCGCCGCCCAAACGCGGGCTGCGCTATGGCTTCATGGGCTCCTACACAACCGACTACCCGACGATCATCTGGATCTTCGCCAACTGGACGCCCCGGGCGGAGCTCCGGGAGGTCGTCCGTCACGAGGCGGCCCACCTCAGCTTCGCGCGCACCCACACCGCAGAGGAGTCGGCCGGCCACGCCGGGCCCTCAGAGGACTTCGCACTCGCGTTCGAGGCAGGGTAGGGAGCGTCAGGCCTCAGCTCGCCGGGTCGGGCAGACGATGGTCGCCCTGGCCAGTAGCTCCTGATCAGCTAGCCTGATATGACGTAATCGCGAGCCACGATACGAAGGACTGACGACCGTGAAGCTGACCGCAACGATGTTCCTGAGCGTGGACGGCGTGTACCAGGGTCCCGGAATGCCGGGCGAGGATCGACGCGGCGGCTTCGACCGAGGCGGTTGGAGCGAGCCGCTCTTCGACGATGAGACCGGGCAGTTCATCACCTCGGTGTACGAGCGCACAGACGCGTTGCTGCTCGGCCGCGTGACCTGGGATATCTGGGCAGCGTACTGGCCGAGTCACGACCGGGGCGGTGTCGTCTCCCACGGGATCAACGTGCACCCGAAGTACGTCCCGTCGACCACGCTCAAGGACCCGGCGTGGCAGAACACCCACGTCATCGACACCGACGTCGAGACGGCGGTGCGCGAGCTCAAAGCGAAGCAGGGACGCGAGCTCCAGGTCCATGGCAGCGGGGTCCTGCTGCGTTGGCTGCTGGAACGCGACCTCGTCGACGAGCTGAATCTCCTGTTCTTCCCGGTCGTCCTAGGTGGCGGGATGCGGCTGTTCCCGGAACAGGGGCAGACACACGCCCTGACCCTGCTCGAGTCCAGGACAACGCCGTCGGGAGTGACGATCCAGACGTATCGACCGGCCGGACGGGCGACCTTCGGCGACGCCGGCGCCTGACGCCGGCATGGGCGCTACGGCTGCTTGACGCCCTTCTTGACCAGCTCGGCGATCTGCTTCTCAGTGGCCGGCGTCAACTTCAGCACCGCGAAGGACACCGGCCACATGTGGCCGTCGTCGAGCCCCGCGTCAGTCTGGAATTCGAAGGTCGAGTAACGCACCTTGAACTTCGACTTCGGCTTGAAGAAGCAGATCACCTTGCCGTCCCTGGCGTACGCCGGCATCCCGTAATACGTCTTCGGGGCGAGCGTCGGGACGGCCTCGAGAACCAGCTTGTGGATTCGGGTCGCCATCGCCTTGTCGTCCGCGGGCATCCCGGCGATTTTGGCCTGGACGTCAGCCTCGCCTTCGGCGCGCTCCTGCTCGGGGCTGAGCTTGGTCGACCTCTTGCGCTCTCGCACGGTCTCCTGCGCGGCCGCACGTTCTTCCTCGGTCCAGACGTTCTTAGTACTAGCCATGTCCATTCGTCCTTTCAGTGGACGCCTCGTCCAGGGGCGCGTCGATCGTTGCGAGTGATAGCGTGAAACGGACCCACCCAGGGGCGGAATGATCGGCTAAAGCAGGACCACCTTGACCCTCCAGCCATCCAGTACGGTGCCGGTGATTGAAGCCGCAGC